>NZ_SDJS01000008.1:0-337 GCF_004123135.1 Idiomarina sp. 29L | reverse complement strand
CGTCAGGCCGGGAACGAACTTAAGCGCCTTGTTAAGCGCTGACTTACAGGCCACGCTCAATAGCCTGTTTTATGATCGGTGCTACGGTTTCCGGAGTGATACCACGATCTTGGCAATACTTGGTTTGCAACCATGCGGATAGCTGCTTTTGACCTTTGCTGGCATTGCAGCCGCAGCAACACAAGGCAATATTTTCTCTCGTAATGATGCTGGCATCGTTAATGATGTGCTCCCAGCTCGCCGCAGACTTCCGTAGCACTTTCACAGAGGTAAATTCTTTGCGGCAATAGACACACTCCGTGTCTCGCTCTCGAACTTCTTTTTCCAGCCAGTCCGG
>NZ_SDJS01000006.1:0-3624 GCF_004123135.1 Idiomarina sp. 29L | reverse complement strand
TGACCTACTCTCACATGGGGAGACCCCACACTACCATCGGCGCTGGTGTGTTTCACTTCTGAGTTCGGGATGGATTCAGGTGGTGCCACACCGCTATGGCCGCCAGACATAAACTGTCACAACATAAAAAACTGATTGCCTAATAAACGCCACTCTCTTGCCGTACAGCAGAGTCGCTCGCTTGTGCGTAACGTCTCAAACAACTTCGGTGTTGTATGGTTAAGTCTCACGGGCAATTAGTACGGGTTAGCTCAACGCATTACTACGCTTCCACACCCCGCCTATCAACGTCGTAGTCTTCAACGACCCTTCAGAGCACTCTAAGTGCTAGTGAGAGCTTATCTCGAGGCTCGCTTCCCGCTTAGATGCTTTCAGCGGTTATCGATTCCGAACATAGCTACCGGGCAGTGCCACTGGCGTGACAACCCGAACACCAGAGGTTCGTCCACTCCGGTCCTCTCGTACTAGGAGCAGCTCCTCTCAACTCTCAAACGCCCACGGCAGATAGGGACCGAACTGTCTCACGACGTTCTAAACCCAGCTCGCGTACCACTTTAAATGGCGAACAGCCATACCCTTGGGACCGACTTCAGCCCCAGGATGTGATGAGCCGACATCGAGGTGCCAAACACCGCCGTCGATATGAACTCTTGGGCGGTATCAGCCTGTTATCCCCGGAGTACCTTTTATCCGTTGAGCGATGGCCCTTCCATTCAGAACCACCGGATCACTATGACCTACTTTCGTATCTGCTCGACGTGTCTGTCTCGCAGTTAAGCTGGCTTCTGCCATTGCACTAACCGTACGATGTCCGACCGTACTTAGCCAACCTTCGTGCTCCTCCGTTACTCTTTGGGAGGAGACCGCCCCAGTCAAACTACCCACCAGGCACTGTCCACAACCCCGATAAGGGGCCTATGTTAGAACATCAAACATACAAGGGTGGTATTTCAAGGATGGCTCCACACCAACTAGCGCCAGTGCTTCTAAGCCTCCCACCTATCCTACACATGTAGGTTCAATGTTCAGTGCCAAGCTGTAGTAAAGGTTCACGGGGTCTTTCCGTCTAGCCGCGGGTACACAGCATCTTCACTGCGATTTCAATTTCACTGAGTCTCGGGTGGAGACAGCGTGGCCATGGTTACACCATTCGTGCAGGTCGGAACTTACCCGACAAGGAATTTCGCTACCTTAGGACCGTTATAGTTACGGCCGCCGTTTACCGGGGCTTCGATCAAGAGCTTCGCCTAAGCTAACCCCATCAATTAACCTTCCGGCACCGGGCAGGTGTCACACCCTATACGTCCTCTTTCGAGTTAGCAGAGTGCTGTGTTTTTAATAAACAGTCCCAGCCACCTGGTCACTGCGACCGCCAGCAGCTTATGACGCGAAGTCAATCACCACCAGCGGCGTACCTTCTCCCGAAGTTACGGTACTATTTTGCCTAGTTCCTTCACCCGAGTTCTCTCAAGCGCCTTAGTATTCTCTACCTGACCACCTGTGTCGGTTTCGGGTACGGTCGATGTTCATCTGAAGCTTAGAGGCTTTTCCCGGAAGCAGGGCACCAGCAACTTCACACCCGTAGGTGCTCGTCTCGTGTCTCAGCCTTAGCGACCCGGATTTGCCTAAGTCACCAGCCTACGCACTTTCACGCGGACAACCAACGCCGCGCTTGCCTAGCCTTCTCCGTCCCCCCATCGCAATGAACATCGGTACAGGAATATTAACCTGTTTCCCATCGACTACGCGTTTCCGCCTCGCCTTAGGGGCCGACTTACCCTACCCTGATTAGCATGGGATAGGAAACCTTGGTCTTCCGGCGTGCGGGTTTTTCACCCGCATTATCGTTACTCATGTCAGCATTCGCACTTCTGATACGTCCAGCAAACCTCTCGATCCACCTTCATCCGCTTACAGAACGCTCCCCTACCCAGTAGTAAACTACTGCCGCAGCTTCGGTGTATGGCTTAGCCCCGTTACATCTTCCGCGCAGGCCGACTCGACTAGTGAGCTATTACGCTTTCTTTAAAGGGTGGCTGCTTCTAAGCCAACCTCCTAGCTGTCTGTGCCTTCCCACATCGTTTCCCACTGAGCCATAACTTTGGGACCTTAGCTGGCGGTCTGGGTTGTTTCCCTCTCCACGACGGACGTTAGCACCCGCCGTGTGTCTCCCGGATAGTACTCATTGGTATTCGGAGTTTGCATGGGGTTGGTAAGTCGGGATGACCCCCTAGCCCAAACAGTGCTCTACCCCCAATGGTATTCGTCCGAGGCTCTACCTAAATAGATTTCGGGGAGAACCAGCTATCTCCGGGCTTGATTAGCCTTTCACTCCTAGCCACAAGTCATCCCCTAATTTTTCAACATTAGTGGGTTCGGTCCTCCAATTGATGTTACTCAATCTTCAACCTGCTCATGGTTAGATCGCCCGGTTTCGGGTCTATACCCTGCAACTCAACGCCCAGTTAAGACTCGGTTTCCCTACGGCTACCCTATGCGGTTAACCTTGCTACAAAATATAAGTCGCTGACCCATTATACAAAAGGTACGCAGTCACGGAACAAGTCCGCTCCTACTGCTTGTACGTACACGGTTTCAGGTTCTATTTCACTCCCCTCGCCGGGGTTCTTTTCGCCTTTCCCTCACGGTACTGGTTCACTATCGGTCAGTTGGGAGTATTTAGCCTTGGAGGATGGTCCCCCCATATTCAGTCAAGATAACACGTGTCCCGACCTACTCGTTTTCACTTTTCATGCACCTTCACATACCGGGCTATCACCGTCTATGGCTCTGCTTCCCAACAGATTCTGTTAGCACATGTAAAGCTTAAGGGCTGCTTCCCGTTCGCTCGCCGCTACTAGGGAAATCTCGGTTGATTTCTTTTCCTCCGGGTACTTAGATGTTTCAGTTCTCCGGGTTCGCCTCCTGGCACCTATTTTATTCAGTGCCGGATACTGAGCAAGCTCAGTGGGTTGCCCCATTCGGAAATCCATGACTCAAGTGGCTCTTACTGCCTCGTCATGGCTTATCGCAAGTTAGTACGTCCTTCATCGCCTCCAACTGCCTAGGCATCCACCGTGTACGCTTAGTCACTTAACCATACAACCCGAAGGTGTCTGGATTACAATGACCAAGATTGTTTGTTCTCGCTGTACACAAGTTCGATACGCCTCTACCTTACGGTTTGTTCAAGTAGAGTGGCATTTCTTACTTTATTTACAATCAGCTTTCCATGTTGTTAAAGAGCGTGTAACACTAAGTTACCGGTAAATATTCTTAACTAAGAACACTTAACGCTAACGGTTACAAGAGAAGAAGTGGTGGAGCCAAGCGGGATCGAACCGCTGACCTCCTGCGTGCAAGGCAGGCGCTCTCCCAGCTGAGCTATGGCCCCGTTGTGGGCTTTCGACCACCCCCGATAAGGGGATTTCAAGCGAGGGCAAGGCGGAAGCCGGGGAAGTGTACACCAGTACACGACTCGGATTCCAACGCAGCCATCGCGCAGAAATGGTGGGTCTGGGCAGACTTGAACTGCCGACCTCACCCTTATCAGGGGTGCGCTCTAACCAGCTGAGCTACAGACCCAGTTTCTTCTCTTTCAATATCAAGCCTGCAAACTGTGTG
>NZ_SDJS01000005.1:0-327021 GCF_004123135.1 Idiomarina sp. 29L | reverse complement strand
CCTCTTTCAACCGTTCAGTATTCGTTCAAATGTGATCGGAACTTAACATTTTATGCGTTAAATCTGAGCAAAACTTGGTAGTTAATAGTTTCGGTGCGTAAAATAGGAGGGAATAAAAGAAACCTACGCAACAGCGGATACTATGACGTACAAAAAGATTGATACAGCAAACTACCCAGACCAATTCCGACGCAAAGAAGAAAGCTTAATAAAGAAGTTGTCGAAATTTGGGGTACAACAACTGGATACTTTCGAGTCACCCCAAAAGCACTATAGAATGCGTGCCGAGTTTCGCGTTTGGCATGAGGGCGATGACTTGTACTACATCATGTTCAATCCGGAAACCCGGGAAAAGATCCGTATGGACGAATTTTTACCGGGTAGCGAGTTAATTAATCGCCTCATGAAACAGCTAATAGAAAAGCTAAGACCCAATCCAATACTTAGGAATAAGCTTTTTCAAGTCGACTTTCTTACAACCACAACGAACCAAGCAGTTATCTCTTTGCTGTATCATCGCCCCCTAGATGACGAATGGGAAAAGGAGGCCACAGCTTTACGTGAAGAGTTTAAGGACTTGGCGGATATTAATATTATCGGACGTGCGCGTAAGCAAAAACGAGTGCTGTTTGATGACAGCGTTATTGAGCACGTCGTTGTGTACGGTAAAGTCTATAAGTCCATTCAAACCGAAAATAGTTTTACTCAGCCTAATGCGAAAATTAACGAGGCTATGATTGGCTGGGTTAAACAACATATTGGACAAAACGATCACGACTTACTGGAGCTGTATTGTGGTAACGGTAACTTCACACTGCCTTTAGCCGAGAATTTTCAACGTGTTTTAGCCACGGAGATCAGCAAAAGCTCAGTGGCTTCGGCTCGAAAAAGTGCCGAACTCAATGACATCACGAACGTCACTGTTGTTCGTATGTCAGCGGAAGAGTTTACAGAAGCATTAAACGGGGAACGAGCATCTCGCCGAGCTGAAGAAGCTGACATCAAAAGTTTTGATTGCCAAACTGTTTTAGTTGATCCACCAAGAGCCGGTTTAGACTCAGAAACATTGCAGATGGTATCGGCATATCCACGGATTATTTACATTTCCTGTAACCCGGAAACTTTAATAGAAAATCTAGACTATTTAACTAAAACTCATGACGTTACTGCCGCAGCGATGTTTGATCAGTTTCCATACACTGACCACGTAGAAACGGGGGTGGTACTAGAGGTTAAAACAAACTAGCTTTACAGCGGTTGTCGAGAAGAAGCAAAGGCCAACTTTTTGATAAGGCGTAAGTTTGAAACATGGGCGTATATGATCAAGCCTGCGCCAAATAGAATAATAACCGGTTCACCCCAGTGTCCAAGCACGTCTCGCTGTGAGTAAATAGCAGCCCCCAAGAGTAACAGCGGCAATAAATTCCAGTTACCGTGCTTGCGTGCTCCACTCACCAATGACCAAAGTCCGATAAAGACGCTCAGTCCAAGGATTGAATTTTCTAAGGCATCCTCACCGATAAAGGCTAAGCCCGCCATTGCGAGTAATGGCAGAATAAGAGGCAGCAGCAAACAATGGATAGCACATAATGTGGTGATCCAAATTCCTGCTTTGTCCAAGTTTTCGGGCGTGTTGGCCTGCATAAAACGGTTCTGCCTTGCTCTGTCTTTCTCAAATGAATCATCTAACTCACGTGTTATATTATAACATACGAATTCATTATCCAAGACAGATCATCTAAATTTTGATTTAAGACAGAGTTACTCTTCGTTCTTTTAAGCGTTATTCGTTGTAAAAGGAAGGACTTCACTAATGTGCCTGACACCGGATTTTATCATCAGTAGCCTATCAAAACCCAGCGCGACACCGGCACAGTCGGGTAATCCGAACTGTAGAGCGTCGATAAGTCGTTCATCAGCCGGCATTTGCAATTGAGATTTCAAAGCGCGCTGCTGGTTATCCCTCTGAAAGCGCCGCTTCTGTTCGGCTGCATCGGTCAATTCGTGATAACCATTCGCCAGCTCGACACCTTGATAGTAAATCTCAAATCGCTTTGCCACTCTTGGGTCCGATTCATCGATTCGCGCCAGCGCAGCTTGCTCGACGGGAAAGTGGGTAACACAGTGTGGCGTGTTCTCAGAGAAAGTCGGTTCAATGCACTCAGAAAAAGCCACTTGAAGTATCGTGGACGCATCCGTTTCGCGTTTCATCCAATCAGCTAAGGCAGGTAAACTCACAAGATGTTGTCTTATGCTTTCGACACCTTCCTGAGTCAATGGATCCAACTTCAGAACATCTAAAAAACACTGCTGATATGTTCGTTTAACTAAGGGGAGAGCACCACAGGTTTCTGATAGCAGCTCAGATACTTCGTCAATAAGCGCCGTATCGTCATAACCCACCCGATACCACTCAAGCAACGTAAATTCAGGATTGTGGAAGCGCCCAACTTCATCATCACGAACAACATGGCTGAGCTGATAAATATCTTGTTGGTAAGCGGCAATAATTCGTTTCATTGCAAACTCAGGGGAAGTTTGCAAATACAGTGTTGGTGAACCGGATGGAAGAGACTGGCTAAACTCGGTAGACAGATTTTTTAGATGAACGTCGGTAACACCATACTGAGAGAGCAAATGAGTATCGACTTCAGTGACCCCCCGCTTTTCGAAAAACTGGCGCACCGACTTAAACAGGTCAGCCCGCTGCTGCAGCATGCTCCAACTTGCGTCAGGGCGCCAGCTCATTATTCAAGCTTACTTCTGAACGCGTGAGACGTATTCGCCGGAGCGAGTGTCCACTTTTATCACTTCACCAATTTGTACGAATAACGGTACTCGAACAACGGCACCTGTACTCAACGTTGCTGGCTTACCACCGGTTCCTGCAGTATCACCTTTTAAGCCCGGGTCTGTTTCGGTAATTTCCAGTTCAACAAAGTTTGGCGGCTGCACACTGATTGGTTTACCTTCCCACAAAATCAATGTACAAACATCCTGTTCAACCAACCACTTTTCCGCATCGCCAACAGCCTTAGCGTCAGCGGGCACCTGTTCAAACGTTTCATTGTTCATGAAGTGCCAGAACTCGCCGTCATTGTATAAATAAGACAATTCAAGTTCGATAACATCAGCACCTTCAACCGACTCGCCCGATTTAAAGGTTTTTTCTACTACTTTTCCGCTAATTAACTTACGGATTTTCACACGGTTAAACGCTTGGCCTTTACCCGGCTTAACCATTTCATTTTCGACGATCGAGCACGGCTCGCCGTCTTGCATGATTTTTAAACCGCCTTTGAATTCACTTGTGCTGTAATTTGCCATAACGACATTTTCCTTGCTTAAGCCATCATTATTTGCGCGCAATAATAAAACAAAATGAGTTTATTTTCAGGTAAAATACGCACTTTATTGAGCGTAGGGAGGTCACATGGGCGAAAATGCAGTATCGATCAGTCCAAGAGCCGACTGGCTATACGAATTAAAAAAGTCATATACTCGTCCCGAAGACTTGCTTTCCGCCTTGCAGCTTAACGCCAGTACTTACGCCAACGACATAAAAGCTCGACAATTGTTTTCTATGCGGGTACCACGCCCGTTTGTGCGGCAAATGAAAGTCGGCGACCCTCATGACCCGTTGCTTCGCCAAGTGCTTCCTCTCGCAGAGGAATTTACCGTCGAACCTGGGTTTAGCAAAGATCCGCTAGACGAGCAGACCTCACCTGCTAATGGGTTACTGCACAAATACCACGGGCGTGTTTTACTCATTTTACAAGGTGGGTGTGCCGTTAACTGTCGCTATTGTTTTCGCCGTCATTTCCCGTATGACGAATTAACCATTAGCCAACGCCAAATCGATGAAACCTTAGACTACATAAAACAAAATCCGGACGTTAACGAAGTTATTCTCAGCGGCGGCGACCCACTAATGGCTAAGGATGAGCGGTTGCAAAAGCTCGTGCATGAGCTGGAAGCTCTGCCTCAGCTAACCAGACTGCGTATTCACAGTCGATTGCCGGTCGTTATTCCGTCCAGACTAACGAATGAATTATTAACTGCTTTTACCCAAAGCCGCTTGCAAGTCGTGTTAGTCATACATGCAAATCACGCAAATGAGATTTCTGGCGAGTTGGCCGCCAATTTAAAAAATTGGCATAACGCCGGTATACATCTGCTGAACCAAAGCGTTTTGCTAAGAGGGGTTAATGACAGTACAAACGCACTTTGTCATTTGAGCGAAACGCTGTTCAGCGCAAACGTGTTACCCTACTATCTGCACCAGCTCGACAAAGTTGAGGGCGCCAGTCATTTTGAAGTGAATGACAATGAAGCTCAGCAACTTTGGTTAGGCATGACACAAAAGTTACCTGGCTTTTTAGTTCCTAAGCTCGTTCGGGAACAAGCCAATAAACCCAGTAAAACAGCCATAATGCCCGATGGCTTAACAACATAATGAAGGATGATTCATGAGCGACAGCTTTGACAGTGTTGAACAGAAAATTCAAGAGCACCTGCAAATTCTCTACAGACAAGTCGTCGATGCCGATCAGTATCTAGATGACATGCGCCAGCAAGGTAAGGCTAAGTTTCAGGGCGTGTTTGCCGAGCAAACGATTTTTAATAGTAAAGGCAATAAGTTTCAGCCTTATTTAAATGAAGTTACCGAAAACTTTGAAGCCTGGAAACAAGACCAGAGTAATGAAGAGTTGCTGCAGCTACTGGTTCAACAACTGCAGCTCATGACAGAAACTCTAGCGAGGCTGAAGGCTATTCGCCAAGCAGGTTAGCTCTTTTCGCGTAAGGTTTCATTAAACCATCGAGTCAGCATTTCTTCTTCAAAATACAAATCGTTGCGACGTTTTACTGAAGCCAGGCTGTCATAGTTAAAGCCCATGTTCTTTAACTTCTCCTGGCCTTCCTTTATCACCTGCCCACTGCTGTCAGTTAGCTGATAATTAAAGTGAATACGCGGAAAGTCTATTTCACGAACAATCCGCACATAGTTCGAGGTTGAACGTCCAAACGTCGGCTCCAAACGACCCGTTAGGTCAACATCGGTTACCGTTAAAGTGAGCTTTTGTCCCTCTGGTAACTCTTTTGCAAGAGTCTGAATATGCTCAGCGAGCTGCTCTTTCACTTTTTCCTGATAACGCTCTTCATGGCCATTAGCCGGCTCAAAATCGGTGTATTTATCAACACCTTCCCATTTAACTTCAGCCTCTCCCGCAAACGAAAGAGCACTGAATGAAAGTGCCATTAAAACGACCAAACTACGGATACGCATGCTTATTCCTCCGTCATACGTTTTGCTTATATGTCATTAGAGTGCGGGAAAGCAAAAAAATTCCATAAAAAAAGGGAGCCGGCTGAGGCTCCCTTTTTAGGCGTTTAAGCGTGCATCACATCATGCCGCCCATTCCGCCCATGCCACCCATGTCGCCGCCCATTCCGCCAGCGTTATCGTCTTGCGGGATGTCAGCAATCATAGCTTCAGTAGTAATCATCAAGGCACCGACTGAAGAAGCAAACTGTAACGCTGAACGGGTTACTTTGGTTGGATCCAAAATACCCATTTCCAGCATATCGCCATAAGTATCGTTACCTGCGTTGTAACCGTAGTTACCTTCGCCATCACGAACATTGTTAGCAACAACAGACGCTTCCGCACCTGCGTTGGTTGCGATTTGACGCAGTGGTGCTTCCATTGCGCGCAGTGCTAAACGAATACCGACGTTTTGCTCTTCATTGTCACCACGTAGTTCACCCAGTTTGCTCGCTGCACGAACCAGTGCAACACCACCACCTGGGACAACGCCTTCTTCAACCGCAGCACGAGTTGCGTGCAGAGCGTCTTCCACGCGTGCTTTCTTCTCTTTCATTTCAACTTCGGTCGCAGCGCCTACTTTAATGACTGCAACACCACCAGCTAACTTAGCCAGACGTTCTTGCAGTTTTTCGCGATCGTAGTCAGAAGTGGTTTCTTCCATCTGCTGTTTAATTTGTGTTACGCGGCCTTCAATAGCAGCGTCATCGCCGTTACCATCAACAACAGTGGTATTATCTTTAGTGATAACAATGCGCTTCGCTGTACCTAAATCTTCCAGCTGAGTTTTCTCCAACTCCATGCCGATTTCTTCAGAAACAACAGTACCACCTGTCAATACTGCGATGTCTTGCAGCATTGCTTTACGACGGTCACCGAAACCAGGCGCTTTAACGGCTGCAACTTTAACAATGCCACGCATGTTGTTTACAACCAGTGTAGCCAACGCTTCGCCTTCAACATCTTCAGCGATGATCAGCAATGGTTTACCTGCTTTAGAAACACCTTCTAATACCGGCAGTAATTCACGGATGTTAGAGATTTTCTTGTCAACCAACAGGATGAATGGGTTATCCAGTTCAACTGAACCGCTTTCCTGGTTGTTAATGAAGTAAGGAGACAGGTAACCACGGTCGAACTGCATACCTTCGACCACATCAAGTTCGTCAGTCAACGCCTGACCTTCTTCAACGGTGATAACGCCTTCCTGACCCACTTTGTCCATTGCTTCGGCAATGATTTGACCGATAGTCTCGTCAGCGTTTGCCGAGATAGTACCAACCTGTGCAATCGCTTTGCTGTCTGCGCATGGTTGAGAAATTTTCTTCAGCTCTTCAACTGCGGCGATCACTGCTTTGTCGATACCGCGCTTCAGATCCATTGGGTTCATGCCCGCAGCAACAGCTTTCAAGCCTTCGTTAACGATAGCTTGTGCAAGAACAGTTGCAGTAGTCGTACCATCACCGGCTTCATCATTTGCTTTAGACGCTACTTCTTTAACCATTTGAGCGCCCATGTTTTCGAACTTATCTTCCAGCTCGATCTCTTTTGCAACTGATACACCATCTTTAGTGATGTTCGGCGCACCAAATGACTTATCTAAAACAACGTTACGACCTTTAGGGCCTAAGGTTACTTTTACTGCGTCAGCCAGTACGTTGACGCCTTTCAGCATTTTTTGACGCGCTGTGTTACCAAACTTAACTTCTTTAGCTGCCATGTTTGCTTTCCTCTCTAAATACGGTTTAACGATTTATGCGTTAGGGTTTGGCTTATTCTTCGATAGCCAAAATGTCGCTTTCGCTCATGATCAGGTACTCTTCACCGTCGATTTTCTCGGTTTTGACACCGTAACCTTCGTTGAACAGAACCTTGTCGCCGGCTTTTACGTCCAGCGCACGCACTTCACCGTTATCCAAAATACGGCCATTCCCTACAGCGACAACTTCACCGCGTGTGGATTTTTCTGCCGCAGAACCAGTCAGAACAATGCCGCCTGCCGATTTTGCTTCGACTTCGATGCGTTTAATAATGACTCGATCGTGTAAAGGACGAAGTTTCATTGGTGATAACTCCTCAACCTATGTTGTTAGTGGTAAATACCCCTTCGGGGCGTGTTAAAAACCTTGTGCTCAATAAATGGGGGAAATTTTTGTCTTATCAAGGGGGCAGATAAAAATTTTTTATGGTAATTTTGCTGCTCAATTGAATAACGCAATGATACAGGTGTTTCCATGGTCAAACTCTTCTATTGCACAACCGACAGTCAGTCATCTGCTAATGAGCTGGCCGCTTCAGTCGTGGAACAGCAATTGGCCGCCTGCGTTAATATCATCCCGGGCATTACCTCGGTGTATCATTGGGATAACGAGATTCAACACGATCAAGAGTGGTTGCTACTTATCAAGACCACTGACGAGATGTCTGAGCCGCTCAAAGACGCCATACTAAAAGCACACCCGTACGATTCGCCAGAGCTTATCAGTGTCAATGTTACCGATGGCTTACCTGATTATCTGCAGTGGGTTCAGGATACCGTAAAATGATAAAACCGCTGCTCAACGTCGTTCTTACGTTATTGCTGGTCATCGCAGCAGCATTGCCTGCTCAAGCAATGCAAAGCCCCTTTGCGAGTAATAACCAAAAGTTTTTACCGGTTGATCAAGCCTTTGATTTTAGCAGCGGCATTGATGGCAAAACCGTGACGGTCAGTTGGTTAATCGCGCCAGATTATTATCTGTATCAGCATCGTTTTTCCGTGGTACCAGAGAATGCTCTAGCTGAAACATTAAGCTTTCCGGAAGCCGAGTCCCACCACGATGAGTTTTTTGGGGAGTCCTTTATTTACCGGGAGTATGTAGAACTCACCTTTGAGTTAAGTGAAGACTACTCTGGCGAAAAAATTACTATTCAATACCAAGGCTGTGCTGATGCCGGGCTGTGTTATCCGCCGACTCAAAAAATCATACCGCTCGACGCTAATGCCGACAACAACACCAGTAACGTACAGGAAACGGCTATTGAAAATTCCCTGTTTGGTATTGGTGAGCAATCGCTTGTCGTGACACTTTTGCTATTTTTCGCATTAGGTATTGGTTTAGCCTTTACGCCCTGTGTCTTCCCTATGTACCCCATTCTGTCCGGCGTCGTTTTAGGTAACCGCCAGCGTAACTGGCGCAATACATTATGGCTCTCCTTTATCTATGTACAAGGTATGGCTATTACCTATTCGTTACTTGGTCTGGTCGTTGCGCTGGCCGGTATGCAATATCAGGCTTACTTCCAACATCCAGCCGTTCTCATTATTTTGGCGGTATTGTTTACTGCGTTTGCGTTAAGTATGTTTGGCGCGTTTACCTTACAGCTTCCCGTTAGTTGGCAGTCTCGACTGCAGCAGTTTAGCGGCCAACAAAAAGGAGGTAGCCCGTTAGGTGTATTCATTATTGGTGCCATCTCCGGATTAGTGGCGTCTCCGTGCACAACGGCTCCTCTTTCCGGTGCTTTGCTCTTTATTGCACAATCAGGCGATATCATTAACGGTGCGGCAATACTCTATGCGTTAAGCCTGGGCATGGGTGTGCCTCTTATACTGTTCGGCCTCAGCGGTGGTAAGCTGCTGCCTAAGGCCGGCGCCTGGATGACCGTTGTGAAGCAGTTTTTTGGCTGGTTACTGCTTGCTGTCACACTGTTTTTAGTCGAACGCTTACTGCCAACCCATATAAGTATGTGGCTCTGGATATTCTACTTTGTGATTGCCGCCGGTGCTTTAATCGCCGCTATTAGTCGAATTACCTCAGTTAAGTCAACCGTTGTTTCATTAGTCATTTTATCGAGCCTGGCAACCGTTGGCGTTTACTGGCAAGTAAATAAAGCACAGTTGGAGCGGCAAAGTCATGGCTTATTCGAACAAGTTGCGACTCTGGAAGACATTCAACGCGAAGTCGCTGAAAGTGACACATGGGTCATGTTGGACTTATACGCAGACTGGTGCGTTGCCTGTAAAGAGTTTGAGCAATACACTTTCTCCGAAGCGAGCGTGCAAAAACACTTTGAAAACATGCATTTAATACAAGCTGACGTTACCGCCAACAATCAGCAAGATATCGATATACTGAATTACTACAACGTGCTTGGTCTGCCAACCATTTTGTTCTTTTCACCAAGCGGCGAAGAGCAAAAAATATACCGAGTAACGGGATTTAAAGACGCCGAAGAATTCAAAATGCATCTTGAGACGATGCTAAATGAGTAATTTTGCGCCTAAATGCTCTGATAAGACCAGTAAAGTGCTGCATTCCTGTCATTTTTGCCTATAATACGGAAAATAAGAACTCATACTTGAAGTCGCTGTCTACAATAGTTGGTTTTCAGTGATTTCGGAGCAGATGGCGGCATAATGGCGAAACCTTCTCATATATTAGCGTTAAATGGGCCAAACCTTAACCTGCTAGGCTCGCGGGAGCCGTCTATTTATGGCCATAAAACGCTCTCTGATATTCAGCAGGATCTAAACAGCATCGCCAAAGCTAAGGGTGCAGAATTAACCTTTAAGCAATCAAACGCTGAGCACCAACTCATTGACTGGATACAACAAGCGGCGGAATCGGGTGTCGATTACATCATCATCAACCCAGCAGCTTATGCCCATACCAGTGTTGCGTTAAGAGATGCGCTGTTAGCCACTGCTATTCCATTTATTGAAGTACACATTTCCAATATTTATCGCCGTGAATCATTCCGGCATCACTCATATTTAGCGGACGCCGCAACCGGCGTAATTTGCGGCTTAGGCCCCTCGGGTTATGAGTACGCGTTAAACGCCGCTTTACAGCATTTAAATAACAACGACATTGAAAGGTAAGCGTTAGCATGGACATTCGTAAAATTAAGAAATTGATTGAACTGGTTGAAGAATCAGGTGTAGCTGAATTAGAAATTACTGAAGGCGAAGAGTCGGTTCGTATTAACCGATACAGCGCTCAAGCCGCGCCGGCACCTGTTCAGTACGCTCCGCAGCCGGCACCTCAGGCGGCGCCTCAAGCTCCGGCGGCTGCAGACAGTGCTGAAGCACCCAGTGAGGAAATATCCGGTCATATTGTTCGTTCACCAATGGTGGGTACCTTCTATGAAGCGCCTTCACCAGATGCAAAACCATTTGTCACAGTGGGTTCGCGAGTCAACGCAGGCGACACGCTGTGCATTGTGGAAGCAATGAAAATGATGAATCAAATTGAAGCGGACAAGTCCGGTGTTGTGAAGCAAATTCTGGTTGAAAACGAAGAGCCAGTTGAGTTTGATCAGCCACTATTTGTTATCGAATAAAGTAACCGCAGGAATTTGTCATGTTAGATAAAGTGGTCATAGCGAACCGCGGCGAAATTGCACTGAGAATTTTGCGAGCTTGTAAAGAGCTTGGCATTAAAACGGTTGCGGTTCACTCGACGGTCGACAGAAATTTAAAACACGTACTGCTAGCTGATGAAGCTATCTGTATTGGTAAAGCACCGGCGAATGAAAGCTATTTGAACATCCCCAGAATTATTAGTGCAGCGGAAATTACCGACTCTGCAGCTATCCACCCGGGCTACGGCTTCTTAGCGGAGAACGCAGACTTCGCTGAACAGGTTGAACAATCTGGTTTTATTTTCGTCGGCCCAACAGCAGACGTTATTCGTCTGATGGGCGACAAAGTTTCAGCAATTAAAGCCATGAAAAAAGCGGGAGTTCCTTGCGTCCCGGGGTCAGACGGTCCATTAGACGACGACAATGAACGCAATATTAAGCTCGCTAAACGCATCGGTTACCCAATTATTATTAAAGCAGCCGGCGGCGGCGGTGGTCGCGGTATGCGCGTAGTGCGTCAGGAAAGCGAACTGCTAAGCGCTATTAGTATGACGCAAAATGAAGCTCGTGCGGCTTTCGGGAACCCCGTTGTTTATATGGAAAAGTTCCTCGAGAATCCTCGTCACGTCGAGGTTCAGGTTCTAGCTGACGGCCAGGGTAATGCTATCCATTTAGGTGAGCGTGACTGCTCCATGCAGCGTCGCCACCAAAAAGTAGTAGAAGAAGCGCCAGCCCCGGGTATTACACCAGAAATGCGTAAATTCATCGGCGAGCGCTGCGCCAAAGCCTGTATTGAAATTGGCTATCGCGGTGCCGGTACCTTTGAATTCTTATATGAAAACGGCGAGTTCTACTTCATTGAAATGAACACCCGTATTCAGGTAGAGCATCCAGTCACCGAAATGGTTACCGGTATCGACCTCATTAAAGAGCAGCTTCGCATTGCTGCTGGTCGCCAACTCTCTATCAGCCAGGAAGATGTCGTTATTCGTGGGCATGCTGTTGAGTGTCGTATTAACGCTGAAGACCCGGATACCTTTGTACCGTCGCCCGGTCAAATTACCCGTTTCCATCCACCGGGTGGCTTTGGTGTGCGTTGGGACTCTCATGTTTACGCAGACTACAAAGTCCCCCCCAATTATGACTCAATGATTGGAAAGCTCATTACTTACGGGGAAAACCGAGATATCGCCATTGCCCGTATGCGCAACGCGTTAAGTGAGCTGATTATTGAGAACATAAAAACCAACGTACCGCTGCAAAAAAGCATCATGGCGGATGAGAACTTCCAGCATGGTGGCACAAACATCCATTACTTAGAGAAAAAGCTGGGTATGGGTGGTCATTAATAGAATGGCCTGGATACAACTCACACTTTCAAGCAGTGAAGAGCATGCGCCGCGTGTCGGCGACATGCTTATGGGGAACGGCGCTCAAGCGGTCACCTACCGTGACGGCGCCGACACACCTATTTTTGAGCCCAGACCGGGCGAAGTGACGCTATGGCAAAATACCCTCGTCACAGGGTTGTTCGACGCTGAAGCTGATATTAAGTCGGTTGTCACTAACCTGGAAAAGTCAGCTATTTTGCCGGCGCCTCTTCAATATAAAACTGATGCACTTGAAGACAAAGACTGGGAACGCGAGTGGATGGATAACTTCCACCCTATTCAATTTGGCGAACGCCTTTGGATTTGCCCAAGTTGGCGTGATATTCCTGATCCATCGGCCGTCAATATCTTGCTTGATCCAGGCATGGCGTTTGGCACCGGCACGCATCCAACGACGGCTATGTGCTTGAGATGGCTTGATGCGAACCCACCAAAAGATAAGACCACCTTAGACTTTGGCTGTGGCTCCGGCATTTTAGGCATCGCAGCGTTGCTATTTGACGCTAAGCACGCCATTGGTATCGATATCGATCAACAGGCGCTCATTGCGACCAAGGATAATGCCGAACGCAACGGTGTCAGCGACAAGTTCGATGTCTACTTACCAAGTGAGCAACCACAAACACAGGTCGATTTAGTCCTCGCTAATGTGCTTGCCGGTCCACTCAGAGAGTTATCGGACACCATACTGGCGTTTGTAAAGCCCGGTGGTCAGCTTGTGCTGTCAGGTATTCTGGAACGCCAAGTCGATGATGTTATGCAAGCCTACCAGCCTGACATTAATTTCGACACGCCCGTCATAGACGGTGACTGGGCAATGCTGAGCGGTACTCGAGTTGGTTAACAAGCGTTCGCTTTGTCAATAGTAAAAAGTTAAAAAAAGACTCAAATTGCGTAATAAATAGCCTTTTCTTTATTGCGCAAATTCCATAAAATTCTCTCCCCTTTCGCTGAGTAGTTTTTAACCGATGCGGATTGGTCCATATCAACTCGACAATCAGGTCATTCTAGCTCCCATGGCCGGAGTTACTGATCAGCCCTTTCGTCAGCTGTGTTACAGCAAAGGGGCAGGTTTGACAGTGTCTGAAATGCTGTCCAGTAACCCGAAAGTGTGGAAAACCGGTAAGTCCAGGCAACGCATGGATCACTCTGGTGAGTTAGGTATTCGCGCCGTGCAGATTGCAGGCTCGGAGCCTTCGCTAATGGCAGAGGCGGCCAAGGTGAATGTCGATATGGGCGCTCAAATTATTGACATTAATATGGGCTGCCCGGCAAAGAAAGTGAATAAAAAAATGGCAGGCTCTGCGCTGATGCAATACCCAGAGCTTGTGGAAGAAATACTGACGGCTGTGGTTTCAGCGGTTGATGTTCCGGTCACTTTAAAAACCCGCACAGGTTGGGATCGCGAACATAAAAACGGAATTGAAATAGCAAAAATAGCTGAGCGCTGTGGTATCCAGTCACTTGCTCTGCATGGCCGGACTCGGGCATGTATGTATAAGGGCGAAGCAGAATACGACACCATACGGGCAGTGAAAAAAGCAATCTCAATTCCCGTTATTGCTAATGGCGATATTCGCACGCCACAGCAAGCGAAAGAAGTTTTAGCTTATACCGATGCTGACGCCATCATGATTGGCCGAGGCGCACAAGGAAACCCATGGTTATTCCGGGAAATAAGCCATTACCTGGAAACTGGTGAAGAATTAGCACCACCGCCAATAGCAGAAGTTGCGGAAACAACAATTAAGCACGTTGAACAGCTGCACAGCTTTTACGGCAGCTTTCAAGGTGTACGTATAGCCAGAAAGCATGTCGGCTGGTACTTGAAAGAGCAAGCCAGTAACGATGAGTTCCGGCAGGTATTTAACCGTCTGGAAGATGCCAGCGAGCAACTCCAGGCACTCGAAGATTATTTTGTCACTGTAGAGAAGAGATAAGCGTATTATGTTTGATCAAAACCCTAATCGTGAGAATGTATCTCCCCTGACCACTATCGGAAACAACGCTCAGCCTAAGCCACTGCGTGATTCCGTAAAGCAAGCACTGCACAGCTTCCTGCGCCAGCTTGACGGTCAGGATCCAGAAGAGCTGTACGAACTGGTGCTGTCAGAAGTGGAAGCACCGTTACTTGAAGAGGTCATGACTTACACCCGGGGTAATCAAACCCGCGCCGCAACCATGCTTGGCATTAATCGCGGCACCTTACGCAAAAAGCTGAAAAAATACGGCATGAACTAATACGATTTTTGGGCGCCTTTTGGCGCCTTTTTTTTATGGCTTAAAAAGTAACCTAGAACAGAAAGGCAAAACCATGGAAAACCGTCCTATTCAACGCGCGTTAATTAGTGTTTCAGATAAAACAGGCATTGTTGAGTTTGCTCAGGCATTAGCAGCAAAGAATATTGAAATACTCTCTACAGGCGGCACTGCCAAACTCTTACGCGACTCTGGCTTAACCGTAATTGATGTCTCTGAGCACACCGGACAAACGGAAATTATGGGCGGTCGTGTTAAGACACTACACCCGAAAGTTCACGGTGGGATTCTGGGCCGTCGTGACATTGATCAGGCCATTATGCAGGAACAAAACATCGCGCCTATCGACATGGTTGTTGTAAACCTCTACCCGTTTGCCGAGACCGTTGCTAAAGAAGGTTGTACGTTAGAAGACGCGATTGAGAATATTGATATCGGTGGGCCAACTATGGTTCGAGCCGCAGCGAAAAACCATAAAGATGTCACTATTGTGGTTAATGCGTCTGACTATGACCGCGTTCTAAGTGAAATGAATAACAGTGGCACTGTCAGCTACGATACTCGCTTTGATTTAGCTGTTGCGGCGTTTGAGCATACTGCGCAATACGATGGCATGATAGCAAATTACCTGGGCAAACAGTTAAGCGACAATGACTTCGCCCGCACATTAAACCTGCAAGTATCGAAGAAACAAGACCTACGCTACGGAGAAAACTCGCATCAATCGGCGGCATTCTACACTGAGCGTAATGCGCCTGAAGGTAACGTGTCTACGGCCAAACAGCTGCAAGGCAAAGCACTTTCTTTCAATAACATTGCCGATACCGACGCCGCTTTAGAATGCGTGAAAAGTTTCGTTGAACCGGCTTGCGTTATCGTCAAGCACGCGAACCCATGCGGCGTTGCTATTGGTGAATCTATTTCCGACGCTTACGATCGGGCGTTCAAAACCGACCCAACCTCAGCGTTTGGTGGGATCATTGCATTTAATCGCGAGCTCGATGAGGCGACTGCGACTGCAATTGTTGAACGCCAGTTTGTTGAAGTGATTATCGCACCAAGCGTCAGCGATGCCGCAAAAGAAGCTGTCTCCGGTAAGAAAAATGTACGTTTGCTCGAATGCGGCCAGTGGGCTGACTCTGGGACTCAACTTGACTATAAACGTGTCACCGGTGGCCTGTTAGTGCAAGATACCGATACCGAGGACTTTAATGCAGACGAGTTGAAAGTCGTCAGCAAAGTTCAGCCAACCGAAGAACAAATGACTGATTTACTATTCTGCTGGAAGGTAGCGAAGTTTGTTAAGTCGAACGCTATTGTTTATGCCAAAGACGGCATGACCATTGGTGTTGGCGCCGGCCAAATGAGCCGTGTTTACAGCGCAAAAATTGCAGGCATTAAAGCAGCCGACGAAGGCCTCCAAGTTGAAGGCTCGGTCATGGCTTCTGACGCGTTTTTCCCTTTCCGAGATGGTATTGACGCCGCCGCTGAAGCCGGTATTAAGGCGATTATTCAACCGGGCGGGTCAATTCGCGACGACGAGATTATTGCCGCCGCAGACGAACATGGTATTGCGATGGTCTTTACCGGAATGCGCCATTTCCGCCATTAATGCGTAGTGATAAGTGATGTTATTTGCCGCCCCGACGATTCGGGGCTAATCTTTACAAACACTTATAAAAACGAAGAGGCAGGTTTATGAAATATTCTGCAATCGCATTATCTATGGTATCGCTGTTAGCTTTGTCGGCTTGTGATAGCGGCCCTAAGTCATCCGCACCTGCGAGCACCGAACAGGGAGCTTCAATAACGTTGGAACAAGCGGTCAATCATGATGATCGTACGCCCGCGTATGTTGAGCGTGATCAGTTTCGTCATCCGAAAGAAACACTAGCTTTTTTCGAGCTTGAGCCATCCATGACGGTTGTGGAAATATGGCCGGGCGGAGGCTATTACAGCGAAATTCTGGCGCCATACCTTGCTGAAGAAGGGACATTTTACGCAGCTCACTTCCCCGAAGACACACAAAGCGACTACTACCAACGTTCGCTCAATAAATTTAAAGAGCGCCTGACCAGCGAAGCTGTATTTGGCAATGTTGAGTTGACTCAGTTTGCGCCGTTAACGCCACTGGAAACAGACATTGCGCCGCCAAACAGCGCTGACCGCATACTGACCTTCCGTAACTTACACAATTGGTATATGAGTGGCGGCGAAGAAGCGGTGCTGGATGCTTTCCGGCAATTCCATCAAGCATTAATTCCGGATGGTATTTTGGGTGTGGTTGATCACCGTTTACCAGAAAGTGCAGACGATGGCGCTATGGAAAACAGTGGTTACATTAAAGAAAGCTGGGTGATTGACCTTGCAGAGAAGGCAGGCTTTGAGCTGGTCGAAAGCAGTGAAATTAATGCAAACCCGAAAGATACAGCAGACCATCCCAACGGTGTTTGGAACTTACCACCAACGCTGAATGTAGAAGATGGTGACGACGCGGAAATTTATAAAGCTATCGGTGAGAGCGACCGATTCACATTAAAGTTTAGAAAACCCGTAGAATAAGGATACTCATGAAAGTTTTGGTTGTTGGCGGCGGAGGCCGTGAACACGCACTGGCGTGGAAAGCAGCGCAGTCTTCACAAGTAGACTGTGTCTTTGTAGCTCCTGGCAATGCAGGTACTGAGCGTGAGCCTAACCTCACAAATGTTGATATTGCAGCCGAAGACATCGACGGTCTGCTTAACTTTGCCAAGCAGGAAAGTATCGGGCTGACCATTGTTGGGCCTGAAGCCCCTTTGGTTGCTGGCATTGTCGACAAGTTCACTGATGCCGGATTAGCCGCTTTTGGCCCGACAGCCCAAGCGGCTCAGCTGGAAGGCTCTAAAGCGTTCAGCAAAGACTTCCTGCAGCGTCACAATATTCCAACCGCCGACTACCAGAACTTCACTGAAGTAGAGCCTGCAAAAGCCTATGTTGCGGAAAAAGGTGTGCCTATTGTCATTAAGGCGGACGGTTTAGCTGCTGGTAAAGGCGTTATTATTGCCGAAACCCTAGAACAAGCGAACGCAGCGATTGATGACATGTTGGCCGGTAACCGATTTGGCGACGCTGGTCACCGCGTGGTTATTGAAGAATTCTTAACCGGTGAAGAAGCCTCTTTCATTGTTATGGTTGACGGTGAACGCGCAATACCGTTTGCCTCTAGCCAGGACCATAAAGCTCGAGACAATGGCGATACAGGCCCGAACACCGGTGGCATGGGAGCCTACTCTCCCGCGCCCGTCGTTTCTCCGGCTATCCATGATTGGGTCATGCGCCATGTTATTAAACCGACTGTTGACGGAATGGCTGCTGAAGGAGCTCCTTACAAAGGTTTCCTATACGCTGGCCTAATGATTGCAAACGACGGTACTGCCAAAGTGCTCGAGTACAACTGCCGTTTTGGAGATCCGGAAACACAACCCATTATGATGCGTCTGAAATCAGACTTAGTGGAGCTATGCTTGCAAGCCGTTGACGGTAAACTAAACCAAGCACCTATCGAGTTTGATGAGCGCGCAGCAGTAGGCGTTGTTTTGGCTGCCGGCGGCTACCCAGAGAGTTATAAGAAAGGCGACGTTATTCAAGGCTTACCAAATGCTGAGTCTGAGAATCAAAAGGTCTTTCACGCCGGTACTAAAATGGAAAATGGAAACGTTGTTACCAGCGGTGGACGTGTGCTCTGCTGCACTGCACTGGGTAACACGGTCACTGAAGCTCAGAAGCAAGCCTATGACCTAGTTAATGGTATTAACTGGGACAATGTTTATTTCCGTACGGATATCGCTCACAGAGCGATTAAACGCGAAAGCTAAAGCTCACCTCCTGTCATAACATCGTCATAAAGCGGATTTATCATCCGTGATGTTTATGACAGGAGGCTTTATGTCAACGTGCGATAGCCGCCAGGCGCTCATTTCACTGATTGAAAATCAACAATTGTTCCCCTTATTTCAACCCGTTGTTGATACTGCCCGCGGTTATGTCATTGGCCATGAGTCGCTCATTCGAGGGTCCAAAGGTCACGACCTGGAGTTTCCCGATAAGCTCTTCTCTGTTGCCAATGAGTGCGACTTACTGTCTGAGCTTGAGCTTGCCTGCCGTTATGCCGCAATAAAGGAGTTTCAGCGTCAGGGCATGAGCGGCAAACTGTTTTTAAACGTAAACCCCAACGTATTAAAAGATGATTCTCACCCCCATGGTTCGACTTTACGGCTGTCACAACAGCTTGGTCTCGACCCAAATCAAATAGTTATCGAAATTTCCGAGCGTTATCCGATAGAAGACACCGAAAACCTAAAAGAAGCCATTATTCATTACCGGCAATTAGGCTTTATGATAGCCATCGATGACTTAGGTGCTGGTTACTCCGGTTTAAAGCTTTGGTCTGAACTGCATCCCGATTACGTTAAAGTTGACCGCTATTTCGTTCAGGATATTCATGAATCATCGGTGAAAAGAGAATTTGTACAAAGCATTCTATCGTTGGCAAAAAACATACAAACAAAGGTTATTGCCGAGGGTATTGAAACCAAAGAGGAACTTGAACAACTTCACGCATTAGGCATTAAACACTGTCAGGGGTATCTGTTTGGTAAGCCTGCTAAATTACCGGTGCATAATGTTCAACCATCACTTTTAAACACCTATAAGCCAGTAAAAGGCGGTTATAATGAAACGATTGCCAGCGTTGTTAATTCTCTGGAAATTATTGCTGATGATGAACCGGCATTAGAAGCACTGAACCGCTTTACCAAAAATGCGGCATTGTCATTACTTCCTGTCACTCGCCACGAACAAGTGGTCGGCGTAATCAGCCGGGAAAAGTTATTAGAGCGGTTTTCTGGATCGTATGGGCATGCACTGAACGCCAATAAGCTTGTTGCTCACATAATGGAAAAAGAGCCTATTGCTGTCGACTGGCAAGCTTCACTGGAAGACGTCAGTCAGTTAATCACTGAGCATGACGAGACCGATGTCTATCAACATATTATTGTTACTCGCAACAATGGGTATTACGGCGTAGCCTCGATAAAAAGCTTGCTGCGCAAAATAACCGAACTGAAAATTAACGATGCTCGGCATGCTAATCCGTTGACTCAATTGCCCGGCAACGTCGCAATCAATCGTGTCATCAACGAAAAACTGAGAGAACAACGTCAATTTAGCGTTGCCTACTTCGATTTAAACCACTTTAAACCCTACAACGATATTTACGGCTATGAGCAAGGTGACCAAGTGATAAAATGGGTCGCTCAGTTACTACAAAAAACGCTGACAGGGTGCAGTAACTTCGTCGGCCATATTGGCGGTGATGACTTTGTCGTGATATTTGACCAGTACGCAGTCACTGCCGACAGAGTTAAAAAAAGCTGCCAGAGCGTCATTGAACGGTTTGATGAGGATATTGTTCAGTTTTACCAGGAAGAACATATAAAACTTGGCGGCATTAAGGCGGTGAACCGTGAGGGTCACCCAACATTCTTCTCTTTATTGAGCATTGCGGTTGGCGTTGTCAGCCCAGACGCTAAACTTTGTGAATCTCACCACGACGTTGCATTGCTTGCAACCGAAGCCAAGAAGGAAGCAAAGCGTTTTGGCGGCAGCTATTGTTACCATTGCCACCGCCAGGCTCCCAGACGCTTAAAGCTCGTTAGCTCGCCGTCTTAATCTTCGACTATCAGGTCGTCTTCTGTCTCCGAAGATGAGCCTAAAGAGTCGTCCGCAAACTTACCTTTGCCATACATACTGGCCACTTTAGGGCGGTGAATACGTGCCTGATATTTCGCCCACGTCTTTTCAACCGGGGTAGCAGGGGCTTGCTCGCCTTTTGCAGCAGCCAGTAAGTCGATGTCTTCCTGCAAAATCGGTTTAAACTCGCCATTGAGCATGGCGGTAATCAAACAACCATAGTGTGTCAATGCATCGCTTTCCCTGATAGAAAAGTCGCCTGAACGCGCGAAGCCATAAGGATAGTTTCTGAAATCGTTAAACGGTTTCTTCAATAATAACTCTCGGGTAATAGTGGTCATGATAAGCCCTTCCTACAGACTAAAACCGAACAAAAAGCCTGTCGTTATTTACGACAAAAACGATATAGAGCTATATCTCAACTTTGTCAATGAAAATGTTTGTAAAACGCGTTTAAATTCTGTTGGCTCAGGTCTATAACTAACGGCAAGTGGCTCATAAGGAGGAATACCCATGCGTTTATTTGCATACACAACGTTAGCTTTAGCGACAGTAACATTAGCCGCTTGTGGCGGTTCAGACGATGATCCAACTACACCGGATACTGCACAGTTCACTTTAGGGGTGAGTGATGCGCCTGTCGATAACGCCGAGGCTGTTGTTGCTTGCTTTAATGCCGTCGAACTCACAGGAAATGGTGACGGGGCACAAACATTTACCGTTGGAGATGATTTGGAAGCACCTGAAGAAAATGACCTTTGTTTAGACTCTGAAGGCAACCCGATTCCTAATACTATCGGTATCGATTTACTTGAATTTACCGGAAACGAGTCGATGGTCTTTTTAGAAAACGCAGAAATTGATGCGGGCCAATATGGGCAGCTTAGACTGGTTATGGCCGACGGTTCGTATGTCATGACGGATACGAATGGTGATGGAGAGGTTGAACAAGTGCCTGTCCAAGTGCCTTCAAATGAGCTCAAACTTGATGGGTTCATCGCCGATGCCGGCGGTAACCTTAACTTCACCGTTGAGTTTGATCTGCGCCATGCAATGACGAATCCAGTCGGTCAAGAACACTATATTCTGAAGCCACGCGGTGTTCGCTTAGTTGATAATTCTGCGGTTGGTCATTTGAAAGGCACGGTAGCCGAAGGCGCTCTGCTGTTCAATGAAACCTGCACTGTCGCACCTGAAGATACGTCGCAACCGGTTGCTTACGTTTACCTTTATGAAGGCAGCGACTTAGAAGCTTCAGCGTTAGCCGACAACGGCGGCAGCGAGGAGAATGAGCCGTACGCAAGCACAGCAGTCTATTTTGACGGGGTTGATACCTATGACTTTACAATGGGTTTCATTGCAACCGGCGATTACACCGCTGCATTAACGTGTAACGATGCGGATGATCCGGAAACGGATGACGACATAGAGTTTTTCTTAACTGAGAATGTCACCATTGAAGCATCAAGCGAGCCGGTAGAACTCGAATTCGTTGGTGCCGCAAGCGAGTAGCTCGCTTCATGAGTTTTGGGCAGCAGGGACGCTGCCTTTTCTTATTTTAAAGAATTAAAAAGCGCCAAACGCTGAGCCTAAACTTCTGATACTCAGTACAATAGAAATAATGAACACCAGCGCAGCTAACAGGTTTTGCCACCATGAGTTGCGATTCTGGCCCAGCAAGCTTCCCCAGCTTAACCACCATAAAAAGCCAACAATAACGGGCAGTAAAATGCCGTTAGCCACCTGAGCAAACCAAATAACGGTGACAGGTTCGATGCCAAGACTGGAAATAGCGACCCCCAACACCAAAATCGTCAACCAGACCGCTCTAAAGGCGCGGCTCTTCAAGCTCACTGACCACCCCATTATACCGTTGAGGGCATAGGCGCTGGCCAGAGGAGCCGTAGTCGCTGACGATATACCGGCAGCAAACAGGCCCAGTGCCATTAGATACGTTGCCGCGTTACCAAACAATGGCTCTAACGATACGGCTAAATCGGCCGCACTGGAGATTGTAATGTGGTGGCCAAAAAATGCCGATGCGGCAGTCGCCACTATCGCCATAGATATCAAACCACCCAATGGAATGGAAACAAATAAATCGCGGCGAACGGCTGGCAAGTCAGTTGTTGATTGCCACTTTTTGGAAATGCTGGAGGCATGAAGAAAGATGTTATAGGGCACCACTGTCGTGCCAATCAGCGCGACCACGGTCAATGTGGCTCCCGAAGGCATGCTGAGTGAGAAAATACCGGTAAGTACACGAGTCCAGTCAGGGCTGGTTAAAAAAAACGTACCTAGAAATGCAATGCTCATAAGGAGCACCATAGCAATAAGTGACTTTTCAATAATCCACGCATTACCCGACCAAAGCACCAAGAATGCGACAAAACCAATAACGACGGCCCAGGCATTACTTAGCCAATCATCCAGCACAGGAACCGGCCCGAGCAATTCAAAAGCCCCCAAGCTTGCACCGGATAAATTGCCGCCCTGATAGACGCTGTTGCCAATGGCTATCGCACTAAAAATAAGTACTAATGCGAGCCAACGCAGCCAGCTAGATGTGAGGTTGCTCCGGATATTCTCGCCGAGCCCGGCTTGGGTCACAAGACCAATACGAGCTGACATTTCTTGTAAAACGAGACAAGCGAAAACAGAGAATGCTAATGCCCATAATAGAGCGTAACCATAGTTAGCCCCGGCAAGCGATGCAGTAACAACGGTTCCAGGGCCGATAAAGGCGGCCGCCACCAGCGCGCCGGGCCCAAACTGAGAAAGCTTCATGACAGATCTTTAGCGGACATCTTCGGACCTTCTATGGTTTCCATAGATATCCATTTGTTGTTAAGAGCCTCAGATAAGTCCTTTTCCAATACTGCCTGCGCATCTTCGTAAGAGACATGCAGCTCAGTGACTCCACAAGCCCGATTGCGACCATGCGCCTTACCCATGTACAAGGCCATGTCAGCAACCTGCAGTACTTTTTCCCAGTCCATTTGTTTTTCGGATACACCCGAGAAAGGCAGGCGAATAAAACCGATAGTGGTTGTCACTGGTATTTCATGACCTTCGAACCTGACCGGCTTTTTAGCCAACTCGTTCAGTATTCGTTCACTCATTTCTTTTAGGTTCTCGTCATCGATGTTACGAACCAGAAATAAAAACTCCTCGCCACCCCAACGAATGAGCTTGTCACTGTCTCGGCAAACCATCTGCAAGCGGCGACTCACTTCGGCCAAAACAGCGTCTCCGGCTGCGTGACCGTACTTGTCATTGATACGTTTGAAAAAGTCGAGATCAAGGAGAATTAAACCGTCTGATTGTATAGCTGCATCCCGACGCTCTCCGTGCTTTTTACGCTCGTCCATTTCCTTTTGCAGCGCTCGACGGTTCCATAAACCGGTTAGAGGATCTTTTAAGGACTGATCTGCCAGCATAGTATTTGCGGCTTTTAGGCGTAAATTCGCCTTACGGGCTTTGCGGTACATGATAAAGACGAAAACCGCAGCAAATACCGCCACGATTCCAAGCAACAACCAAATCATGTTGCGCTGTTGATTTATTTCCAGCAACTGCTCTTTAAGTTCATTTTGACGTTCTAATAACTCGATTTGCTGCTCTTTGTCTTTACTTTCATACAATTGTTGTAAATTCGCCAGGTTTTTCTGTTGGTCACTTTGATAAAGTTCTTTAGATAATGTCATTTGTTTTTTCAGCGCTTCCGCTTGATTTTGATATTGACCAGCAAACTCATACGCTTCCGCCAATTCACCCAACATACCCTCGACTTCAGTCTTTATTTCTTCATCCCGGTAAAATTGCACCGCGTCTCTCATCTCCTGAAGACCGGCTTCTGTATTGCCTTGACGTACGTCAACAAACCCTAAATTAAAATGTATGGTCTGAGCCATCCAAACATCTTCAACTTCTTCGGCAAGTTCCAGCGCTTCTAATAAATGGCTTCGGGCTTTCTCCCATTCCTGTTCATACATGTAGTGATCGCCGAAATTATTCAAAATTGTCGGCAACAAATAGGTACGCTCATCTTTCTTAGCAACATCATAGGCCTTTCGCAAAGACTCCAGCGAGGCATCCCGATCACCCATGCTGGCTTCAACATAGGACTTATGTAAATAGAAGTCAGGCAAGTCATATTCCAGACCATTTACTTTTGCGCTTTCTATTGCCTTTTTGATGGTCTTTAACGAGCCCTCCCAGTTTTTGAGCTCCGTCTGAATAATAGCAATGGAGTAATCGAGGAATTGCTGACGAATAGGGGTTCGCTCGTTATTCGTTTCATTTACAGCTTCTTGAGCCAACAACAAATGCCTAAGTGCATCGTCGTAGCGATTCCAGTCTGCGTAAACACGGGAAATAAGATTATGTGCGTAATATCGAACCCTTGGGATACGGGCTCTGGAAAGGTGAATCTCAATATCACTGAGCAGTAAAAAAGCCTCTCCGTACTTTCCTTCAAACTGCAGCAGCTCAACCTGCGTTGCCAACGCTTCTGCTTTTACGTCCGCTAACTCTGTATTTTCAGCAAGGGTTAAAAGTTCATCCAGCTTGTCAAAAGCCAGTTCCTTTTCACCTTCGTAATAATACCAAAAGGTCTCATAACTCTGCGCGCGAGCTCTTGTCGCAACAGGAGTGTCCTTTGATATTTCTTCAATCACACCGAAGAGTACAGCTTTTGAATCAACGCCTTCATCGCCAATCGTCGTTAAATATTCATCAAGCTGCTTTTCCATCGCCATATCAACAGGAACACCATTGATATTTTCTATGGGAGCCTGGTTTGCCTTTACCGCAAAACTAAGTAGCAGCAACAATGACAAAGTAGCCCCAAATTGAGCCCATTTATTGTTATTTTTATACATGGGAGCGATGTCTGTTTTTGGTTATAAATTAATCGTCGAGTTTACCCTAATTTTAGTGATTGCACAAAGTATACATCTGCGATAAAACGGATGTTATGACAGAAACAAAGATAAATTGGTCAAACGTTCTAAAATCGGGACAGCGCATTTTCATCGGCTCTCATGCGGCCGTGCCAACCGCGCTAATTGATGATCTGATAGAGAACTCAAAAGACCTGCACGATATTGAAATTGTGCAGCTTATGACGCTGTCCGACAACAAATGGGCAGAGCCCCAGTATCAGCAATTATTCAAGGTGAACACGTTTTTTATTGGTGGCGGCGCAATTCGTAAAGCTGTCAATGAGGGGCGTGCTGACTACACGCCAAGCTTTATTTCGGACATTCCTAACCTGTTCAATAACGGTATTTTGCCATTAGATGCAGCATTGATTATGGTCGCCCCAGGTGACAAATACGGTTACCATTCAATGGGCGTATCCGTCGATGTGGTAGCGGCTGCCGCCAAGTCTGCGAAAACAGTCATTGCTCAGGTTAACCCGCAAATGCCCGTCACTTATGGGCAGTCATTTTTGCACGAAAACCAAATTAACTACTTTTGGGAGCACTCGTCGCCACTGCCGGAGCTAGCACCACCAGAGCACGACAACAGTAAAATTATTGAGCGTATTGGTCAGTATATTTCCCTTTTAGTTGAGGACGGTGCCACCTTGCAGGTGGGTATTGGCAATATTTGTGCCGCCGCATTGAGGTATCTCAGTAATCATAAAGATTTAGGCATTCACAGCGAACTGATTACCGACGATGTCATGCACTTAATGTTGAAAGGTGTCATTAATAATCGCAAGAAAACCTTTCACCCGAATAAAATTGTGACCAGTTTCTGCATGGGCTCAAAGGCCCTATACGACTTTGTCGATCACAATCCTCACGTTGGTTTTTACCCGAGTGAGTACGTCAACTCACCTGCTAATGTCGCACGTAACGATAAGTTAGTGGCTATAAACAGTGCTATTGAAGTCGATTTAACCGGACAAATTGTGTCGGACTCTATTGGTCACCAGTTTTACAGCGGTATTGGCGGACAGGTCGACTTCAGCCGCGGGGCTTCTTTAAGTAAAGGCGGGAAGCCGGTTATTGCTCTGCCCTCCACGACAAACGACGGGAAAGTGTCACGTATAGTCCCGTTTATAAGAGAAGGGGCTGGCGTCGTTACAACTCGTGGGCACGTCCATTACGTGGTAACCGAATTCGGTGTCGCCTCGTTAAGGGGAAAAAGCATACGAGAACGTGCGCTTGAGCTCATTCGCGTAGCGCACCCGAAATTCCGTAATCACCTGCTGCAAGAAGTCCGCAAGCATTACTGGGTACCGCATTATCAGCAGCAAACGCCGGTCGATGTGCCAGAACTTGGCGACATTGGCTTCAAAAAGCTCCAGATTAACGGCGAAAGTTTTGACCTCCGCCCGCTTTACCCTTCTGACGAGCGTCGCCTGCAGGAATTTTTCTACTCGCACACTAAAGAAACGCTGCAATTGCGCTACAACGCCGTACCCACCAGCATGAGTCGCGAAAAGTCCTGTAACTTAGTCAGCGTCGATCAGTCCAAAGACTTAGCACTTTGTATTGTTCACCAGAAAGGCTCTGCAGTTCAGATTCAGGCGGTTGGGCGTTACTATTACATCGAGTCGCAAAACAGTTGCGAGGTCGCTTTTGTGACTCGCGAAAAATACCAGGGGCGCGGCATGGCCGGAAAGCTCTTAGATGAAATGATCCGCATAGCCCGGGAGCGAGGTCTGGACAGTATGCAAGCCTATGTATTAGCCGCCAATAAGCCCATGCTGAGTGTGTTTGAACGAGGCGGCTTTAAGCGCTTGCCGAGTGAAGAGCCCGGTGAAGTCTTGCTCAAGCTCGATCTTAAAGAAGGCAGTGACTAAATTATGTCGATAGTTGTATTCAGCCACGAAGACTGCCTCAAACACATTCCTAACGAGCAGCACCCTGAGTGCCCTGCCCGTATTGAAGCCATTAATGACCAACTTATTCGCTCAGGACTCGACTTCGTGCTTATACGCAAAGAGGCTACCGAGGCCCCCTGGGAGGCGATTCAGGCAGCCCACTCACAAGCGCACATAGACTTTATTCGCTCGGAAATTCCCGAATACGATCATGAATGGATTGATCCGGATACCTTAGTGACGCCGGGCAGTTTAACCGCTGCATTAAAAGCCGCGGGAGCCGCCATAAATGCAGTTGACGATGTTATGACGACCCTCAATAAGCAAGCTTTTTGTGCCGTTCGGCCGCCAGGACATCATGCGACGCGAACAAAAGCCATGGGCTTCTGCTTATTCAACAACATTGCCATTGCTGCCTATCATGCCATTGAAAGGCATGGGCTTGAACGCGTTGCTATTGTCGATTTTGACGTTCACCACGGTAACGGTACCGAGGATATTGTTCAGGATGATGACCGTATCGTGTTTTGCTCTTCGTTCCAGCAGGCGTTTTACCCGTTCACAGGCGAAGACAACAGCGCCAGCAATGTACACAACGTACCACTGCCGGCAGGTTGCAAGGGTGAGCAATGGCAACAAGCCGTTTCTGAAAAATGGTTCAATGCTCTCGATCAGTTCCAACCTCAGCTGGTGCTTATTTCTGCAGGCTTTGATGGTCACGCAGAAGACGAAATGTCTCAGTTCCTGCTGAAAGAAGAAGATTACCACTGGATTAGCGTTAAGCTGAAAGAAATTGCTGATAAACATTGCGACGGCCGTATCGTATCGACGCTCGAAGGTGGGTATAATCTCAGCGCGTTAGGTCGCAGTGTTGTTGCGCATTTAAAAGGCCTACTCTAAGCGCACTTCTATTCTTAAAACATTCATAAAAAAGAGTCGACTATTATGGGATTAGTTCTTAAGCTTGTGGCGGGCATTGTCGCCGGTATTCTTATTGGGTTATACATGCCAGAATGGGTCAGCCAACTTCTGCTGACCTTCAAAACACTGTTTGGCCAGCTGCTGTTCTTCACTATCCCATTATTGATTCTCTTTTTTATTACCAGCGGTATCGCCAGTTTACCCAGTAACTCTGGGAAATTGCTGGGTAAAACCTTAGGCATTGCTTATGCCTCTACGGTTACTGCGGGTATTGTTGCGTTTTTCGCTGCCGGCATTGTCGTTCCCTGGCTGACAACCGACGCTCAGAGTGTTTCTACAGAAGCCAAAGCCACTATCGAACCCTTTATTGAACTGTCAGTTCCACCGCTAATGGAAGTCATGTCCGCTTTGGTTTTAGCCTTTATTTTTGGGTTGGGTATTGCCAGTACCAAAGCAGAAAACCTAAAAAAGCTGTCAGATCAGGGCCGTGACATTATTGAGCTGCTGCTGGTTAAAGTTATTATTCCTTTATTGCCGCTGTATATCGCTGGCATTTTTGCGGAAATGGCCGTGGCCGGTACCGTCTTTAACACCCTGAAAACCTTTGGCGTTATCCTGATACTCGCCGTTGCCTTGCACTGGGTTTACATTACCTCTATGTACATTATGGCAGGCATAAAAACCGGTCGTTCACCGCTGTTTTTAATCAAAAACATGCTGCCGGCGTATTTTACGGCGCTAGGTACTATGTCTAGTGCAGCCACTATTCCAGTCACCCTACAAAGCGTACGTAAAAACAAAGTCGATAACGACGTTGCCAACTTTACGGTTCCGTTGTGCGCGACGGTTCATTTGGCTGGCTCTACCATTACGATTGTCAGCTGCGCGGTTGCGGTTATGGTTTTGCACAACTCGCTAGCTATTCCCGGCTTCTTTACCATGCTGCCGTTTATTTTAATGCTGGGTATTGTCATGTTAGCTGCACCGGGCGTTCCAGGCGGTGCGGTTATGTCTGCAGTTGGCCTATTAGGCTCCATGCTCGGTTTCGGCGAAACCGCAGTTGCCTTGATGATAGCCTTGTACATGGCACAGGACAGCTTCGGTACTGCCTGTAACATTACCGGTGACGGTGCTATTGCGATGTTTGTGGATAGTTCGAAGAAGAGTTAGTGATAACCTTAAAACTCGGCTAATCGCTAGTGCGTCTAAAAACTTATATATACGCACTAGCAATTAAAATTTGATTTATACGCAAATGCGTATGATACTGTTCTTAAACGGAGTCACGTTTAGGAATAATATGAAAATTACAAGCCCCCACGCTTTAGCTGCCCATTTGAAAGATGAAAGGAAACGCCAAAATTTAAGTCAGACAAAAGTTGCTGAATTTGTTGGTTTAAGGCAAGGCACTGTCTCAAGCTTTGAACTTTCTCCTGAGAAAAGCCAAATAGATACGTTATTTCGGCTTCTATCAGCGCTGGGGTTAGAATTAAGCATTAAGAGCAAGGAAAACGCTCAGGAAAACAACACTGAACACTCATGGAACGAGGAATGGTAATGGATAAACTCGATATTTATATGAACGGGTTGCTGGTCGGTGAGCTGCACCGTAATAACTCTGGCGCGCACCGTTTTACTTACAGTATCAACTGGCTCGAGACACCGGGCGCCCGCCCCATTTCGTTATCAATGCCTCTAACAAGGAACGCCTACGAAGGTCCTGAAGTCATCAACTTTTTCGATAACCTTCTGCCCGATAGCCAGGAAGTTAGAGACAGGATTGTTGCACGCTACCGAGCCGACTCGAAACAACCTTTCGATCTTCTCAAAGCAGTAGGCCGAGATACAGTAGGTGCTTTACAGTTTTACCCTCAAGGGGAACAACCTGGCAATATAAAGACAATAAACTACCAGCCTCTGAATGACAGCGAGCTAGAAAAGGTTCTTCTCGGCTACCAGTCAAAAGCACCACTTGGCATGGTGAATGAGCTCAATGACTTTCGTATATCTATAGCCGGCGCGCAAGAAAAGACGGCGCTGTTGAAAATAGAAGATAAATGGTGCATTCCCGAAGGGACTACACCGACAAGTCACATCATCAAACTCCCTATCGGCAAGATCCAAGGAGCAGACCATACTATCGACTTATCGGACAGCGTTGAAAATGAGCTGCTGTGTCTGGAAATCGCCAGGGAATTTGGGTTCGACGTGCCAGCTTGTGAAATTGTAAATACAGGTAAAGTAAAGGCTCTGGCCATAGAGCGCTTTGATCGTAAATATTCCAGCGATAAATCCTGGCTCATGCGCCTGCCACAAGAGGACTACTGTCAGGTACTTAGTTGCCCCTCCGCTCGCAAGTACGAACCTGACGGCGGTCCATCTATAGCGCAAATTATGAAACATCTACAAAGCTCTTCTAATGCCCATAAAGACAGACAAACCTTTATGGCTGCGCAGGTGCTATTTTTTCTGCTAGGCGCAACCGACGGACATGCTAAAAACTTTTCTGTGTATATCGAGCCGGGCGGTTCTTTCAAGTTAACTCCGCTTTACGACATTCTTTCTGCGTACCCAGCAGTCGGTGGTCAAGGACTTCATTTAAGAGACTTAAAACTCGCTATGACACTTAAAGGCTCAAAAGGTCGAAAATCAAAGCTTTTTCAGATTTACGGGCGTCACTTCATAAGTTCAGCAAAGGAAGCGCAGTACAGCCTAAAAGAGATGCAGGACGTTCTTAAGGTAATGTATGAAAGCACAGATAACGTGATTGAAAAGGTTAGTAAGCGCTTACCTAAACACTTTCCAATGAAAGTTGCAGAGCCTATTTTTGAAGGTCTTAGTCGTCGAAAAGAGAGACTTATTAGCTGACTTTTAGATAAAACTTGGAGCGGGAAACGAGATTCGAACTCGCGACCCCAACCTTGGCAAGGTTGTGCTCTACCAGCTGAGCTATTCCCGCATATTGGTACTTTTGCAGTATTCTGGAAAGTCTGACGTTGGAGCGGGAAACGAGATTCGAACTCGCGACCCCAACCTTGGCAAGGTTGTGCTCTACCAGCTGAGCTATTCCCGCTTCGTCAGTGCGGCGTGTATTCTACTGATACCACCGATAAGGTCAATAGTTTTTGCGCCGCAATTGGCTTATTTGCTGAAAAAATGTTCTCTGTAATGCTTCAGCTCATCGATAGACTCTCGAATATCTGCCAGGGCCTCGTGCGCACCTGACTTTTTGAAACTATCCGCTACTTCTGGCTGCCAGCGTTTAGCCAGTTCTTTTAACGTGCTCACATCGAGGTTTCGGTAATGGAAAAACGCTTCGAGATCCGGCATGTGACGGGCTAAGAAACGACGATCCTGGCAGATACTGTTACCACACATAGGCGATACGCCAGCATCAATATGCTGCTGCAAAAATTCAATGGTTGCTGCCGCTGCAGTGCGCTCGTTATGCTGACTTTTTTGCACGCGTTCGACGAGACCTGAGCCGGTATGGGTTTTCACATTCCAGGCGTCCATGCGATCGAGGTATTTCTTGGGTTGATGAACCGCAATAACCGGACCTTCGGCAATTGTATTGAGTTCAGCGTCCGTAACAATAGTCGCTACTTCAATAATGTGGTGCTCTTCCGGCACCAAGCCGGTCATTTCTAAATCTATCCAAATTAAGCGTTGTTTCTTATCGTCTTCAGCCATTACCCTGCTCTCTCAATGCAATTTGTTGTATGATAGCGTCATTTAAAGCTCGACAACAGGTTATCCCGATTGGCAAAACGCAAACGTCTCAATAAAGGTCAGCAGCGCCGTGTGTCGGCGAATCAGAAAAAGCGGTTGAAAAATAATGACGTCGAATGGAACGATGGCCAGCTTAATGCGCCTGAAACAGGCCGTGTCATTAGCCGTTTTGGACAGCACGCTGATATTAGAGATGAGCAGGGCAATACCTATCGTTGTCATATTCGCCGAGTTGTCGACAGTTTAGTCTGTGGAGACATTGTTCAATGGGCTCGGGCGACGACTGAGCAGCAAGGTATGCAAGGTGTTGTTATCGCGGTACACGAGCGCCAAAGCCTACTTTCACGTCCGGACTATTATGACGGCCTGAAACCTGTGGCATCCAATATTGACCAAATTTTTGTCATATCCAGCGTACTGCCGAGCTTCTCATCACAAATTATTGATCGCTATTTAGTGGCATGCGAAGACATAGGTATTGAGCCTATTATTGTACTTAACAAAGCCGACTTACTCGACAATATCGGGGACGATGAAAAAGCGCATATTAAGCAACGTTTAGCTGACTATCAGAATATTGGCTACACGGTGCTTCAGGTCAGCAGTACAACCGGCGAGGGGCTTGAAATACTTAGGCAACGACTTAAAGACCATGTCTCTATTGTTGTCGGACAATCCGGTGTCGGGAAGTCTTCGTTGGTCAATCAGTTACTACCTGAAGTGAACGCCGAAACCAAACAAGTGTCAGATAATTCCGGGTTGGGTCAGCATACAACAACGGTGGCCACTTGGTATGACTTAAACGAAGGCGGCGCCTTAATCGATTCGCCCGGTATTCGCGAGTTTTCACTGTGGCACCTGGAGCCGGAGCGTGTTGCCTGGTGTTATGTCGACTTTCGTGACTATTTAGGCGGCTGCAAATTCCGGGACTGCAAACATGCAGAAGACCCGGGCTGCGCATTACAAGAGGCTGTCAGCAATAATGAATTGTACGACTGGCGCCTTTCTAATTATCATCGCATTATTGAAACGATGAAAACACAGAAACCCAGTAGGGTCATTAGAGGTAATTAACTGTGGCAAAAACCGATAAAGCCAAAATATTCTTTCAGCACGTTATGCCGAAGCACCTTATTTCCCGCTTGATGGGAAAATTTGCAGCGGCACGTGCCGGATGGTTCACACAGACATTCATCCGTTGGTTTATCCGTCAATACAAAATTGATATGAGTGAGGCTATTGAAGAATCACCGCAAGCGTATAAAACCTTTAATGACTTTTTCACGCGCCGTCTGAAGCCCGAACTAAGACCATTAAAGGCGGATGATGACGAGTTGGCACATCCGGTAGACGGTGCAGTCAGTCAACTTGGCGAGATTAAAGACGGACGTATATTCCAGGCCAAAGGTCACGACTACTCGTTACAAGAGCTGCTAGGCGGCAGCGAAGAAGACGCCAAACCGTTTATGAATGGCGATTTCGCGACCATTTATCTGGCACCGAAAGACTATCACCGTATTCATATGCCATGCGATGGCGTGCTCAAGAAAATGGTTTACGTACCGGGGGACCTTTATTCAGTGAACCCGCTCACAGCGGCCAATGTGCCCAATTTATTTGCTCGTAATGAGCGTGTTGTGGTTATTTTTGACACAGAAGTTGGCCCCATGTCGATGGTTCTGGTTGGCGCCACTATTGTTGCCAGTATTGGTACAGTCTGGTCCGGCACTGTGACACCGCCAACTGGTGGACGCATTCAAAGCTGGTCTTATCCGGCATCTGGCCCTGCGGCTATACACCTTAAGAAAGGTGAAGAAATGGGCCACTTCAAATTAGGCTCCACCGTGGTGCTGACGTTTGCCAAGGATGCTATAGAATTTGACGATGACCTTGAGCCTCGCTCTACAACTCGCATGGGTGAGGTCATGGCAAAAATAAAAGCAGAAACGAAAGAGAGTGACGATTGATTTTATGGGCTCACCGGGGCGCAAGTTACGAAGCCCCGGAAAACACGCTAGCGGCCTTTACGCGCGCCATGGATTCCGGCGTCCATGGCATCGAGCTCGATGTTTACGGCATTGACGGCGAGCGCTTCGTCTTTCACGACCGCTACCTCGAGCGCCTCACCGCAACGCCTGGTCGCTTAAAAGACTTATCTGCCGAACAAATAAAGCATCTAAAAATATTTGGACAGCAACCCATACCGACGCTACGCGATGCCCTTAAACACATTAATGGCCACTGTCATGTGAACATTGAGCTAAAAGGCGACATCCCGACCCGTGAGCTACTCAAAGACGTCGATTACGCACTGACTCATACGAGCTTTTCCCAAGACCAACTCTTGTTTTCATCGTTTAATCACCATTGGCTGCAACGTCTTAAAAAGCGCCGCCCCGATGCCCTTATTGGCGCTTTAAGTGCCAGCTGTCCGTTAACTTACTGTCAGTTTGCGGAGGATCTTAATGCTTATTCCGCCCACTTTGCTGTGGACTTTGTGACTAAAGAACTGGTCGAAGACGGACATAAACGGGGACTTCAGGTGTATGTCTACACGGTCGACGAACAACACGATATTGAAGAGCTGCACGAAATGGGCGTTGATGGCATTTTCACGAACCATCCAAGCTTTGCACAGAATGTCATTGCCGGCTTAACAACTGCCGGCAATGACCCTATCTTGCACTATTAACTGTGATGGTCTGGATACTCTTCCTGCATCGACTCCAGCTTACGTGTAATTGCCATAGGTGAACTGGTCTTCTGAGCCAGCGCAATGTACAGCGCAGGAATGACGAACAAGGTTAAGAACGCCGATACCGCCACACCGGCAAATATCACCGTACCAATAACCTGACGGCTTTCAGCGCCCGGCCCTGAGCCAAGAATAAGCGGCATAGCACTCATGAGAGTCGTAAATGCAGTCATCACAATAGGGCGCAAACGCTGACGCGAAGCCCGCAGCACCGCCTCTTTAAAATCGACACCGGAGTCACGCAGTTGGTTCGCAAACTCGACAATTAAAATACCGTTTTTCGCGGCCAGACCTATCAGCATAACAATGCCTATTTGGCTGTAAATGTTGATACTCATACCGGCTAGGTAAAGTCCGATAAGCGCACCAACAATGGCCATAGGCACAGCCAGCATAATCACCAGTGGGTGGATAAAGCTCTCAAACTGAGCCGCCAATACTAAGAACGTAATAATCAACGCGAGCCCAAACACAAAGACGATAGAGCTACCACTTTCTTTGTAAAGCTGCGATTCACCTTTGTAGTCAATGGACACGTCTTCCGGTAATTTCTCCTTAACCACACCTTCCAGATAACTTAACGCTTCACCCAGCGAATACCCCTCAGCTAAGTTCGCCTCGATTGTCACACTGCGCATACGGTTATAGCGATTCAGCCTTGCTGACGTTGCCTGCTCAGTAATGGTGACCAAATTTGAAAGCGGAATAAGTTCATTACTTTCACGCGAGCGCACATAGATATTATCGATAGCACTGGGGCTTCGATAATCCGCTTTTTCCCCTTCAAGCATCACGTCATATTCTTCGCCTCTGTCGAGGTACGTTGTGACACGCCGCTGCCCTAATACTGACTGCAGTGTAATACCAATATCCTGAACTGACACACCCAAGTCCGCGGCACTGGCTTCGTCGACTTCAATCAACAGCTGCGGTAAGGTTTCTTTATAGTCACTGTCTAGGTTTTGCAGCCCAGGATTTTTCGATGCTTCTTCAATAACAATGTCACGAAAATCCGCCAGCCGTTCGTATGTATTCCCCTGCAACACGAACTGCACAGGGCGACCGCCGCCGCCACTAATGCCGCTGCGCATAAAGGCAAAGGCCTGCACGCCGACTACCGAGTTCAGCTGCTCTCGCATTTCTTCCATTAAGTCAAAACTTGACCAGTCGCGCTCATCGAATGGCACCGCGCCAACAATCGCGATACCGGCACTACCGCCCCACCCGGGCGCTCTTACAATTAAACGATCAATTTTGCCCTCGTCGATATAAGGCAAAAGAATTTGCTCAATTTCATCCATATGGCGTGAGCTCGACTCGAAGCTGGCACCTTCGGCGCTATTGACGCGTATATAAAAGGTCCCTCGATCCTCCGGTGGCGCAAATTCCTGAGGAATAAAGCTGAACAACCCGTAGGCAACCACACCTGACATGACCACTAAAACAACCGCCATCAAAGGTCGTTTTACGCTTTTTTCCAGAATGTTACTGTAGCCTTGCTCTAACCAGTTAAACGTCGCATCGAATGCACGTCCGAATTTACTGGTGCGCTCCTTTTTGCTCAGTACTTTGGAGCTCAGCATAGGCGTTAGTGTCAGCGCAGCAACACTGGAAAATGCAACTGCGGCGGCGATGGCCAGCGCAAACTCGGTGAAAAGCTTACCGATATTCCCTTCCAGAAACGCCAAAGGTACGAACACAGAAATAAGCACCAAGGTGGTCGCTATTACCGCGAAGCCAACTTCTCGTGCCCCCCGGTAAGCAGCCAGTAGCGGTGGCTCACCCTCTTCTATACGGCGATAAATATTCTCGAGAACGACTATTGAATCATCAACCACCAGACCAATGGCCAACACCAGCGCCAGCAAAGTCAATAAGTTAATGGAAAAGCCCAACGCAAACAGCACAATGTAGGAGGCAATTATGGCTACAGGTACCGTTAGCGCAGGAACTATGGTCGCCCGTACATTCCCCAGGAACAGGTAAATCACAACAATAACCAGCGCCATCGCTACCGCTAATGTGTTGTAAACCTCATCCACTGAGCCCTGAATAAAAATAGAAGAGTCATAGCTTGGCGCCAAGTACATGGTCTCGGGAAGCGTTTCCTGAATATTCTCCATTTCGCGGTGAACATTATTGACCACCTCAAGAGTGTTCCCTTTAGACTGTTTGATGATGCCAATACCGACCATATTGACGCCGTTGCCCCGGAAGTCGGTCTTGTCATCTTCGGCTCCTAGTTCCACTCGAGCCACTTCACCTAACCGGACAAGGTAACCATCGTCTCCCTGACGTATCACCAGGTTTCTAAAGTCTTCGGGTGTTAAATACGCTCGCGCCATACGAACCGAAAACTCCCGGTCTGTCGATTCCACTTCCCCTGCAGGTAACTCGATGTTTTCTTCCCGCAAGCGGCTGACAATATCCGTTACAGTGACGCGCCGCGCAGCCATCGCATCACGATCCAGCCAAACCCGCATAGCGTAACGGCGATCGCCGCCTATTACGACCCGAGCAACGCCATCAGCCACTGACAAGCGGTCAACAATGTAGCGCTCTGCATAGTCGGTCAGCTCCAATATGGACATGCTCTCGCTTCGCAAGTTGTACCAAACAACCGTACTTTCGTCGCTGGAGGCTTTTGACACTTCAGGGGGGTCAGCTTCTTCTGGTAGATTATCAAGCACCCTGGAAACACGTTCCCGGACATCATTCGACGCGGCATCAATATCTCGAGTCAGGTTGAATTCGATGCTGATACGAGAACGACCATTACTGCTGCTCGAACTGATGTTTTTTATGCCTTCAATACCGCTTATCCGGTCCTCAACCAGCTGGGTAACCTGGGTCTCTACGACTTCGGCCGAGGCTCCTGGGTAGTCGGTGTCAATAGAGACAATGGGTCGATCAATGTCCGGGTACTCACGCAACGGCAGCATGGTGAATGCGACAATGCCAAATACCAATAACAATATGTTTAGAACTGTCGCGAATACCGGACGCTTTACAGAGAGATCAGACAACAACATAAATTACTCTCCCTGAACGGATACTGGAATTCCGTCGCGAAGGCGAACAATACCTTCAATGATCACTTTCTCGCCGGGCTTCAGCCCGTCCGTTATCTCAACAATGCCAGGCTTTCTGCGACCAATGGTCACTTCCTTCTGACGGGCGCGGTTATCCGGTGTTAACACATACACATATTGGCGACTTTGTATTGGAACCAGCGCCTTTTCCGGAAGCAACATCGCTTCGTCAATGCTGCGCAATAACGTTATTTGTAGCAGCATCCCCGGACGCAGGCGCTCGTCGTCGTTGGTGATTTTGGCTCGAACACGTACGGCACGGGTCACCGGATCGATGCGTGAATCGATACTGGTTATGCGCCCGCTGAAAAGTTCTCCCGGGTAGGCGCGGCTACGGGCCATCACTTCCTGGCCAACCGCAATACTGGCGAAGAAACGCTCCGGTACACTGAAATCGATTTTTATCGGCTTAATGTCGTCTAAGGTTGTGAAAACATCCCCCGGGCTAACTAAAGAGCCGGGACTGACCTGCCGAATCCCCACCCGCCCGGAAAATGGTGCGTAAATTTTCATTTCTCGCAACGTCGCTTCAGCAACTTCCAAGTCAGCCTGTAAACCGTTGACTTTAACTTGTTGCTCATCAAGCTGTTGTTGTGAAGCCGCATTTCCACGGCGCAGCTCACCAATGCGGTCTAATTGGCGTTTTGCTTCATCTAAGCTAAATTTAATTTGCTGGACACGGGCGACTTCTTTGCGAGCGTTAAGCTCCGCTAAAAGCTGCCCTTCTTTTACCAAATCACCACTGTCGAAATAGATTTTTTCAACAACGTCCTGGGTCTGCGCCGTTATTTCGACGGTCTCATTAGCCATAGCCGTACCCAGAGCTTCGATAGTATCCCGAAACTCACTGACTTCCGCCTGCTGAACCTTTACCGGTACAGCCTGCTGCTCTCCTTGCTCTACAGTCTCTTTTGGTGGAAACCCAAACAAGTACACAGCTGCCGCTATTAAAACGACAACCACAATAGTAATTGGGTTAATCCAGGTACGCTTTGCCATGTTGACCTCTAAACGCTTGTGTCCAACGGTTTTAAACATAGCCTATTGTACGGAAAACACCGCCATAAAGGCGGTGCACTTAACGAGGATTATCGGTCTTTAATCGCAAATTCAGTATTTTAGTTGCGACATTACCCGATAGCTACTTGTGGTATTGCGGACTGTGCTTATGAATGGCGTCAATAAACGCTTTCGCATGCTCTGGGTTCACCTCCGGGTGAATGCCATGCCCCAAATTAAAGACATGACCCTCTCCATGACCAAAGCTTTCCAGTATTGTCTGAACTTCCTGTTCAATGCGTTCCGGCGAAGCGTATAGAACACTTGGGTCCATATTTCCTTGTAACGCTACCTGACTGCCAACGCGAGCTCGTGCATCTGACAAGTCAGTTGTCCAATCAACACCAAGAGCGTCAGTACCGGTTGCAGCCATTGCTTCTAACCATTGGCCACCGTTTTTAGTGAATAGCGTCACCGGCACTTTACGCCCGTCCGCTTCACGGGTCAGTCCTTTTACGATCTTTTCCATGTAGGCCAGTGAGAACTTCTTATAGTCCCGAGGCGATAAAACACCACCCCAGGTGTCAAATATCATGACTGACTGAGCACCAGCGGCTATTTGCGCGTTCAAGTATTGAGTCACTGAGTCGGCCAGTACGTCGAGAAGCATGTGCATTGCTTCTGGCTCCGCGAACATCAGCTGCTTAACTTTCGAGAAATTCTTAGTACTGCCGCCTTCGACCATATAAGTTGCTAGCGTCCACGGGCTGCCGGAAAAGCCTATCAATGGCACTTCACCCTGCAGCTCACGGCGAATCATCCGAACCGCATCGGTCACATAGCCAAGCTCGTCTTCCATATCAGGCACCGACAAGTTCTTAATCGCCGCCATGTCTCTTACCGGGTTCTTAAATTTAGGTCCTTCACCCGCTTCAAAATACAGCCCAAGGCCCATAGCATCAGGAATAGTGAGAATGTCGCTGAATAAAATAGCTGCATCTAAATCAAAACGGCGTAGCGGCTGCAGAGTGACTTCGCACGCCAGCTCCGTATTACGACAAAGCGACATAAAGTCGCCAGCTTCGGCCCGCACCTCTTTGTACTCTGGTAAATAGCGCCCTGCCTGACGCATCATCCACACCGGTGTACGGTCAACGGGTTGCTTCAATAAGGCTCGAAGGTAACGATCATTCTTTAGCGCTGGCGCCGTCATAACTCATCCATTTTCAACAAAATACTGCGGCGCATTTTAACAGCGAGCGCGCCCGCACTCCATGAAAACTTATAGCTACTGACTTTCTACCTCTTTAGGGCTATATCAATAAGCGTACGGGCGATTGTGCCATGCGGTGGTATTTGCGGTAAGTCATCTACTGGAAACCAGTCACCGGTAACCAATTCATGCGGGTCAATGTGCAAGTCTCCTGACTCCCATTCAGCGGTGAAGCCCATCATTAAAGAGTGCGGAAAGGACCAGGGCTGACTCATATGGTACCGAATGTTTTTAACACGGATTCCCGCCTCTTCGTAAACCTCACGCTCAAGCGCCTGTTCTAAATTTTCACCCGCTTCAACAAAGCCCGCTAAAATGGAATATAGCCCGGCTTTATGCCTTTTTCCCTGCGCAAGCAATAATTCATCACCTTTAGTGATTGCCACAATAATGCAGGGCGAAACACGCGGATAACAACGATGATGGCATTGATGACAATGCATCGCCAACTCCCATTCAACACTTTGCATCCTTGTGCCACAACGACCACAAAACCGATGGGTATTGAGGAAGTCACTGAATTGACGGGCGCGCCCTGCCATCGCAAACATTTCCATGTCCTCAGGGCTTAACAGTTGTCGTAACGGCGCAAAGTCACCGCCACTGAACTGCTCATCCATGTAATCCGCCATGACCAGATAGCAAGTTCTCTCGCGAATTTCGCCAATTTCAATGACCTGGTATTGCGTTAAGTCCGGAAACGCGAGTTCATTAAGCGGTCCAAAAGGAACTTCACCATCATGCGTCAGAAAAACATGATCAGCGCTGACGACAAACCACCAGGCGGGTTCATCAATGGCGGGAGTTGCGTATAAAGTGGCCATATTTCCGTTCTTTCTTCTGTAGGACGATTTTTGCGTAAAACCTATTGAGTTCTAACGACTGAGAATTTACATTGATGACTGATATCAATAACGGAGAGTATCATGTTAAGCCGTAATGAACAGGCAAAAAAGCGCTGGGGTGGCGCTCACAAAACGATTGATCACTGGCTGGAAGAACGTCAGGACTTACTGATCAATTATTTCAAGCTTGCCGCCCTGCCCCCCTATGAAAACAGCTATAAAGGTTTGCCAGACGTCGTTGATATCCGAAATTTCTGCGGCCAATTGGTTGATTATGTGTCCAGTGGTCACTTTGAAATTTATGATCAGATTGTGCGCGAAGCGAGCAGCCAGGGTCACTCCGTTGATGACTTAGCGGATGACTTATTCCCGCTCATTTCAGATACAACCGATATCGCGCTGGACTTTAATGATAAGTACGGTGATATCGACTCAACAAATAATTGCGATAAATTTGATCGCGATTTATCGGCCTTAGGTGAAGCCATTGAGCTGCGAATGGAGTTTGAAGATCAGCTATTGAACCACCTGGAAGAACACCAGCTGATATCAGCATAGATGCAAAACATTCGTAGCCTGACGCTACTGCGTCAGGCTACGTCTGGTTTAGATATTACTGTTCTGTGTCGCCTGCCGGCGCTTCTTCAGTATTTTTCACGTCCAACAGCTCAACCGTGAAAATTAATGTCGAGTTCGGTGGGATTTGACCACCACCCACTTCGCGCTCACCGTAAGCAAGCTCAGCCGGAATAACGAAACGATATTTTGCGCCTTCTTTCATCAACTGAAGGCCTTCGGTCCAGCCTTGAATGACACGGTTTAACGGGAATGACGTTGGTTCTCCGCGCTCGTAAGAGCTATCAAACACTTCACCGTTAATTAGCGTGCCTTCATAATGAACTTCCACCATGTCCGTTTCAGAAGGACTGTCACCTTCACCTTCCTCAAGAACTTCGTACTGAAGACCTGACTCAGTTACTTGAACGCCTTCTTTTTTCTTGTTCTCTTCAAGGTACGCTTTACCTTCTTCAGCAGATTTCTGCCCTAAAACATTTTGACGTTGTTCCATCACTTCCTGGCGCATTGCCGTCAGAATTTCTTCCGCTTCTTCGTCGCTCAATTGAGGGTCACCTTTAATAGCGTCGACAAAGCCAGCGATGATGACATCGCGTTCAAGAATAAAGTCAGCTTCTTCCTGACGTTCTAAGTTACGAGCAATAAAGCCACCAACCGATGAGCCCAATGCGTACGCTTGTTTGTCTTTTTCTGTCTGCAACTGAGTGTCGTTTGCCGGAAACTTCTCTTGTGAGCAAGCGGCTAACGCCAGGGCGACCGCTGATACTGCCAACGGCTTCATCAGATGTTTCATTGTTTTCTCCAATTATCGTCTTGCATCCTTTCGGACTATGTCATAATAGTGTTAGTGAACAGAACCATACTACACAACCACAGGGGAGTTGCCTATGCCTTTTATAAAGCTTAGCGCTATACTGCTATTCACTTTAGCGGCAAGTGCCTGTCAGCCTTCCCCTGACAAAATTCATAAAAAAGTTCATGCTGAAAACGGCACCTACGCGGCCGATATCTCCGATGATGCATCATACAGCTTGGTATCCACAGACGAAACCGGGCTCCTGTTGTGGCCTCGCTATGCCAATAATGCTAAGTATCAGTGGGAACACGAAGAAGGCGAAGTCTCACAAATTATTGATGTCGATATCGCTGCCGACAATAGTGTCGCCGTTGCGGCATCACGTTACGAATTTTCTATGTGGGACATAGAAACCGGCAAAAATCTAGGCTTTTGGAGCATAGGTAATGGTCGAATCCAAAACATCGTTGTCAGCAAGTCCGGTGGCACGGTGGTTTTAGGTAAGCGTGACGGCACGCAAGTCGCATTTAATCCACAGTCCGGACGACGTATTGAGTTTTATGGCCACACAGAAGCCGTCAATGCTCTGGATATTTCACCTAATGGCTTCTATGTACTCAGTGCCTCTAACGACTACACGGCTATTTTATGGGACACACGCAGCGGCCAAATAGTACACCGGTGGGAGTACGAAGGTCGCATGACACAAGTTGCCTTACACCCTGGCGGAAAATACGCATTTGCAGCTGACTCTACTGACAACGCGGTTATAAGAGCATTACCAGGCGGAGAGGAAGTTAGCCGCCTTAAGTTTCCTGACCGCCAACGTATTTTCAGTGCCGCTCGATTCAGCCAGTCGGGTGACTACTTAATTACCGGTGCCCCGTCACGCCGAATTGCTTTGTGGGATACGGCCACGGGCAAACTTTTGAGTGATTGGCGAGTCGCCTTACGGGACGGCGGACGTCCGAGTAATGCGGCAGTTCTAGCGGTGGTATTCGACGAAAAGGAAAACACCGTCGTTAGCGAGAGCTCGGCAGGGCTGGCTGAATGGTGGGAAATTGACGTAACAGGTAGTAAATAATGGATTTAAAAAAAGTTGAAGAACAAATGGCTAATCTTGAAACGCAATTAACGTTTCAGGAAGACACCATTGAATCACTGAATCAATTAGTCACTGAGCAGACCCATCAAATGACCGAGATGCAACGTCAAATTCGTTGGCTTGGTAAGCGTCTGAAGCAGATGCAGGAACAAAATAGCACGGATTCCGACCCCGCCAACGAACCGCCGCCACCACATTACTAATATTGATCTTGCGGGCTAAGCAACGTATAACAACTGTTCTGTTTTAGTTTGCGGGAATGTTATGTCATCAAAACATCCAATTATAGCGGTTACTGGATCTTCGGGTGCCGGTACGACAACGACTGGTCAAGCCGTTCGGCATATCTTCCGTTCGCTAGACGTGAGCGCGGCTTTTGTCGAAGGTGACAGTTTCCACCGCTATTCCCGCCCGGAAATGGACTTAGCTATTCGCAAAGCGCAGGAACAAGGTCGCCATATTAGCTATTTTGGTTCTGAAGCGAATGACTTTGACCGCTTAGAGTCGCTTTTCCGCTCGTACTCGCAAACCGGCCAAGGTAAAATCCGCCGTTACTTACACAGTTTTGATGATGCTGTGCCTTATAATCAAATGCCCGGCACCTTTACACCTTGGGAGGAGCTGCCGGAAAACACCGATGCGCTTTTCTACGAAGGTTTACACGGTGGTGTTTGCGGCGACAGTTATGATGTGGCGCAATATGTCGACTTGCTCATTGGCATGGTGCCCATTGTTAACTTGGAGTGGATTCAGAAGTTAATTCGTGACACCTCAGAGCGCGGCCACTCCCGGGAAGCAGTGACCACAAGCATTGTTCGCAGTATGGAAGACTACATTCACCATATTGTGCCGCAGTTCTCACGTACCCATATTAACTTCCAGCGCGTACCTACTGTCGATACCTCTAACCCATTTAGTGCGAAGGACATACCGTCACTGGACGAAAGCTTCGTGGTCATTCGTTTCCGCGGAATTAAAAACGTCGACTTCCCGTTTTACTTACAAATGATAGAGGGGTCATTTATGTCCCGGACCAACACATTAGTCGTTCCGGGTGGGAAAATGGCGTTGGCAATGGAGCTAATTCTAACGCCATTGATTGAACAAATAATGGATAGAAAAAACCAAGTTCGCCGACAGGTCGACTGGATTTCCAGCCAACAGTAATTCTACGCTTCTTCGATACGATAACTATGAGTGATGTTGACTGAGGCTTCCAGCATTTTAGCCACCGAGCAGTATTTGTCAGCTGACAGTTTGACCGCACGCTCAACATGACTTTCGCTGACGCTTTTTCCAACCACCACAAACTCAATATGAATGTCTGTAAACACTTTGGGAGTTGAGTCAGCGCGCTTACCAGAAAGCTCACAGTAGCACTCGCTGAAGTCCTGACGGGCTTTTTGTAGAATACTGACAACATCAACAGAGGCGCAGCTGCCAGCGGACATTAGCACCATTTCCATTGGGCTGGGTGCTTTACCGGGCGAATCTCCATCCATAATGACTTGATGACCGCTGCCGGAAGTCGCCACAAACGTCATATCTTCATGCCAGCTCACTCTTGCGTTCATCGTGTTATCAGCCATTATTGTTCCTTGTCATCTTAAAAAGGTTTATACGCGGTATTCTCGCAGGTGTTCGTCAAACAAGTTTTTGACCAACCCAACAAACTCATCAATGAAGGCTTCCTGCTCTGAGGTAGGGTGAGTATCCAGCACTTTGGAGAGAACTTCTTCTAGGTCATAAACGATAGCGTCGGTTTCACGGACTATGTCGAGCCGTTGTTCCTGACTCAGTTCGTTTTGCTCAAAAACCGCCATCATGCTCATGGAAAGCTTTTCTTCCATTAAGTCCCGCAGCGTATAGTCTGCGGTTTTTTCCTGAGCGCTTTGGTCAGAAAATAACGGTAACTGCCCCGTTAAGTACTGAATCAGCTCAATGTATCCGTCGTTTTCTACTATCATCTGACTCTCTTTATGTATGCGGTTGGACAACCATTCAAATTGCCCAACCGCTAAAGTAGCACAGATTGTGACTAGAATTTAAGTCCCGGCGCTAATGACTCAGGTAACGTCATCGAGTCAGCCTCAACAGAGGCAACTGGGTATGCACAGTAGTCAGCCGCGTAGTAAGCGCTTGCTCTGTGGTTGCCACTCGCACCAATGCCGCCAAATGGTGCAGCGCTACTCGCACCTGTAATTGGCTTATTCCAGTTCACAATGCCTGCCCGAATGTGCTTAAAGAAGTGGCGATAGGTCTGCTCGTCGTCACACAAAATGCCTGCCGACAAACCATAACGCGTGTTATTCGCTTCTTTAATCGCGCCATCAAGCTCTTTATAACGATACACTTTTAGCAGCGGGCCAAAGTGCTCTTCATCTTCAAGACCTTCAACGCCGGTTACATCAACAATACCCGGTGTCACAAACCCTTTTTTAGGGTCTTCCTGTTTCATACGAACCAGTGACTTCGCACCTTTATGCAAAAGCTCATTCTGTGCATCGACCATTTCGCCGGCAGCTTTAGCAGAAATCATGGCGCCCATGAAAGGCTGCGGATCTGCCTCGTAGTCATCAACCAGAATATTTTCTGTGACTTCCACCAAGCGTTTCAGCACTGCACGACCTTGTTCTGAGTCTTCAATAAACAGACGGCGCGCACAAGTACAACGCTGACCTGAGGTGATAAAAGCGGACTGCACAATATTGTGAACCGCGGCGTCAATGTCGGACACATTTTTCACCAGTAACGGGTTATTCCCCCCCATTTCCAGCGCTAAGATCTTGTCCGGGCGTCCACCAAACTGCTTGTGCAGCAAGTGCCCAGTATTCGACGAGCCAGTAAAGTACAAGCCGTCAATTTGTGGGTGCGCAGACAGCGCTTTACCAGTCTCAACTTCGCCTTGTACCAAGTTGATTACGCCAGCAGGTATGCCCGCTTTTTCCCAAAGCTTAACCGTTTCCTGAGCCACCATTGGGGTCAACTCACTCGGTTTAAAGACAATGGTGTTTCCGGCGATTAACGCTGGCACAATATGACCATTTGGCAGATGCCCGGGGAAGTTATAAGGCCCATAAACAGCAACAACACCGTGAGGCTTGTGACGAATAAAAGCTTTCGCGCCGGGCATTTCATTTTCAACTGTGCCAGTGCGCTCATGGTAAGCCTTTTCTGAAATCGCTACTTTGCCCATCATTGCGCCGACTTCCGTGCGAGTTTCCCAAACGGGTTTGCCCGTTTCCTTCGCCATTGTGCGCGCCAAGTGTTCTTTATTTTCTTCCAGTAACTCCGAGAATTTTTTACAAATTGCCAAGCGCTCGTCGACAGACTTATCAGCCCACTCAGGAAACGCTTCACGAGCGGCCATTACCGCCTTTTCAACTTGGTTGGCACTGGCTGATTCACCAGACCAAATAACTTCATTTCGAGCTGGGTCGACCGAGTCGAACTTCTGACCTTCGCCCGCTTCCCAAGCTCCATTAATAAATTGAATACTGTTTGTCATAAATTTAACTCCTGCTTAAAGTGCGACAACTCGAACGTCGTCGCCGTCACTTAAATGCATTTTTTCGGCTTGCTCGTTATCGAGAATCAGCTCATCTGCACCTTCTGCTAACAACAGTTTGGTGGCTCGAAAGTTTTCAAGCTGAGTATTACAGACAATATGTGGCACCGCTGCTTCAACTTCAGGCACTTGTTCTTTAACACTCACAGTTACCACTTTGCTGTTTCTTACACTGTTTAAGTTGCAGACCTCGGCTTCTACCGTTGGGCCCGCATCAAAAATATCGACAAAGCCACGGAAACGGAAACCTTCCGACTCCAGCAATTTAAGCGCTGGTCGCGTGTTGTCATGTACTTTTCCGACAACCGCACGAGCGTCTTCACTCAACAAGTTCGTGTAAATTGGAAAGCGTGGCATCAGCTCAGCAATAAAGGTTTTATCGCCGATACCGCTTAGGTAATCCGCTTTTGGAAAATCCATGGAAAAGAAATTATCTTCCAACCAGGTCCAAAACGGTGAATCGCCATTGTCGTCGGAAACCCCACGCATTTCTGCAATCACCCAGTCGCTAAAACGCTGCTTAAACTGAGCCAAAAACAACATACGGAAACGCGACAACGTGCGACCGTTCATATTGTGGCGATAGGGCTCGCGCAAGAACAAAGTGCACAACTCTGACACACCCGTGTAGTCGTTACACAAGGTCAAAGTTTCCAATGCATTATAGATATTAAGCTTTTCTGAATGATGCACGACTTTACCGAGACGGTAATGCCAAAATGCTTCATCCAGACCCACCGCAGCTTCAATACCACTCACACCCGCGATGGTTCCGGTTTCGGTGTCTTCCATCACAAATAAGTAACTTTCGTCACCCGGTGTTTCGACGCTTTCCTTTCGAAAAGCTTTTTGGGCACGATCAATACGGCGCTCTAATAACGACTGATCGACGGGCAACGAGGTAAACCCGTGCCCCGACTCAATCGCACACTGATAAAGCGCTTCGTAATCTGACGGCTTAATGGGTCTGATTAGCAACATAAAAACGCCTCAGTAATTAACCAGCAACCTGAGCAACGGCTTTTTCAAAGCGTTGCAGGCCTTCTTTGATATCGTCTTCAGAGATGATGAGCGATGGGGTAAAACGTACAACGTTTGCACCCGCTACCAATACCATCACGCCGTGCTCTTGTCCCGCTAACAAGAACTCACGTGCTTTACCTTCATATTGCTCGTTGAGCGCCGCGCCCAGCAACAAGCCCTGGCCACGAACTTCACTGAAGACATTATACTTTTCATTGATGCGCTGCAGTTCTTCTTTAAAAAGCTGCTCGCGTTTTTTAACGCCGTCCAACGTTTCTTTGGTGTTCACAATATCGAATACCGCTTCAGAAACAGCACAAGCTAACGGGTTACCACCATAAGTACTGCCATGCGTTCCTGGTTTCAGGTGCTCTGCAATTTCTTTAGTCGTTAACATAGCGCCAATTGGGAAACCGCCGCCCAATGCTTTAGCAGAAGTTAAAATGTCAGGTGTTACGCCTAACTGCTCGTAAGCGTAAAGTGTGCCGGTACGGCCAAAACCCGTTTGAACTTCGTCGAAAATAAGCAGTGCGTTATTCTGGTCACACAATTCACGCACAGTTTTCACGAACTCAACGTCTGGCGCTACCACACCACCTTCACCCTGCAGCGGCTCCATCATAACGGCACACGTGTCGTCAGAAATAAGTGCTTTCAACGCTTCAGCATCGTTATAGTCAACGTGTTCAACAGCGCCTGGTTTTGGACCAAAGCCGTCTGAGTACGCCGGTTGACCACCAACGGTTACCGTAAAGAAAGTACGACCGTGAAAACCTTTAGTAAAAGCAATAATTTTTTGCTTATGCTCGCCGTGCTTTTCAATGGCCCAGCGACGCGCCAGCTTAAGTGCCGCTTCGTTGGCTTCTGCGCCAGAGTTTGCGTAGTAAACACGGTCAGCAAAAGTAGCGTCTGTTAATTTTTTAGCCAAGCGAATAGCCGGCTCATTAGTAAATACGTTACTTAAGTGCCACAACTTTTGGCTTTGCTCTTGTAACGCTGACACCATTGCCGGGTGACAATGACCTAAACAGTTAACAGCAATACCGCCGGCAAAATCCACATACTCGCGGCCGTCTTGATCCCACACTCGGGCGCCTTCGCCTTTAACTGGGATCATTGACGCTGGGTTGTAGTTTGGAACCATAACGTCGTTAAACATTTCGCGATTTACTGCCATTTTGTCTGTCATTACTCTCGTCCTTATCGCTCATGCGAATTAACAAAGGTGTCAACAAATGAATGTCTTGAAAAGGGCGCTATTATGCCAAAATTTGACCAGCTTGTCTGTGTTAATTCCTTTCAAACCCCTTTTCATATCAGCATTTGGGAATTTATTGCGTTTTAACTGAATAGTTATGCTTAAGCGCGAATAGTGACTGAATCTTTACTCACACTTTTTTCTTTAAGTTTCGTGTTGTAAAACTTATTAACAACTCTTTATCATGAATTGCATTGCTTTTTGTTCGTTCTTCTTTTAGCCTGAAACTAGTCCTATACAACTTCGGCAGAGGCTATGGAAAAAGAAACACCGACAATACCAGAATCATCTCAGCCCCATATGAAGTTAAATTACTTACGTCCGGGCGATATGATCGACGTTGAGTTTGCATCTGCCACCAAAGTACGCACGAAACTCCAGCTTATCGGCTTTGACAGCGGTCGCTACTTATTGTTGAAGCAGCCCAACCCCAAAACCGATGGGAGCTATGTTGACGTTTTGTATGAAGGAAACCCGGTCATTGTTCGCTTGGTTCTGGAAGGTGAAGCTGGTGAGTGCATTGCCTTTAAAAGTAAAATACGAGCGGTAACCAACTTTCCTTTTCGACTCGTTTACCTTGACTACCCTAAAGAAGTTGAACAGCGCGCACTGCGGGCTCAAAAGCGCGTCAGCACGCACATCCCCGTTGATGTTACCTCAGCAGCCGCTCAACCGGGAGAGCGTAAAAAGCTTGCCAGTGGTGTCATTGTCGATATTTCCTCAGCAGGTTGCAGAATACTCTTTAAAGCTCAAAACGCAGCAGGCAATGTGACGCACATGAATATCAAGGTAAACATTGGCTCAGGGTCGCAAAGAGAGCCGTTGACACTGTCCGGCCAAATTATGAACCAGCGTAAAGAAGTGGGCCGAATCGGTATTGGTGTTCGTTTTACCGACCCGGAAGAGCATATAACCGAAGTGTTTAGTCACCTGCTCATTGACACCGACTTCGAATGTTAGTCAGGAACAATGATTGGCGGACGTTTTAAACTCACGTTATTTAGCCGGGCGAGCGTTTCCGCCGACACCGAATACTTGTTCAATATGTGCTTACCTTCTTCCAGACTCGCTAAGTCGACTTCCCGCATCATGCGGAATTCACAATAAGCGTTTGCCTGAGCTAATACCTCAGCATACTCGGAATCATAGTGAGGTGTTGTTCTGTCTGCTTGGGTAAAATCGAGCAAATGCTTGCTGACTGGCACCCGCTTCAACCCCCAGCCTTCGGCAACCAAATAACTCACTTCTTTATCTTTCTCTAACATCAAGTCCCGCAAAAAACGCTCGTCCGGCGTTAACTGAACAAGCGCATTATGTCGTTCCGGAGACTTGTCGTTAACTGAGGCCATCGCGAACTCACGCTGCACGTCATCAAACAGCTTCAAGTACAGCTTAGTTAGCGCGATTTTGCCCAGCTCATGGAACATCCCCATGGTGTAAGCCAAAATCGGATCTTTTAACTTTCTTTCCACCGCAATGTTATGAGCCGCTATAGCGGTACCCAGAGAATGCTCCCAGACTTTTCTGCGAAACAACGTAAACGGCTGTGTCGACGGCGGTAACCAGTTTTGCATAATGTAAGCTGGTGCCAGTAGCCGAAGATTCTCGGTACCCACAAAACTCATTGCCACCCGCAAGTTATCCAATTTTACCTGCTTGTTACGATCAATAAACGGAGGTTGATTAACGGTACGCAGCAAGCCAGTATGAAACCAATCCATGCCCTGCACGATAGACTCAATACGACGCATTGAAGCGGCTTTTAAACTGAGGGTATCGAGAAGTTCAGGCAGCTTTTCCGGAAGAGGGATTAAACGCTCGCGAACATAGTCACCGTCTTCAATTGTTTTCAAGGCACGGTGATAAATTTCCTCATGCAATTCTGCTGAAATTTTATCTGAAAAACGTTGGCGTGCTTGCGCCTTTCTGTCACGCTCTTCGTAGTTTAGACGCTCTACCTCAAGTAATTGACGGCGCTGCTCCTTCTCCTCATCTTCAATACCATCGGCCGCAGAGCGAGCTTTACGCGCAAACGGAAAGCTAATTAAATAGTTAATAAACCGTTTCTCAAGCCGCAATGCGGGGTCTTTACTGCCACCTTCCGTGGTATTTGAAAAAAAATGAAACATCAATGCTCGCCTATGAAGTGTTTACTAGCGTAAGTATCGGCAATTTCAGCGCTTAGCAACAGTTACCAATCATCGTATATAACGTAAAAAATTCGCTAACAGATTATGTCCCTGTTTAGTCATTACCGACTCGGGATGAAACTGAACACCAAAAAGTGGCAGTGTCTTATGTCGAATCGCCATGATCTCTTGCAGCCCTGTTAAGCTTCTTGTTTCGGCATCAACAATAAACTCTTGAGAGAGTGTATCCGGCGCAACAACCAGTGAATGATACCGCGTCACGTCCATGGGAGTGGGTAACTCCTTGAACAGCCCCTGGCGATTATGCCTCAGACTAGACACTTTGCCGTGCATTACTCGCTCCGCACGAACAACGGTTGAGCCAAACACTTGAGCTAATGCCTGATGTCCCAGGCAGACACCCAATATGGGAAGCCTGTCTTTAAAGGCAGCAATGGCTTCTAATGAAATTCCAGACTCGTCGGGAGTGCAAGGTCCCGGAGAAATAACTAGGGCCTCTGGGTTTAAGCGCTCAATGTCTGCTACGCTAATTTCATTATTGCGGAAAACCTCAACAGACTCGCCCAGCTCGCAAAAATAGCGAGCCAGGTTATGAGTAAACGAATCAAAGTTATCAATGAGTACAATCATGTACCGGCATTACGCCTCTGGGTAAGGTACAAATCCGACGGCGTTATAAACATCTTTTAAGGTTTTTGCAGCAGCTTCGCGTGCTTTATCAGCGCCTTGCTTCATAACACTTTGCAAGAATGCCTGATCGTTGCGCATCTCATGGTAACGTTGCTGAACAGGCTCTAGCATAGCAACCACTGACTCCGCCACATCCACTTTCAAGTGCCCGTACATTTTGTCTTCATACTCAGGCACTAACTCGTCTATCGACTTACCTGTTGCGGCAGACATAATGCTCAGTAAGTTAGATACGCCAGGCTTTTCAGTTGGATCAAAGTAAATACGCGCCTGTTCATCCGAGTCAGTCACCGCTTTCTTAATTTTCTTAAGGATTTTCTTCGGCTCTTCCAACAGGCCCACAAAGTTGTTCGGGTTGTCGTCCGACTTAGACATTTTCTTAGTTGGATCTTGCAGCGACATAACTCGCGCGCCCACTTTCGGAATCATCGGCTCAGGAATCGTGAAAATATCACCATACAAATTGTTGAAGCGCTCCGCGACATTACGCGTCATTTCCAGATGCTGTTTTTGGTCGTCCCCCACCGGCACTTCATTTGCCTGATACAACAAAATATCAGCCGCCATTAATGCGGGGTAGGTAAACAAGCCTGCATTGATATTATTCGCATGACGCTGCGACTTATCTTTAAACTGAGTCATACGATTCAGCTCGCCCATTTGCGTGTAGCAGTTCAACACCCAGGCCAACTGGGCATGCTCCGGTACGTGCGACTGAATAAAAACGGTGCTTTTCTCTGGATCTAAACCGCATGCCAAATAAAGCGCTAAACCGTCTAAGGTTGCTTGCTGCAGCTGCTCCGGCTCCTGCCGAACCGTTATTGCATGCTGATCAACGAGCATAAACTTACAGTCATGCGTGTCCTGCATATTCACCCATTGACGCAACGCACCAATATAGTTCCCAATAGACAACTGCCCTGACGGCTGACAACCACTTAATACAATTGGTTTCGACATTCTTCTTCTTTCCTCTACGAGCCTGTTACTGCAGCAATTTCATCACGCATGGTCTGTATGACACTGGCATAATCATCCGCATTAAAAATAGCTGAGCCTGCCACAAACATATCTGCGCCCGCTTCTGCTATTTCACCAATATTTGAAACTTTGACACCGCCGTCCACTTCTAAGCGAATATCACGACCACTGTCATTAATTCGCTTGCGCACCGCTTTGAGCTTATCTAACGTTGACGGAATAAACGATTGACCGCCAAATCCGGGATTCACCGACATCAGCAAAATCACATCAAGTTTGTCCATAACATGATCTAAGTAATGTAATGGGGTCGCCGGATTCAAAACTAAACCCGCTTGACAGTCATGCTCATGGATTATCTGCAGTGTGCGATCAACATGCTCAGACGCTTCTGGATGAAAAGTGATGATAGAAGCGCCGGCCTTTGCAAAGTCGGGAATGATTCTATCCACCGGCTTTACCATTAGGTGCACGTCGATGGGCGCTTCAATGCCATAGTCCCGCAATGCCTTGCACACCATCGGACCAATGGTCAGGTTCGGCACATAATGATTGTCCATTACGTCGAAGTGGACAACATCGGCGCCAGCATTTAATACGGACTCAACTTCTTCACCTAAACGCGCAAAATCTGCGGACAGAATAGAAGGGGCAATTAAAGGCTTCATCGTTATTTATCCCAAGGTGTCAAAAGTGGCGGCTATTGTAGCAGCTAACCGAGGACAAAAAAATTCGTATCGATGACTAGAATTTTTACAAAATCGCTGATAAATTGTTCAGTCTAATGCTTTTGGGGGACGTTATGCGCTTATCTATAGTTACTCTATCACTGACACTGATGGCTCTTGCCTCAGTTGCAGCGGTAACGCCTAGCACTCTGTTTGCCCAGCAAAATGCCACTCAGCAATGCCAGCAGCTTCTGGCTGGTAGCGAAAACTCTCAAGCAAAAAAAGAATGTGAACTGGCAGCCGAAGAAGTCACCTGGGGTGACTGGCTAAAAGGCCACAGTCGTTCAGTACAGTTTCATTTCTTCGATTTAATAGAGCTTTTCTCGAGCTCTAGCGATGCTCAAAAAGAACGCTACAAAAACAACTACTCTCGTTAAGACGTACATGCATGTCTGAACAGCAAGAAAACACACACCAAAAACCCGGTTTTATTAGCATGGTTATCAGTGTACTGGCTGCGTTTTTGGGTGTACAAACCGAAAAAAACCGCCAACGAGATTTCCAACATGGTAACCCAAAAGCCTACATCATCATTGGCGTTGTTCTGACCATCCTGTTTGTTTTAGGTCTGGTTGGCATTGTAAATCTGGTCATGGCCAACGTGGCGTAATCCACCTGTAGCCTGATGCTACTGCATCAGGTGAGAGCTATGAGCGTTAAAGAAAGTCTCAATAATTGAGCATTGGCGCAAGTGACCATCCCGCACCTGACGTAAATAACGTCAGGCTACGGGTACTTATAGCCTCAGCGCCTCAGTGTTAGGCAGCCTTGATGCCACTATGACGTAGCAACGGTTCCACGCTAGGTTCGCGACCACGGAACTCCTGGAATAAGTCAGCGGCTTTGCGGCTGCCACCGCGCTCCAGAATAACTTGCAGGAAGTCACGCCCGGTTGCGGCACTGAAAATGCCTTCTTCTTCAAAGCGTGCAAATGCATCTGACGACAGTACTTCCGCCCATTTGTAGCTGTAGTACCCCGCAGCATAACCACCGGCGAAGATATGACCAAAGCTGTGCTGGAACCGATTGTACTCTGGCGGAATGCGAACCGACGTCTGCTCACGAACTTCACTCAAAATTTCGCTGATACGCGCGCCTTTGCTTTCATCAAACTCGTGGTGAATGCGCATATCAAACAACGAAAACTCTAATTGACGCATCATTTGCATAGCCGACTGGTAGTTACGTGCCGCCAGCATTTTATCCAGCAATTCCTGTGGTAATGGTTCTCCGGTTTCATAATGGCCAGAAATCAGTGCCAGTGCCTCAGGCTCCCAACACCAATTTTCTAAAAACTGACTTGGCAGCTCTACGGCATCCCATTCAACACCGTTAATACCAGACAAACCAGCAGTATCCACCTGAGTTAACATGTGATGCAAGCCATGACCAAACTCATGGAATAACGTCAGCACTTCGTCATGAGTAAAGAGCGCCGGTTTACCGCCCACGGGCTTATTAAAGTTACAGGTTAAAAACGCTACCGGGTTTTGCAGTTCACCGTCGGCATGCACTCGGCGACCAACAAAGTCAGCCATCCAAGCTCCTCCACGTTTTCCCTGACGGGCGTACAAATCTAAATAGAAGCTGCCACGCAAGTGACCATCGGCGTCGTGAATACGGAAAAAACGCACGTTGTCATGCCAGGTTTTTACGTCTTTTTGTTCACTCACTGTCATGCCAAACAAGCGCTTAACCACTTCAAACAAGCCATTTAACACTTGCTGTTCCGGGAAGTATGGACGCAGTAACTCATCGGAAATCGAATAACGTTGCTGCTTCAGTTGCTCACTGAAATACGGCACGTCCCAGGCTTCCATTTTTTCGACGCCCTGCTCTTTGGCAAAAGCTTCCACCTCAGCATATTCTTCTTTTGCCTGTGGCATAGATTTGCCGGCTAAGTCTTTTACAAAGTCCAGCACCTGCTCTGGTGACTCCGCCATTTTTGTTGCTAACGACATTTCGGCAAAGTCATTAAAGCCAAGCAACTTAGCCATTTCATGACGTAAAGCCAGGGTCTCATCCATAACCGCCGAGTTATCGAATTTACCGCCGTTAGGGCCGGTTTCTGAAGCGCGCGTCACGAAGGCCTGATACATTTCTTTGCGAAGTTCTCTGTCTTCGGCATACAGCATCACAGGTAGGTAGCTCGGAATGTCCAGAGTAAATAACCAGCCTTCTTTTTCCTGATCTTCGGCTGTTTCTTTCGCCGCTTCTTTAATGCTGTCAGGCAACCCGGATAAGCGACTTTCCTCCGTAATTAAGCAAGTCCAGGCATGAGTCGCATCCAGCAAGTTGTTACTGAAGGTTGAGGATAAATCAGACAGCCGCGACGAAATTTCAGCGTAGCGTTTCTTTTTGTCTGCTGGTAAATCCACACCCGACAAACGAAAGTCACGTAGGGTATCGTTAATAAGCTTTTGCTGGGCTTCAGTCAGTTCTGGAAACTCGCCACTGTTACGTAGCGTTTCATAGGCATCAAACAGGCCTTTGTGCTGACCCACATAAGTCGCATAGTCAGACAATAATGGCAAGCAAGCATCATGCGCTTCACGCAACTCAGGCGTGCTGACAACCGAATTTAAATGCGACACCGGCGCCCACACATGCTCTAACTTTTCATCAGCGTCGGTTAAAGGCTCAATTAAGCCGTTCCAGCTGAAATCTCCTCTCGCCAGCACGTCTTCAATCGTTTGTCGCGCGTCATTAATACGCTGCTCCACCGCAGGTTTTACATGCTCTGGCTTAATGCTTTCAAAGTCAGGAAGTTGACCTTGTTCAAGTAGCGGGTTCTGGCTCATTGTTACCTCAATTTTTTCAAAATGCTTACAGTGGATATTGGGGCTTTAGGCTAATCTTCAAGCACGCTTGTATGGTTTCCTTCGTTTTTTACGGTATTATCAAATCGTTAATAAATCAGAATAAAGGTAAATGTCATGTCTGACACCTCTTTTCGCTCTTTGCGCCTAATGGCGGGAATTACCGCCATTATCACTTTAAGCGCCTGTAGTAACCTGAGTGGTACACAACCAACCAGTGAATCTAAGCCGGCGGAAGTTACCGGTACTGGCCAGTTAACACCTGAAAAGATCTTTGCCAGCGACACCTTTAACGTTGAGCGCCCCGCGCCGACTCGTTGGCTGGAAGATGGCTCGGGTTATACAACGTTGGAAGAATCCGAGTCTGCCAAAGGCCGCGATATTGTCCGCTACCATCCGGAAACGAATGAGCGCACGGTGCTAGTCAGCGCCGAACAACTCACCCCGAGTGGCAAAGATCAAGCATTGGATATTGCTGACTACGTCTGGTCTGACGATGGCAACAAAGTCTTAATTTTTACCAATACAAAGCGCTCATGGCGCACGCATACGTTGGGTGACTATTGGGTCTTAAACCGTAGCAATAATGAGCTGAAACAGCTGGGTGGCAATGCGCCAGAGTCCACGCTGCAGTTTGCCAAGTTTAACCCGCAAGGAACCAGAGTTGCCTACGTCATGCAGAACAACATTTACGTGCAGGACTTAAACAACTTCCGCATTAACAAACTGACCAACGACGGTAGTGACACCATCGTAAACGGTACTTTCGACTGGGTGAATGAGGAAGAATTCTTCCTGCGCGACGGTTTCCGCTGGAGCCCGGACGGGCAGCACATTGCCTACTGGCAGTTGGATACCGAGGGCACGCCGGTGTTCACCATGATTAATAACACCGACGAACTCTACCCGACGCTAAAAGAATTTCCTTACCCGAAAGTCGGTGAAACCAACGCAGCTATGCGTATTGGTGTTATGCCTGCCAGCGGTGGGAAAACACAGTGGATGGATATTCCGGGTGACCCGCGCCAACATTACCTGGTGCGCATGCAATGGGCGGGCAACAGTAAGCAACTGCTTATTCAGCAACTGACTCGCAAACAACACATTAACCGCGCGTTCATCGCTAATATAGATTCTGGCAGCGCACAGGAGCTGCTGCGTGAAAGTACAGACTCATGGGCTGAGTACGTCGATGACATTCACTTCCTGAATAATGGTAAAGAGTTTACCTGGTTAAGTGAACGCAGCGGCTATCGTCATATTTATCGCGTGTACCGTGACAGTGGACGCATTAGCGCTATTACCCGCGGCAACTGGGACGTTGTCGATGTACTGCGTGTCAACGAAGCAGACGGTTGGGTGTACTTTATTGCGTCACCTGAAACTCCTTTAGAACGTTATTTGTTCCGCGCCAGCTTAGATGGTAGCGGTCGCTTAGAACGCCTGACACCAGACATGGACGGGACGCACAGCTACAGTATTTCGCAAGACGCCAAATACGCGGAGCACACCTTCAGTGCAGTTAACCAAGTACCGGTGACTACGATGATCTCTTTGCCAGATCATAAAGTGATTCGTACGGTCGTTGATAACAATGATGTCCAAAAAGCGGTCAAAAACGTTGAGAAACAACCGGTTGAATTTTTCCGGGTAGAAGCTCGCGACGGTTTAGAGCTGGACGGCTACATTATGAAGCCAACTGACTTCGACCCCAGTAAAGAGTATCCCATTTTGTTCTACGTTTACGGCGAACCCTGGGGACAGACAGTAGCTAACCGCTGGGGTGGCTCGTTGTATTTGTGGCACACCATGCTGACACAGCAGGGCTATATTGTTGCCTCAATAGATAACCGGGGCACTAAATCACCACGCGGTTTTGACTGGCGTCGTTCTATCTATAAAAATCTCGGTGTTGTCACTGTACGCGACCAGTACGACGCACTTCAGCAAATACTGGAACGCTGGGACTTTATTGATGAAAGCCGCGTTGGTATCTGGGGCCACAGTGGCGGCGGCTCACAAACACTGAATGCGCTGTTCCGTTACCCGGACGCCTACGACATGGGTATGGCACTGGCACCGGTGCCAGACTTAACCTTGTACGACACCATTTATCAGGAGCGTTACTCTGGGTTATTGCCTGAGTCAGCGGAGCGTTACAAAGAAACATCGGCGATTACACACGCCGAGAACCTGGAAGGCGACTTATTGTTAGTACATGGCACAGGGGACGACAACGTCCACTTCCAGGGCAGTGAGCGCTTAGTTAACGAGCTGATTAAACACGGTAAGCAATTCGAGTTTTTCGCCTACCCGAACCGCTCTCATGGTATTTATGAAGGTGAAGGCACCACCTTACACCTGCGCACCATGATGACCGAGTTCGTGAAAGAGAACTTGCCGGCAGGCGGTCGCTAAGAGCAGCTTTATAAACTGATCTTTCGATTACCTCTATCGGTATAAACAACGTGACAACCCCGTGTCTTTATTTGCAAGATACGGGGTTTTTATTCAAGATATGCGCAGTTTTTGAATTAAGCACAGGAGTTAAGCAGTATGAGCAGACATTATGACTATCTGGCGATAGGTGCCGGCAGTGGCGGTATTGCCTCAGCCAACCGCGCCGCTATTCGTGGTGCAAAAGCCGCCGTTATTGAAGCTAAATTCGTTGGTGGCACCTGCGTAAACGTGGGCTGCGTGCCTAAGAAAGTCATGTGGTATGGCGCTCATATTGCCGAAGCCGTTAAATACTCACCCTCGTATGGCTTTAACCTGGAGCAAAAGGGCTTTGACTGGGCAACTATGGTGAAAAACCGGGAAGCGTACATTGAACGTATTCACGGAGGCTATCATCGTGGTTTCCAAAGCAATGGCGTTGAGTTCATAGAAGGCTTTGCCAAGTTTGTCGACCACCAAACGGTTGAAGTTAATGGCGAGAAAATTACTGCCGACCATATTACCATTGCGACCGGCGGCCGCCCGATGATTCCTGAAATTCCAGGTGCTGAGCATGGCATCGATTCTGACGGCTTTTTTGCGTTAACCGAGCAGCCTAAAAAGGCGGCCGTTGTCGGTGCCGGCTATATCGCGGTTGAAATTGCCGGTGTTTTCCATGCCTTAGGCACGGACACGCACTTGCTGGTTCGTCGCGATCGCCCGCTGCGCACCTTCGACAAAGACATTACTGATGGCTTGCTTGAACGCATGAAACAAGACGGCCCTGAGCTGCATACCGAAACCACCGTACGTGAAGTCGTTAAACAGGACGACGGGACACTGACCCTGCATTTTGAAAACGGCAAAACAATGGAAGGTGTTGATTGCCTGGTATGGGCCATTGGCCGCGTGCCGTCTACTGACAACATCAACCTGGAGTGCACCGGTGTTGAACTCGACAAAGACGGCTTCATTCAAGTCGACAAATTCCAGAACACCAATGTGCAAGGCATTTATGCGGTCGGTGATAATACTGGCGCCGCAGCGCTAACACCCGTCGCGATTAAAGCAGGTCGCCAATTAGCAGAGCGCCTGTTTAACAACATGCCAAACGCGCACATGGACTACGAAAATATTCCTACCGTTGTGTTCAGTCACCCAACCATTGGTACTGTTGGTTTGAGCGAAGAAGACGCCAAACTGAAGTTCGGTGAAGAGAATATTACCGTTTATAAGTCCTCGTTCGCGGCTATGTACAACGCTGTCACCCCACACCGCGCCCTCAGCTACTTTAAGCTGGTTTGCCACGGTAAAGAAGAAAAAGTGGTTGGCATTCACGGTATTGGCGAAGGTATGGATGAAATTTTACAAGGCTTCGCCACCGCGCTGAAAATGGGGGCTACCAAAGCTGATTTAGACTCAACTGTGGCGCTGCACCCTACGAGCGCAGAAGAGTTTGTTACTATGCGTTAAAGGTAAAAAGCGTCGATAAAAGATAGGCTAACAACTTAGTCGCTTTTTGCGGCTAAGTTTATTTAAAAATAATCTAATGGATATCTGATGAGTTGCAAGGAAGGTATAGTAAAGTCGCTGAAACCAGTAAGTGGCTATGGTTTTATCGAAACAGGCTTTGGAGCTGATGTTTTTTTTCATGAGACCTCAATAGGGAAGACGCAATTTAACTCCTTAAAAATAGGACAACCATTAAGGTTTGAAATAAAGGTAACTTATAAAGGGTTAGAGGCTGTAAATATTGCTCTCTTAGAGGAGCCCTCGACACTACGTTTGTATAAAAAAGAATATGGTCTATTAGAGAGTAACAAGAAAGACATAGACAACAAGATTGTTTTTATCCGCCTCCCTGTTGTTTCCCAATGGTTTAAAACTATTGAGGAAGCGGAGTCCGATGTTCGTCAGTTTGCTTTAAAGCTCGGAGCAAATGCTCTTCTGTCTAAACAACAGCAAAAAGATAAAAGGAAATCGGACCATAACAGCTACATTTACCATGTTTACCGTGTAACTGCTGAGGCCTGTTTAGTAGCTAAAAAGGACTTTCAAGGTGACTTCAGTAAAGCTGATTTAGAAGCCCAGGCTTCAGCTATGGAGAGCACACTAGAGCAATTTAAAAGTGAATATGAAAGGCAACTGGGACGCTCTATATACGACTCAGCGGATATGACCTCTGAAAAAGTGTCCCATTTAGGAGGGGTCATATTTGGAATTATATTCTTTACTATTATCCTAATATTTATATCGCTTGGAATATAACTAAATTCAGTTACATTTGAAAAAGTAACTAAAAACGGTTACATAAGGAGCTGACGTCCTTTGAAGAAAGCGACAACGGAGGGTATTACGAGAGGGGTGATATTCTCGAATAGATAACCTAATAAGATATTAAGCTTTCCAACCGGCAGCTATTACTGCCATACCAGTTAAAGTAAAAGCAGTAACCACATATACACCGCCATAAGCTGCATAAACTCGGCTAATTGCCGCAGGTATCAATAACCATGCGCTTCCATCTTTTTTCAACCACAGGTAAGGTAAGTAGCAGCCTACAATTTCAGCAATAGCGGTTATAAAAAAACAGTCCGAGCGTTTTAGTGACTAATAAAGCAGACATAGTCAGCGCCTTTAGATAGGGAAATTAAATTATGCGTTCTACTATAAAAGAAATAATGACATACAACACCTTTCTCTCCAGTTGGTTCTTAGCTTTTACTCTGCTCTCTCTGAGCGTTGCTAAAGCCGCACCAGTAGAGCCCGAATGCAGTTATGATAAAGAAAAAATGCTGAAGCTAAGCCCCAGAGCATTTGATCAAAACTATGACGAAGGCTGGCCCTCATTAGCTAAAAATGGTGAATGCCTGAAACCAGCAGCGGATCTTATCCACCTTTATTACACTAAGAACAAAGTCTCGGAAGGCGCCATGAGAACATTGGTATGGCACGAAGGGCAACTTCGCGCTGAAACGAGGCAATATCAGCGCGCTATTGAGCTAATGGAGAAAGCAACCAAACCTGCTGAACAAGACAATTCCGGATGGAATCATTACGTTAACGCAACAATCGCGTTTTTAGAATCTGATTTAAATAAACTGAAAGCTTACAGGGAAAAGCTGGCTATGGTTCCAAAACCCGCCGGGTTTAACCCAAGAGATGCTGAGGGAAACCCTGTCGACGTGCCGTGGCCTCCTAATTTAAATATCGTTGATAGCTTTATTCGCTGCTTTGGCCAGACTTACGCTGAGGTCTATGCTGGGTGTTCTAAGAAATAGAGCTCGATGGTTGGTAAGCCTACCCAACCCACTCAAAGCATAATATCATCCTAACTAATACACCGAGCAAGAGACTGGTAAATGGCGAAATCAACTCTCGAACAATGGCGCATGTTTAAAGCAGTGGCTGATCATGGTGGCTTTATGCAAGCGGCTCAGCAGGTCCACAAAAGCCAGTCGAGCATTCATCACGCTGTTAATAAAATGGAAGAGCAATTAGGTGTTAATTTGTTTGAGGTCGATGGCCGCAAAACGGTGTTAACCCATGCCGGCAAACTCTTGCTACGCCGTATTAATTATCTGTTATCGGAAGCCGAGCGTTTTGAAAATGTCGCGCAGAACCTGAAAGAGGGCGTGGAGTCGACACTGAACATTGCTGTTGATGAAGCGTTTCCGAAAGAAGTGCTGTACGAGGCGCTAGAAAAAGTCTCTGAAGAATTCCCGCTGGTGCACATAGAAGTTATTGAAACCATATTAACCGGTGCCGACGAGCTTTTACGAAAAGGGTTAGCAACCGTTTCTCTATCGCCTTTCATGCTCGATAACGAACTCAGCGAGGCGCTTAGCGACGTTACCTTCATTGCCGTATGCGGCAAAGGCCATGCACTTGCATCAAAAGCGTCTGTCACTCTCGAAGACTTGAAGAATAGTCGTCAAATAGTCCTACGAGACTCAGGTATCGAGAAAAGCTCTGACATAGGTTGGCTGGGTTCTGAGCAGCGCTGGACCGTCAGCCATTTAACCACGTCTGTTGAGCTGATTCGCAAAAATCTCGGCTTCGCCTGGCTGCCTGAGTCGGCAGTGAAAGCCCATATTGACGACGGTAGCTTGGTAACATTAAACCTTGAGCGAGGCGCCACTCGCTCTATGCCCATTTACCTTAATTTCGAAGATGCAGACAGTGTCGGCCCGGTCGCCAGAAGCTTTATTGGCCACATCCGGTTTCTCACTTAAACACTCTGTTACAAATTACTAACAAAATAACTTCAAGCCTCTGAAGTGCCCGAGTATCATTGAGTCATTAAAGAATAAACGGGGACTCCAACATGAAAAAGCTACTCCTGGCGAGCGCTATTAGCTCTGCCCTGCTACTAACAGGCTGCGGCCAGACCGTTACTGAAACACCGAATACGCAAAGTATTGTCGCGGGTAAAGTGATTAAAAGCCCAAACGACGAGCGTGGCTATCGCGTGTTGAAACTCGATAACAACATTGAAGTTATGCTGGTGTCAGACCCTGATGTTGATAAGTCAGCGGCTTCCTTAAGTGTTGGTGTCGGTCTGTTGCAAGACCCTAAATCACAACAAGGCATGGCCCATTACCTGGAACATATGCTGTTTTTGGGTACGGAAAAATACCCGGACACCAACGGCTACAGCGAGTTTATGAGCAATAATGGCGGCAGCCAAAACGCGTCCACATGGCTGGACATTACTAACTACATGTTCAAGGTGAATAACGAGGCTTACGACGAGGGTCTGGATCGCTTTTCTGACTTCTTCAAAGCGCCAAAACTTTACCCTGAGTATGTGGATAAAGAGCGTAATGCGGTAAACGCCGAATGGTCGATGCGCCGTGAGATGGACTTTTTTGGTCAATTTAAACTCGGTCGTTTATTGCTTGGCTCTCACCCTTCTAACCGCTTCCTTATTGGCAACCTGGAAAGCTTAAGTGATAAAGAAGACAGTAAGCTGCACCAGGAAACTGTCGACTTCTATAACCGCTTTTACTCGTCAAACATTATGAAAGTGGCGATGATAAGCAACCGCTCGCTTGATGACATGGAAGCGCTAGCACGTAAGCATTTTGCCAGTATTGAAGATGACAAGATTGAAGAGCCGGAAGTGACCGCACAAATCAACTTTGATGATGTCGGTAAAAAGCGGATTCACTACGTGCCAAATGAAGATGTGAAGCAACTCAAACTCGAGTTCATCATCAATAATAATCAAGACCAATTTAAGGTAAAACCGAACCGTTACGTGAGCTACTTGTTAGGTTCTGAGATGCCAGGCACGCCAGCTCAGCAGCTAAAAGAAGCCGGGCTTATTTCGAATTTAAATGCCTCTGCGCAACCGACGTTTTACGGAAACTACGGCGTTATGCGCCTGGACATTGAACTGACTGACAGCGGCATGCAACAGCGTGACGATATTGTCGCTCTCATCATGCAGTATATTGACAAAGTGCGGGCTGAAGGGGTCGACAAAAAGTATTTCAATGAAATTAAAACCAGTCTAAACAACCGTTTCCGCTTCCTGGAAAAGGGTGATGAGTTTAGTTATGTGTCTAATCTTGCGCAAGCCATGCAAAATTACCCCGCTGAATACGCGATTAGTGCTCCTTACGAATACCAGGAGTTTGACCCTGAGGCCATTCGATCGGTGCTGTCGCAGTTAACCCCTGAACGCTTAAGAGTTTGGTACATAAGCCAAGACGAGCCACATGACAGCGAACTTGACTACTACGATGGTAAGTACAAAGTCACAGACATAACCGCCGAAGAAATTGCGAGCTGGAAACAAGAGCCAAAAATGGCCATTAACTTGCCTAAGGTCAACACGCTTCTGCCGGAAAGCTTCGAGATTAAAAATAACGATGCGTTTGAGAAACCTCAAGTGGTTATTGAAGAAGAAGGCCTGCAGGTATGGCAGTACCCAAGTCAGTTATACGGCGACCAACCACGCGGCATTTTCACTATTCAAATAAATAACCCTGCGTCGCTTCAGAATATTAAAGCCAACGTATTAGGCGCTTTGTGGAAAGATTTGTACAACATGAATGTTAGTGCACTGGACACCGAAGCCAACATTGCCGGTATGAATTTAAGCTTAAATGACACCACCGGTATGACGCTGACCGTGTCAGGCTTTACCGACAAGCAGCCACAGTTGCTTGAGCGTGCTATTGAAGGCTTAAGCTTTGAGGTTGAACCACAAGCCTTTAAACAAGCCGTTGACCGCTATGTTCGTGCGCTTAAGAATAAAGGTCAGCAGTTCCCTATTTACCAAAGCTTCGATGCCTATGGGCAGTTAATTCGCGAAGGTGGTTTTGAGCAGTCAGACTTAATAGACACAGCTCAGTCACTTACCAATGAAGAATTAGAAGCTTATATGGACACTCTGTTAGGTAATAATTCCATTCGCGTGTTTGCTTTTGGTAATTACGACAAGTCCGATTTAACAGAAGCCGTTAAGCGCGTTAAAGCCAGCTTACCTGAGAACCGGGAAGTCACTGACTTTGAGACCGCCGAATTCTGGGCTCCTCAATCAAACAAGGCCGTTGTACTACGCAGAAATCTTGAGGTGGCCGACGTTGCCTTAGTCGATGCGCACATTCATCCAGAGCCTGGCTTCAAAGCCCAAGCTGCGGGTACAGTATTACAAAGCCATTTCCGCACGGCAGCTTTTGATACCTTGCGTACCGAAGAACAGCTGGCCTATGCAGTGGGCGCTTTTGCACCATCGCTTGATCATTACGCAGGCTTTGGTCTATACATTCAAACGCCGGTTAAAAGCGTGGCGGATATGCAGGCGCGCTTTGACAAGTTCAAAGACGAATACTGGGCGCAACTTGAAGCAATGACCGAAGACGAGTTCGCTCAATTAAAACAAAGCGCCTTGATCACGTTAAAAGAAACACCGAAGAATATGCGCGAAGAAGTCGCTCCAATACTGTCAGACTTAGCGCTTGAACGTTATGACTTTGACAGTAAAGAGCAGCTAATTAAAGCCGTTGAAAGCACAACACTGGCAGACGCTAAGGCTTTCTATAAAGATACGCTAATGAACCCAGACGCCGCTCGCATTTCCGTACAGCTTCGCGGCGCTAAATTCTCTGACGAGCCATATGCCGACCTCCCGAATCAAACAATTGTGAAGGATTTGGCTTCGTTTCATCGAACCATGGAGACTCAATAATATTTGAGGATATATCATGAAAACACTAACTCAGTGGGTATTATTTACTGTTATAGCGGTGGCAGGTCTCTGCCACCCAGCGTCTTTCGCTAGCCAGCATGATTCTGATCTTAATGGCATGTGGCGTGGGGAGTTAGAAGTACAAGACGGCGTTAGCCTGACCATTGGCCTTTTAATAAAAGACGGTCAGCTAACTTTGGACAGCCCTAATCAAAGCATGTTTGAACATAAACCGACTGAGTTTTCTATTACTGAAAATACAGTCAGCTTTTCCGACAAAAGTTTAAACGCCAGTTACCAGGGAAAGTTGAGCGAAGGCGTTTTGAAAGGCACCTTTAAACAAGGTAAGTCGTTTAACCTGGACATGCACAAGCTGACTGAGAGTGATAAAGCCCGTTTAAAGTATGAAGCGACCTATGCCGGCAACCTAACAGTTAGCGAAAACAGCGCACTTCCGCTTCGACTTAATGTCGCTGTTGTTCACGATGGTTACATAGGCACGCTTGATAGCCCTGCCCAGCAAAGCTATGGCATTCCTCTAACTGAGCTTGTTATCAATGACAGTGAGCTCAGCTTTAAGTCTCCTATGCTGCAAGCCAGCTTCTCCGGTGAACTGACTGAGGACGGATACGCCGGTACTTTTACGCAAGGCAAAGATTTCTCACTCACCTTAAAGAAATTAGCGACGGGAGCGGAACAGGCTAACGCAGACGCACCCCAGCTTGGCAAGCACGGCGCCAGCGTCGTCGTTATAACGCCGGACAAAGTAGAGAAACAATTCTATGGTGACCATGATGACAATACGCTTTATGAGATTGGTTCTGTCACTAAGACGATGGTGGGGTATTTATTAGCTGAGGCCGCAATTAACGACAACCTGGATCTGAATACGTCCATTAATGAGTTTTGGTCAAAGGCCCCGACAGAGGCCACTTTAAAAGAGTTAGCGGTGCACCATAGTGGGCTGCCTCGTTTACCGGCTAATCTGTTTGACGAGGCTGACCAGAGTGACCCTTACGCTCATTTTGATGACTCCATGCTAGCGTCTTCACTGACGGGCACATCTGTTGGCGAAAAAGCTTACGAGTATTCGAATTTTGGCTATGGAGTGCTCGCAGAAGCTTTGGCTAAGCACTCTGACACATCATTTTCGGACTTATTACAAGCACGAATTTTTGAGCCATTTGGTATGACCGACAGTTATGTCGCATTAAACAGTGACTATAAACCGGAAAGCCTGACGGCTGGACACAATGTACTCGGTGAAGCGGTGCCTCATTGGCACTTCAAAGCACTGGCCGGCGCTGGCGCAGTGGTTTCAACCCCCAATGACATGGCTCGCTATATTCAAACGGTCATGGGAAAAAGCGCTAACGACAATAAGGTTGTATCAACATTACTCACACCCCGGAAAACTATCGAAGGCTGCTGCCAACAAGCCTTAAGCTGGATGATCAGTGAAGACAGTAACGGTAAGCCATATGCTTGGCACAACGGTCAAACGGCCGGCTTTAGCAGTTTTGTTGGCTTTTATTTAGACGGTAGCCGAGGGGTTGTCGTTCTAAATGCTCAGTCAGTTAACGTGAACAGTGATGCTCTTTCGCTACTGACTGAAACATCCAAGAACGAGAATTAAACCACGCCTTGTTCAATCATGGCGTCAGCGACTTTACGGAAGCCGGCTACGTTGGCACCCAATACCAGGTTTGACGGATGACCGAATTCCTCAGCCGTACGTTTCGCGTCTTTGAAAATGTTACGCATAATGCCTTTGAGCTTTTCATCCACTTCTTCAAACGACCAGCGCAACATACTGGCATTTTGCATCATTTCCAGCTGACTGGTAGCAACTCCTCCCGCATTCGCGGCTTTACCCGGACCGTAAGCGGTATTGCTTTCAATGAACAAGTCGACAGCTGCTTGTGTTGACGGCATATTGGCGCCTTCCACCACATATTTGCATCCGTTCTCCAATAGCGATTGGGCGTCTTTCTCGGTCAGTTCATTTTGTGTAGCGCACGGAAATGCGATATCCGCTTTGTAACGCCAGACGGTATGACCATCTTCCGGATAGTCATCTCGTGGCGTGTACTCGGCGTTACTATGAGTTTCTAAATACTCCTCTAAACGCCCATTTTGCTCTTCTTTTATACGTTTTACTAAGTCTAAGTCGATGCCGTTGTCATGGTAAATCGTTCCACTTGAGTCACTACAAGTCACTGGCTTAGCACCAAGTTCGTAGAGCTTTTCCATCGCGTAAATAGCCACATTGCCAGAACCGGATACCAGACAACGCTTCCCTTCTAATGAGTCATCTTTATCGTCCAGCATGCATTCGGCAAAATAAACGGCCCCATAACCCGTCGCTTCTTTACGAACAAAGGAACCACCCCAGAGCGTGCTTTTACCCGTAAGAACACCGTCGAATCGATTCGCTAAGCGTTTATATTGGCCAAACAGATAGCCAATTTCCCGTGTTCCGACACCAATATCCCCAGCAGGAACATCCGTATTTGGCCCAATGTGGCGATACAATTCGCTCATAAACGATTGGCAAAAACGCATGATTTCAGCGTCCGACTTACCTTTAGGATCAAAGTTGGAGCCTCCCTTACCGCCGCCAATAGGCAGGCCTGTCAGCGCATTCTTAAATATTTGTTCAAAACCAAGAAACTTTATAATTCCGGCATTAACGCTTGGATGAAAGCGCAAACCGCCTTTGTAAGGGCCTAATGCCGAATTAAATTCAATACGATACCCTTTATTGACCTGTATCTGACCGCTATCGTCCACCCAGGGTACACGAAACATCACTTGCCTTTCCGGCTCAACCAGACGCTCAATAATCGCTTGTTCTCGATATTTAGGGCGCTCCTCTAACAAAGGCTCTATCGATTCAAGTACATCTTCCACCGCCTGATAAAACTCCGACTGCGCCGGGCTGGTTTGCTTTAATGTCTCGATAGTGTCTTTTATATAGCTCATGTCCGCCCTTTTTATTAATTAATAGTATTTAATTTAACGTACTCCGTTAAATTTAGATCGCCAAGTACTTAAAACAAAAAAACCCGGTAGCAAGCCACCGGGTTACAAAACGCTCCAGCAGGGAGACTAGAACGATAAACGTGCGCCTAAGTAGAAACGACGGGGTTTAACCCAGTCAACTCCTTCGCCAAAGGCATAAACACCGTCACCAGCAACAAGATCTTGCTCGCGGCGTACCGCTTGATCATCCAGTGCGTTAAAGACATCCAGGAAGAATTCAGCTTTATAATCTTCACCGAAGTTATGGGTGTATTTAACACGAAGATCCAAAGTGCCATAAGCAGGAGACTCTTGAGAGCCAATAGAGTCCTCGGCTAACCAGTTTGTGGTCACACCGCCATACTCGTAAGCATCCCCTTGCAACGGTAAGTGTCGACCGTAAATTGACCATGTACGGCTATAGATGGTACCTGAATTCCAGTTATAAACAGCACCCACTTCAATACCGTTATCAAACTTATAGCTACCGAATAATTTAACCAAGTGTTCCATATTACCTGGTTGATCACCATAAGTTCCTGGAGCTCTTGGATCTAACCATACAACGTCACCCTGGAAGTCGGCATTACTATCCGAGTTACTGTTACCTTTAGCATCGTTGTAAGTCCACGACGCATTGAAGAACCAGTTGTCTGATGGCGTTCTATGCTTAGTGAACGCTACCTGCAAACCTTGGTAGTCACGCTTAGCGCCTGCTAACGTTCCAATCACGTAGTTAGAACCTGGGTTCTCCTCATAACCAAAGTATGAAAGTGGCAAGTAGAACTCTGTTCCCTCTAATTGCTCGGTATATAAACCAAGGTCATAATCTTCCAGGATATCTTTGGTTGTACGATCCGTATAAGTCACTTCTACGCTCATGTTATCCGCAATATTTGTGGCGTAACCAAGCAAGATCTCATCGGTATACGGGGTTTTTGTGGTTGGCGCGAAAAACGCATCCTGAACTTGCTCACCACCGCGCACGCGATAAGTTAACCAGCGATCTTCCAGGTAAATTTGTTCATGACGAACAGGACCAGTTAAGTTACCGGCAAAGTCTGTCATGTTGGTACGAATTGGATCGTAGTAACGACCAACAAAGCCCCACACTTTACTCGAACCATCTATGTCGTATACAACACTGAAACGCGGCGCAACTTCCCAATCAAATTCAGCAATTTTATCGCCTTTAGACGAGAAGTGTTCCCAAGTTTCAGCGCGAAGGCCGGCATTGACTGTCCATTGATCAATTGTCCAGGTATCTTGAACAAAGAACGTTTTGCCTTTTGTTTCCATCTGAACCTGAGCTGTTTCAATCTCGTTATAACGGTAAACGTTGACATCTCCTGTCGGGTTTCCTTCAGTCGAGTCAAAAACGACACCATTACGCAGTTCGTCAGGCGTTATAGTGCCATCGCCATTGCTGTCATAGCGAGATTCGTACAAAGCAGCGTCTTCACTTTCTTGCATACCGGTTATCAGTCGTTCCAGGTCGTCAGCTGATAAGCTAATTTCACCAACCCAATTTTCACCACTGAGATACTCATCCATTGTTGTACCACTTTCTCTAGCACCAATAGACGTATACTGAGCACCATCACCCGTAACTTGACTGTCCTGGATATTTTCGTTGACCGTATAGACAAAGCCAGCTTTCAACTCATGGCTACCATAGTCATAAGTATCCAGGAAGTATTCAAGTGTTGCCTGATACTCGTCTTTATTACGGAAATTAATTGAGTTAACACCGTAACCGCCTTTATCGGTATCAGCGTTCGTTGGTTCAAAACCGCCGTTAGTTCGATAAGCAACGTCATTTCGAGTCGAATTATCCGCAGCTAAATTTGAGACTTCACCTTCATGACTTGAAGCCTTTAAAGTAAGAATAAAGTTGTCCCAGTAACGAGAATATTCTATCCGGTAGTTATCCCCACCTTGCTCCTGAGCTCTATCCCTGTTATTCAATACCGTCGGGTCATCTGAACCACTAATTTCTCTAGGGTCATTAAACCAGCTCGCCACAAACCGGTCATTCGCGGTTGGCTGCCAGGTTAATTTAAAGAAGCCAAGATCTTGCTCATCGCTGATGCTACGTAACTTCGTATCCGTAACCGGATCAGTCACGTCTTCTTCGCGCTCTTTAATTTGGTATGAACCAAAGAACCAAAGTTCATCTTTGATGATTGGACCACCTAAAGTGACCGCAGTATCAAAAGTATCAAAGCTATTTTGAGAAAGGTGCTCGTTATCAGCGACCAAGCTATCGTTCTGGAAATAGTAGTTAACTGAGCCGCTCCACTCGTTACTACCAGACTTCGTGATAACTCGAGTCACCAAGCCCTGACCACCGGCATATTCTGCAGGAATACCACCGGTTAAGATACGCTGCTCCTGAATAATTTCAGAGTTGATATTTGCGCCAAAGGTGCCGGTCTGGTTGTCGGTAACATTAACACCATCAAGGTAGTACACGTTATCTGAAGAAGAGCCATACTCACCGCCGATGTCGGAATAGTTAACACCTGACTTGGACGATGGGTTGCCATCAAGTGAAGGCTTGGTACTTGGTGCGAGTTGCAAGTAATCCTGGAAGCTACGAGCCGTTGGCAATGATTCCGTCATATCGAGTGTAACGGAAGTCCCCGTTGTAGAGGAAGTCGTATCAATTGTCGACATCGCGCGACCGGTAACCTCGATGGTTTCAATATCACCACCCGCACGGCTCAACGCATAGTTTAGTTCAAACGTTTGGCCTGATGAAACACGAACATTACCAGATTCAAAGTCCGAGTAACCCTCTTCAACAACTTCAACCTGATACTCACGAGATGGCTGTAAGCCGCCTAAGCGAACATAACCGTCTTCATCAGTTTCAGCTGTCCGTGAGACTAATGTATCTGGAGCGCTGACACTAACCGTTGCATTAGGAACAGGGTTACCCTGACTATCTGTGATTTGAATACGAAGCGTACCGGTATCCTGAGCGTAAGCTGAGGACGCAACACCGAGAGCGGCAGCGACCGATAACGCCGTGAGCGTTCTTTTAAGTCTTAGCATTATTGTTCTCTCCTTAAACAAACGCCACTAGCAAAGTGTACGTACATCTTGTTTTTGTTATAGAAAATTTAAGGATTGAGGATTGCCCTCAACAATAACGCTACTATTATGATTACAATTTGTCCAATTTTGTAATAATTCTTTACATTTACCTCATTACATAACGATTCCGCCCCGCCTTTTTGGCTGCATACAGGTTTTCATCCGCTCGCTTCAGAATACTGTCGGGCGTATCGCCGGGCGCTTTTGTCGTCGCTCCTAAACTGATGGTAACTTTCACCGTTTTTTTGTCGCTTTGCTTGCCACGTTTTTCTTTACCTTTTCGTGACTTTTCAGGTCGGGAAGGGTCTCGTAAAGCAAGCGGATAATTAGCCACCTTTGAGCGTACAGTTTCCAGTACGTCTTTTAACTTTTCTTCGTTGTTGTGTGAAAACACTAAAGTGAACTCTTCGCCCCCATATCGGTAAGCTTTAAATCCGCTGACACTTTTTAAAATACGACCAAGTAGCCTAAGCACCTGATCGCCAACCTCATGCCCGTAGCGATCATTGAATTTCTTAAAATGATCAACGTCGAGCATACATACGGCGCTTCGCTTGCGTAGATGTTGTAGCTCACTCATAAGCGCTCGGCGTTGCGGTAATCCGGTGAGCTCGTCGATATAAGCCAGCTTTAACATTCTGTCGGCTAGTGCCAGCAAGAAACTAACTGAAACAACCAGCACAGCCCACATTGACGCTTCAGTTTGCTTAACGCCGATAACAAACACCATAAAAGTTAACCAGGCCACTAACTGACTCCAGCGAAACGCCGATGCTTGTCTATAGAGCAAGATAGTGGCCCATCCCCCCCCAATAACAATCATCCATAGCGCCGTGCCTACACCGGGAAATTCGCCAGCCAGGCTTAGCATTTCAGAAGGATTTAACAGAGCCACAGCACCAGAAAATGGTTCTATAAGCAATAAGAAGGGGGAAAGACCACCAGCAATAAACAGCAGGAAGCCGTTCATAGAAAACAGTACCGGCAACTTGATAAGCGCCAACAGCAAAGCCGTTAGCGACAGCCAAACCGGCAACGCTTCATATAAAACCGTCACAGGCTGTTGGCTCAGTGGCTGCTGCAAACCCAACTGAATAACCGCATAAAACCCCGCTGTCCAGGCGCACCAGTAAAACCATTGCCATTGCCGGAAAAAACCCGCAACAACGACGACCAAACTCAAAGAGGCAATAACACTCTCTGGCACCGGTAAGTCAACACTCGTCAGTATCGTCGGCGCAAAAAAGCCCAATATAAACCATGCGACCAGAGGCAAAAAAACAACTAAAGACAAACGCAACTCCTGCTAATAACTCAGCTGTCTAACGTAGAGTAAAAGGTTATAAGTTAACCACCTTGCAAAGCGGGCAATCAGCTACTATTTAAAGGTTATCTATTTTCGTCTTAAAAAGACACACTAGGAGTAGCTCTATGACATTACGTATTGGTGATACCGCACCCGATTTTACGATTGATACCACAGAAGGTTCTATCAATTTTCATGACTGGGCCAAGGGTTCTTGGGTCTTTTTCTTCAGCCACCCCGCTGACTACACGCCAGTTTGTACGACAGAAATGGGGCGCACATCGCAGTTAGCGCCAGAGTTTGAAAAACGTAACGTAAAACCATTAGGGCTTTCTACCGACTCAGTTGACGCGCACAAAGGCTGGATCAACGACATTAACGAAACTCAAAATACCGTTCTGGAGTTTCCCATTGTTGCGGACAAAGAGCTGGAAGTCGCGCAAAAGTACGACATGATTCACCCGAATGAGAGTGCTACAGCGACGGTTCGCTCGGTATTTATTATCGATCCGAACCAGAAAGTTCGTCTGATAATGACTTACCCAATGACGGTTGGTCGTAACTTCAACGAGATTTTGCGCGTGATTGATGCGTTACAAACAACAGATCGCGAGGAAGTCGCTTGCCCTGCGGACTGGACACCAGGAGACTCCGTCATTATTCGTCCTAATGTCAGTGACGATGATGCAAAAGAGAAATTTCCACAAGGCTGGAAAACACTAAAACCCTATCTTCGCCTAACCGATATAAAATAACGTCAACCCAAACGCTGGGCTCGCGAGAGCTCGGCGTTTATTTATTGACCAGCTAAAGTAAAGCTGCTTAGCTTACGATAACAAGTCATTAGACTTTAGTCGTAAAGCAAAAAGGGCGAATAATATGAGCTGGTTCAATAACCTTCGATTCCGCTATAAGCTATTACTGCCCATTGTCCTGCTGGCAATGGTATTGATAGGTATCGCTGCTGTCAGCGCCGTTAATTTTAAATCTGTCGCAAACAGTGTTGATAAAATAGCCAGTGAGCACTTACCCGGGCTTAATTACCTACTTCAAGCTGACCGTGATCTTCATCAGGCCCAAGTTGCCGAAAGAACATTACTCTCAGTTGAGCCAGGCTCTTCCCTCCAACAACAGCTTATCGATACCCATAACGAAAACCTAGAGCAAGCCGAGCAGCGGGTAAATCGATTCTTAAGCCTTACCTCCAGTGTCGAAGAGCGTCGTATGGTTGAGGACTACAAAACAAAAAACGAAATATGGACAACCACCGCTCAGCGGGTGATTGAATTACACCGACAAGGTAGTGTTCAACAAGCCATTCAGCTCAGTCAAACTGATAGTGGTCCGCAATTCGAAACGATGCGCAATGTACTGGATCAGCTCGAGCAACGAAAAGAAGAAGCAGCTCTTAGTCAATCGGAGTTGATAGATGGAATTATTATCCAAAGTAACTGGACACAAATGGTTGTCCTTGTTGTCGGTTTAGCTATTTGTGTGCTGCTTGCGCTGTTCTTCCCACCTTTAATTACCAAGCCCTTAAACTTAATGCTTGAACGCTTTGAAGACATGGCGAAAGGTGAAGGGGATTTAACTGCGCGTGTCAATCTGGATAGAAGCGATGAGTTAGGCCTAGTCGCCGACGCCTTTAATGAGTTTGTCGCCAAGCTACAACGTACTATTACCAAAATAAACTCCATGACAGAACAGTTGGCTACATCATCTGAAGAGCTATCCAGCATTTCCGAGCAATCCAACGCCAGTGTTAGGGAACAACATCAAGCCGTCGAACAAGTCGCAACGGCCATTCATGAAATGTCGACGACGGTGGATGAAATTGCGAAAAGTGCCAACGAGGCGGCTAATTCTGCGCGCACAGCAGACGATCACACCAAGCAAGGCCGGGATGTTGTCAATGCAACCGTTACAGCTATCAAAAATTTAGCGAACCACGTGAATCGAACCACGCAAACCATCACAAAAGTGGCCGAAGACAGTGATAACATTGGCAAAGTATTAGATGTCATTGGCAGTATTGCCGAACAAACCAACCTGCTGGCGTTAAATGCCGCTATTGAGTCAGCACGCGCTGGTGAACATGGTCGTGGTTTCTCAGTAGTCGCTGATGAGGTCAGAACGTTGGCTAGCCGCACTCAAGAGTCCACGCAGGAAATTCAGGAAATGATAGAGCGGCTGCAAGCGGCGACTAAAGAAGCTGTACAATCAATGCAAACCGGTAAAAAAGAAGCCGATCATACAGTCGACAGAGCGCAGGAGGCCGATGAGTCACTACAATCTATCACTCAGGCTGTCGACGAAATTAATGATATGAACAGCCATATTGCGAGCGCGGCTGACGAGCAAAGCTCTGTAACCGAAGAAATTAACCAGAACATTAATACGATTAGCAATATTTCTGATCAGTCGGCCCAGGCATCCGCTCAAGTTAAGGAGTCGAGTGATAATTTAGCGAAATTATCGTCTGACTTACAACGCGAGTTGCGTCAATTCCGAATCAGCTAAAGTTCGTTATCCAGAGACTGCTGGCGCTCTGCCCAACTGAGCAGTTCGTCCAGCAGCTTAAGCTTGCAGAGCAAACTCTCCCGCTTCATCCATTTTACTTAACGCGTTGAACCCGCATACGGCGATTGGAACCTTCACGACCAAAGAAGAATGAATTCAGTGCACCCCGCTCAATGTAGTATGAATCTCCATCCCATGAAAAATAACCACTATCGGTTTGCTTCCAAACCTGACCATTGGTTAACGTTATGCGCCACTTTCCATAGGGGCCTTCTTCGCGATCGGCCAAGGTCACGCTAATACGCTCATCTTCCGTCCCTTCTTTTTCTTTATGCTCAAATCCGAAACGATCATTGGCACTTTCGCGTCGCTCTTGAGCCTTTTCCTTCATCTCGGCGGCCTTCTGTTTACCTTTACGGGCCTGCTCCGGAAGCTCTCTGTCCTGACGTTTTCGCTCTCCAGCTCGTTCTTTCTTAGCTAAATTATCATAACACACCAAACGCTCTAACGAATCTTCAATTTCGGCACAGGCCTCTAATCCTGACTGTTGAGCAAAACTTGTAGCACTGAAGGCAACCGCTGCCATTCCAATAAACAACTTATGCATGATTTATTCTTCCTATAAATTTGATTCGTTTTAATACGTTAACCTTAGCGTATCGTTTTTTTGGGTTAACTCAAATTCTTTTAATGCGCTCATTCCTAAAAGAATAACGTTTCCGTCCATACCCGGCGTAATAGACGCGTCAACGTTGTTAAGTCGTATTTCACCCAGTTCCAATGTATCAATTTCCGTTCGATAGGTAATAACCCGGCCGTTGGCGGTTTGTGACATACCTTGCCGCCCTTTTTGTAAGCCTAATTGACGTGCAAGCTCTTCAGGAACCGCCACCAGCGTCGCTCCGGTGTCTAAAAGAAACGTCACCTGTTGACCATTTATTTTTCCTCTGGCCACATAATGCCCCATACGGTTTTGCTCGAGAACAACGGTCACTTCACCACTACTGCGATGGCTCTGGATGTTTGAATTCGGGTTAAACTGCTCCTGAAGCTGATCTTGAAAAAACCAAACTAATAGAGCAATTGCCAGCCCCCACGCAATGAACATGAAGGGCTTTCCAAAAGAGTTACCGGCTGCCATTTTAGTTTTTTACCTTGTTACCGTTACTGTCCTCGACAGTAACGGTAACATCAATACCACTACGCACGCTCTGAGTAACGACACAGAAATCCTCAAACTGCTCAAGCGCTCTGTCCAAATGTTCAAGTTGTTCAGCCGTGTTTCCAAGCGTAATGCTCACATTCATACCAACAATACGCCAGCGCCCATCAATTCTGTCTAGCTCACCTTTCACCATTGCACTGACTTTACCCGGGTCGTCTTTAAACTTTCGTAAGGCAAACATTAAGCTAGCCGATAGACAGTTAGCGACCGATGCCGCCAACAAACGAGAGGGGTTCGGTCCACTACCATCACCTAATGGCTCAGGCTCATCTGATGTCACTTCTCCAAATTCACCGAAGTCGATAAGAAATTTGTACTTATCAACCAACTCCATTGATACTGAAAATTCTTTTTCCATTACTAAGTTCCTTATTGGCTATAAGGCAATGTTTGCTTTTCGACCTTGTCCGCTAATGCCTGGCGTTGTTCAGTCACTTTTTCAAAGGACCAACCCTGCAAGTGAGTATTCACTAACTCTGTTAGCGCTGCAATATGATCAGGCTCAGCATTCAATGCGCTAATGTACTCATAACGCTCTCCGCCGCTTTCCATAAAGTACTCGCGGTTTTCCTCACCAATTTCTTCAATAGTTTCCAGACAGTCAGCACTGAACCCCGGACAAAAAACCTGTACTGATTTAATGCCTTTTTTCGGTAAGGCTTTCATGGTCATGTCGGTGTATGGCTGCAACCACTCTTCACGACCAAAGCGCGACTGGAAAGTGGTTAAATACTCATCTTGTTTCAGTCCTAGGCGCTCTGCCAGCAGTCGCGAGGTTTTGTAGCACTCACAATGATACGGGTCACCGTTTTTCAAGTAACGCAGCGGTATGCCATGGTAGGAGAGCAGTAATTTGTCAGCACGCCCATGTTCATTCCAGTGACGTTCAATACGCTTAGCGGCTGCTTCTATAAAAGGCGGGTAGTCATGGTAATGCGTGACAAAACGCAGCTCCGGTAACCAACGCCGTTGGGTAAAGTCTTTCGCCAACGCATCGAACGTCGAAGCCGTAGTTGATGCACTGTATTGCGGGTAAAGAGGCAAAACCAGCAGCTTACGCACGCCTTTTTCTAGCATCCGTTCAATAACATCGGAAATTGCTGGGTTTCCGTAGCGCATGGCAAAGTCGACAACAATGTCCTCACCCCAGGTTTCTTTTAGTTTTGCTTCTATGCCTTTGGCTTGGTCTTCCGTATGAAATAATAGTGGCGAGCCTCGGTCCGTCCAAACCGTTTTATAGGCTTCTGCTGAGCGCTTCGGTCGAATGCGCAAAATAACACCATTTAAAATCAACGACCAAAGCAACCGTGGCACCTCGACCACCCGAGGGTCTGACAGAAACTCTTTCAAATAAGGCTTCAAGGCTTTCTTTGTCGGGGCCTCGGGTGTGCCTAAATTGGTGACAAGCACACCTATTTTGTCAGCTTGGTGGTGGGAAAACGAAGAACTACCACGATATTTCATCTGCTTTTACCTTAAAATTCTGTTTTTGCTTGGGAATAACGCGAAATTTACGTAATTTTTAACGGGTTCGATCCCTATTTGCAAAAAAATCAGGTTACACTGTAACGATACACGCTATCTAAAATATTTGCTTGACCCATTTTATATGTCGACAACATCTACTCGTGAAAAGTGGTACAAGAAGCTGGCCAACTCACCACACGCGCTGGTGCTTCTGTTCTTTCTTTCGGCACTAGAAGCGACTGTTTTACCAATTCCGCTAGAGCTTATCCTGGTACCTTATATGGTGCTGGAGCGAGAGCGTATTTGGTTAATTGCATCCGTCGCATTAGCTGGGTTCATGGCGGGCTCAGTCGGCGGTTATTACATTGGTTATGCGTTGTTCGATACCATCGGCCAATGGTTTATTGACTACTTATCCGTTCAGGAGCAATACGACGAGTTTCAATCGACTCTGGAAAATAACGGCTTCTGGTCAATATTCCTGGTTGGCGTTACGCCTGTTCCTTTTCAGGTGGCGATGCTTGCTGCCGGGGCTGGCAAATACCCTTTAGCCTTGTTTTTACTAGCTGCCGGTATCGCCCGAGCGTTACGTTACTACATTCTGGCCGCCTTAGTGTTCTGGCTCGGCCCACAAGCGGAAGATATCTGGGAACGTTATTCGGGCCCCGCCGGATGGTCCATACTTATTGCTGCGGTTTCTGTTATATTGTTGATACAGTTTTTATAATCAACAGTTATTCACTCGGAGCCCGATGACTCTTCTTATACTTTTTGCGTTTTTGGCTATTGGCGTATCTTTTATATGCTCGGTTCTGGAGGCGGCAATACTGTCAGTAACACCGAGTTACATTGCTCACCTAAAAGAATCCAGACCAAAAACGCATAAGCAACTACGTAAACTCAAAGATGGCATCGATAAACCCCTGGCCGCTATTTTAACCTTAAATACCGTCGCTCATACCGCCGGAGCGGCAGGTGTCGGCGCACAAGTTGGTGTGGTTTTTGGTGATGGTTACCTGGGCGTTGCGTCGGCAGTTATGACGTTACTCATCCTCATTTTGTCCGAGATTATACCAAAAACCATTGGTGCCAAATTTTGGCGGCCATTGGCGCCCTGGCTTCCGCCAATTTTGAACCTCATGATTCTAACGCTTAAGCCCTTTATTTGGCTGTCAGACCAAATAACGAAACGCATTGGTGGCACAGAGGAAGACATTGACGTGCGCTCTGAAATAAAAGCCATGGCAACCATTGGTCATGAGGAAGAAGCCCTGGATGCCGACGAAAGACGCGTTATTTTAAACATTCTCGACCTCCACGATATCCGGGTAAAAGAAGTCATGACGCCACGAACCGTCTGCGAGTCAATACGACCTGACGAAGACATCATGGACGTCAGCCAAAAAATTCGAGAACTGCCATTTTCCCGTTATCCGGTCATAGATTCGGAAGAAGAGCCTTACGGCATCCTGTTTCGAAGCGATGTCTTTGATGCCGACGAAGGCACCTCCATTCTCGACATTGTTCGCCAGGTAGAGGTCGTCACCGAAACCGTGAGCGTGGAAGCGCTAATGAGCCACCTGATATCGACACGACAACACATGGCATTAGTTTACGACGAACACGGCAGCTGGTTAGGGCTTATTACTCTGGAAGATATTATTGAGACCATTTTGGGCACGCCAATAATGGATGAAACTGACAACATTGCCAGCCTACGCCGCTACGCCAGACAGCGCTGGGATAAGCGCCTTAAACGCGACCCAAAGCAAGCGCAGCGCCAGCAAGGTAATAATGATTCGGAATAGTTGATCAAAGCGCTGGTTCGTAATTTTTTTGAGCCAGTGCAAACCTATCCAGGTACCGGCAAAACCAGCCGCTATCATTGCCCCAATTAAAGGCAGCCAGTCTTTGAAAACAAAGCCAGCCATACCAAACACAATGGCTTTTGGACCATGTTGAAACGTCATTACTGCCGCAAAGGTAGCCACGGTTTGCATCCTCTCGCTGAAACGGGCTTTTACGAAAGCCGCCACCAAAGGTCCTGATGCGCCAACAAATAATGCTAAAAACCCAGTTAACAAGCCTCCGCCGACAAGGCCTGCCCGGCCAGAAAGACTTTGTGGCAATTTGGGCCCCCAAGTTAGCCATAACAGAAACAGGCCAATAGTAATTTGCAGTATTTCTGTAGGTAACTGAACCAGTAACAGACTTCCAAGAAAGGTACCCAATAGCCCAAAAGGCACAAACCAAGCAATAGTCGGCCAGTGAATATGTCGCCATGACAAAGAGGCACGCCCTACGTTAGAACCCATTTGCACTAAACCATGAACCGGAATAACGGCACTACCAGGCAACACCAACGCAATAACGCCAATTAATACCGCGCCGCCGCCAGCACCGGCTACCGCACTTAATAAAGACGTTGCCGCGGAGAGCAACACTAACCCATAGAATAACGACTCACTGACCACTGACTTCGACTCCTGGTTTGCGCTGATCTGGATCAATACGTATAATTCGCGCTCGATTTTTAAATCGACTATTTCCAAACAAGGCTTCGGATTTGCGTTCCGAACCGCTGAAGAAGGTAACACGATATGTATATTTGTGCGGCATTGTATAAGTTTGTCGAGCTCAATGACTATGAGCAAATTCGCGAACCACTCTATCAAACCCTTATCGACAACGACGTCAAAGGCACACTTTTGCTGGCCCGCGAAGGCATTAACGGTACGATTTGTGGTACTCGTGAAGCCATTGATAAGGTCTTGGCTTATCTGCGTTCAGATGACCGGTTTGCTGATCTTGATCACAAAGAATCACCGAGTGATGAGCAAGCCTTCTACCGCACCAAGGTTAAGCTGAAGAAAGAAATTGTGACCATGGGCATCGACTGGGTCGATCCTAAAAATACCGTGGGCACCTACGTTGAACCGGAAAAGTGGAACGACCTCATTTCTGACCCAGAAGTATTGGTTATTGATACCCGTAATGAGTATGAATATGCGGTGGGTACGTTCGAAGGTGCCGTAAATCCAAAAACCGACACCTTTCGCGAATTTCCTGATTACGTAAAAGAACACCTCGACCCGGAGAAACATAAAAAGGTTGCTATGTTTTGCACCGGAGGCATTCGCTGTGAGAAATCAACGGCGTATTTAAAAGAGCAGGGCTTCGACGAGGTGTATCACTTAAAAGGCGGGATATTGAAATACCTTGAGCTGGTGCCGGAAGACAACAGCCGCTGGAACGGCGAGTGTTTCGTTTTTGACCAGCGAGTCACCGTTAAGCACGGGCTTGAACAAGGCGAATACGACCAGTGTTACGCCTGCCGCATGCCAATTACCAAAGAAGAAATGCAATCCGAGCATTATCAGAAAGGGGTTAGCTGCCCGCATTGCTTCGACCAAACATCCGCAGAACAAAAAGAGCGTTTCGCAGAGCGTGAGCGCCAAATTCAGCTTGCCAAAGCGCGCGGCGAAAAGCACATTCGCGATGGTAAAGTTGAGTCTTTGAGTTGATCTAAATCGCTTCAAAACTGCACTCCTTGATGTAAGCTAAAGCTGACAGTTATCGAATTTAACTGTCAGCTTCATCGATTTTCATCGCTTTCTTTAACCTCATGAATGGACTATGGTTAATGCATAACGATGACAAAGGAGGGTTTTATGAAACAGTTAAGCGTTATTGGTTTAGACAAGAAAAAAGCCGAGCAACTTGGCGACAAGCTGAACGAGCTGTTGTCGAACTATCAAGTGTTTTACATGAACGTTCGTGGTTTCCATTGGAACATTAAAGGCGAGCGCTTCTTCGAACTGCATGCGAAGTTTGAAGAAACCTACGATGACTTATTGCTGAAGATTGATGAGATTGCAGAACGCATTTTGACCTTGGGTCAACGTCCTCAACACGCTTATTCGACCTATATTAAGAATAGCGAAATTGAAGAAGTAAAAGACGTCCATGAAGGTCGCGCTTGTGTCGCAAATATTCTGGACAGTTATCAAACAACGATTCGCCTGCAACGTGAGATTTTAGACCTCGCAGGAGAAGCCGGTGATGAAGGCACCAACGCGTTGATGAGTGACTACATTAAAGAGCAAGAGAAAACAGCGTGGATGCTGACTTCTTACTTAGGTAATTAATGGCAGAAATTCGACGCCTGTAATGACTGCTAACAACCAAGACCGAGTAAAGAATTACTCGGTCTTTTTTTGTGTGTAAAGCACTTATTGCTTGTTCTTTAAAGAGGTTTTTCCTTGCTCCCAACGCCTAAGCTACTTATGCTTGAATTAAGCGAGGAGACACGTATATGAGCAAGTTCAAAATTTTAATTGTTGAAGACGACGTAGTTTTACGTGAACTATTAGAATTTTTATTACAGCGCGAAGGGTATGAAACTCACTGCTGTAATAACGGCTCCGAAGCTCAAGATTGGTTACGTGGTTCGACTCCGGACTTGGTGCTCCTTGACTTGCAATTACCCATCATATCAGGGGCACAGCTCATCCAATGGCTCCGCAATCGCGAACCAAGCCGTGCGATTCCCATCTTGGTATTAACCAGCTTACAAGACGACGATGATATTGCCAACGCTCTGGATTCAGGTGCCAACGACTACATGGTAAAGCCCTTTCAGCCAAAAGAATTGCAGGCTCGGCTCCGTAAACTGCTTAATATCCAAAGTCAGAAAAGGAGTTTTTCATGAAGCTCAGTGTACTGACCGCGTTGTTTTTTTTGTTAAGTATGCCACTACAAGCTCAGTCCTATAATCAGGCGCTCGAGGCCGGAGTGGGTTTCGATAGTCTGACGGGTAATTATGACAACTGGCAAAGTGCTTACATTCAATATGAACGGTCATTATCAGATGAGACGCTAGGCTATTTGCGTTTTAACCAAACCCGCCGTTTTGACCTCAGCGATAACGAGGTGTTGACCGGATTTTACACTGAGCTTAACGAAAACTGGCAATTATTTGGCGAGCTTGGCGGTTCAGGAACGTCCCGGGTTCGTCCCGAGTTACAAGGTCAGATTATACTCAGCCGCGCGCTGAATAATGGTTACCTTATCAGTGTAGGGGCTCACAGAAGCCGCTGGCCGACAAGCACCACTCAAGGTTATAGTCTTCAGTTAGAACGTTACTTTTCACAATGGCGCTGGTCTTACCGAATTCGTCAGGATCACCTTCTAGGTGGTGACTCAGCTCTGTCTCACGCCGCAACCCTTAGCTACTTTTATGATGACTGGAGTGCCATAACACTGGCTCTCAATCAAGGTGAGGAGGCAGAAAAAATCGCCCCTCAACAGGTTCTGATAACCAATGTAAAAGGCATCAGCGTTTACGGTTTACATCAGCTTTCACCCAGCTGGGGTCTGCGCTGGGCAATGAGCTTTAATCAGCAAGGCGACTTTTACGATCGCCGGGGGGTGTTGCTTGGACTTCGCTATCGATTCTGAACAACTCTTGCAATGGATGCACAGTGCCCTGCTGGTTATTGTTGTTTTCGTTCTATTGGTTTGGTCGTGGTTGTTCATCCTGCGCATTATTCATCAGGAGGATGAGAAAAAGCGCAATGAATTACAACGACAATGGCGCCAATTCCTATTCGAATGTTGTGCAAATCCACAAGCAGAATTACCCGAGCGTGCCCAAATAAAGCAGCTGTGGCAGGATACCCAGGCTTTTTTGTGGTTCATCCAACTGTGGTCCCTTATGCATCGTTATGTCCGCGGCGATGCCGATGATGGCCTTGAACGCTTAGCCGAACACATTCGTCTAGAACGTCAGGCGCTCGAGCTAATGCGCGGTCAAGATGTCAGAACGTTGATTGCAACAGCGATTGCCATGGGCGATCTGCAAAAGCTTTCTCCCGCTACCATAAGACGTTTAAAAGAGCTCACTCAGCATTCCAGCAGTATGGTTGTTCTTACAGCACTGCGCGCTCTAATGCGTAATGATCAAACCATTGCAGTGCCAATACTGCTTCAGTTGAAACGTTTCGTTGCGCCAGAACGTTTGGTTACGATAGCCAAAGAATGTGACTCACGTTACCTCATTCAGCAGGCTCAGAAAATTCTACTTGAAACCACGGCTGAACATGCCGTTTATCTGCTTAAGGTGCTGCAAGGAGTGAATGCACCTCTCTCCAGCAGTGAAGCCGAAACCTTAATTCGCCATTTTAAGTCGCAACCTGAGGCGACAGCACAACTGATACCTCTGCTTGATCACCCGCACCACCTGCCATTAATTAGACGTTTGACTCAGTCAGCCGAATTGAGCATCAGGGTTCAGGCTACCCGAATGTTGGGTGAGCTGGCACGTAACAAACAAGATTTAGAGCGCCTATGGCAGCTGTTGCAAGATTCGGCTTGGTGGGTTCGTTACCGAGCTGCTCGAGGAATTTTTTCACACCCAGAATTTTCGCCAGACTACCTTAAAGAACAACTGACTGAACTGGCCGATCCATTTGCCAGGAACATGTTGATGCAAGTAGCGAACGAAATGAATTTGGAGATAATCGATGCTTGATAATTGGCAACCCTGGATTGAAATAGCACAGCTGAGTTTTATTGGTTACTTCGTCGCCTTAACCGTTGTTTACCTTATACTCAACATCATTAGTTTTGTAGTTATCCGTCGGTATATGCGGCGATATGATAATCAGTTACTACCCATGAGTTTTGGTCCGTTGCTACCGCCAGTCTCCGTCATTGTTCCTGCCTATAACGAAGCTGTTGGCATTGTATCGTCGGTTAAAAGCATTCTGCAGCTCGAGTACCCCAAATATGAAATTATTGTCATTAATGACGGTTCTCGCGATGACACCATGGCAACGCTTATCAGCGCATTTGATCTCCAGGTGTATCACGAGGCGTACCGGAATCAGCTGACCACTCAACCCATCCGGCAAGTCTACCGCTCAAAAAAACACCCGCAGCTTCGGGTCATCGACAAAGACAATGGCGGTAAAGCCGATGCCTTAAATGCGGGTATAAATGCATCTCGTAACCCACTATTTTGTGCGGTGGATGCCGATTCTATTTTACAGCGGGATAGCTTAGATAGAATTGTGCGCCCTTTTATTGACGAACCAGAAACCGTTGCCGTTGGTGGTTCAATTCGAGTCGCTAACGGATCAACCATAAGGCAAGGGCTGCTAACCAAAGTTGGCTTACCGGGCTCGTGGCTCGCCCGTCTGCAAATAGTCGAATACTTACGCGCTTTTTTATTTGGACGAATGGGCTGGTCACCACTCAACGGTATGCTCATTATTTCAGGCGCCTTCGGGGTGTTCCGCAAGCAGCGTGTCATCGAATGTGGCGGGTATCAGGCCAATACTGTCGGCGAAGATATGGAGCTAGTGACACGGCTACATCACCATATGAATAACAAGAAGATCCCTTACCGTATCGCCTTTATACCCGATCCAGTCTGCTGGACAGAGGCCCCTGAAGATCTAACCACCTTAAAAAACCAGCGCATTCGATGGCAGCGAGGCTTAATGGAAAGCCTGACAAAAAACATAGGGCTTTTATTTTCATTGCGCGGCAAAGCTGCTGGCTGGATAGCTTACCCTTTCATGCTGTTTTTTGAGGGAATAGGCCCACTGATCGAAGTATTGGCTTATTTACTAACAGCCTACTTCTTTTTTGCCGGCCTGGTTGATCTCAATTTTACACTGACTTTTTTGCTTGCTGCTTTCGGACTGGGTGTCTTTATTTCCATATTTTCTCTTATTTTAGAGGAACTGACCTTCAGAACCTATCAATCCAAAAGAGATCTCATGTGGCTTATTTTTACCGCCGTACTGGAGAACTTTGGCTACCGGCAACTGAACAGTTGGTGGCGTTTACGGGGATTCTGGCAATTCATACGAGGGCGCAGACACAATTGGGGAACAATGAAACGTGTTGGTCGTCTCGGTCAGTAACCTCCAAATAAAAACGCCCCTTTAAAAGGGGCGTTTTTTATGCACATAAGATTTTTTAGAATGTGTAGTTCAAGCGCGCGTAATAGTAACCACCGTTGATACCAAACGGGAGCGTTTCCCAGCCGTATTTGAAGCCCGCATCGGAGAATGGTGAGCCTTCACTGCCCCACTCGTCCGGGTAAGTATCAAACAAGTTGTTTGCACCAATACGTACGTTCAGGTTATCAGTGAAGTCATAACCAACGGACGCGTCCGTCAACCATTTCCCCCCCCACTCTTTCTTAACGCCGGTAAACGCCTGACCTTCAACAGCCCCGAAGTAGTTAAACGCCACATTCACATTCCAGGCATTTCGAGTCCAATCTGCAGTGATGGTTGCTTTCTCACTTGGCTGACCTTCTTCTAAACGCAGGATTTGCGTCTCGCTGAATATTTCATCACCAGGGATCAATGATGAAACGGAATTCACCCGCTCAACTTCCGTGTTCATGAAGCTCATTGCAGCGGTCAGTTTTAGTTCACCTTCCATTAATTCCGTCGGGTAAGAGGCAATAACATCCAGCCCCGTGGTTTTGGTATCCACTGAGTTAGTAAAGAATTGTGCGGCACCTAAGTTGTTATCCTCCAAAATTTCACCAAACTCAGCTCCGACGGAAGCCGTTAAGGACTCCGATAAAACAATGCGGTCATTGATGTTGATTTGGTAGGCATCCATCGTCAGGTCAAAACCGTTATCAAAACGCTTAATTAATCCAAGGCTGACGCTTTCTGAGGTTTCTTCTTCTAGCTCTTTGATGCCGAATTGTCGTGCTAACTCGTCGTCGTTGGCTATGGTTCCGGTCTCAACCAGCGTACCGTTTACCACGTTAGTCAAAACTTGGCTGTAGTATATTTGCTGAACGCCCGGCGCCCGGAAACCAGTTGCTACGGTTCCACGCAAGGAGAAGTCATTATCAATATCGTAGCGAGCCGACAATTTTCCGGAAATATTGTCACCGGCAATATCATAGTCTTCATAGCGAAGCGCACCAGCTAACAAAAAGTCCGGAGTTACGTAGTATTCAGCATCGACATAGGCACCGTAGCTATCACGGTCAGCGTCTACCGCCTGACTTGGACTAAACCCTGGGAAGCCCTGGATGCCTGCTTCTGCGACGGTTCCGTAAGGCGTTAAAATTTCCACGTCAGGATCATTCGCTCGGCCATAAGCCCAAGATACTGGATCGCCCGGGTTAATTTGGTAGCTGTCCTGACGCAGCTCGACACCGAGTGCGAGATAAAGAAGTTCATTAGCCACGTCGACGGTACCATTGACGTCAAAGTTGAATGTGGTCTGCTCAAAGACTAACTCACCGTCGAAAGCCTCGGTTGGTGTCTCACCGTATATGCCGCCATCGGGATGTGGCTCGTAGTACCAGCTTACGTTCGCCGAGTTAGAGGAGTTAAATCCAAACTCATTTTTACCGTAAACCACACTCGCGTCCCATAACCAGGCGTTAGGCAAATCACCACGAACACCCACCGCTATTGATTGGTCATCGGCTTCAGTTTCCAGCCTTGGTAAAAATCCGTCAGGATAAATCGCCTCTATTGTTCTTGGATGACCGCGTCCACGGAAGAAACCAGAAGAGCCACCATCACGATTTGAAATACCCCCAAATGCGTAAAGCTCGGTCGTATTTCCTAAATTGTAGCCAGCGTTAAACCAAGCGTACATGTTCTCAGAATCAGCGTCGCCAACATGCAAACGGACAACCGGTTCACCACTTGGCGAAAGCCATTCACCAATAAGTGATGCTTCAGCCGGCGAGGCTCGATTGGTCATACCGCGGTCACGGTATTCTAACGTTCCGTTGAAGAAGCCGTTATCGAATTCTTTACCAAAGTTAATACCAACGGTATTCACTTCACCGTCTTTTTCATACGTTTGTCCAACTTCAGCGGAAATCATACCGCCTTCTGAGCTTTTCAGCGTAATGTTAATAACACCGGCAATCGCATCTGAGCCATATTGTGCTGCTGCACCATCGCGGAGAATTTCAACACGCTCAACCGCCGTAATTGGAATCGCGTTAATGTCATACCCGGCAGAGCCTTTACCGATGGTTTCTTGTACGTTAACCAGCGCCTGCTGGTGACGGCGCTTACCGTTCACCAACACCAATACCTGATCCGGGTTCAGACCACGCAAAGTAGCCGGACGAATAATATCCGAACCATCTGAAATAGTCGTCGATGAGAAATTAAATGACGGAGCGCTCATTTGCAGCGCTTTACCCAGCTCAGTTGCACCAGTATCAACAAGCTGATCGGCTGAAATAATATCAATAGGCGAGGCCGATTCGGTCGCCGTTCGACCGTTTACGCGTGAACCCAACGTCACAATGCGTTCAATCGACTCGCCGGTTTCGGCATTAACGGCATCTTGAGCCATAGCCGTTCCTGGCGCCACAAACGCAGCAGCCAGAGACAGCGATAAAAAACCTAGCTTGAAAGGCGCTCTAGTCATAGTTCTTCCCCAACCTTGTTATTTTAGTTTTAAACGGTGCGCTTATTAACAATTACACTTACAATAATCGTTAAGGAATATGCCGTATGATATAAATCAACAAAAAAATGAGGGCTTGCGCTTAAATAACAGTGCGATATATTGAGAAACTGTTAACGCAACAAAAGGAAACCGTTATGACTCGCATAGTTGGTATTGTTTTAATTATCGTTGGCGCTATCTTGCTGTACTTCTCTTATGAAGCGTCACAATCCATTGCGTCGGAAGTATCGGAAATGGCAACCAATGAACCAACAGACAACACCATCTGGTACCTAATTGGTGGCGTTGCCGCAGTAATTATTGGTCTCTACGCCACCATTCGAGGAAAGTAAAATCTGCAGAAGTTTTTGTAAGCTATGCTGACGTGTCTTCGGACACGTCGGGTAGTTTCAATGCGCTTAACGTTGCAAGTATACCTACCGCAATAAGAACCCATAAAACAGCATGAGCTCCATACGCTGAGTCAACCCAGCCAAGTAACAACCCCGCTAATAAAACAACTCCCATAACGGTATTTGAAACAGCGGTCAGTTGTGCTCTATTATCCTGATTTGCCATATCGACCAAATACGTTTTACGACCAACCCGCGCACCGTGGTGGGCGACTGCGGACGCAAACAACAATAAAGCAGCAATCCACTCAAGACCGAGCCAATTTGGTGCCCAATAGAATATAGCCAGTGCTGCCGCCATGACGAACGTCGACATGACCGATGCTGCTGCCATAACATGATGGCTGGCTGAATCAGACCAACGTCCCCAAAAGCGCCCAGCCAGCAAGCCAGCAAGGCCACTGGCCAGCATAAGGCTACCCAGACTGGTTAATTCGGTATCGCCCTGGCGCTGAATAAGCACAACAATATAAGGAATGGCAAAAGCAGCCGCGACGAGCAAGGCGCGAGTCAAAACGAAATGCCCAAACTGACCGTTCCGCCAAAGCAGAGAAATTGACTTAACGGCTTCAGAGACTGCATTACCACCACCTTCGGTAGCGCCAGCAACCTCTGGAATACCGGCGTACAAAGCAGCCGCTAAAAGCCATAAAACAACACCCGCTCCCAGCAAGGCTAAAAATAGCCAACGTTGACCTTCCACTTCTGGCGAAAAAACAATAACCAAAGCGGTCAACAATGTCAGTAAACCAGCAGAAGAGGCTGCGACACCCGATAGTCGGCCTCGGCGTGTTTTAGACACCGTTTTACCGGTAACGTCCTTATTGGCAACAGAGCAGATACCGCGGGACAAGCTGAATAACGCGAGCAGTAACACGACACTCCAGCCCAGCGCACTGTTATTCAGCGTGGCCACCGCAAGCAGCATTAAGAGCAAAGAAATAGCCTGCCCCACGCTGCCGGCAACCCAAAACCATTTTCTAACGGGTTGTTGGCGTAATTGCTGGGCAACAAATAGTTGAGGTAATAGTGCCAATGACTCACGCAAGGGAACTAACGCACTAATGAATATGGCAGGAGCGCCTAACGAACTTAACATCCAAGGCAAGACTAAACGTGCGCTGACCAGGCTGTCACCCAGTTTGGTTAACGTCAGAGACAGCAGCATTAACACAAACGATTTTGGCTGATGGTGACATGCCGATTCCGGGATGTCCTTACACACCCGCGCGTCTTCATCTTCCGCTAAATAGCCGTAAACCTTTTCAGTCAACTGTTTGTCGGTCATGCTACTTTCAACTTTATTTAGAATAGGAAAGTAAATGCTGCCATAAGTTATTCAGCCAATCCACCAAATCAAGCCATTCGGCCATATCAGCAAGCTCGACGTCATAACGCGTTAATCGTGCATAGTCTGTCAGCAGCCGCTCGGCCATAGCGTCGTCAAGCTTGTTCATAACGATTGTATTGGCAATATCAAACAGTGGATGCCCTATTCCCGCATACTCCCAGTCAATGACTTTAATGGGAGCCGTCATAAGAATATGATTCATCGACAGGTCATTGTGACAAAGCACCGGGTACTCCAGCCATTGATCAATCGCCTGCTGGTGCTGGCTTTTCTCTTCACGAAAAGACTGAGCCAGGGAAGGTTCATAGTTGGAAAGCTGCTGCAGGTAATGCTCTACTTTGTCGTTCAATCGCCAGTGAGGAATGCTTGGTTTAAAAGAGTGGATTTTAGCGAGAACCTCGGCTAATACCGTCGCTTTAATAGCGGGCGATAACGTTACCTGATTTAATGACGGCGCCTCTAAGTAAGGCTGCAGTAACCAGCCTTCTGCTTCATTCCAGTCCAACACTTCAGGAGCAGCTCCGCTTTCGGCAAGCGTTTTCTGTACCGCAACCTCCAGGCCTCTATCAACCTGAAATAAGCCATCATTTTGCCACCGCTTTAATACGAGATCAGAGTCATCGGATTTAAGCCGCAGCGTTTGGTTTGACTGCCCACTGGTTAACCGAGTGACTTTTTTAGGTGCAGGTATCATCCGGCTCTCTTTACCGGCTCTGGCTGTTGATTATCCTGATGCCAGCGCCACATGGCATACAACACCAGTCCCAGGTAGACCACAAACAATAATGCTGTAGCGACAAACCCCTTACTGGCGTATAAATACACATAAACGCTGTCAATAACCAGCCAGTACCACCAGGTTTCATACGCTTTTTTAGTCACCAGCCAAGTCGCCAGCAAGCTAAACACGGTAGTATAAGTATCGAGCCACACGGCGTCGGCGTCAGTAAACACAGAAAGAGTATAGGCAATTATAGCAGCCAAAGGTATCAGCCAAGCCCACTGTAAAAGATGCCACTTCAACGAGTATTTAGCACCACCGGGGCTTTCTTCGGCAGCAGACTTTTGGAAGCGCCACTGCCACCAGCCGTAACCGGCCATGACGACATAAATAGCCTGCAGTACCGACTCCATATACAACTTACCCTGCCAGAACAACACCGCGTAAATACTGCAGCTTATGGTTGCCGACAGCCAACACCATTGTTTCTGATGCGCCGCAAGCACTAGGTACCCCAGCGCAAATAACAGTGCGGCTAACTCCCACAAAGAGCTCATCATTAACTGTTCTAACAGGGTTTCTATCACGGCTTTTCCTTAGAACGATTTGCTAACAGTGACACCGAAGCGACGCGGCTCACCGTACTGTACGTAGGTTTCGTCATTCGCGTACTGAGTTCTGGGGTCATTCGCAAAGTAGAAACCGCGCACTTCGTAATCTTCATCCGTTAAGTTCCGTCCCCATAAACTCACACGCCAGTCATCGATGTAGTAATTCACGGCAAGGTGCACCAATGTCATAGACTCAGATTTCTGATTATGAGAGTTCGAGAAATAAAACTCATCTTTTCCGTCAGCCTGCAGCACCCATTGAACATTCTCGCCATACCAGCCTTCGAGACCAACATTGAATTGATACTGAGGCGCATGAGCTTGCTCACGACCGGTCATATCCATGCCGTCCTCTGTCACAAAGCCTTCTATTTCAGTTTCCAGCCAACTCGCAGAAGCAAATAGTGTCAACCAGTCCGTCAGTTTGTTACGGATTTCAGCCTCAAGGCCATAACCTTTACCTTCTGCGGCATTTTCAATATAACCGACAAACGATTGATTACGGTTCACCCAGCTTTTCAGCTGAACATCGTCACGCCAATGGTAAAAAGTACTCACTCGCGAGGTTAAGTCCCCACTTGGGCTGCTCCCTTTAACACCAAACTCAGCACTCCATAGAATTTCAGGCTCAAAAGTCGCGCGCTCAAGCAGATAGTCTTTGAGTTCGTCCAGGCCTTGGTCGTCCGCTTTACCCAGCGCTTCGCCATTAACACCACCGGACTTATAGCCTCGTGACACGGTCGCATACCAATAGCTGTTTGGTGCTGCCTGGTAACGTGCACTAAAACTACCACCCACCATGGTATCTTCCGGCTGCGCGTCTATATTACGGCTGTCGGTGTAGTCATTGTCATACTGTTCAATACGCAAGCCGCTAATAGTGGAGAATTTCTCACTCCAGTGCTGCGTTAATTCGCCATAGACCGCGGCATGTTGACTGCGATAATCACTTTGGAAAATATCCGGCTGGCCTAAGTCCCAATTAAAGTAATCACGCGTCAGCGCTACGTCTTTTTCATAGTAATAGGCTCCCGCTACCCACTCAGTGGCTACCCCAAATAACGCTTCAGGATCGATTGATAACCAACTAACCTCGGCTGTTTTGTCTTTTCTGTCTCGAAGGTAGGCATCAAATGACGAGTACTCCCAACCAGGAGCAATCCCAACATACGTCCAGTCTTCGTCAAAGGCGTAAGCAGTATCTGCGTTTAAAACACTGGCTGACAACTCAAGCCGGCTGTTATCCCAGCCTAGATAATTCAGAGTCGTTTTTACCGCTTCACTTTCCAGGCGATCGTACCCCGGCTCATCTGACAACGTCGTTCGGTTGTTATCAAGGCTAAAGGCATCGTAACCGTTATCAACATCGTTGTAGTGCAGGACGGTGTCTAACGTCCAGTTCTTGGTAAATTCGGTGTTCAACAAAAGCCGTACGCCAAGTTCATCCCGATTGTTCGTGTCGTCTCGATCTAAATAGGTATTCTCAATGTAGCCGTCTTGCTTAAACTGACTGACAGAAAAGCGAGCCTTACCCAGTACGCCCAGTTGCCCGCCTAATGCTAAGCCCCCCATGCGTTCGTCGTAATTGCCGGCTGACAACTCAAACTGACCGCTAAAGTCACCCGAGGGCTGTACACTATCCATCAACACCAAGCCTGCCATTGCGTTCACGCCAAAACGACCGCTTTGGGGCCCTCGAAATACCTCAACCTGGTTGATATCGAAAAGCGAGGCGGCCGTACCTAAGCCGCTGTAATCAATACCATCTATAATAAGACCGACAGACGGGCTAATCGGATCAACAAATTGAGAACGCTCGCCCATGCCGCGAATCTGGATAAAGCGTGCGGTCGATGTCCCCCCGGAGAAGTTGACGTTGGCAAAGCTGTTGAGCGTATCCTGCAAATGCTGCGCATTACGCTGCTGCATCGCATTTTGGTCCATAATTGACACACTGCTGGTGGTTTCATTCAGCGTGCGTTTGTGAAAGTCGCCGCTGACTTCAATGATTTCGAAATCGCTGGCGTTATCCTGACCATAAGCCAGAACCGGCGTTTGTAATAATGCTAAGCCAATACTGGCTGCTAAGTAAGATGTGAATTTTTGCATGGATCATTTCCTCAAAACAAAGTCAGAAACGATCCGGTAAGGCTGTATTAGACGGGTTTTCTACCATCCCTACGCCAGTATTAACCGGATCAGGTTTAAAGGGTTCGCTTTCGCATCTCAGCCGTTGCCGGCACCCCTTGGTAAAGCGGCGTCAGTATAACGCAGCTTATTGCATTAACAAATTGTCTTTAAATAAACGACAGAGCGTCACCGTAAAGGTTTTCTAACAGTACGCCTTGAGCGACAAAATCGTCTCTAATAACGCGCACCATTTCAAAACGGCCTGCCATGTAAACTTCACAGTCTTGCAAGTCCTGTTGACGCGCCATTACCGCCTGGTGGACTAACCCAATAGAATACGGCCAGTCGCCAGCGGCGTCTTCAACCACCGGGTGATAGTCAAAGTGTTCATATTGTTTTGCTAATTGCTCAAGCTCGTCATGCAGGTACAAATCGGCCAGGCTCTTTGCGCCCCAATATAACGTTAATGGACGCTCCGGCGTTGCTCGTAAATGTTGCTGTAAAATTGAATAAGCATAAGAAAAGCCCGTACCGCCGGCAATGATGACAGCAGGCTTATCGCTGTCTTGTCGATAAAACGCAATGCCGTCGGGTCCGTCGACTTCCAGCTCTCCCTCTGCGCGTATTTTATCCAACACTTCCATCGCATAGGCGTTGTCTGGCGTCGCTCCTACATGAAGTAACCACTCACTTTCCTTCGATGGGCATGATGCGATACTAAAAGGTCGCTTATCTCTCTCGCCCATAACCGCCATCATATATTGGCCTGCTTTAAACTCAACCGGCTGCGGCAACTGCAAACGCACTTCCCACACAGCGTCCGCTAACTGGCGCGAAATTTCGGCTTTACAGGTCATTTGTTGACTCATTCACGACTCCATAATGTTCAGTTCGTCCCACAGCTGGTCGACACGCTGCTTAACTTCTTCACTCATGACAATAGGCTCGCCCCATTCGCGGTCAGTTTCACCGGGCCATTTGTTGGTTGCGTCCATGCCCATTTTTGAGCCAAGACCCGACACCGGAGAGGCGAAGTCGAGGTAATCAATTGGCGTATTCTCAACCAATGTAGTGTCACGCGCCGGATCCATTCGGGTCGTCATTGCCCAAATTACATCTTTCCAGTCACGTGCATTCACATCGTCGTCACACACAATCACGAACTTGGTGTACATAAACTGACGCAAGAACGACCAGACGCCCATCATCACCCGCTTGGCATGGCCTGAGTACTGCTTCTTCATAGTAACTACGGCTAAACGGTACGAACAGCCTTCCGGCGGCAGATAAAAATCGACAATTTCCGGAAACTGCTTTTGCAGTAACGGAATGAAAACTTCGTTCAAAGCCACACCCAATACTGCGGGCTCATCTGGCGGCCGACCGGTATAAGTGCTGTGGTAAATCGGGTCTTTACGATGGGTGACATGAGTCACGGTAAACACCGGAAACTCATCCACTTCGTTATAGTAGCCGGTATGGTCACCGTACGGCCCTTCGGGCGCTGTTTCACCCGGCTCAATGTAACCTTCCAGAATAATTTCTGCGTGCGCCGGAACTTGTAAATCATTGCTTAGGCACTGTGTCACTTCGGTTTTACTGTCGCGCAGCAAGCCAGCAAAGGCGTATTCAGAAAGGCTATCCGGTACGGGCGTCACCGCACCTAAAATCGTGGCGGGGTCAGCGCCTAATGCAACGGAAACCGGGAACTTTTCCCCAGGATGCTGCTGGCACCACTCCTGAAAGTCCAGCGCGCCGCCACGATGCGACAGCCAACGCATAATGAGCTTATTCGGTCCCAAAAGTTGCTGGCGATAAATACCTAAGTTCTGGCGCTCTTTATGTGGTCCCCGAGTCACCGTAAGCCCCCATGTGACTAACGGCGCTACATCGCCCGGCCAACAATGCTGAATAGGTAACTTAGTTAAGTCGACCTCGTCACCGCTCATGACGACCTGCTGACACGGCGCCTTTTTCAGTTTTTTCGGCGACATACTCAGCACTTTCTTGTAGGTAGGCAACAAATTCAACGCATCTCGGAAGCCTTTCGGTGGCTCCGGCTCTTTTAAAAAAGCCAAAAGCTTACCAACATCGCGTAGCGCTGTGACCGACTCTTGCCCCATACCCAAAGCCACCCGCTCTGGCGTACCAAAAAGGTTCGTCAACACCGGCATGTCATGACCTTTCACGTTCTCAAACAATAAGGCCGGGCCTTCTGCTTTTAACGTACGGTCAGATATTTCGGTAATTTCAAGGTAGGGGTCTATTTCTTGCTGGATGCGTTTAAGTTCACCGCGCTCCTCGAGGAGCGCGATGAAATCTCGCAGATCTTGATATTTCATACGCCGCTTAGCTGTTGCGTTGACGCTTCATCGATTCGAAGAATTCGTCGTTGGTCTTAGTCATTTGCAAACGGTCAATCAAAAACTCCATGGCTTCAACTTCGCCCATTGGGTTCATAATTTTCCGCAGGATCCACATTTTCTGAAGCTCGTCCTGAGACGTCAGCAATTCTTCACGACGTGTACCTGAACGGTTAAAGTCGATTGCAGGGAAAACACGCTTCTCTGCCAACTTACGGTTCAAGTGCAATTCCATGTTACCGGTACCTTTAAACTCTTCGTAGATAACTTCATCCATCTTTGAGCCGGTGTCGATAAGCGCGGTTGCAATAATGGTTAAGCTGCCGCCTTCTTCAACGTTACGTGCTGCACCAAAGAAACGTTTTGGCTTGTGTAGCGCGTTAGCGTCCACACCGCCGGTCAGGACTTTACCTGAGCTTGGGATAACGGTGTTGTAAGCACGCGCCAAACGAGTAATCGAGTCCAATAAGATGACGACATCTTTTTTGTGCTCAACCAAACGCTTCGCCTTTTCGATAACCATTTCAGCGACCTGTACGTGGCGGCTGGCTGGCTCATCGAAGGTTGAAGCAACCACTTCGCCCTGTACCAAACGGTGCATTTCCGTTACTTCTTCCGGACGTTCATCGATAAGCAGTACAATAAGCTCTGCTTCAGGATGATTCGCCGCAATAGACGTCGCAACGTTTTGTAGTAATAGCGTTTTACCCGCTTTCGGTGGCGCCACAATAAGACCACGCTGCCCCTTACCAATCGGGGCCGACAAATCAAGAACACGCGCCGTAATATCTTCCGTACTGCCGTTACCACGCTCTAAACGAAAACGCTCATCTGCATGCAATGGTGTCAGGTTTTCAAAAAGAATTTTATTACGGGAGTTTTCAGGTTTGTCGAAATTGACTTCGCGAATTTTCAGGAGGGCAAAATAACGTTCGCTGTCTTTCGGCGGGCGAATTTTGCCGCCAATCGTGTCACCCGTGCGCAAGTTAAAGCGACGAATTTGGCTAGGCGATACATAAATGTCATCGGGACCGGCCAAATATGACGAGTCGGCCGATCGCAAGAAGCCGAAGCCGTCCTGCAATATTTCCAACACACCACCGCCGTATATGTCTTCACCGCTTTTCGCGTGGGCTTTTAAAATAGCAAAAATGATGTCCTGCTTACGCAGACGGGCCATATTCTCAAGGCCCATTGAGTCCGCGAGCTCAACGAGCTCGTTTACGGGTTTATCTTTAAGTTCAGTTAGATTCATAGGAGGGTTTTCGAGTTATCGATTGAACACAAAGCCTTTTTATTGACTCTAGAATATTAAAACAAATGGAACGTTCGGATTTCGCGAGTTGCGAAGTCAGAAACAGAAGTTTCTCTTACTTAACAAGGCGCGCCGGTGGAGTTGGCAAGCCTGCTTGAATAGTTAATAAACAGAAGGTATCACCAAAATTAGAATTCGTCCAGTTTTGCTAACAAAAACGGCGCATAATGCGCCGCTTTTTGATACCGATTAAATGTGCTGTTCTAAAAATTCGATCAGCTGTGCACGAGACAGTGCACCCACTTTCGTTGCAATGACATCGCCGTCTTTAAACAGCAGCAATGTAGGAATGCCGCGAATATTAAATTTCGGTGGGGTTTGCTCGTTATGATCCACGTTCAGCTTCCCAATAACCAACTTACCTTTGTACTCTTCGGCAATGTCGTCCAGAATTGGCGCGACCATTTTACACGGCCCACACCACTCGGCCCAGAAGTCGACCAGTACAGGTTTATCGGATTTGATGACATCTTCATCAAAACTGTCATCGCTTAGCTGAACAATTGCGTCACTCATGGTACTCTCCGCTAAATTCTTTCGCGTGGAAATATAGAATAGTATTATTTCTGTTTTTGAATACAAGCGCAAACTGATATGCTTATAACTTATGAATAAAACACATCTTTCAGAAACTCGTTTCGCTGATTTGGCGCTTCATCCCAAATTACAGCAAGCGCTATCCAATGCCGGATTCGAATATTGTACTCCAATCCAGGCGTTAAGTCTGCCTGTTGCGTTATCTGAGCGCGACGTTGCTGGTCAGGCTCAAACCGGAACAGGGAAAACCTTGTCATTTCTTCTGGCGACTTTCAACCGCTTAATGCAGAACGCGTCGTCCGAAAAAACCGATTCAGGCCCTCGTGCACTCATTATGGCTCCTACGCGAGAACTGGCCATTCAGATTGCCCACGACGCAGAACCATTGCTTGAAAGCTGTGGTTTGAACATGGGTGTCATATACGGTGGCGAAGGCTACGACGCTCAAAAGGAACAACTGAGCAATAGCCCGGATATTCTCGTTGGCACGACCGGTCGCCTCATCGACTTTTATAAGCAAGGCTTATTCTCATTGAATGACATTGAGGTGGTGGTGCTGGACGAAGCCGATCGCATGTTTGACTTAGGCTTCATCGATGACATTCGTTACTTGCTTAGAAAAATGCCAGAGCCGGCGAAGCGCCTGAACCTGTTATTCTCAGCGACGTTGTCCTATCGTGTGCAGGAGCTTGCCTACGAGCACATGAACGCGCCAACGAAACTGGAAGTTGAGCCGGCACAGAAAACCGCAGTGCGGGTTACCGAAGAATTATTTTACCCATCGAAGCCGGATAAATTCCCGCTTCTGTTAACGCTTATTGAGGAAGATTGGCCAGAAAAGGCGATTGTTTTCGCTAATACCAAGCATGGCTGTGAGAAAGTTCACGGTTGGTTAGTGGCAAACGGCCACCGAGCAGGTCTACTCACAGGTGACGTCCCCCAAAAGAAACGACTCAAAATTCTCGATGACTTCTCAGAAGCCCGCATCGACTTTTTGGTCGCAACCGATGTCGCTGCACGCGGACTGCATATTCCGGAAGTGACGCATGTCTATAACTTCGATTTACCGGACGACTGTGAAGATTACGTACACCGCATAGGACGCACAGGCCGTGCTGGCGCAAGCGGCGCAGCTATTAGCCTGGCGTGTGAAGAGTATGTTTATAACCTTCCGGCTATTGAAGAGTACATTGGCCACAGCATTCCGGTTACTAAGTACGATGCCGACGCTATGTTGAGTGACCTGAGACGCCCCCGTCCACCGCAACGCCGACGCCGCCATAACTCCGGAGGCAATAAAGGCAAGCCTCGTGGTCGTCGTTCAGGACCACCGAGGTCGTAATTCGCCAATGGCGCTGAAAAAGAAAAAACTGGCTGCCATCGACATGGGCTCAAACAGCTTTCATTTGTTGATGGCAGAAGTTTCAATGACCGGTTTTTTCCCAAAGCCCCGAGTGCTTACACGGCACAAACAGAAAGTCAGACTGGCAGACGGACTTAACTCAGCGAATAGCATTGATGACGACGCAGCGAAACGGGCATGTCAATGCTTGTCAGGTTTTGCCGCAGAGCTCGAACAATTCCAGCCAGATGCGGTGACCGTTGTCGCGACGGCGGCATTACGCAAAGCCAGTAATCAAGTCCAACTATTAGAGCAATTTGAAAATGCTTTAGGCCGTCCTATTCAGGTGATTACCGGTGAGCAGGAAGCTGAATTAATTTACTCGGGCGTTTGCAGTGTGTCTCAGTGCGCCAACGATGTATTGGTCATTGATATTGGGGGCGCCAGTACAGAAGTTATCGCTGGGCATGGGCTGACCCCTAAATACCTGCAAAGTTTAGACATGGGCTGTGTGGTTTTTCAAAACCGTTATTTTAAAAGCGGCGTGATGAGTGAATCGGCTTTTGCACAGGCAAAGCATGAAGCTACGGCCCTCATTGAGCCTTTTCTCAACGACTACCATCAGCACAGCTGGCAACGCGTACTGGGCGCGTCCGGCACATTCAGAGCGGTTAGTGAAATAGCAAACGCCGAAAGTCAGCCTACGCTAACGCGTGAGTGGCTTAATGAACTCATTCGACGATGCGCTCAAAAAGGAACCGTAAACGCACTCGACTTCCCGGGCTTGAGGGAAGACAGAAAAGCGGTGCTTGCCGGCGGCTTAGCGATTCTTGCGGGAATTACTGAGGCGCTCAATATCGATGAGTTTGAAGTAACCTATGGTGCACTGCGCGAGGGACTACTCGCACAGCTTGCCAATGAAGTAACGGCTTAACGGCTATTCAGACTTTGCCCACTTTTCAGCAATAGATTTAGCAAAGTACGTCAAAATCCCATTAGCTCCGGCACGCTTGAAAGCCAGCAAGCTCTCTTCGACAACGTCTTCGCCCAACCACCCATTAGCAATGGCTGCTTGCAACATGGCATATTCACCGCTCACTTGATACGCAAAGGTCGGGACACCGAATTCGTCTTTTACCCGGCGCACGATATCTAAGTAAGGCATGCCCGGCTTCACCATCACCATGTCGGCACCTTCTTGAATATCTAACGCAATTTCATGCAGGGCTTCATCAGAGTTTGCCGGATCCATTTGATACGTCTTTTTGTCTCCGCCCTTCAAGTTACCCGCAGAGCCCACTGCGTCTCTGAACGGCCCGTAAAATGCACTGGCGTATTTAGCGGAATAGGCCATTATCTGAGTATTATGAAAACCATCATTTTCCAATGCATCACGGATAGCACCAATGCGCCCGTCCATCATGTCTGACGGCGCAACAACATCTGCACCGGCCTTCGCATGAGACAGCGCCTGTTTAACCAGCACCTCGGTGGTAATGTCATTTTGAACATAGCCAGTATCGTCAATAATGCCGTCCTGACCATGGGTCGTGAACGGATCCAGAGCCACATCGGTCATTACACCCAACTCAGGACACTCTGCTTTTATCGCTTTTACTGCTCGCTGCGCCAGACCATTATCATCATAGGCCGCTTCAGCCATTTCAGACTTTGCAGACGCCGGCGTTACCGGAAATATGGCGACCATAGGAATGCCTAATTCAACTAAACGTTTACATTCAGTCACCAACAAATCGATACTGAGACGTTCAACGCCCGGCATAGAATCAACCGTTTCGCGTTGATTCTGCCCTTCCAGCACAAACACAGGGTAAATTAAATCGTTCACCGAAAGCTGGTTTTCCGAAACCAGCCTGCGACTGAAAGTTGAACGTCTTAACCGTCTTAAGCGGCGTTTTGGGAATGCCCCTTCATTCGTCATTTATTACTCCTGCTTTACTGCTCAGCAACCTGATCACGGCCTTGATTCTTAGCGGTATACAAGGCTTCATCTGCGGCTTTGAAAAGCTCATTCACGTTATCAAAAATACGATTGCTAGTTGAAATAACACCGGCACTGATGGTGATACGCTGTTCTCCGACATCAGTTTCAAAGCGCTGCTCCCTAACCATACTTAGCAGTTGCTCAGCAAAGATCCGCGCATCATCAAGGTCTGTTTCCGGCAGAATAATAGCAAACTCTTCGCCACCATATCGACAAACGACATCAGCGGCTCGCTTAGCGTGCTGCCTCATTAAGTTAGCTAACTGTTTTAAAATTTGGTCACCCACCATGTGTCCGTGGGTATCGTTAATGGGTTTGAAACGGTCGACGTCAATCATCAGTAACGCCAATGGTAACTCTCTGCGCAACGTTCTGCGTAACTCGCGTTCAAGGTGTTGCTGGAAATAGCGACGGTTATAAAGCCCCGTGAGCGGATCTTCCATATTCTTTTGCTCGAGCTCACTATTCACGTCCTGCAATTCACGCAACGCAATTTGCAGCTCAAAAGTGCGTTCTTCAACATTTTCTTCAAGCTCTTGATTGTACTTTTGCTGCGCCGCCAGGCGTTCTTTGCGCTGCTCGTTGTAGCGCACTGCCAATACCCAAGAAAGTAGCAGTATTTCTATCCCTGAACCGAGCATGATGGCATGGCGTTGAATGAACATGCTGTCTATGACACCCAAATAACCGAGCGAGTTTGCAACCACAGACAGCAATAAGCTGCACCACGCCAATGTAAAAATCCGAGCGTACAGGAAACCTTTACGCCATAAGTAAGCACCCACCAACAACAAGAAAAAGCACCCCGGAGCGGCCAGGATCAGTAGCACATGAATGCTGATTCGATAACTGGCAAATATACCGACCACTAAGCTGGCTGCGGACAAAAATGCCATAACCATTAAACCACGCCCCAGTGTATTTCGATATCGCTTCAGCTCTAATAACTGATAGGCAAATAAAGCGGCGGTTAAAAATGTCAGGCTACCAAATATGGTTATGCCCTTATCCTGAAGATAAATGGACTCGGGCCAGAGGTAGTGAAAACCCAGACCTTCCAAAGAGAGCATCAGACCGGCGAAAAACACGGTATATAACGAGTACAGACCAAACTCCGGCTCTCGCGACGCGACAAAGCCGAACAGGTTATACACCGCCATACACAACAAAACACCGAAATAGATACCTTCAGCAATACGCCGATTCATTTGAGTTTCAAAGAAGCCGATGTTCGATCGCACCGCTATTGGCAACCGCATAGAGCTTTGGCTGGTCGCGCTAATGTATACCATGCCACTGGTGCCTCCAGGCAGTGGTACCGCAAATTCAGACGTGGGAATTGGACGCTCATGAAACGGCTTCGTATCGCCGAGCTCATACGTTTTTATACCCGCATCCGTTTGTATGTAAATACTCAACTCATCGAGCAGCGGATAAGCAATGTGCAGCACTCTGTCGGTATTTGAACCTTGTAACTGAAATCGAAACCAATATTCGTCAGTTGTGTAACCAAAGGAGGCTCTGTCTGATTCTAAGGCAGACCATTGCTCGTCATTAAGCCGTTTTACCTCTTCCAGTGACAGCTTTTTCTCACTGTTTGTGTATTCAATGCCTAAAGACGACCCTGTCTTGCTCAGTAACTGTGCGTTCGCTGAAAACGCAACGACCATACCGATGACAAGTATCATCAGCATAAAATGTTTTGTCAGCCGTCGTGTTAAGCGCAATACAAGTTACCCTAGGTTAAATAATCGCTTGGCGTTGTCAGTGGTTTGTTCCGCCAGTGCTTCCGCCGATATATCCAGCGCCTCTGCTACTGCAGTCCCAATAACCGGTAAATACTTTGGCTCATTCATTTTAGGACGCGGCTTAATGCCTCGGGGCAGTAAAAACGGTGCATCGGTTTCCAGTACTAAACGCTCAAGCGGAATACTCGGCAAAGCGGTCAGTAATTCGCTGTTACGACGTTCATCACAAATCCACCCTGTTACGCCAAACCAGTGACCTCTCTCCAAATACCGCTCTAATTCTGCTGGCCCGCCAGTAAAGCAATGCGTTAAACAAGTTGTCTCATCATCGCAGTAGCGGTTCAACAATTCAATTTGTTTATCAATAGCGTCTCGCTCGTGGAGGTACAACGGCAAGTTGAGCTCATTCGCTAACTTTATTTGCGCAACGAATACTTGTTCTTGAGTGTCTTGAGGCGAATAATTTCGGTTAAAGTCCAGCCCGCACTCGCCAATAGCAACAACAGCTTTGTGCTCAGCAAGTGCTCTCAACTCATCAGCAAAACTTTTGGGGGCTTCTCCAGCGTCATGGGGGTGGATACCAGCAGTCATTACTAACTGCTGTGGGTATTGCTCACAAAGCTTTATCGCTTCTCGCGTTTCTTCGAGCGAGGTCGCTATAATCAGCTGCCCTGTCACTCCAGCTTTTTCCGCAGCCTCCATCACTTCAGGCAACGCCTTCAATAACCGTTTGTTGGTTAAATTCACTCCGGCATCAAACCACATCGTTAAGCCTCATCAGCCTGTTCTTTGTCATTCGACTTTGCGGGCGTGTACCAGCGACTTATTTGCAAACCCAACTCAAACAGCAGCCACATGGGAATAGCCAGTAACGTTTGCGAAATAACGTCCGGCGGCGTTAACAGCATACCGACAGTAAACGCCCCCACAATGATATAGGGTCGTTTACGTGCCAGCGATTCGCGGGTACTGACTCCGCTCCATATCAGCAGCATAATGGCGACAGGCGTTTCAAACGCAATACCAAAGGCCATAAATATGGCCAGTACGAAATCGAGATAACGGCTTATATCCGTCGCAACCGTAACGCCCTCAGGAGCGGCGCCGGTAAAAAAGGCCATGGCAATGGGCAGCACCACAAAATACGCAAACGCAATGCCTGCATAAAACAGCAGCGTACTGCTAACCAATAGCGGTACCACTAAACGTTTTTCTTTACGGTACAGACCGGGGGCAATAAAGGCCCAGAGTTGCCATAACAAATAAGGTACGGCAAGCGCCAGTGCAATGACGAATGTCAGCTTGAAGGGCGTAAAAAAGGGAGCGGCCACATCGGTTGCTATCATCTGAGCATCGTCGGGTAGTGCCACGAGCAGCGGCTGCGCAAGCAAGTTATAAAGATCATTAGCAAAGTAGGCCAATGCCGCAAACACCACCAACACCACGAGCACCGACCGCAACAGTCGATTACGCAATTCCAGCAAGTGGTTCAGTAACGGTGAGTCACTCATTCACTGTCCCTGCTCTTATCTGCCGTATTCGGTGAATTTGAGTCATCCGGCTTTTTAGAATAGGGACGCTGAACGTCGGCAGCGGCATTTCTTAGTTCAACCAGCGAACGCTGCAATTCAGGGCTAAGGTTTTCGAGGTCCTGACTTTCTGCCTGTTTTAAGTGCTCGTGCAACTCTTTAATACGGAGTTCGTGATCGAGTTCACTTTGGACTTTTTGCGTGTATTGGCGCACACCGCTGAGCATACGTTGGAAGCCACGGATGGCAGAGGGGAGCCGCTCGGGCCCCAGTACCAGCAGCCCGACAATAGCTATTAGCAATAACTCCCAAAAGCCAATATCGAACATTTAAGGCTTTCCAGAGGTGTCCGAGTCGTCATGTTGCTCTTTGTCCTGCAGCGACTCTTTCTTTTTCTCTTTGTCGTCTTTGTTGTCAGCGTCATCATTCATTGACTTTTTGAAGCCTTTCACAGCATTACCCAAGTCTGAGCCCATATTACGTAAACGCTTGGTGCCAAACAGTAAAACAACAATAACGAGCAGAATGATTAACTGCCAAGGTGATATACCCATGTGCTTTCCTATAATCGTTTTTAGTTAAATTCGCCGTTCGACGTTTTCGGCCGGCTTCGCCAGGCCATAACGGCTAATAATATCGTAATTATACCAGAGCCGATGGTTGGCGCCGACAATTCGGTGTCTGTCCATAATAAGGTGGTACAAATGAGTCCACTGGCACTCAGAATAGTCCAGAAGGTTGAGGTGGACGCCTCACGCTGCGCTCGAAGCTGCGCTTGCCAACGATAGTCATTCTGCTTAGGTTGCGTTTGATACTGGCGCAGGCTGTCGTAAATCATGTTCGGAATTTCCGGCATTTTTTCCGCCCAGTAAGGCGCATTCTCTTTTACCGAGCGAACAACGGCACGCCAACCTAATTGCTCATTCATCCAGCGCTCAAGGAAAGGTTTTGCGGTTTTCCACAAATCCAGCTCGGGGTAAAGCTGACGTCCTAAGCCTTCAATATAAAGCAGGGTTTTTTGCAGTAGCACTAGCTGCGGCTGCACTTCCATTTCAAAACGGCGGGCAGTATTAAACAAATTGATCAGTACATGTCCAAACGAAATTTCCGCCAATGGCTTTTCAAAAATAGGCTCACAAACCGTGCGGATAGCTGATTCGAATTCTTCAATATTGGTGTGGCGGGGAACCCAGCCAGAGTCAACATGCAGCTCAGCGACTTTACGATAGTCCCGATTAAAAAAGGCCAAAAAGTTTTCCGCCAAATAACGCTTATCGTCTCGGTTTAACGTGCCGACAATACCAAAGTCGATGCCAATGTAGCGTGGGTGTAGCGGGTCGTCTTTGGCGACAAAAATATTGCCCGGGTGCATGTCGGCGTGAAAAAAGCTGTCCCGAAATACTTGTGTGAAAAACACTTCAACACCGCGCTCAGCCAGCTTTTTCATATCGACACCACGGGCTCGCAGAGTATCAACATCGCTCACCGGTATGCCGTCAATGCGCTCCATCACCATCACGTTATGACGGCTGTAGTCGCTGTAAACCACCGGAATATAGAGCATGTCAGAGTTTTCAAAGTTACGCTTAAGCTGAATCGCATTGCCCGCTTCACGCAATAAATCGAGCTCGTCCAATAACGTTTTTCGGTATTCTTTGACGACTTCTTTTGGCTTCAGGCGGCGACCGTCGGGCAAGTGCCGCGCCGCCACTGAAGCCAGTGTTTCCATTAATTCAAGATCCGCATGAATGGTTTCCCGGATGTCAGGCCTAATGACTTTAATGACCACATCGACAACTTCGTCTGCGTGTTTCAGCTGAGCGGTATGCACTTGGGCAATAGAGGCCGAAGCCAAAGGCGTCGTATCAAAATCAATAAAACAATCGTCGATACTATTCAGGTTTAACGACTTTTCAATGATCTTCTGAGCCGCTTCACCGTTGAATGGCGGTACCTTGTCCTGCAAACGCGCCAGCTCAATCGCAATATCTGGTGGCAGCAAGTCGCGGCGTGTTGACAGCATTTGCCCAAATTTAACCCACACCGGCCCCAACTGCTCCAATGCCAACCTTAGACGAACGCCAGCAGGCTTGTCTTTGTGCTTATTCGGCATCCAAAACAGCGCATGACGACCCAAACGTATCGTCCAGGGCAGCCAACGAGCCGGAACTAAGTCGTCCAACCCGTATGTCAGTAACGTTTTGGTAATTTTATAAAAGCGCCGAGTCCGCATTAGTTGCTCCTTTCCTCGAGCTGTCTTTGCAGGCGCTCAATTTTCGCTCGTAGCTGCTGCATGTTTTCTTTAAATTCATTAAATTCATCGCGTGTCGGAAGCAGCTGTTTTTCATCAGTAACGACGCCTTTGAACCAGCGTTTACTTTCTTCCAATTGCTGTTCAACATGGCGGCGACTTTTGCGCCACAGTTTCATTAACCAATGCGCCGGAACATCTCCCAACGTATTCGCCAATTCGGCTTCCCAGTCGACCTCTAACGACTTAAACAATCCCACCAGCTGTTGCGCCAGCATAGGGTCACCGTCAATATCGAGCTGGTCGGCCTTAATTAGGCGCGTTAAATTGGCTGTGTCTTGTAATTCCGGCAAAACACCCAGCTCAGTGCTAATGCAGCAGTCCACGTCATCGCTATCCGCCGTGCTGATATAAATACCCGCTTCATCCACACTAACGGTGGTTGTAAACGGCAACTCTTTAAGTTTCAGCCGAACTCGTTTACCTGCTAAACGGCGCAGTTTTTCAGAGCTTTGCGCGTCTTTTTTTAACAGCGAATTTGCTAACTTCTCAAACAGAACCGTTGGCAATAGCGGTAATAACGTCATTAGAACTTATACCCTCTATGCAGAGCGACAACACCACCTGTCATATTTTGATAGTCGACTTTTTCGTAACCGGCGGTTTCCATCATCGACTTTAGAGTGTCCTGATCAGGATGCATACGGATCGATTCCGCCAGATACTGATAACTATCGGCGTCATTCGCAACCACCTGCCCCATTTTGGGCAATATATTAAACGAGTAAAAGTCGTACACCTGATTTAAGGTGGCTGATACAGGTTTAGAAAACTCCAGAATTAACAGTCGACCGCCAGGCTTTAAAACACGCAACATAGAGCTCAATGCTTTGTCTTTGTCAGTCACGTTACGCAGACCAAAAGCAATGGTAATGACATCGAAGGTATTGTCGTCAAACGGCAACTCTTCCGCGTCTGCCTGCACATAACGCACGTTGCCAACAACACCTCTGTCACGCAGTTTGTCGCGGCCAACTTTTAACATAGCGTCATTAATATCCGCTAACACCACTTCGCCTTCCGGCCCCACCCGACGCGAAAACTGTGCGGTTAAGTCGCCTGTGCCACCGGCAATATCCAGCACTTTCATGCCTTTTCGAACACCGCTGCAGTCAATGGTGTAACGTTTCCACAGCCGATGAATGCCAAATGACATTAAGTCGTTCATGACATCGTACTTTGACGCTACCGACTGGAACACGTTGGCAACCAGGTTTTTCTTTTCACTTCTAGCCACTTTTTGGTAGCCAAAATCTATCGAATCGTCTTTTCTATCGTTCATTCAAACTGTCCCGAACTCAATTTCCTGTAGTGTACTTGATGTTCACACTTGAGCATAGTGGTCACGCCTTGGTAACCACCGTTCAATCAGTGCATTTGCGCTTTGCGGATACTCTTTTAATACAATTTCAGCAATTCGCTGAGCTTCCGGAATAAGCGGCTCGTCACGCTCTAAGTCCGCCACTTTCAATGCCGCCAAACCGGTTTGTCGATGACCGAGCAGCTCCCCCGGTCCACGAATTTCTAAATCCTTCTGGGCAATCACAAAACCGTCGTTACTTTCGCGCAACACGCCGAGACGCTGCTGTGCGGTTTGCGACAGCGGGCTGTGATAAAGCAACACACAGTGACTGGCTACCGAACCTCTACCAACACGCCCCCGCAGCTGATGCAACTGTGCTAAGCCAAGGCGCTCCGGATTTTCAATGATCATCAACGACGCATTCGGGACATCCACCCCAACTTCAATAACTGTTGTTGCCACCAAAAGATCAACATCACCCGCCTTAAATGCCTGCATAACCTGTTCTTTTTGTTCATGCTTGAGGCGGCCATGCACTAATCCGATATTTAACCCCGGCAATTGCTCTTGAAGATCGTTAGCAGTGTCCTCCGCTGCCTGGCATTCCAATACATCAGACTCTTCAATAAGCGTACACACCCAATACGCTTGCCGGCCTTCGCTCTGACACACGTCCCGCACGCGCTCGACTACGTCCTGTCGTCGTGTATCCGGCACCGCCACCGTTGTCACCGGGGTTCGCCCCGGCGGCAATTCGTCGATAATTGACGTGGCCAAGTCCGCATAAGCCGTCATGGCTAATGTTCGGGGTATTGGCGTTGCCGTCATAATTAATTGGTGCGGATGCACACCCGCCTGAACGCCTTTCTCCCGCAATTGTAACCGTTGATGCACCCCAAAGCGGTGCTGTTCATCAATAATAACTAACGCCAGGTTCTGATATTCAACGTCGTTTTGAAAAAGCGCGTGAGTACCCACCAGCAGATGAATATCGCCCGCCTTTAGTTGAGCAAGCAGCTCGGTACGACGTTTGCCTTTCGACTTACCGCTTAACCAGGCAACATTAACACCCAGCGGACTTAACCACTGGTCGAACGTAATGGCGTGTTGCTCGGACAGCAGTTCGGTGGGGGCCATTAGCGCAACCTGGTATCCTGCCTCAATAGCCGCTAAGGCGCTCAGCGCAGCCACCAGTGTTTTGCCAGAGCCGACATCGCCTTGCACAAGCCGCATCATTGGAGCGCCCTGTGCCATATCACTGGTAATTTCACCCACAACACGCTGTTGTGCGTTCGTCGGGGAAAACGGCAATTGTTCTAAAAATGGCTGAGTTAAACGCCCTGAACCCGCCACTTTAAAGCCGGCTTGCTGCTGTTTCGAATGTCGCAGTTGCAGCATACTTAATTGGTGAGCAATAAGCTCTTCCATGGCCAGCCGCTGCTGGGCAGGGTGTTCACCTTGTTCAAGCGCTTGCAGAGACACATCTGTTGGAGGCTTGTGAAGCGTTAAAATAGCCTGTTCCAATGATAAATGATGTGGCTGCAACGTATTGGGGAGTAACTCAGGTAAGGCTCCCGGGGTTAAGTAACTCAGTGCTTGTTCTATGACCTTTCTTAGTAGCCCTTGAGTGACCCCTTCAGTCATAGGGTATACCGGTGTCAGCGTATCTTCGGTGGGCACAGCGTCGTCCCCCCGCATCACTTTGTATTCCGGGTGAATCATCTCCCATCCAGTCATACCACGCCGCACTTCGCCGAATGCCAGAATCTTTGTTCCGGCGGCAAATTGCTTTAACTGAGCGGCACTGAATTGAAAGAACCGCAACGAGATGCTGCCGGTGTCGTCCAACGCCTGACAGATCAACATACGCCGACGACCATATTTAATATCGGCATGCCTGACAGTGACCAACACATTCGTCGACATGCCTTGGCGCAGCTGAGCGACCGATTCAATACGGGTGCGATCTTCGTAACGAAGCGGCAGGTGCAATAACGCGTCACTGACAGACTCAAGCCCGAGCTTTTTCAGCTTAACCGCTACTTTGTCTCCAACGCCTTTTAGCACCGTTAATGGAATTCGGTGCAGCCCGTTTTCCGGCACAATGCCCCCTTACCGTTTTTCCCGCATGGTTTGCCACCAAGTATCATCCGCCATAATTTGACCGCTTTCATCGAGCTCAGGATAAGCTATACCTTTGCGTTTACACGCTTTCGCATAAATAGGGTGCCCGCCTTCAAAAAGCACTCGGTGGCGCTCACTGGCACTTATTTGTGGCGACTGGTACATACCGGCCAGTTCACGCTGGCGTTGTGCTTCATAAAACATCACCGCACCCGCTACTGACACATTCAGCGACTGAACCATACCGACCATGGGTATCATCACATGATGGTCAGCTTGCGCCAACGCCCGCTCAGTCACCCCGTACTTTTCCTGCCCAAGTAGAATCGCCGTTGGTTCTGTGTAATCAATGTCTCTGAAGTCGACTGAATGCTCTGACAAGTGCGTCACCACAACCTGCATTCCCTGCTCACGCACAGTGCTTATAGCGTCATCCATAGACCGGTGGTTATGAATTTTCACCCAGTTTTGACTGCCTAGTGCAGTGCCACCCGATAGTCTTGCCTTTTTAGTCAGCCATACCGCATGCATTTCATGTACACCCACTGCGTCGGCAGAGCGCACCACCGCAGACAAATTATGGTTCTTATGAACATTCTCCATAATTACCGTTAAGTCAGGCTGGCGTTTATCAAGCATTTGGTTAATTCTTAAATAGCGTTCAGGACTCATTGCATTTTTTGAAAAAAGAACTAATTATTAGCAGTATACCCGAGTCAGTGAATCAGTCCTAACCGAAAACAACAGCCCACAATCAGGACAATAAATGTCTTATTCGTACATTGCCAGACAGCCTATTTTAACGCGAGACCAAAAGGTTTACGGGTATGAGTTATTGTTTCGCGACAGCGAGGCGAACAGCTTCCCGAATATTGATCCCAATGAAGCCACATCAAAGCTTTTGCTCGAACAGCACTTACTGGGTGACATTCAAACCTTGTGTATGGGCAAGCAGGCGTTTATTAATTTTCATGCGCAAACGTTGTTGAATGACTTCCCGTCTTTTCTTAATGCCCGAACGGTCTGGGTGGAGTTGCTTGAAACCGTTGGTGTTGACGAGCCCTTATTAAAAGCCTGCAGCTCCGCCAAGTCAAAAGGTTATCGCATCGCCCTTGATGATCACGACTTCGATAATCAGTGGGAGCCCGTCATTCCCATGATCAATATGGTCAAAATTGATATTCAGGAGCAAGGGCTGGCTCTGGATGACAAGATAAAATACTTCAAAGAGCAAGGCGTTCCGTTACTTGCGGAGCGCGTCGAAACCAGAGAAGAGTTTGAACTCTGCCTGGAGCTCGGGTTTGACTACTTTCAGGGATTCTTTTTTGAGCAACCGCAAGTACTCCAGCGAAAATCACTGCCTCCCAACCGGCTCAGCATGCTGACACTGCTAAAAGAGACCCACAAAGACGATATTGATTTAAAGGCGTTGCGGCAGATTATCGAGCAAGACTTATCACTCACCTACAGTTTGCTAAAGCTGGTCAACAGTGCCTTGCACGGTGGCCGCAAACGAATAGAAACTATACAGCACGCGTTGGCCTATTTAGGCACCAATGAGATAAAGCGTTTCATCACACTGGTGGTTTTGGCCAATGTGTCTGCAGGCGAGCCCGAAGAGCTGACCATAAAGTCAATTACCCGTGCACGGTTTATGGAGCTTATTAGTGCTGAAATTCTCAGCGAAAAGTACCATTCTGCTGCGTTTTTAACGGGCATGCTGTCATTACTGGATATTATTTTAGGTGTGTCCATGGAAGACATATTAAAGCAGCTTCCTGTGTCGAAAGACATCGAGCGCGCCCTATTAAAACGTGAGGGTGCCTGGGGCTTTTTACTGGAAATGACCGAGCTGTATGAACGCGGTAAGTGGGACAAACTGGAAAAGCATCCGTTAAAACAAAAAATGAACGGGACTAATGTTGGTCAATTATACATCGATGCCAGCCAGTGGTGCCGCCTCGCCATCAGTTAAGCCACCCATTTCTCGTCTTTGGTAAAGGCAACTGTGAGCCACCAGCGGTACCCCAGTTTTACAATTTGACTGTGTATTTTTTCACGTATGTCATCTTGCCGAAGGACTGTCACAGAGAAGTCATCATCCTTAACAATAAAGTCAATTTCCAGGAATACGGTGCGACCGACTTTTTGAATACGAACCACACTCGAGTCGAAGTTATTCTCTTTTTCAACCTCTTCCACAATTCGGTTTAACTGTTTGACAAGTTTTCCTTTCGGCTGAAAACCAATGAGTTCTTTGGCACTTTGGATTAGCCCTTTCAGCGGAGTAGCAATAAACGCAAGTGACGCTACCAACACCAATACCGGGTCAATATAGGGCACCCACTCTCCCATCGAAACGCGCATGAGTATTAGCGCACCAACAAAGCCAATAAATATGCCCGTAGACAAAATGGTATCCAGAAACCATTCGTAAGACTCAGAGCGAACTAAGTCTGACTCCAAATTGGCTGAGGCTTTTTTGAAATAAAAGTAAACACCCGCACAGACAACCGAGGAGGTAAGCGAATACACCAACGCCACGTCGATATTCACGTCACTGCCGCCAGCGGCAATATCAAAGGCGGCAGCAAAAGCAGAATACACACATAAGACAATTAACGTGAGGTATTTAACGCCGACTAAAAAGGGTTCAATAGCGCTTTTACCATAAGGAAAGGAGACACTATCGTCGGCATTCACATTTTTAGCAGCAATGAGCGACAAATAGGACAGTAATAAGCTGATACCTGAGTACAAGCCGTCAAAAAGCACTACTGACGAACCGGTTAACAGCCCAACCACAATACCCGACACCGTGAAGAACAGCGAGGCCAAGACCGATAACGATAACAGCTGTGACTCTAACTCCGGATCGAGCTTTTTACTGAACATTACCTATCCTTACGATAAAAATTTGCCGAGATATTATTCATACCAAAGAGTTCGCAGAGTCTTCGCCCTTCTTCCGAGTAGGCTTCCGCAAAAATCCCCTTAGCTTGCGGGGTTTCCTTTAAATACTGATTCAAAAGACGATAGCCTTGTCGTATCAGTTTCAGAGCAACCGTACTGTTTCGCAAGGATTTTTTTACCACAACCGCACTGATATAAACATAATGTGACGTTGTTTTGGCGTCCTGTTCAGAAACGACGGTAAACTCGGTTTCTGCACACTTTCCTTCTAGAAACGCCATTGCTTCATTTGTTTTTACGCGCATGGCTGAAAAGTGGCCCAACATAGTGTCACCCTGCATAGCACAAACAAACAACGACATATTGTTCCGACGATGTTTTAGCCAATACTGACTCTCGTTATCTTGCGAGTCATAGCCAGAAATATCATCGGCTGATAGCGCAACGGTTTTTTCAACAATGCCATCAACGGTGTAGCCCATTCCCTGTAATTCTGCATAGGTGAAAAAGCCGGAGCTTAACTGTTTTTCTTGCATTAACTTCGTACCGCTTTTTTGGTGAGTCGGCGCATTCTTACAATGCCCAAAATCGCAACAAATAAGACAAAACTGACACTAATCGCGGCTATCCCGGAATATATCGCCAGCATATTAAGCGGCTTTTTCTGGATAAGTGATTCCGCTAACACGAATAGTAACGGCACCGCCTCGAAAAAGAACACAATAATAGCAATGTAGTTTATCGTGCGGGTTTCTTTTTCTGCCTGCGCAGCATTCGACAGGTTTACTCGCTGTTCGAGGAAGCTTTGGTTCTTTCGGTACGTTTCCAGCGAACGATCAATATCAAACTTTTCAAACAAGCTGTCAGCCAACTGCTGAGCTGATGGGTAAAGAAATATATCCAAATCCCAAAACAAAATGGCCGCTTTAAAGTCACCCATCAAGTCATTAATGTCGTCCAGCTCCAGTTTCTCATCGGTTTGTATTGAATGGGTCACTCGCAAGTTAGCGCGCTTTATAGACGCTTCCCGAAACATTAATAACTCAATGATGAAAGTCAGCATTAAGTCACGACGAATGGCATTTACTGACATGCCCGATAACTCAGGGTCACCATTATCCAGATTACTGTCGTAACGAAGCACGGTTGTCTTGCTCGCGTATATCTCACTGCTGTTGTACACCGCAATATTTTCCTGCCAGCAGCCTTGACCAAAAGTCGGCAATAAACCCGCCGACTCCATAACATCGGACTCAAACATCTCGTTTGCAAATACCGACGGCTTTAATATGTCTGACAGCTTTTGACCTGTACTGAGGCAAACGCGCGCTTTACCGGACACCTGCAGTCCATGGTTTGCTTTTAAGTACTCATAAAAACTGGCGTTACGCTCGTCACCATTCGCTATTTCAATGCCTTCACGCGAGACTCTGTCTAACAGCTGTGTTATTGGCTCACCATTAACACCAAATACAATCGTTAAAATGCATAACTGAGTACGCTGGTTTAAGGTGAAATAAACGTCACCCGGCAGTTGCTCGCAATTCGTGTCCTTTTCGCTTTCGCCGTAAAAGTTAAATGAAAAGCGACCCAGCGTTCCGCGTTCGAACTGGTTCCAGCTGCGGTTAGACACTTCTTCTGAAAACCTGTCAGCCATTTCACTGACATAGGACCCTTGTTCAGTTTCAACCGCTTTTAGTGCTCTTCCGTCCAAATAGCAGGGAATAAACACATAAGCCCTGCCAAAAAACTGATCCATAAACGCCTCCTTTTGCAAAAATATACCACTGTGGTCACAATCAATGCATTACTTTCGTGTTGCAGAAAAAATGTTGCACAAAAACCAATGGACGGATAAGCTTCTGGACGTCCAAAATAAAAATAAAAGGTAGTTTATGACAGATTCGTCGCCACAACCGGCAAGTGCTAAAGCGCTTCTTCCACTCGCGCTATTCCTGATTTTATTTTTAGGCACTGGCCTCTACTTTCAGAACGAAGGTGTTGAGTACGCTTTCTATCAACTACCAAGTCCTGTCGCCATATTACCCGCCATTGTATTAGGTATACTGCTCAGCAAGCAGGCCTTTGAAGAAAGAATTAACACCTTTGTCGCCGGTGTGGGTGACAATAACATCATTACCATGTGCGTTATCTACCTTCTGGCAGGCGCATTCAGTACAGTTGCTGAAGCCACGGGTGGTGTGGATGCAATGGTCGCATTAGGCCTCAGCATTATTCCTGCCGCGTTCCTGCTGCCGGGTCTGTTCATTATTGCCGGGGTTATCTCAACCGCAATGGGGACATCCATGGGCACTCTGGCGGCGTTAGCGCCGGTAGTTTTAGGTATTGGCGAAGCCACTGACATTAGCTTGCCACTGCTCGCGGGTGTGCTGGTCAGCGGCGCTATGTTTGGTGACAACTTGTCGATAATATCTGACACCACCATTGCCGCAACACGTACTCAAGGTTGTACCATGCGTGACAAGTTCCGTGCGAACCTAAAAATTGCGATACCGGCAGCTATAGTCACTGTTTTGTGGTTGGTTACTTACGACACCAGCGGTGTCCCTCTGAATGTTCCGGACGCTAACCTTTGGCTCGCCATTCCTTATTTTGCGATTATTATACTGGCGGTGTTAGGTCTGAACGTATTTGCAGTTCTTGGCCTGGGTATCGTTATGGCTGCAGCATTCGGTATGGTCACCGTCGACTACGAATGGGTTGCCTTCAGTCAGGACATTTACAAAGGCTTTGAAAGCATGCAGGAAATTTTCTTGCTGTCATTGCTTATTGGTGGGTTATCAGCACTGATTCGTCAGCAGGGCGGGTTAGCTTTCCTGGCGCATTTTGTCGAAGCCGCCGCAAACAAAGTCAGCAAGCACAAGCAGCGGGCCTCAGCTATTGGCGTTGCTGGACTCACCGCCCTTACCAACCTGTGTGTTGCCAATAATACAGTCAGCATTCTATTAGCCGGGGAAGTCAGTAAACGACTAGCTAAAATTGGCAATTTAGCGCCACGCCAAAGCGCCAGCATACTGGATATTTTTGCCTGTGTGGTACAAGGAGCATTACCCTACGGAGCGCAAGCTTTACTAATGGGGGCCAGCTTTAAAATATCGCCGTTGTCGGTCAGTATCCACACCGGTTACTGCTTTATTCTGGCAGCGGTCGCTATCGCTATTATTATTTGGCGCCGACCTCTGGAAGACAGGGAGCCAGCGCCAGAAACAGTGGTGTGAAGCTTAGTTAGTGCTCGGCAACTCGAGAATACCGTCTATCTCAATCTGTGCGCCTTTTGGCAATTGCTTCACGCCAATAGCCGCACGGGCTGGGTAAGGCTCTTTAAAGAACTTAGCCATGACTTCGTTCACAATGGCAAACTCGCCCAAATCGGTCAGATAAATTTGTAGCTTAACCATGTCCTGCAGTTCACCACCGGCAGCTTCGCAGACAGCGGTCAGGTTTTTAAAAACTTGCTCCGCTTGTGCGGTAAAATCTTCACTCACCAGTTCCATGGTTTCAGGCACCAATGGAATTTGCCCTGACAAATACACCGTTGTGCCAATCTTTACTGCCTGCGAATACGTGCCAATAGCAGCAGGTGCGTTATCGGTAGAAATAATCACTTTTGACATACTACTTCCTTAAGCGCGTCACGCGCTGAACATCCGGCATTTTTCGAATGTGGCGTATGACATCCGCTAAATGTTTCCGGTTTCTTATCGTTAGTGCGACATCGATAAAGTAAATATTGGCGTCAATTTCTTCTGTTTTCAGTCCGTCAATATTACAACCGGTGGTCGCTATTGAAGAGGTTAACCGGGCTAAAACGCCCTGGTGGTTAATAATTTCGATTCTAATTTCTGAAATAAATTCCGCTTCTGGCTTGTTATCCCACTCGACCGGGAAGTAACGCCCCGGATCATCCTCATGACCACGCACGTTTTTGCACTCACGGCGATGAATGACCAAGCCTTTACCAGGACTCACGTGTGCAATGATGTCATCGCCCGGAATTGGCCGGCAGCATTTCGCAAAGCTCACCAACAAGCCCTCAGCACCTTTAATAGACAAGCTCTTTTCTGAAGCGTTTTCATCTTTTATTGGCTGTAACTCACCCAACAGTCGTTTCGCTATAGCAATAGACATTAAGTTGCCCAGACCAATTTGCTTCAACAATTCTTCTTTCGACGCGACTTTGGTGTCCGTTAGTACACGATCAAATTCTGATTCGGGAATATCGTCGTAACTGACAGGACCCAACGCTGAGCGAAGTAAGCGCTCACCCAACTGTTGAGCTTCGTCGGCCTCCTGACTTTTCAGGTACTGTCGTATTTTTGCTCGCGCTTTTCCGGTCACCACAAAATTCAGCCAAGCAATATTCGGACGCGAATTCGGTGCCGTTTTGATTTCTACGGTTTGCCCAGTTTCCAACGGCTTGCTGAGTGAATAGGTGCGATGATTGACGCGCGCACCAATGCACGTGTTGCCAACGTCGGTATGCACGGCGTAGGCGAAGTCAACCGCGGTTGCCCCTTGCGGCAACTCAGTAATTCGTCCGTCCGGACTGAACACGTAAATCTCTTCGGGGAATAAATCTGACTTAACGCTTTCAATGAACTCAAAAGAGTTGCCAGCGCTTTGCTGGAGTTCAAGCAAGCTTTGCATCCATTTACGAGCACGCACCTGAGCGGTAGTGCCAGAGTCATCGGTTTTCTTGTACATCCAGTGCGCCGCAACCCCTCGGTCAGCCATTAAATCCATTTCTTCCGTACGAATTTGGATTTCAACCGGTACTCCATGCGGTCCTTTCAATGAGGTATGCAACGACTGATAGCCGTTCGATTTAGGAATCGCAATATAGTCTTTAAAACGCGTTTCGATTGGTTTGTACAGATTATGCAACGCGCCCAGAACCCGGTAACAAGTATCCACGCTATCAACAATGACGCGAAACGCATAAATGTCCATAACTTGCTCAAACTTGAGCTCTTTGGTCTGCATTTTCCGATAAATGCTATGTAAATGCTTTTCGCGGCCCAGCACTCGAGCACTGATGTTATTACCTTCCAGGCGGGAGTTTATTTCACTTTTGACCCGATCGGTAAATTCACGACGGTTACCCCGGGCTCTTTTAACCTCCGACTCCAGTAGCCGTGCACGCCACGGATAAAGTGCCCAAAAGCCTAAATGCTCAAGTTCATTCTTTATGTCATGAATACCCAGCCGGTGAGCTAAGGGAGCATAAATCTCTAATGTTTCCCGGGCAATTCGGCGACGCTTGTCGGGGCGCAGGTGTTCAATGGTTCGCATATTGTGTGTGCGATCCGCCAGCTTTATTAACACCACACGAATGTCCTGCACCATCGCCATTATCATTTTGCGATAGTTTTCCGCTTGCGCTTCTTCTTTTGAGTTAAATTGCAGCTTATCGAGTTTAGACACGCCCTCTACCAAGGTCGCAACCGTTGAACCAAACTGCTCGGCGAGGTCTTCCTGGCTGGTTTCTGTGTCTTCTATGACATCATGCAGCAACGCTGCCATGATAGTTTCGCAGTCAAGCCGCATATCGGCCAGTAAGCTGGCGACCGCCACCGGGTGGGTAATATAAGGTTCACCACTACTGCGCTTTTGCGTGCTGTGAGCTTCATTAGCCACAACAAATGCCTCGGCTACTCTGTCGACTTGGTCAGACGGCAGATACTCGCTAATTTGCGCTTTTAAACCTTCAAATAGGTACACCAGTAACTCCCCAGTTAAGACTGGATAATAGATATACTTTCAGAATAAGGGGATTTGAGGGATTTGCCAACGGTATTGATACCGTTGGCGAACTGACTTCTATTATTCAATGCCACGCAGTGCATCAACGGCACGAAGTTCTTCAGCATCTTGCTCTTGCTGAGCCGCTTGCTCTTCTACGTCTAAGCGTTCGCCATCAATTAAGCCGTGCTCAATTTCACGCAACGCAATAACGGTTGGTTTTTCGTTTTTAGTTTCAACGAGTGGCTCTTTACCATTAGCTAATTGACGCGCGCGGCGTGACGCTAACAAGATTAAATCAAAACGGTTACCTACACGGTCTACAGCATCTTCTACAGTTACGCGAGCCATGGCTTACTTACTCCCACTAAAACTTGAGTGACATTTTTCGAAAGGCTAAGAATTATACGGAATTCAGCCTGACGATCCAAGTAATTCCTTCAATACCTGTGAATATCTTACTTGTTGGTGCGGCATTTTGTGCCGTTGTGCCATCACAATGTGCTCCAGCGCATTCAGCGAGTCATTAAAATCGTCGTTCACCAACAGGTAATCGAACTCATGATAATGCGACATTTCCGCCTGAGCTTTGGCCATGCGTTTAGCAATAACTTCTTCTGAGTCTTGCCCACGCGCCCTGAGACGTTGCTCTAAAATTGACAAACTTGGTGGCACAATAAAGATAGAACGCACCTCGGGGTGATGTTCACGCACTTGCTGAGCACCCTGCCAGTCAATATCCAAAAAGACATCTTTGCCTTCAGCCAACAGCGACTCAACGACCTTACGTGACGTACCATAGTAGTTGTCGAACACTTTGGCCCATTCGTAAAATTCCCCGGCGGCTATGCGCTTCTCAAATGCATCAACGTCTAAAAAGTGGTAATGCACACCGTCTACCTCTCCCGGTCTGGGAGCGCGCGTGGTTGATGAAACAGACACCTGCATGGAGTTGTCTGCGTGTTTGTCCAACAAAGCTTTTATTAAACTCGACTTGCCTGCACCACTGGGGGCTGCAACGATAAATAAATTCCCTGGCGCCGTAGATGCGGTCATAACGGGTACTCTTTCAGTAAAGGATAGCGACTGTTGGCGCCAAAGAATAACACGGTTTCACACAACGATGAAAATTCAGTAAAGTAAGGTTTTAAATAACCAGCGGTATTATTTTGTCAAAAGGACCAACGTTTACTCCTGCGCCCTCAGGAATTCGACTCGTCGTTAGCTTGACTGTTTTAGTGCTATTAGGGCTGAATTTAAGACCGTTACTTACGTCTATCGGTCCATTAACGGGTGAATTACGCGACATAACCGGGTTGTCATTCAGTGAAGTATCGCTGCTTACGACTATTCCTATTTTAATGATTGGTGCTATGGCGCTATTTGCCGGGCGTGTTACCACCGCTTTGGGTTACCGCCATGGCATTGGTTTGGGACTTTTCATTTTAACCACTGGTTTAGTCTCTCGCTTCTTTGAACCAACCAGCACCAGTATGATAACCAGCGCGGTGATTGGCGGGGTCGGCATATCCCTATTGCACATTGTGATTCCTGAGCTGACAAAGCAGCAATATTTGAAACGGCTCGGCTTAGTAACCGGCCTTTGGTCAGCAGCGCTGATGGGGGGAGCTGCGTTAGGCGCTGTTGCCACGCCCTGGGCCGCTAATTTATTGCCAGAACGCTATCAGGCAATGGGGGGCTGGAGCCTTCTGGCAGCGCTGGTTTTAGTCATTTGGTATTTGCCAGTCAATCGGACACCCGTCGCCAGTATTCCACCCAGGCATTTATTACTGCGAGCCTACAAGTCGCCAAGAGCCTGGGTGCTCGGTGCCTACTTCGCGTTGGTGAATGCAGGCTATGCGGGCTTTATTGCCTGGATAGCGCCCTTTTACGCAGAGTTTGGTTGGTCTGCCCAAGCGTCAGGGAACCTGTTGGCGCTGTTTTCTCTCGTTCAAGTCATTGGGGCGTTAGTGCTGCCTGCGTTATCACGTTCTCAAGATCGCCGCCCTTGGTTGGCGCTGGCTGTACTCACACAAATGGTTGGATTTATCGGCCTGAGTTGGTTTCCAAATGTGTCGCCCTGGCTATGGTCGGCACTTTGCGGTTTTGGTTTGGGTGGTGCTTTCCCACTGTGCATTGTTATGGCGTTAGACCATATTGATAACCCCGTTCAGGCAGGGCGCCTGGTGTCCTTCATGCAAGGCATCGGCTTTATGTTTGCCAGCTTTATGCCGTTAATTACCGGTTGGTTTCGTGATGTTTCCGGCAACTATACATTCGGCTGGCAATTGCACATTGCGGTCGGCTTAATTATTCTGGCAATGACTTGGCAGTTTAATCCCAGGGGCTACAAAGGACTGTTTAATTCATTGGAATAATGCGGGCGATAACGTCATCGACCAACACTTCCAATTGCGCCTGCGGCAGGCTCCGCCGTGCCATTGTCCTCAAACCAATCACATTGGTTTGAATCAGTCTAGCCAACTGCCCGGGTGAGCTTTGTTTACTGAGCTCGCCACGGCTTCTTGCGTCTTCCAACGCGCTTTTAAACATTGTCTCAATTGAATCAAAGTATGCATATACCGGGTCACTAAAGGCTTTATCTTCCGGCGTAAACTCCAATAATGTTTTGACCAACATGCACGCTTTAGTGGGCGCACAGCTCTCGCCCGTGCTTGCAATATCTTTCAAATATTGACGGAACCCTTGTAGCACCGATGGCTGCTTCGCGATGGTTTCCCGAAAGTTTTGCTCAACCATAGAAAAGTAAGCATCCAACGCTTCTTTAAATAAGGCTTCCTTATTACCAAACGCCGCATAAATACTACCGGGACGCATATCCATAGCTTCTTCAATGTCTTTCATCGACGTGGCGTGATAACCCTGTCGCCAAAAAAGATACAACGCGTTATTTAAGGCAGTTTCACGGTGAAATTGGGGTGTTCTTGGCATCCTTGTGTCCCCTCGACGTTGCTAATAAAAGAATAAGTATAGACCTCTATTTTGACTATGACAGTAAAGAATTTGTTAAGGAGTGTGATCTAATCTCTACCGTTCGATACTAAAAGAAGGACATTGACTAAAAAAGGTAAAAGACGATGGAAATTGTTCAATTCGGTTCAGAAGACATTGAAAACAAACTGGCGCAAATGTCTGATGACAAAATCAATGATATTGCGTTTGGTGCTATTCAGCTCGACGGTCAAGGAAAAATTATTCAATACAATGCAGCGGAAGGCGACATTACGGGTCGTAACCCTGAAGAAGTGGTCGGAAAAAACTTTTTCCGAGACGTTGCACCTTGTACAAACAGCCCTGAATTCAAGGGTCGCTTTGACGACGGCGTAAAAAATGGTGATTTAAATACCATGTTTGAGTATGTCTTCGACTATGAAATGAAGCCCACGAAAGTCAAAGTCCATATGAAAAAAGCCTTATCTGGTGATAGTTACTGGGTCTTTGTAAAGCGCCTGTAAAGTGAGCGTCAACTTAAAAAAGCCAGCACTTGTTCAGCTCATTGGTGATCTTATCGCCGAGGAGCTGACAAGACTTCGACCTGCTGAAAGTAACGAGTGGCGACGTCGTCGCTGGCTGCCGACCGACGAGCTGGTTCCGCAAAGTAAAGCAACCGGGAAAGCAACCGATAGCACCGACAACGAAATCGTGGTCGACTCGCTTGAATGGATGGCAATTGCTGGTCGTGTTGTACAATTTTTCCAAATGGAAGAAAGCGGTATTGAAGACTATCTATTGCGCAAAAACACGCTCGGTGACTGGTCGGAAATAGTGCAGAAAGCCCGCAACATTGCATCACAAAACATAACGGTCACGACCTCTGGCAGCACAGGTCAACCAAAGCCATGCAGACACCCTTGGGCTCAACTCACTGACGAAGCAGACTACTTTGCCAAGCTGATTAGTACCCAAAGTACGAGTGTTCATCGCGTCATTGCGTTGGTTCCGTCGCATCATATTTACGGGTTGTTATTCTCGGTATTACTGCCTGACATTCTGGACGTTCCCGTTATACGGGGATTCACTGCCTTTCAACAAGTAACCGGCGGTTCTTTGCAGTCCGGCGACCTCATTATAGGCTTTCCTGAGGCTTTAACTCAGGCAACAAAACTACTAAGCCATATACCCAACGAAGTTACTTTCACAACGTCGTCGGGTCCGTGCCCGGCAGAAACCACCAATGCGCTTTATGAGGCAGGCGCATCCCGCGTTATTGAAATTTATGGCAGCTCTGAGACTGCCGGTATTGGTTATCGCTTCTCACCGGAGCAACCCTTTCTACTTCTGCCTCGCTGGCAACAAGAGTCGATAAACACCCTGCAGGAAAAACACACACAACAAAGTTACGAGTTGCCCGATAAGCTCAACTGGCTATCCGATAAGAGCTTTATTGTCAGTGAGCGGGTTGATAGTGCTGTTGTTATTAAAGGAACCAATGTCTATCCGTCGCGAGTAATGACACTTATCGAGTCACACCCAGCCGTCAGTGCAGCTGCCGTAAGACAAAAAAAGCCAGCAGAAGGTAAAGGGTTAAAAGCGTTTGTGGTTCTGAAAAACCATAGCGAGAAAATAACGGAAGCAGATCTGAAGCATTGGTTAAGCGAGCATCTTCTCGATATTGAAGTCCCCACGCATATTACGTTTGGAGACGCCATTCCGGTCAATGAAATGGGCAAGCAGCAAGACTGGTCACTTTAAACTGCAATGAGCCTTCTCAAGGCAATGCCCGCGTCAGGATATCATCGAATCGGCTATCGGTATTCTTCGCTTCTTCCAACATACAATGGCTTTCAATGCCGGCGTCGCTCAGTTCCGTTATAACACGACGAAGGCTGCTGTTATTTTCCGGACGTGACAGAGTCGACAGCAAAACGGTAATTAAGCCATTGCCTAAATGTCCTGGTGTGTCGTAATCTCTGATATTCGCGCGAACAATTTCTGCCGCTCGAGCGAGCGTTTTAGAGTCATTAGTGACTTTCAAAGCCAGTAAAAAGTAAGGGTATTCCGGGTGGGCTTTATAAAAACTGAACCGTCGCTGGAGAGCACGCAACATCATACGTCGGTTATAGAAGCCTGTGTGTTCATCCTCTCCACCGGTGCTGCGCAACTTCAGCTCCATCTCTTTGTAGTCGGTAATATCCTGAACCGTGCCAAAAATAATTTCATCACCATTCTCATCAAGCTGATAAATACCGGATTCCCGCAACCAACGAACGGTGTCGTCACTGCGAATAATACGATGTTCCACGTCGCGCACACCTGACTTTTTGGCGGCTTCAATAGCGTCGGTTACGGCTTTTCGATCCTGTGGGTGCGTTTTTTCCATGACAATATCAAGACCGGGGTCAGTCTTGCTTTTTTCCAAACCATAGAGCTCGTACACCGTATCAGACCAAACCGACTTGCCGGTGTTTAAATTCAGTTTCCAGTGGCCTAAGTTAGCAACGCGTTCGGCAAGTTCAAGATTCCGCTGATGCCTTTTAACCGTCAGCTCTAACTGCTTACGTTCAGTAATATCCAGTAATTGACCTTTCCAGATGGTACTGCCATTAGGCTGTTTTTCAGTCACTGCATGACCATAAACCCAATGCGTTTGTCCATTGCGAACCACTCTGTATTCTTTGTTCCACGGGATTTTATATTTCGCGGACTCGAGTAAGCTACTGACTACCGCTTCATAGTCATCAGCGACAATAATGTCTTTCAAGACGCATGTGTTTTTCTGAAGGTCACTCACGGTGCACCCGTAAATGCTTTCAATACCTTCACTAACAAAATGAAAGTGCCAGTCGCCACTTTCGGTTAGCTCTAATTGATAGACCGCGCCCGGCAGTGCATTCGTTAAACTCACTAAATCAACTGATGAATTCTGAGCCTTCATATAACCACTAACTGAAAAATATGAACGGGCATTCATCATACCGTAAAGACTACAAAATAAGCAGTAAAAGAAATGTAAAGTGACCCATTACAAAACAATTTAAGTAGGCTATATATATACAAACCATAATAAAAACAGGAGTTTTTATGTCAGCGGAGAAAGCTAAGTGGCACAACGCAATACTGATTCCGGTGTTTTTACCAGCGGTTATTGTCATTGCTTTACTGGTAATAGGGACGTTAAGTGCACCTGAAAAAGCCGGTGAACTGTTTAATTGGACGTTAGCAGGCATTACTGACAACTTTGGTTGGTTTTACATGCTCGCCGTCGCTCTTTTCTTAGTGTTCATTATTGGTGTGGCAATATCGCGCTGGGGGCGTATTAAATTAGGTCCCGACCATTGTGAACCGGAATACAGCTTTACCTCTTGGTTCGCCATGCTGTTTTCGGCGGGTTACGGTATTGCTTTACTTTTCTTCGGTGTCTCAGAGCCTGTCTTACATTACGCGGAACCGCCCGCAGGCGCGGCTGAAACAATCGGCTCTGCTAAACAGGCTATGCAAATTGCCTACTTCCACTGGGGCTTCCACATTTGGGCAATTTACGGCCTAGTAGGCTTAGTTCTGGCATATTTCTCATTCCGACATGGCCTTCCACTGTCCATGCGTTCTACGCTGTATCCGTTAATTGGCGAGAAAATTAATGGCCCAATAGGACACGCTGTCGATACCTTTGCGGTGCTGGGAACCATGTTTGGTATTGCCACAACCCTGGGCTTGTCGGTCATACAAATAAACACCGGCCTGAACTATTTGTGGGAAGACATTCCTGTGGGGACCACCGTGCAAATTATTGCAATAGGTGTTATTACTCTTGCCGCAATAGCGTCGGTTGTTGCCGGCATGGATAAAGGGATTAAGCGACTGTCTCTGTTGAACATGACACTGGTTCTTTTCCTGTTATTATTCGTGTTCATTGTCGGGCCTACCATCCACATTCTGGAAACCTTCCTGCAAAACACCGGGGCTTACTTAAGCGGTATTGTTGAACGTACCTTTAACTTGCAGGCCTATGAACGCAGTGACTGGATTGGTAACTGGACGCTATTCATTTTCGGCTGGACCATAGCCTGGGCGCCGTTCGTCGGGCTGTTCATTGCTAAAATCAGTCGCGGACGCACTATTCGCCAGTTTGTCTTTGGGGTCATGTTCGTGCCTACCATATTCACGTTCTTCTGGTTCGCCGTATTTGGCGATACCGCTTTGAATATGATCATGAACGAAGGTTACACAACACTCATTTCGGAAGTGCAAGATAATCAGGCCATAGCCCTATTCAAACTGTACGAAGAATTGCCGCTGACCAGCATTATTAGCTTTGTCACCGTGCTTTTAATTATTACCTTCTTCGTCACGTCATCGGACTCTGGCTCACTGGTTATCGACTCATTAGCATCCGGTGGCATGGAAACGCCTGTATGGCAGCGTGTTTTCTGGGCAAGTAGCGAAGGTATTGTTGCGGCAGTGCTGCTGGTTGCCGGCGGCTTAGGCGCACTGCAAACCGCGGCAATAACCAGTGCTTTACCGTTCGCTGTCATTATTCTCATATCCGCAGCCGGAATGTGGCGAGCGTTGGTTATTGAAGGGCACCAATACAACAGTCTGAAGAGCCACCGCCATCATCACCGTCGTGGTGTTAACGAGGGTCCGGACTATTGGAAAAAACGTTTAGCCGGCCTGGTCGACTTTCCGAAAAAAGAACCTGTATTGGAGTTTATTAACGGACCGGCGACGGAGTCCTTGAAAAAAGTAAAAGAAGAGCTGAAAAGTCAGGACTGGCCTGCCGAATTTACAACGGACGAAGAGCACAATCGCATCATTCTTAGTGTTGAACGAGAAAATGATCTCGATTTTGCTTATGAAATTCGTCTACGCGACTACTTACTGCCGGAGTTTGTGCTCAGCAACGACCAAAACCGCGAGAGCTACTACCGAGCAGAGGTGTTCCTGAGACAAGGTGGTCAGTCGTATGATCTATACGGTTATGAGTCATCAGATATCATCAATGACGTAATTAACCAATTCGAGAACTACCTGCACTTCAGACACCACAGTCCGGGTGTTCTGCCGTGGGATCTCGAAAAGCACGATGAAGATCTCAATGACGATATAGAAACCAACAAGTAACACCGGGAAGACTAGAGTAGCCGCTCTTCGGAGCGGCTTTTTAGTGGTCGGACTGTTGAATTTTTGCAACATGTGCGAGAATAACCACTAAGTCAGTAGGGAGTCACTATCACTATGGAACGTGTGGATAACCATCCGCAAAAACTTGCCCCCATGCCAACTATGCTGTTCAGGTCATTATTTACCTTACAGCGTAGCGATGAGTCTGAGGCTAATTCAGAAACGCTGGAAAAGCATTATTCTATTCCGGCTCCGGCAGCTAAACAGTTAGAAAAATATCACGAGGCTTTTGGTGGTTTTGTTAGTGATGTCCCGCTTGCCATGCTGTATTGCATCGCGCAGCGTGCGCACTTAGCGCAGATGCTCGACGACAGCTTCCCTTGGCCTGCACCGGGTCTGGTGCACGTCAGCAACAAACTAGAGCGCCATGCGGTTATTCAAACTGACCAGTCGTTTCAGCTGGTGTCAAAAGTCAAAGTACCTAAGCGCGGACCTGATGTGTCTCCACGCCGGTTAAGACCGCAGTTTACGGTCGAGTTTTGGCAAGAAGGTGAAAAAGTGGCGACCTGTACCAGCGTTTATCAAGTCATGAAGTCCGATAACGCAAAGACACAAACAAAGAAAGCACCGCCGAAACCTTTCGAACCCGACGAAGGCTGGGACAACTTGGCTCATTGGCAGTTAGGCAGCGGTATGGGCCGCCGATACGCCCGTATATCCGGCGACTTTAACCCCATTCACCTACATCCGCTCGTGTCGCGCTGGTTTGGTTTCGAAAAACCGATTATTCACGGTATGTACATGATGGCTCGAGCTCAGGCTGAGCTGGAACGCAAACAGTCAAAAGCGGTAACCTACATAGACGTGACTTTTAAGCGCCCGGTTATTTTGCCGGCTAGAGTACAGCTGTGGGTGAATTGCGAGGAAGATAAAACCATGTACGAAGTGCGCAGTAGCGACCACACCTCTTTGAAACTAGAAGGGTCAGTGCGTTTCGACTGACCCCTCTTGGTTATTTTATTGCTTATACACTTTTCCGTCTTTCATCACGAAACTGACATTTTGTAGCAGAGTAATATCCTCTAAAGGATTACCTTTTACAGCAACAATATCCGCTTTTTTATTCGCTTCAATACGGCCAATTTTATCGTTCTTCAGAAAATCAGCTGCGACGCTTGTCGCTGCCTGGATCGCTTCAGCTGCGGGCATGCCTGCTTCAACCATGTACTGGAATTCCAGAGCATTGTCACCATGTGCAGATACGCCGCTATCAGTACCAAACGCCACATTCACACCCGCTTTATAAGCTTTGGCGAAGGTATCCTGAATTTTCGGACCAATTTCACGCGCTTTGGGTCTCACAACCTCAGGAAAATATCCGTCAATTTCAGCTTTCTCAGCAACAAATTTTCCAGCCAGAATCGTCGGTACTAAATACGTACCATGCTCTTTCATTGCCGCAATCACTTCGTCGTCCATATAAGTACCATGTTCAACTGAAGCAATACCCGCTTTTACCGCACGAAGCATACCGGCTTTGCCGTGCGCATGGGCGGCGACATGAAAATTGTAATCATCAGCAATATCAACCAAGGCTTCTAACTCATCGTCAGTAAACTGAGGGTTGTCACCGCTGCTTGCCATGCTCAATACCCCGCCCGTTGCGGTAATTTTGATGAAGTCAGCACCGTCTTTGTAATGTTGACGAACCGCTTCTCGAGCACCTTCGGCGCTATTAATAACACCATCTTTTGGAGTTGGACGACCCATCAGTTGTTCTTTCCAACCGTTTGTCGGGTCCGCATGCCCCCCCGTTGTTGCAATAGACTTGCCTGCGGTGTAAATGCGTGGTCCATCGGTAATACCGGCGTTAATGGCGTCCCGCAAAGCAATGGTCACATTGTCAGAGTCACCCGGGTTACGAACCGTTGTGAATCCCGCTTTCAGCGTTTTCATGCCGTAGTGCTGAGCAATCAAGGCTAAGTCCGCCGGGTTTTGAGTAAACTGCTTGATGTACGAATTTGGCCCGGACTGACCGTCTAAGTGCACATGGAGGTCAATAAACCCCGGCAAACACGTACTGTCTGACAAGTCGGTTACTTGGTTGGAGCTTCCCGGTGAATTCACTTTGACCGCCTTAATATCACCATTTTCAACTTCAATGTACCGCTCACCAATAAGCTGTCCGGATTGACTATCGAATACGTCCCCGCAATGCAGCCAGTTTCCTGCCTGCGCTGATGTCGCCGCCAAACCAACGGCTATGCCTACTGCTAATTTCTTAAGCATGGAACTCCCCTTCATTATTGTGCTTCGTTTATTGGAATTTCCTGTCCCCAGAGTCGGCGAATATCAGCATCATTCTGCATTAGCGAGGCTAATGTATAGTCTGATAAAAACCGGTAGAACGTTTCCTTACCTTCGTTAATTAAATTCTTCAGCTCGCAGGCCGGGAATATAGCGCATTCCGGCTTATGACAATCTATCCAGTACTCGTCACCTTCAAGCCGGCGTATGATCTTGTCTAACCGCACATCGGCAGGGTCAACAGCCAGCAAAAAACCACCATTTTTCCCCCGGCGAGTGTCAATAAACCCTTCTTTTCCTAACTGATGCACCACTTTATTTAAGTGATTTCTGGGCACATTGAAGATACCACTGAGTTCATCAATCGTGACTCTGTTGTCGTCTTTTTTGGCCGCAAGATACATTAAAACGCGCAGACCATAATCGGTGTATTTTTTAAGTTGCATAGGCGTTAACCCTATCAGGATATTGCTACTGTTGCTCGACAAAAATCAGTTGTCGATTACCGCGAGTGGTCAACACTAAGCGCTCATTGTTATCAATAAATACTTGATAGACACGTTGCATAGCGTCACTGAACTCTCTTTCCAGTTGACTGGCGGTTTCCGGACACGCCATTTTGGTACTTCCCATAAGCTGTATTTGCGCCAACTCACCACCTAAGTTGTATTGCCCGAAGTACCGATTACAGCCATTAAATCCAGTCAGCTGACCGCCGGCCAGAAAACTCAATGTTGGCGCTTTTGTGTTGAGCGGATGATCGCCAAATTTAACCAATTGCCACTCAACGCCCTGCACCAGCCATTCGCTGTCGCCACCACAGCCGGAATAAACGTTACCGTCTTCGTGCAAATCGACTTGGTAGGGGTAAAGCCTGCCGCTCATCGAGTCCCGACATAACGTATCAATAACCACTAACTGCGTTGCTGTGGCTGAGTCAATGCGCCATTCATAAGGGTTCTCAGAAACGACTTTGGCCGGCGAGACATCGACAATTGCTTCGGTATCCGGTGTCGTAATGGTCATATGCTGCGGATTAACCGCAACCTGCCAGAAAGGTTCGTTGCCCCGGCCGGTAAAGTGCTTAGGCAAAGTGCCTTTTTCCACACAGGTTGGCAATTCCTGTCCCTGCCAGGTCATGGTCGCTTCATTACCTTTCCCCCAATATTGGGTGACGGGATCAGCACCGTCGTTATAGCGTGCGCCCGATGCACTAACCACCTGATGCAAGTGTGTCGAGCTGCCTTTGTAATGAAGTGTCGCTGCCGCGTCAGTAAAGTTGAGCGCAACTTCGGCCGCCCCGCATTGATACTGAATGGTTTGCTCTGAGTCACTGGTTAATGAACTGCAACCGACTACACCAGCTAATACGGTTAGCACCGTGGTCAGTTTTATTATTTTCGTCATTTAAAGCGCCTTAACGGTTTCCCCTCTTTGTAAACACTTTACCTCGCCCAAGCGCTTTTAACCAAACTCTCTGACTAAGACAACGACAAGTACCACAAAAAAACCGACCAAAGAATTGCTAAAGATCAAAACTGTTGTTGCGAATCATTATTATTTATATTAGCATTCGCGGCGATTTGATAAACCAATAATGAAATAACCTTTCAAAAAACATTAACAGGGTAGATCATGAAAAAGACGTTACTGACTACGGCTATTCTTGCAAGCTTCGCTGCTCCGACCTTTGCAGAAGTTGCTATTGACCGAACTGATGACATTGAACAAATCAAAATTATCGGTACAAAAACTGACTCCAGAGCCACTGCAGGCTCAAGCGCCGTTATCGACGAAGAGCAAATGCGAATTGAAGTACCATCCGACATTAACCAGTTGATGAAAACCATCCCTGGTGTCTATGTGCGTGAAGAAGACGGCCAAGGCCTCCGCCCAAACATTGGCATCCGTGCCGCAACCGCCGGCCGTGTCAGTAAAGTCACTATTTTGGAAGACGGCGTGATGATGGCGCCAGCACCCTATTCAAACCCGGCGGCATATTACTTCCCAACCACCTTCCGCATGTCGTCTATTGAAGTGCTGAAGGGCGCTCCATTATTGCGTTATGGTCCTCAAACCACTGGTGGTGTACTTAACCTGGTTACGACACCCGTGCCGGAGCAGTTCGGTGGTCAAGTATTGACTGAGTTCGGTGAAAACAGCAGCCGCGATATTCATGCGCATGTTGGCGGCACAAAAGGTCAGTGGGGCTTCTTGCTAGAAACCGTTCAACGCAGCAGCGACGGTTTTAAAGATATCGACCGCAGCAGCCGTGACGCTGGATTCGACATTGAAGACTATGTTGCGAAATTAAAATGGACAGGGGATAGCCAAAGTTTACTGGCTAAATTCCAGTATTCAGAAGAAACCTCAAACGAAACGTATGCAGGGCTTACTGACGCAGACTTTGCGGAAGACCCTAACCGCCGTTATGGGCTGTCTGAAATTGACCAGATGAACAATCATCATGACGCTATCAGTCTTAACTACAACGTGGAGCTAACTGACACCGTTGAATTGAATGTTCTGACTTATAAGAACCACTTTAAGCGCAACTGGTTTAAAGCGGGTGTTGTTAATGACTTAGTTGACTTAGCCAATGCGGGTGACACAGACGCGCTAGCGGTTTTGCACGGCGAGCAAGATTACCAAGACATAACCTGGACCAACGGTAACCGTGGCTACGACTCTTATGGTGTTGAAGTAAATACCGGTATTGAGTTGGCATCGCATTTCCTCGAAATTGGCGTACGTGATCACACTGACGAAATGGATCGTTACCAGTTAAAAGAAGTCTTCGATCAAGTTAACGGTAGCCTGGTGTTTGACTCGTTCATTCAACCAACCGGTGGCGACAACCGTTTAGAAAAAGCGGAAGCCGTCAGCTTTTGGGTTACTGACCAGTGGCAAGTTACTGACGATTTGATGGTTAATCTGGCACTTCGTCATGAAAACGTTGAATCTTCACGCCTCCAGTTTGCAGTACCGGATCGCAGCGAATTAGACAGCACTCGTTCTAACGACAGCAGCGAATGGTTGCCGGGTGCCTCCTTTACTTATGACGTAAACGACAACTGGCAGGTTCTGGCTGGCGTTCACAAAGGCTTCTCTCCTTTAGGTGGCGGTGCAACAGAAAACCAGGAGCCTGAAACCAGCACGAACTATGAAGCTGGCGTACGTTACAACCAAGGCACTTTATTTGTCGAGGCGGTTGGCTTCTACAGCGACTTTAACGACACCACACAGCAATGCTCTATTGCTAACCCTTGTGACAACGGTGCTGAATCAGGCAACTACGTACTGGGCGAGTCGGTCGTTCGCGGTTTAGAGTTCCAGGCGAGCAACACCTTTGAAGCGGGTAGTTTCCTGATACCTGTAGATGTGACTTACACCTACACCAAAGGTGAAATTAGCAAAGACAACGCCGTGTCAGGTCTTATGGATGGCGATGAGTTAAACGATATTCCGCAAAACACCTTCAGTATGCGCGTTGCTTTAGACAACCAAAACGGTTGGATAAACTACGTTGTGGCTAAATACGCAGACGAGATGTGTGTCGATGTTGGCTGTAACCGTACCAACAGTCAATTCGACAGAACGGAATCTGTGTTTGTCACTGATTTCGTCAGCCGTTATGAGATGAACAACAACATGGCGGTTTATTTCAAAGTCGAAAACCTGTTTGATCAGCAACAAATTGTCGCTCGTTCACCGCATGGTGCTCGTCCTAATAAGCCTCAAACAGCGTCTTTTGGTGTGGAATACACTTTCTAAACGCCAGACTCTCTCCCTGGCTTTTTTGCGGCCCCACGTGTTGGGGCCGTTTTTTTATCCCTTATTGAGGGCGTCGTTATTTGGCTAAATCAATAAGATAGTCAGCCAGAGCACCCATTCCGGTTTGCTTTACGCCCGCCTCTCGCTCGGCCGTTTGGTTATAATTGGTATTGGTATTCACGTCATACACGTACAACTCACCTTTGTCGTCCTCTATGAATTCAATACCGGCGACATCAATATCATTGGCCTTTAAAAAGGCTTCAAGGGCGAAAATAATTTCGTGGTCGTTAAAGCGTTTAGTAATCGTAAATTTATTCGGCGTTTCCGCCGACGCTTCGCTGGTCGGGCAAAACGCATCATCAACACTACAGACATCGGCCGGACAAAGCTCAAACCCCTGTTCGGTATTCACATTCACTGCATAAACAAATTTCTGACCAACAAACTCGCTGCGGGTAATGTGGGGTTGTTTCGGTTTGATGTACTCCTGCAACAACCAAACACCGTCCAGAGGCTCTTCGTAGTCGGCACTGTGAATATAAGCTTGCAGACCAGCAGCATCATCAAACTTAATAACACCCAAGCCTTTGCCACCACGATTCGGTTTTAAAATAACGGGCCACTGGGCAAACGATTCAGCAGCTTCAACCAATAAACTCTTACCCACGACCGCTTGTGTTTTAGGCACATTCAGCCCGGCTTTTTGCAACGCCGCATACTGCGATAACTTGCAGACTTCCAGCGCAAGAACGCCGGTACCATTCACAACCGTTCGATTGTTGCTTTCCAACCAAGTTAAGGCCATACGAGTGAGTTCTGGCGCAAAACGATGCCCGCGGGTATGCGAAGAGGCACTCATGCGGTTGTAATACACCGCATCGTCAGGCAGTTCAGTAAAAGGAATGACACCAGTATCTAAAAACCACTCTTTGGCCTCAACTCCGCGCTTCTCAAATTCTGCTCTCAATGGCACTAGCCACTCTTCATTTTCGTGCAGAATAACAATATCTCGCATGTGAACCTCTTATCTATTATCTTTACTGGGAAAGATACGCAATGGATAGAAAAGTCGTTTAATGAAACATTTAGCGCTCGGGCCTTTAACCGCTCTCATTGTACTGCTTGCCACCCAACTCGCCAACATGCCTTTACCGGCGGCTCTCACTCTAAGCACCGTTGTCTGGGTCGCCTGGTGGTGGGTCACCGAATGCATTCCTCTGCCTGTCACTTCATTGTTGCCCTTCGTGTTACTGCCCGTATTCGGAGTTATTGATACCAGCACCGCTGCAGGCGCGCTGGGTGACAATATCATTTTATTGTTCATGGGTGCCTTTATGTTGGCCAAAGCGGTGGAAGCCAGCGGCGTTCACAAACGTATGGCATTAACGCTTATCGCCCGTATCGGAGCTGACAATGGTCGCAAAGTGGTTATTTCGTTTATGGCTGCGACCGCATTTTTATCCATGTGGATATCGAATACCGCGGGTGTTCTGGCACTTTTGCCCGTCGCTCTGGCACTCGCCGATGCCAGCGACGACGAAAGCTTTCAATGCGCACTGTTATTGGGTCTTGCTTACGCCGGCTCGTTAGGCGGTATTGCTACCCTAGTCGGTACACCGCCTAATTTAATTTTCGCCTCCATTTATCAGAATATTACCGGAACCGAGTTCAGCTTTACCCGCTGGCTTGGCATTGGTTTACCGATGGTTCTGCTCGGGTTACCAGTGATTGCTTTGTGGCTCACCCGACACGTCAAGCTCACAAAACCATTAGAGCTTCCCACTACGAGTAAAATGACCACCTATGAAAAGCGCGTATTAATAGTGTTTGGTGCCGTCGTTTTCCTGTGGATAACCCGCACAGCACCATTTGGCGGCTGGACCGGCTTTTTAGGGCTGGGCAGCTTAAATGATGCCACTGTCGCTTTAGCCGGTGTGGTTGCGATGTTTGTGATTCCAAGCGGCAAAGTTAAGCACGAAAAACTGCTTAACTGGACACTGGCGAAAGACATTCCCTGGGGCATCTTATTGCTATTTGCCGGCGGCATTTGTCTGGCCCGGGGCGTAATGGAAAGCGGTTTGGGCGATATCATTGGCCAGTCGCTCACAGCGTTAGGTGCGCTTCCTTTATGGTTGCTCATTTTTGTGCTCACTCTGACCGTCTCGTTTGTCACCGAAGTCACATCCAATACAGCGACCGCCACTCTACTTATGCCTATTTTGGCAGCCACCGCTACGGCATTACAGTTACCGATTGAATTACTGATGATTCCGGCCGTTATTGCCTGTAGCTGTGCATTCTGCATGCCTGTCGCAACACCGCCAAACTCTATTGTGTTTGCCTCTAAACGCATTACGATAAAAGCTATGGCACGAGAGGGAGTTGTTCTTAACGTTCTACTGGCCGTAATAACAACAATTGCGGTGTTGCTGTTCGTTTAATGCGGGCGTGGCGCTAACAGGCTATAATTGCGCCTCTTTTTAATTTAAAAGGATTTCTAATGAGCGACTTCCCCGCCTGCCCTGAATGCCAGTCAACGTTCACTTATCACGACGGTAACTTACTGGTTTGCCCTGAATGCGGCCATGAGTGGTCTGAAGATGAACCAACAGACACTGAAAACACCCCTCAGTACCGCGACTCTAACGGCACACCGCTTGAAGACGGCGATACCGTCACTGTGATTAAAGACTTGAAAATAAAAGGGTCATCTTCCGTCGTTAAAGTCGGTACGAAAGTCAAAAACATTCGCCTGGTAGACGGTGACCACGACATCGACTGCAAAATTGACGGTATTGGCCCAATGAAGTTGAAGTCCGAATTCGTGAAAAAAGCGTAATCCCAATTCGCCAGACTCTAATCCGCTTCTTCTTGCGAACTAAAGTGTAAAGATCCCTAAATTCATTGGTCTTTTTCATAAAGGTTCGCTAAAAAGAATACATACATTTATGTATGTTAAGGGGAGCGATTATGGAAATACCAGTTTTGCTCGCCATTGTTGCAGGACTTTGGGTAGCACTTGTTCTTGCAGGTGGTTTAGAAGCGCTAAAACATCGTTGGCTGGTTAGCCGCATTCCGGTACGTGTTCATGTGAATGGTACGCGTGGGAAAACCAGTGTCACTCGGTTGATTGCCGCAGGCCTTCGCGCCGGCGATAAGCGAGTATGCGCAAAAACAACGGGCTCGGCCGCTGCAGTCACTGACCCTGACGGGCGTGAGTTTCCAATTTACCGCATCAGTGGTGCAAATATCATTGAACAAATGCGCACGCTAAAGCGCATGGCTAAATTAAAGCCGGAAATTGTGGTTATGGAGTGCATGGCACTGCAACCGCAGTATCAGTCACTGAGCGAGCTGCGCATGGTGCGTTCCAACGTTGGTGTAATTACCAATGCCCGCCCTGACCATTTAGATGTGATGGGACCTGGCGAAGAAGACGTCGCCTTAGCTTTGGCTGGGAGTACGCCCGTTAAAGGCAATTTGTTCACCGCCGAACGAGATTTACTCCCCACCTTTGAACACTCCTGTAACGACAGAAAGTCACAGCTCCACGGTGTCACACTGGAAGAGGTTGAGGCCATTTCTGATGACACGATGAGTCAATTTCGTTACGCCGAGCATAAAGAAAACGTCGCTCTGGCATTAAAAATATGCGAACACCTTGGCGTTGACCGAGATAAAGCGTTAAAAGGCATGACCGAACTTGAGCCAGAAGCTGGTGCTATGCAAGTTCTGCACATTAACTATTTCAAGCGTGAAATTGTATTTGTTAATGGCTTTGCCGCTAACGACCCGGAGTCGACCGGAAAAATTTGGGAAAACATGATTGAGAAGTTCGGTGAAAATCGCCGCAAAATCATGTTGATTAACTGCCGGGCCGACCGCCCACATCGGTCTCAGCAAATGGCTGAAGAAGCCGGAAAATGGACCAAAGCCGATAAAGTCATCTTAATGGGCTCTGGTTGTTTTGTCTTTGTTCGCAACGCAGTAAAGCACGGACTCGATCCGGAAAAGCTACTTGTGCTTGAAGGCGGTGACACAACCGATATAACAGAAACCATTTTAGAAGAATCCGCAGGCAACGCACTGGTTGTTGGTATGTGCAATATTCACGGCGGCGGCGAAGAAGTCGCTCGCTTCTTCCAAAACCGTGCCGTTAAAGAGGAAGATTTATGATAGCGCTCAATATATTGGCTGTTGCCATTGGTGTTGGCTTATTTTTTACGTTGCTGCTTACCCATACGCTCGGGCTGGCCGCAGGGGGGTTAGTTGTTCCGGGTTATGTTGCATTGCAACTGACCGACCCACTAAGTCTGGCAATTACATTACTCGCCGCCCTAATTACCTATTTGATTGTTAAAGTCATAGCGAGCTTTGCGATTATTTATGGTCGTCGCCAAACCATTATTATGATTCTAACCGGCTATTTAATTGCCGGTCTGTTCGACCTATTTATTGGCAACTTAGTGAACTGGGCAGACTTACAAATGATAGCCGGCGGCGACAATGCACAAGCACAAGTTGGCGCTCTCGAGTCGACGGTAATGATGTCAGTCATGGAGAGCAGCATCATTGGCTATATTATCCCGGGGCTTATTGCTATTTGGTTTGAGCGACAAGGCGTACTGCAAACCTTGTGTGGGTTGGCAGTGACCGCCGTGTTAGTGAGGTTGGCGCTTATTGTTATTATGCCTGAATCTTTGCAAATGTATGAAGCGAGTCAAGCTTTTCAAATGCCCGGTTGGTAACAGGAGAACCCTATAATGAGTAGTTTTACTAAAATTTATTGGCGCTCTTCAGGTGTACCGACCTGGGGGCTCATTTTCTTAATTGTCGTCGCAATTATTGTGGTTGTTGCGGCAGAAAAAATGAAGCAGCGTGACCCCGTTGTGGAAGACAACTACGCGACCATGGTAAATGCGGCGAAAATCATGCGCCAGGGCATGAACGTGTTGCAACCACTGAGAGCTCAAATAGCCCCCATTAATCCTGAGTTTGATCCTCAACGATCGGGCTTGGTCGGTTTAGAGAACAGTATTGTCACAACCAATCACGGCGGTCGAGAGTCTAAGCAAACCACTATTAACCCAAATTGGGCGGCAGTTGCTGTTAAGTTATTAGCAGAAGCTGGTGTGAAAAAGGGCGATTTAGTTGCCGTGACAGTTTCAGGCTCGTTCCCAGCGCTCAACTTGGCTGTCTACTCAGCACTTGAGGCTATGGAAGCAAATGCCGTTATTGTTGCTTCTGCCTCATCGTCGCAGTGGGGCGCTAATACCCCTAATTTTCTATGGCTGGATATGGAACGAAAACTTCGTGAAGCTGGCGTTATTTCGCTCCATGCCGATTATGCATCGATTGGCGGCATTGAAGATAGAGGCATTGGCATTCCTGAGGAAGGCATTCAATCCATTCGCCGTTCAATTGAGCGTGCTGATGTTAAATTCATTGACCCTGCCAACTACCAAGAAGCGGTCGCCGATAGAATTGCCATTTTTCGGGAGTATTCTGCCGAGCGAAATTACACTGCCTACATCAACGTGGGTGGTGGCGCGACGGTTGTCGGTCCCCCTGGCATTGATGACATGTTCAAATCTGGCTTGCAGACAGACGCACCAGCGCGTGCCTTTGCGGTAGAAACCGTTATGGGCTACTTCCTGCAGGAAGACATTCCGGGTATTCATTTTATTGGCATTAAAACCATGGCAGAACGCCATGGCTTACCGTTAATGCCACCAGAGGCAGTACCAGTAGGGAATGGCGGTATATACTCAGCCACGACTTACAACCGCTGGTTAGCACTGGGCTTAGCTGTCGGCTTGTTTGGGCTTACTTGGCTTATCGTCCGCTCCGCACGTATTACCAGTTTATGGCAGCGCTCTGGTCATAGCGGGAAAGGCACAAAACCGATGGTTTAACACTACCTCTTATAAAGTAGCTTCTCTTCTCTAAAAGAGAGCCTTACATTTATGTCGTTTAATGCTAAAACTATAAATGGCAACTTCCATGTAAGGCTCCCTTTATGAATCGACATTTAACCAATAAACCCACCACAGTATTTCTGTTCTTATCCTCCTGGCGCCAGGGTGGGATGACTCTATGAATAAAAGAAACCTTGTTTGGCTCGTAGTCATTATCGGTCTTGTTTTTTTTGTCTACCTTGGTGTTAACAAGGAAAGCGAAGGCTATGAGGGAATTGTCAGTGGCAACGGGAGAATCGAAGCCGCTGAAATTAATGTTGCCACTAAAGTTGCCGGGCGACTCGCTAACCTGTCGGTGGCGGAAGGTGACTTCGTGCTTACCGGAAGCAAGCTTGCGAGCATTGATACCACGACGCTAGAAGCCGAACTTCACCAAGCACAGGCACAATTCAACCAAGCAAAGAGCGCAATTAACACAGCCGAAAGTCAAATTGAGCAACGTCGAGCGGAAAAAAGCGCGGCGCAAGCGTTACTGAAACAGCGCAACGCTGAGTTAGAGCTTGCTAAAAAGCGACTCACCCGAGTTCAAAGCCTATCTCAAACGGGCTCGATGTCAGTACAAGATCTCGATGATGCAAAAGCGTCCGTTATTAGCGCCGAGTCGGCCGTCACCGCAGCTAAATCTCAGATTTCCGCAACCGATGCAGCCATAGCGACAGCGATTTCAAGACATGAGGAAGCTAAGTCCGGTGCCGAAGCCGTCAGAGCAACGATTGAACGCATACAAACTCAAATAGATGACAGCACACTTCTTGCGCCTCGCGACGGCCGCATTCAATACGTTATTGCTCGGCCGGGGGAGGTTATTGGCAACGGAGGTCGAGTTGTGAACATGGTGGACTTGAGCGATGTTTATATGACGTTCTTTCTCCCCACCAGCGCTATTGGAAAGATATCAGTAGGAAGTGAAGCACGCATTGTGTTAGATGCGCTGCCAAACTATCGCATACCCGCTAGTATCAGCTTTATATCGGATATCGCACAGTTCACACCCAAAACGGTTGAAACCCAGGAAGAACGAGAAAAACTCATGTTTCGAGTTCGTGCCAGCATCGACAAAGCACTCTTAGAGAAGCATCTTGAACGTGTAAAAACGGGACTACCTGGCGTTGCCTACGTGAAGCTTGATGAGCAAGAAGCTTGGCCCGAAGAGCTCAAGTCGGAGCTCAATGAATGACCCAAGAGAATGACGTTGTTGTCTCTCTAAATGAGCTCAACTATCACTACAGCAAGCAACCAGCACTGCGCTCTGTATCTTTGGCTGTCCCTCGAGGAAAGTTGTGCGGTGTCATTGGCCCTGATGGCGTTGGTAAATCAACGTTACTATCCCTTATCTCCGGCGCTAGAGCGTTACAGTCAGGCCAGCTGTTTGTGTTAGGCGAAGATCTGAGTAAATCTCGTCAACGCAAGCGGCTGTATCGCCGTGTTGCTTATATGCCGCAAGGGTTGGGGAAAAACCTCTACCCTACACTGTCAGTGGAAGAAAACCTCAGCTTTTTTGCGCAGCTTTTTGGACTTAAGGGCCAACAGCGCGAACAACACGTTTTTCGCTTATTAAAAGCGACCCGTCTGTGGGAGTTTAAAGACCGCCCCAGCGCAAAGCTGTCAGGCGGAATGAAGCAAAAACTGGGGTTATGTTGCGCATTGATTCATGAGCCAGAACTGCTGATATTGGATGAGCCGACAACAGGAGTTGATCCTTTGTCTCGCCGTCAGTTTTGGCAGCTTATCGACGACATTAGACAACAACACCCGGACATGAGCGTGCTGGTGGCAACGGCTTATATGGATGAAGCCAAACGCTTTGATTGGTTAGCGACCATGAATAACGGAGAGGTGCTCGCATCAGGATCTCCCACCCAACTTTTAACTCAGACCTCAACGTCTTCTTTAGAGCACGCTTTCGTATCACTGCTTGGTGCTCAATCTATAGAGCCTTTTACGAGCCAGCCGCATCAGTCCGACAAAGACAGCCCTACAGCGATAGAGGCAAAAGAACTGACCATGCGTTTTGGCGATTTTACCGCTGTTGATAAGGCCAGCTTTCGTATTCAGAAAGGTGAGATTTTCGGCTTTTTAGGGTCGAATGGATGCGGTAAAACAACAACAATGAAAATGCTGACCGGGCTGCTAACAGCCAGCTCAGGTAAAGCCTGGCTTTTCGATGAGCCCATTGACAGTCACTCTTTAGAAACTCGTAAGCGCGTTGGCTATATGGCGCAAAGCTTTTCTCTATATAGCGAGCTTACGGTCTACCAAAATCTTAAATTGCACGCTCAGCTATTTGATATTCCTAAAGAGAACATTGACGAGCGAATAGAGGCGATAGCGGAGCAATTCGATTTACAACGGCTATTCCAGCAGCTCCCCAAGCAGTTACCCATTGGTGAGCGCCAGCGCTTATCACTGGCTGTCGCCATGATTCATGAGCCAGAAATACTGATTCTGGACGAGCCAACCTCCGGTGTCGACCCTGTCGCCCGCGATAGTTTCTGGCATATTTTATTGAGACTTTCCCGCGAGCACGGCGTCACTATCTTTATATCCACTCACTTTATGAATGAGGCGGAACGGTGTGACAGAGTGTCACTCATGCACGCAGGAAAGGTGTTAGTCACCGACACACCTAACGGCATTATCCAGAGCTGTAACAAAAACTCTCTTGAGGACGCTTTTGTTGACTATTTAGAGGCGGCATCAGGGCAACCCGATAATAACCGTGAAGAGCCGACGCTAAGGCGACAAACTCATAGTGACCTTCAGCTAAGTCACGGCTTTAGTGTAAGACGACTGCTTAGCATCAGTCACCGCGAAACATTAGAATTGTTCCGGGACCCCGTTCGACTTGTCATGGCTTTAGTCGGTAGCGTTATCCTGATGTTCGTGCTGGGATACGGTATTAATATGGATGTCGATGAAATTGACTTTGCCGTACTTGACCGTGACAAGACCAGCACCAGTCGTGATTACATTCTTAGCTTATCGGGCTCTCGCTACTTTAACGAGCAGCCGCCTTTAAAGAGCTATGGAGAAGTTGATGCCCGCCTGCAGAGTGGCGACATTAGTCTGGCCATTGAAATACCCAACAATTTCGCCCGCAATATACAAAGAGGCGACAACGTCACCGTCGGTGCGTGGGTCGATGGCGCTATGCCTATGCGGGCAGAAACTGCTCAGGGTTATATTCAGGGTATGCACATAGACTGGCTACAGAAGCAACAACAGCAACTGAGTGCCCCTACACCCCAAACAGCCACTATCGATATTGCTTCCAGATACCGTTACAACCCCGATATTAAAAGCTTGCCGGCTATGGTCCCTGCAGTAATACCGCTTCTGTTAATGCTGTTTCCGTCTATTTTGACTTCCCTCTCTGTCGTGCGGGAAAAAGAGTTAGGCTCCATTACCAATTTTTATGTCACTCCAACGCGTAAAAGTGAGTTTTTCCTGGGTAAGCAGCTGCCTTATGTCGTCCTTGCGATGGTTAACTTCCTAATACTGGTTGGACAGGCTTTATTTATTTTCGAGGTCGAACTTACCGGCAGTTTTCTGGCGTTTACTCTCGCCACGTTTTTCTACGTCATTTGCGCCACTGCATTAGGGCTTATTATGTCGGCTTTCCTGAACAGCCAAATTGCCGCACTTTTTGGCACCGCTCTGGCCACCATTCTTCCAGCCTCACAGTTTTCCGGCATGATAACGCCAGTCACATCATTAGAAGGGTTGGCCAAAATTATTGGGGAGGTTTACCCGACGACCTATTACATGATTGTTAGCCGTGGTGTTTTCTCAAAAGCCTTGTCCTTTAATGAGCTGCACGTCATGTTGGTAGGACTCATTATTGCTGCCATTATTTTTATAGCGGTTGGCATTAGCTTAGTGAAAAAGCAGGAGCGATAAATGCGTTCTCTCAAAAACATTTCGCATTTAGGCATAAAAGAGTTAGTGAGCTTGTCACGCGATCCCATGCTGCTTTTATTTATTATGCTGGCTTTTACCGTCTTTGTTTATACCGCTGCATCAGCCACACCACAAACCCTTTACAAAACACCCATAGCCGTTATCGATAATGATCGCTCACAGCTGTCTAACCAATTAATTAATAGCTTTTTAATGCCTTATTTTCTGCCACCAGAAGCCGTTTCGGCGGATCAAGCCGATCAGCTCATGGACGAAGGTCGTTACACCTTTATTCTGGATATTCCGGAGGGGCTGCAAAGAGATTTACTCAATGGCGAACGACCACAAGTTCAGCTTATTGTCGACGCGACCCGAATGAGCCAGGCGTTTACTGGTAACGGATACATTCAGTCAATTATTAACCGGGAGGTCAGTACGTTCACTCAATCAGCAGCTCAACTGCCCATCGATATTGCTGTGCGAGCGCAGTTCAATCCAGAGCTCGATAGTGGCTGGTTTAGCGCCATCATGGAGCTCATTAACCAAATCACCATGCTGTCGATTATTTTAACTGGCGCTGCGCTGATCAAGGAGCGAGAACATGGCACCGTCGAACATCTGATGGTGATGCCGGTAACGCCTTTTCAAATTATGGTCAGTAAAGTTTGGTCCATGGCTTTAGTGGTCTTAGTAGCATCCGCTTTTTCTTTAGTCGTGGTTATAAAGCAAGCATTGGCAATACCAACGAGTGGCTCTTTGAGCCTCTTTTTATTCGGCACCGCATTGCATCTATTTGCGACCACATCCATCGGCATATTTTTAGGAATTTACGCTCGCTCGATGCCACAGTTCGGCTTGTTATTTTTGCTCATTATCATGCCGATGCAGATACTGTCCGGTGGCATGACACCTTTCGACAGTATGCCAACAGTAGTGCAGGCGGTTATGTACTTTGCTCCAACGTCTCATTTTACTGAGTTTGGCCAGAGCATCTTATTCCGGGGGGCCGGTATCAATATCGTCTGGCCACAGCTGTTAGCATTAGGCGCTATTGGCGCTCTATTCTTTTGGATCTCGTGGCGCCACTTCCGAGAGCGCTTAGCGGATATGGCGTGATCCATTTTTTAAATCATAACAATGGCAAATGGCCTGCCAGGCTTCTTCAGCGGTATCGACAATTTCAAATAATGCTAAGTCATGCTCGGAGATAGTCCCTTCCTCGACGAGTAAATCAAAGTCAATTAACCGCTGCCAGAACTCTTTTCCAACGAGCACGATAGGTACAGGTTCGGACTTTTTCGTTTGCACCAATGTTAACGTCTCAAACAGTTCATCCAACGTACCAAACCCACCGGGGAAAGCGACCAGAGCACGGGCTCGTTGCAAAAAATGCATTTTACGAATAGCAAAATAATGAAACTGAAAGCAATACTCAGGCGTTATATAAGGGTTCGGTCGCTGCTCATGAGGTAGCACGATATTCAGGCCAATACTGTGCCCACCTGCCTCCATAGCTCCCCTATTTGCAGCTTCCATAATACCCGGGCCGCCACCACTGACGATCATTAGGTTTTCATCATCATGACAGAGATTATGTTCAGTGGCGATGCGAGCAAAATCCATTGCTTGTTGGTAATAAGCACTATTCTTAAGTGCTCTTTTCGCTCGCTTCAAATTTCCCATCAACGTGTCGTTGTCAGGGTCTTTCTCCAACGCTTGCTCAGCAACACCAACATCATGTTGCGCCTGCTCCGGCGGCAAAAAGCGGGCGCTGCCAAACACCACAATAGTGGCATCAACATTATGCTTTTCTAACGTCAGCTGTGGCTTCAAATACTCCAGCTGAAGACGCACGGCTCGTAAGTCATCACTCAGCAAAAAGTCATGATCAGCAAAAGCCAATTTGTAGGAGCCTTGCCCTTCAATTTTGGCGATAGACTCTTCGGACTGTTTTGCCGAGATGAGGCGACGTCGATGCAATTCTTTTTCTGTCATGGAGAGTCCCGTTGGGGTTTATGTATTGTTTCGCATCAGTTTACCGTAAAAACGACTTAAATCTGCTGATTTATTGAGACTCCAGCCGCATTGCAACCATACCTTGATTTTCGCCAACTTCATCAAAGCCCAGACTGTTGTATAACCGTCTGGCAGGCTCGTTTTCCGGATACACATTCAAAGTAATAAACTGAGTTTCTTCCTGTGACCAAGCGTTTTCAAACAGAGCCTCGACAAATTTTCTACCCAGCCCCTGACCACGAACTGCAGAGTTCACAATAAGACACGCGATGTGTATACCGTTTTCGACTTTTTGGTAGGCTTGTGCAAAACCGATAAACTCACCATCTTGATAAAAGGTATAAGTGCCACGCTCTTCTGCTTTAATCTGCTCCCAAATAGCCTCTGCGGAACTGCCATAAGGTACTTTTTCACCAAACCACAGGCGAAACTCCGCCGCATTGTCCGGCCAAGTCAGTGCTTCTTTGAGTTCATCTATTGTTGCTCGTTGTAGCATGCTCACTCGCCTTGTAGAGTCAGAATTAAGGTGCGAGCGCCGCCGTGATCTCTATGTTCACAAAGATAGACTCCCTGCCAAGTGCCTAAATTTAAACGTCCATTGGTCACCGGTAGGGTTAAGTTACTGCCTAATATGCTCGACTTTAAATGTGCTGGCATGTCATCAGGCCCCTCAAACGTATGACGGTAGTACGGCGCATTTTCTGGCACCATTTCATTAAAATGGCTTTCAAAGTCCTGACGAACCGTCGGGTCTGCATTTTCATTAATGGTCAACGATGCCGATGTGTGCCGAATAAACACCTGTAATAGCCCGGCTGATACTTGCCCAAGCTCAACCAGAGCCCGTTCAATCTCGTCAGTAATAAGGTGAAAGCCCCTTGGGTGAGGAGCCAATTGCAGTTCTGTTTGTTTGATAAGCATTTGTAAACCTGTTTGCCGTGTCTCTGTGCTTGCCATATGCTTACAGCATACCGAAAAACAACCGAAAGGAATAACGACAATGCGTTACTTATTATTAGCCATCGCGGTTTTGTTCAGTGCCACGTGCACCGCACAAGAAAGCGTTGAAGAAGCTACAACCAAAGCCGTAGAGGCCTTTTTATACGGCGCCAGCATTGGTTCACCTAAAGCGCATGATCGCTTCTGGGCGAAAGAACTGACCTACACCAGCTCCAGCGGCGAGCGTTTTGGTAAAGAGCAACTTATGTCGGGTATGAAAGACGCTAAACCCAAAGACCCAGACAACGTTAGTGTCTGGTATGGCGCTGAAGACATCGAGGTAAAACAATTTGGTGACACCGTGGTATTCAACTTTACGTTAACCGCTGAAGAGGAAGGTAAAGTCACTCAATATTTTTATAATACCGGTGTTTTAATTCAACGCAACGACCGTTGGCAAGCGGTTAACTGGAACGCGACTAAAGTTCCTTAACAGGTTCCTTAATTTCTGACGAGTCGTTCTCTGATGCCGCATCGCCATTGTCTGGTTTTACATAAATGGCGATGCCTTCCCCTGTTTTATCGGTCAAACCGAAGGCTTTACCAACACTTACCCCAAATCCCACATTGCCTGAGTAACCACCTGAGCCAGCCCCGACATAAACTGACTCGCCTTGCTTGTCGCCGGTTTTTTGCAGCAAGACGCCATTAGCACCTACTTTAGCCGCTTCCTGTTTCAGCCGCTTCAATACTGCTTCCATTTTCGCTTGTTCACCAAAGCTCCAGGAGGCATCACTGCTTGCTTCAATTAAAGCTATTTCTTCATAGCTCTCAGGCGCCTCTAAGTACACTTTTACTTGTGCTACCGGTATTTCCGGCCGAGCGTCTCCAATTAGAATGGAAGAGGTGGGTGACGCGCAGCCTGTCAGCGCCATACCAAACAATAAAACAGCACTATAGGTTATAAAACGCATACGACTTCCTTTGCCAAGAACATAATTAATCAATAGCACATAAAACGATATTTCACCTGACTCTTTCAATCTCTTTAAAGAACCGTAGAATGGAAAACGATTGCGTGTTCCGAAGTTGGAGATCTTTTTGTTCGATATTGACCTGATTAGCCGCCATTTTTTAGCCGTGTATTTTCTATTCATAGCAGTCCACTACGCGAGTACCGCTATTGGACTGAATAGCCGCACCTCAAAAAGCCATATTCAATACGGTAAAAAAGGCAGTACGACATGGTGGATACGCCAGGTTTTTAACCTTTTCCGCGGTGCAATTTTGGTTATTTGTATTGCCCGGGTCTTTTACCCTATTGATACCTGGCTCGGCATTATAGAACCACTTTACACACCCTGGGTGCTGTCTATTGGCATGATCACAATGTTGGTGTCACTTGGGTTTGTCAGTTACAGCCACGCCTATATGCGTCAGGACTGGCGCTCAGGTATCGACAGCGATAACTCCCGGGCACTGTTAACGAAGGGGCCTTTTTCGCACTCGCGTAACCCGATGTTCTTAGCCATTATGCTCGGCCAACTGGGTCTCTTCCTGACACTCCCCAGTGTCTTCACCTTGATTTGCTTATTGGTCGGCATCGCCATGATGCGCGCTCAAGCGGTTAAAGAGGAGCAGGCATTAAGCGAACTTTACGGCAATGAGTATCAAAGCTATAAGGCTCAAACGCCCAGATGGCTGAAGATCTAATTAGCTATGCCTCACAAAAAGCCCCACCTGCCTAACAAGGTTTGTGAAACCTGCCAACGACCATTTTCATGGCGAAAAAAATGGAAAGGCTGCTGGGATAGCGTTAAATATTGCTCAGAGCGTTGTCGAAGGAATCGGCATTCAACATTGAAATAGCCCTATTTCTTCCTCTACTTTTGGCCATGTATAAGTTTTTATCAGCCAGGTGCAGTAACCCTTCAGCCGTCAAGTTTGTGTTATTTGATGCCTCAGCAACCCCAATGCTAACGGTAGCATGTATGCTTTCAACGAGTGGCCGAGACTGAATAGTTTCGACGATTCTATTAGCCAGAGTCATCGCCTCTTTGCTGCCGGTTTCAGGACAAACAACTAAAAACTCTTCGCCACCCCACCGACCCACAAAATCACACTCTCTCACTGCTTCTTTGAGAATCGTCGCGATAGAACAAAGCACTCTATCGCCCATTAAGTGGCCATATTCATCATTAATTTTCTTAAAATGATCAACATCGATTAATAAGACAGACAGGTTTAAGTCTTTATGCCGGGAGGACGAAAGTAACATGTTGAGATTAACGTCCAGATGCAGGCGATTATATAAACCCGTTAGAGGATCAGTAACAGAAGTGGCCTGAAGTTGTTCATAAGCTTCTCTTCTGGAGCGCTCGTAATAACGGAAGAGAAACAACTGTGCCGTCGCAACTTCAATAAAGTTAAGAAATGCGCCAAGGCTCAAATCCCCCGGAACCCCACGACTCAACTGCACGTAAAGAAACCAACCGCAGTAAGCAAAAACAACCCCGGTTACCCAGGCACCCGCTCGAGGACCATGAAGAAAAAAAGCAATAGGAGGAAGTATTGTGACCCAAATTAATGAATAATTTCTGCCCTCCGCCAAGTGTATGAATGCCAAGAGCACGAATATCAGTGTGCCTGTAACCAACCACCCAGCAACCGTAAAGTTGCTTCCACGGCTGACATAAAAATAAATACCAGCGATAAGAAGAAAGCCGGAAAAGTCATATACTGCAATATGTGCCGCATCAAATAGCGTAACGTTCAGCAGGCCTATAACACTAAAGTAAGCCAGCATTATCAATAGTATACTGTATATTAACGACACCTGATGGTAACGCGGGTCATCAACATTAATTTCCGGATGATACTTACGCCAATACTTCATAAAAGCCACTCTATTTTTGACTATAGTAGCTCTAACTAGCGATACTTGGAATACTTATCATCTTAGTCTTCAGGACTTAAATCACCATGTAAAAATTTACAAACAAAGACGACTTTGCCATAGCGCTCAAATGACCATTTTATGCAGCGTTGCAGGGCGTCCATCACCTTGTCGTAGTCGCCAAATACCTGAGTACTCAATGTATTGGTGATAGTTTTTACATCATCGGTTTTATTAAGCTCATCAATAAAACCTTTTATTGGACCAATATAATCATCCGCCAGTGGGTACTTGCTAATTTCAACCGTCAGTTTCATGATAGTCACTCCTTTGTCGTTACTATTGCGACGCAAAATACCAGACCGTTCATACTAACACGAGGTTTATGAATGACATCGGATGTCCGTTCGCGCATTGCTTTACCCGTTATTATTTTAGCTCAGCTACTGGGTACTTCGTTATGGTTCAGTGTTAACGGTGTTTGGTTAAGTCTTTCGTCAGAACAAAGACTTTCAGAAGCCGACTTAGGGGCATTAACTCTCGCTGTTCAGTTAGGCTTCATTGTAGGCACTTTATCTTTAGCACTTACCGGTTTGGCTGACCGCTACAAAGCCAGCGCTATTTTCTGCCTTTCCAGTTTACTCGGTGCGTCAGTTAATGCGCTTTTCATCGTTGCCGTCGACCATTTCTCGCTCGCGTGGTTTCTGCGTTTACTGACCGGCCTGTGTTTAGCCGGTATCTACCCAATGGGCATGAAACTGGTTATTTCATGGGTACCTAAATACGCAGGCGCTGCATTGTCTTGGTTGCTGGCTATGCTGACTTTAGGAACCGCACTTCCGCACTTAATGAGAGGCTTCACTCTTGGTTTAGATTGGCACATCTCATTGTTTGCCGCCTCTATACTAGCCGTTTTAGGCGGTATAGGCGTGGGGCTCCTCGGTAGTGGGCCACATTTGCCGGCAACAGCTAAACCTGCGGCGCTAAGTCAGGGATTATCGGCGCTTAAACAGCCACGATTCCGTGCGGTTGCCGGTGGCTACTTTGGCCACTGTTGGGAGCTCTACGCCTTCTGGATGCTGGTACCTCTGCTCCTTTTAGCACCGGTATCTCAGCTTGGCTGGTCTTTGTCTTCCATTCCCTGGTTATCATTCTCGTTAATTGGGGTAGGCGCTCTTGGTTGTATCTGCGGTGGTTGGCTTAGCAAAAAGCACGGCGGCATATCGGTTGCCAGACTCGCGCTTATCACTTCCGGCGCAATGTGCTTGTTATACCCATTCATTACTGAATTGCCAGCCTCGGTTGCCCTTTTAACTCTAACGCTTTGGGGTATTTCGGTTATTGCTGACTCACCTCAGTTTTCAGCATTAGCCGCTCAAGAGGCGCCAGCTGACAAAGTTGGCAGTGCCTTAGCCGTAATGAACTCGGTTGGCTTTGCCCTGACCATTCCGGCCATCTGGTTAGCTAGCTGGAGCTGGCCAGTATTAAACGAATGGGTTGCCTGGCTGCTATTACCCGGCCCTGTTTTAGGGCTTTGGGCAATGCGAAAATTTGGTACGCATTAACCAACGCTGTATGACAATATCCGGGAAATATGGCTACGTGGCAGTCCAGTTTCCTGGTGCCAGTGATTAATCGCTGTTTGTATTTGCTTAAGGCCCTTTTGGCTGGTTGGTGAGGCATCCAGTAAATTAAAATTCCGTAGTGCAGTGAGCACATCGCTTGCGCAAACGAAACCGTCCCAGCCCAACATACGCAATAAATACTGCCCCGTGTTACCGCCTAAGCGAGCACCATTCTTCTTGAGAAAGAGCAGCAATCCAGCTTGGTCATCATGCGGCCAGCTAGCCAAAAACTTACCAAAACTCCCGTGCTCTTCCGACACTTCGACAATCATTCGGGCGTTAACCGGTACGGTTATTATTTTTTGAAAATTACGCACAATACGCTCGTCTTGCGCCAGCTCTTCGAGTCGCTCCGGTGGCACTTGCTGCCAGTAAAGCGGTACAAAACCACTGAAGGCTTCTTCGAACTGTGGCCACTTACGGTCAATAATTTGCCATACGAAACCTGCCCGAAAGATACAACGGGTCATGAGTGATAGTACGCGATCATCAGTCATTTTCACGAGCTCCGCGTCACTTGCCATCTTAGGCATTAACGCAAGCATCGCTTGTTCTCCGCCCTTGCGTTCGCAGGCGCGCTCATAAAATACTGAAAAGTCGATAATGTCAGTCATTCTGGTTTACTCCAGTCTCGCTATTCGGCTCACCTTTTGAGCCAAATAATGATTCCATTCGGCTCACGATGCAAATTTAGGTAAAATGCATCAAAGAAACTAAGGAGTCCGATATGGCACGAGCACACGCAGTACACATATTAGTGAAAACCAAAGAAGAAGCAGAAGACTTGAAAAAGAAGTTGGCTGGCGGCGCTAAGTTTGCAGATTTAGCCCGTAAGCACTCACTTTGCCCGTCGGGTAAAAAGGGCGGCGACTTGGGTGAGTTTCGCCGCGGAGAAATGGTACCGGCTTTCGACAAAGTCGTTTTCGGCAAGCCCACGCTGGAAGTGCATGGTCCGGTAAAAACCGCGTTTGGCTGGCATTTAATAAAAACGCTATCACGCGGCTAAGGTTCATTAAACCCGCGCCAGAATTTTATCCAGCTCGTTCGCAAAAGCCATGCGGTCACGCTGATGCAAAGGCGGTGGACCACCAGTATGTTCACCGCTACTGCGCATGGTGTCCATGAAATCGCGCATATTAAGACGCGAACCAATATTACTTTTTGTAAAAAGCTCACCCCGTGGGCTCAGCGCCTGCCCACCTTTTTTTATCACGTCCGCCGCCAACGGAATGTCGGCGGTAATGACTAAGTCGCCCGGCTCACACTGCTCGGCAATGGCATCATCCGCAACATCAAAACCGGCGGACACTTGCATGGTTCTTATAAACTTTGACGGCGGTACTCGCAGCGGTTGATTCGCAACTAAAATGAGCGGCAGCTGCTTGCGCTCTGCAGCCCGATACAGAATGTCTTTAATAACCGTGGGACAAGCGTCCGCATCTACCCAAATATTCATTGATTATGCCTCTTCTGCCAAAAAGCCACCGGACTGATGACGCCATAATTTGGCGTATAAACCGCCTTTTGCCAGTAGTTCTTCATGAGAGCCCTGCTCAATAATTTGTCCCTGATCCATCACCACCAGCTTATCCATCGCCGCTATTGTTGAAAGACGGTGTGCAATGGCTATCACCGTTTTCCCCTGCATCAATTGATACAGGTTTTCCTGAATCGCATTTTCAACTTCAGAGTCCAGTGCCGATGTCGCCTCATCTAAAATTAATATTGGTGCGTCTTTTAACATGACACGGGCAATAGCTATGCGCTGTCGCTGACCTCCGGAAAGTTTGACGCCACGCTCACCGACATGAGCATCCAGACCTTTGCGTCCTTTGCTATCACTGAGCTCATCAATAAACTCTTCGCAATGCGCCCGGCGGACTGCATTCATTAACTCTTCTTCGCTGGCGTCAGGGCGCCCATACAAAATATTGTCTCGCACCGAACGATGCAGCAGCGACGTGTCTTGTGTGACCATGCCGATATTTTCGCGCAAACTGTCTTGCTGAACGTTATGTATCGCCTGTCCATCAATACGAATCTCGCCACGCTCCACGTCGTAAAACCGCAATAGCAGATTCACAAAAGTGGACTTTCCAGCGCCGGAACGCCCGACAATACCCACTTTTTCACCCGGCTGTATATGCAGGTTAAAGTCATCCATCACGCCATGGCCCTTGCCATAATGAAATTGCACGTGATCAAACTGAATGTCACCACGCTCCACGGTTAATGCAGGCGCGTTAGATTTATCAACGATACGCTGCGGCACCGCAATAGACCCGATACCATCTTGCACCGTACCGATGCTTTCAAACAGCGTCGACATTTGCCACATCACCATCTGTGACATACCAAAAAGCCGCAAAACCAGACCAATAACTACGGCGACAGCACCTAACGTGACTGCGTTATCCATCCACAGATAAATGGCGGTGGCCGCTGAGCCAAACAATAATGCACAGTTAATGAAATACAGTGCGCCATAAAGCTGGGTCACCAGGCGCATTTGCTTATGAACTGTACCTAAGAAGGTGTCCATGCCCTCGTGCGCAAATGCAGCTTCACGTTGAGAGTGGGAGAACAGTTTCACCGTTTGAATGTTGGTATAAGAGTCTACAATTCGGCCGGTCATGACGGAGCGGGCATCGGCTTGCTCTGCCGACACTTTGCCAAGCTTCGGCACAAAATAACGCAACAGCAACGCATAAAGCACAAGCCAGCCAGCTAATGGCAGCATCATTCGCCAATCGGCACTACCGATAATGACGAACATCCCCAGAAAGTACACCACCACATAGTTGACGATTTCAATAAACGTCATAATGCATTGCCGCAGCGCCAGCGCGGTTTGCATCAGCTTAGTAGCAACACGACCGGCAAACTCATCCTGATAAAAGCTCATAGACTGTTTCATCAGGTAGCGGTGTCCCAGCCAGCGAATACGCATAGGGAAGTTGCCTAACAGCGTTTGATGCGTCAGCAGCGAATGAAACCATACAAGTAAAGGTAAGCCCAGCAATACCAAGGCACTCATACCAATAAGCGGCCAAAATTGGTCACTTAAAAACGTATTGCGGTCTTGCGCAGCCAGCCAGTCGACAATTTGCCCTAAAAAGCCAAATAGCCAAACTTCTGCAATGGCGATGCCCGCCATTAATAAAGCCGTCACAAGAATAAACGGTGTCGCGCCCTTAGTGTAATGCCAACAAAAAGCGAAAAAGCCTGTTGGAGCCTGTTGCGGCTCCTCAGGTGGGAAGGGATTTAGTCGGCGCTCAAACCAGGAAAACATGAATCACTCCTCGATGAATATCGAGCCTATAATATCAGTTTTAAGGTGTTCTGACTTTTATAAAAAAACAGCGCAGAGCCGACTAAAGCAATGCGCTGTTTATTTTGGGTTGCAGGCTTTAATTCGCGATTGCTTTACGCGTTTTTCTTCTCGTTAATGTAATCGTTAACGAACTGCTCCAGAATATTTAGCGGTACTGGGCCACTACCCAGGACCACATCATGGAACTCGCGAATATCAAACTTCTCGCCCAGCTCTGACTTCGCTTTCTCACGCAGTTCAAGAATCTTGTTCATGCCAATTTTGTAGGCTGTTGCCTGCCCTGGCATAACAATATGACGCTCGACCATTTTCACTGCGTCAGATTTTGCATTCGGGGTGTTGGTGACATAAAAATCGATGCCTTCTTCACGCGTCCATTTTTTCGCGTGGATGCCAGTATCGACAACCAATCGAACTGCGCGCCACAATTCCATCGCTAAGCGACCAAAGTCTGAGTACGGGTCTTTGTATAGACCAATCTCTTTTGGCAGTTTCTCGGTATACAGACCCCAACCTTCGCTGTAAGCGGTATAGCGCCCAAAACGGCGGAACTTAGGAATGCCTTCCAGTTCTTGCTGAATGGCGATCTGCATATGGTGGCCGGGAATCCCCTCATGGTAGGCCAAAGCTTCCATCTGATAGGTTGGCATAGCAGTCATGTCATACAGGTTAGCGTAGTAGGTGCCTGGTCGTGAGCCGTCCATAGAAGGCTGCTGATAAAAGGCTTTACCCGCTGACTTTTCACGGAAAGGTTCAACCGCTTTAACAATCAGGTCGGCTTTCGGCTTGTTGATAAATAGTTCATCCAAACGACCGCGCATATCATCAATGATCGCTTTCGCTTCATTCAAGTATTTTTGACGGCCCTCTTCGGTATTCGGATAAACGAACTCATCGCTGTTGCGCATGTGCACGAAGAACTCTTGCAACGTGCCTTCAAAGCCCACTTTCTCCATGATGCCGCGCATTTCGTTATGAATACGCTCCATCTCGCTTAAACCAATTTCGTGAATTTCTTCGGCTGTCAGGTCGGTCGTAGTAGTGCGCTGCAACGCGTTATTATAAAACGCTTCGCCATCAGGGAACTTCCAGGCACCGTCTTTCGTCGTGGCCTGTTCGGCAATACCCTCTACCGCAGTAATTAAGTTTTCGTAAGCTGGTTTCACTGACTCTAACATCGCTTTTTTAGCGTCTGCGAGCAGCTGTTCACGCTGGCTTTCGTCGATTTCCAACTTATCCAGTTTGCCGGTGAAGTCGCCCCACAGTGCACTGGCTTCGCCATCGTCAAACGGTGCACCGGTAATAATGTTTTTGCTATCGCTAATGACGTACGGGTACACAAACTTCGGTGCGATAATGCCTTTTTCAGCTCGCAGCTCTAGGTTTTCCGCTAACTGTTCAAACAATTCCGGTAAGCCATTTAAGCGAGAAATATAGTCTTGCGCGTCATCCACGCTGCTAATGCGGTGTTGGTTAATCAGCAGTGATGCCACGCTTGAGTGCAACCCAAACATTTGGTTAACCGGGTAGTTGTGATGGCGCCATTTAAAGTCAGCGATCTCGTTTTCGAGTTTTTGCTTCATCAGCATCCAGCTGATTCTGGTTTGCTCGTTCAGCTTCGACTCGTCAATCGCTTTAACTTGCTCTAAGTGCTTCTTCGTCAGTGCCAGATCTTCTTCCGCCTGTGCTTCAGAAATGTCATCCCATTTATCCTGGTCGTCTTTAATACCAAGGTAGGACTGGTACATTGGGCTGCGCATAACATTTTCCATGAAAATGTCTTCAAACAGCTTATTGGCTTTTTCAGATTCAGTCTGTTCAGCATTCTGAGTAGTGTTTTCAGACGTTGCGGTTTGAGACTGAGCATTTGCTGTGGCCGCTTCTTCTTTAGAAGCGTCAGAGCATGCAGTTGTCATTAACACCAGCGATACCGCCAGCGCAATTTTCTTATATTCAAACATGTGTGTGTTCTCCTGTTGTTGTGCTTAACTTGATAACGGTTGCAGCGCAGGATGTCAATGTATGCGCGGTGGTGAGGTCAGTTACTAAGGTCAATCGACTTATTCAGTAGGGAAATAATAAACGCGGTGAATTAAGTTATCGAAAAACTCATAAACGGTCAGGCTTTTCTGCGAACGAGGCTTGCCGTTCTGGCGCCAGCTGGCTTCTTCCACAACGCTGAGGCGACGACCTAAAACGGTAAAGTTTGCTAATTGGCTTTGGCACGAAGGACAAGACTCAAAGTAACCGCTCATAGCGGCAACCAGATTATCTTTACCACTGGTCTCAACCGTGATCTCGTCGCCACTTACGAATAGCCACTGCACGTCTTTAGTAACATATTGTGCCATTCGCTCTGCATCATGGGCATTAAACGCAGCGACAAACTGTTCAACTTGTTGAACTCGATTCGAGTCCGCGAAACTTGGTACAGATAAAACTAAGCAGAAAAGGACTAAACAACCATTTAAAAAGCGCATAGGAACTCCTGACTCCGTCAGTGCATTGTGTGCTCGCGGCACGCCTCAATTTGTTTAGCTGGCAATATAACACCAATGACAGGCTCCAGCGCTTCCTGCACCTTAGGAATCAAAAGGCTAAACTCTGACAGCATAACGGTTTCATCTACCTGTTCATTAAAAACCAGCGTTACCTTTAAACTTTTCGGAAAATGCTGGTAATCCACTTCGTGCGTCAGCCAAATAAAGCCGTCATGATCAAACTTAGCTTCCTCACACACCTTAGTCAGCTCGCGGATGATTTCGCGCTCTATTTTTCTGTCACTTTTTCGCATACGGCAAACCTTTTACCTGAGTATATAGACAACTTAGTTACCAGAACATAAGTAAATCCAAATCATTGTTGTAGTCAAAGGTAAATATTTGCTAACCCTGACATACTTTATGTTTTACATAAATTTTTTATTGCTAAAGATTATTTTATGGTTTACTTTTTAATCATTATTCTTCAATTTTAACTGGTTATGACAGCAACAAACTTATACAGACTCGTCAACTTCGCTCTCATTGTTACCGTGCTCGCGACCATAAGCTTAGCTCTTGTTGCGATAGCTCTGCCGATTTTTGACGAACATTTACTGACCACTTGGCAAGTTACGTTCGCTAACGCAGAAACCTCATACCATGAGGTTCTTCCTGCAGGGGAGTGGGGGCTCGAAGGAAACCAAGGCACTTTGTATATTCAGACAGAGGGGTTCGGATTTGCGGCTAGCCGGGCGCTCACCATTCTATTAATTGGTGGACTGATTGGTTACGCTTTGTGCGGTTTACGGCTGTTCGTAAGTGACTTGCTAACGGACAGGCCATTCAAAGTCTCTACACCCAAGCTGCTGAAGCAGGTCGCCATTTCGCTTATCGCTCTCGCAGCACTGCTCTATATTGAAGTTATCGCTCGTTTTTATCTTTTTATGCCGGACGCCTTAAATATTGCTGATTTCTATATCACACACATCAAGGTATCGCCCGCCAATAGCGAAAGCTTTTACATCTTTAGCTCGTTCTACTGGGGTTTGGTTATTGCTGGTTTATTTCTTTTAGCTATCTCAAAAGCCTTCACTTTGGGATTGTCCTTACAAACCGAAAACGACGAGATTATCTAATGCCAATTATTGTAAATCTGGATGTGGTGATGGCTCGTCGGAAAATGAAGATGAAAGATCTTGCCGATGAGATTGGTATCTCACAAACCAATTTGTCGCTGTTAAAAAACAGTCATGTTCGTGGCATCCGTTTTAATACCTTAGAGAAGCTGTGTGAGGTACTGCAATGCCAACCGGGTGATTTACTTGAATACAAAGAGGATGAATCATGAAACGGCTCTCTTTACTATGGCTATGCTTGTTACTTTCAGCCTGCCAAAATTACGATCCTGCCAAGCTCACAGAAATCCCGTCAGACGTTAAGCAAAGCATTCATACTGCGGTAAATAACCAGCACCGCCCTGGTGTCGTCATTGCGCTTGTGAATCCCAACGGCACCTATTTCTACAGTTACGGTGTCTCACAGACTAATAGCGAAAAGCCGTTATCACAACAATCGCAATTTGCGATTGGTTCATTGACGAAACTTTTTACCGCAGAGCTTTTAGAAACACTCGACTCAAAGAACGTTTTATCACAACAAACATTGCTCACTGATATTTGGCCAGATGTTGAAGATAACGCCAATACCCGCCTAGCATATCTGGTGAATCACACCGCGGCATTGCCCCGAGATCTATCACACGAAACATTATCCCAAAACAGTACCGAGTATTTGCTCGCAACCCTATCACGTGAAACTGAACTACCTGCCGATAACTCATATTCCAGCGTTGGCATGGCGATTCTCGGGCTGTCACTGGGCAGGATTACTGATTCGAGTTTTAGCGACCAACTGAACAAAGAAATCCTGACGCCACTTAAGCTAACCAACACGGGTTTTACTCCTCACGCGGAAATTCTCGCCACCCGCCATCAAACCACTATTCCTATAAAGTCGCCGGCAGAAGTCCCGGAAGTTGCTTACGGAGCTGGCGGCCTTTACTCCACTGCAAACGATCTGGTGCGTTTCTTAAAACACGAAATGCAACAAACCAAGCATTTGGGCTGGAAGCACTATCAAAATGAAACCTTTGATGCCTTTTACCATGGAGGAGACAGCAACGGACATCAGTCGTTTATTGCGTTCCGTCCGGATAATAACGTCGGTGTTGTTTTGCTCAGTAATTCAGCTTCTGACGATGCCCTTCAGGATATCGCACTTCATTTAATCGACCCCAGATTGGACTTGCCAAGCTTTGAACACCGTCCCCACCAGCAATTGCCTGAGAAAACACTTTCGTTGTATGTGGGCAACTATCGACTAAAAGAAGATGAGGGCGGTAACAAAATTAAACTGAGTATTATGGATAACCGCCTGATTTATCATGAATTCACTCCTGAAGGTGACACCGTTCGACAAACGCCACTCCACGCTATTGACGAAAAAACCTTTGAATTAACTGATATACCCGTCGTTATTTCATTTGAAAGCGCTACGCATAAGGCTCATGCGACATTACGATTTGACGACCAAGCATTTACGATGGTGCGCTTAAATTAGGAGCCATGACCATGAAGAAGCAAATTCTAATAGCACTGTTTCTTTTAACCAGCGCCATAAGCTCGACTTTGGCTCAGCCGATAGAACGAGTGCAAGCTATTGAGCAACGGTTGTTGCCAAATCAATACTTAGAGGGACACTTAGAAACCAAGTCAATTGCCCAGGTCATGCTGCACGATAATGTTCCGGGTGTCAGTATGGCCTTTATCGATAACGGGGAAATTTCCTGGCGGCGAACCTACGGCTATGCAGAACTCAGTAAGCTCTCGCTAGTTACACCTCAGACCGTATTCGCCGGCGCCTCCCTCAGTAAGCCGCTGACCGCAGTGACAGCAATGCAACTGGTCGACGCGGGTAAAGTCAATCTTGATGACGATATCAATCGTTATTTAACCTCGTGGCAGCTCCCTGCTAATGAATTCACCGAGACTCAAAAAGTCACGCTTCGGCATCTTATCGGCCACCGCGCCGGTGTCAGTAATCATGTTCCGGCACCTTACGCGGTCGATGAAAAAACGCCTACGGTGACTCAGATGCTCGCCGGAAAATCGCCATTTACCGGCCCTGAGATTACGCTTTTTACAACACCTGGCGAGAAGTATCAGTATTCCAACCCGGGCTATACGATAATTCAACAGCTTATTGAAGATGTGACCGAAACAAGCTTTGAAACTGCAGTTCAGAACGCGATATTCGATCCACTGGACATGGAAAGTAGTTCTTTCAAGCAGCCTATTCCTAAAAGCCTTATGGCTCATCGTGCAACCGGTTATAACGCAGACGTTACTCCATACCCTTACCAGCTTTTTCCCTTCAAAGGAGCAGGCGGTGTATGGACGACACCTACTGACTTAGCCACTTTTACTATGACGCTCATTGATGATTACCACTCCGGGCGTAGTCGATTGGTTTCGCAAGAAATAGCCAAGCAAATGTTTGCTCGAAACCCAGTCCGATTGGGGTTCAAAAAGCACTATGTAGACGGCTCAGAAGATATCATCTTTGACCACTGGGGCAGTATTCCGGGCTTTACAAGCTACATGGTTGGCTCAGTACAGAACCGACAAGCGCTGGTTATTATGACCAACAGTGATAACGGCTTTAACTTGATGGCCGCTATCGCCAGAACTGTCGCACAGCAGTATGGCTGGGAACCCATTCAACCCAACGTTTACCAACGATACAACATTGACTCTAAGCAGCTGCCCAGTTTAGCCGGGACGTTTGGTAAACCATCGGGCAACGAAGTACAGCACGTTTTTGCAGTGAAGGGTAAACAATTGCATTTAATCTCGAATGTTGATGGTGGCACCGCTCCGCTCGTTGCCGTCGATAACTATAAATTTATCGACCCGGCATCAAATACGACGTTTGAGTTTTTACCCAGCAAAACAGGCGAGGTGAATTGGGTTCGAGTAACACTGGAAAGCGGCTACAACTATGACCAGCCGAGACAACAAACACTGACACACTTTATTGAAAAGAGCATGAATGAAGCCAACGTCGAAGGGCTTGCCGTTTCGATCATTCAGAGCGGTGAAATAGCCTTTAACCAGGGGGTTGGTGTGGCTAACTCGGATACAGGCACTGAAATTACATCGCAAACGCTATTTGAAGCAGCCTCTTTATCCAAGCCACTTTTTGCTTACTTTACGTTGCTTCAGGCAGAAAAGGGCGTAATTGAACTCGACCAACCGCTTTATACCTATTTACCCCATCCCGATCTCGCGGAAAATGAATGGCATAAGTTAATCACCGCCCGGATGGTGTTAACTCACACTTCGGGACTACCTAACTGGCGATCTGATACCGGAGGCCAGTTATCACTTTTATTCAAGCCAGGAACGAGCTTTCAATACTCGAGCGAAGGTTATGAATATTTAAGGCAGGTTCTGCAGAAACAACGGAAGGTTGATGATAGTGGATTGCAGGCCTTGATTGACGAACAAATAACGAATGAAATTGACGCAGGCTTCATGAAGTATGTCTGGGATGAACGCATACCCGAACAAAAGGCGTTTGGACACCGCAATGGAAAACCCACCGATAACGATAAGCATGACCACAATTTTGGTGCCTCATACAGCCTAATAACCACGGCTGGCGACTATGCCAAATTTATCACAGATATTTTAGTGCCTGCCACGGCTAAAAAGCAGAAGGTTGTTGAAGCATTACTCGAGCTTCAGACAGATGTTCCTCATGAAAAAGGAAAGCTTCATCGAGCTTTAGGCTTTGCTGCCAAACAAGTTGATGGGCGACTAAAATATTATCACTCAGGCAATAACGGTGATTTTCTTGCTTATGTGGAGTTCGACCCCGCAAGTCGCAACGGTGTCGTTATTTTTAGCAATTCTGACAAGCTTTTTTCGTCGAATTTGGCGAAAGATATTGTTGATTATCTGAACCACAACGGAGCATCGCTATGAATTTGACACGCCTATCCCTGCTGATGCTTTGTTGCCTAATTCTAGTAGCTTGCTTTAGTCAATCACAGCAAAACTATAATTCAGACACGAGCCAGCATGAATGGGAAGTTTCAGAGCTCGAAAAACAGAACATCAAGGCCAGTTTAATTAAAGATATGCACCGCAAGCTGCTCACCGATAACTATCCGGGCATTAGTAGCGTGCTTCTTGTGCGCAATAATAAGTTGGTATTCGAAACTTATTTTAATAACTTTGATAAAGACAAGCTGCATTCAACGCGCTCCGCCAGCAAAGTCATCACCTCTCTGCTCATCGGGATTGCTATAGACAAAGGATACATCAAGTCAGTAAACGAGTCTGTTTTTGCCTACTTCCCTGAATACAACGGAAAGATTGAGCATTGGGATCCACGAAAAAATGACATTTCAATTGCTCATGTATTAAGCATGACCTCAGGAGTTAAAGGCAATGAAGATGCAATGTACCCAACCGATGACTGGATTAAATTTTACCTGGATCAGCCTTTAGTAGCAGATCCCGGGAGCTCGTTTTCCTACGCTACAAGTGGTGTTGTTACCCTGGGGAATATTATTAGCCGAGCCTCGGGCATGAGCATTCCAGAATTTGCCGATAAATTTCTGTTTGAACCGATGGGTATTGATGACGTCCGCTGGCCAATAACGAACTCACTCAACAACCAGGGACTCGCAATGACCGGTGGAGGTCTCAATATGCGCCCTCGGGATATGGCCAAAATTGGGCAGCTGATTTTGAACCAAGGGCAGTGGAAAGGAGGTCAGCTGGTTTCTGAAAGCTGGATAAACGAATCAACCCAAAAGCACGCAACCAGTAACTTTAAGGGTGAAGACTTTGGTTACCTTTGGAGAATGCGAAACCGAAACATCAATGGTCAAACCATTCACTCTATTGAAGCCTGGGGGAACGGCGGCCAGTTCATTATGATTTTCCCGAAGTTAGAATTAGTCGCAGTATTTACCGGCGAGTACTACGGACAATTTCCGGAAATGGAACAAGCCTTTGGGCTTTTGGAAGAATACATTCTGCCGGCAGTTAACTAACACTGAGTTTGCACTCAGTGAAAGAACACTTTGAATCCATGGATCAACATTATGCTTACTTCTAGAGCTTTCTGGAATAAAACGGCAAAGAAATATATAAAAAGGCCAATAAAGGATCAGGAAACATACCGGAAGAAGCTAGAAATCACCTCAAAGTACTTACGACCAACCGATGTTATTCTTGAAGTTGGCTGCGGCAGCGGTGCAACGGCAATCTACCATGCAAGAAAAGTGAAACGCGTTGTGGCCACCGATATTTCGGAACTCATGGTACAACACGGGGTAACGGCCGCAGAAAAAGAAGGGCTCAATAATATAGAATTTCTGTGTGCCTCTGTTGAAGAATTACCCCACTCGGCAACCAAATTTGACGCAGTTCTGGCTCTTAACGTATTACACCTCCTCGATGACGTAGGGGCTTCCGTAAAAACAGTCTCTAGCCGACTCAAAACACGGGGCGTTTTTATAACGAGCACATCGTTGTTAAGAGAAGTTAACCCATTATTCCGGATACTCATTAGGCTAATGCAGAAATTAAACCTTGCTCCTCCCGTCTCAATGCTGTCGAAGGCTGAGCTTATAAGGATACTGGAGCATACCGGGTTTAAAATTGAACTCGAGTGGGAAAGCTCACGCGAATCACTTTTCGTCGTCGCGTATAAAGAATGATTCTTTGAAGTCAGTTGACCGTCAAACTAATGCGTATTTGCTTGCGCTACCGAAATAGGAGTATCTCTTATATAACGAACACTAAAACCACAACCTTTCATGCCCGCAGCACGACCGATTTTGCCATTATTAACGCCAATCATTCGCTCACAGGCGCGCTCTTCATCAACTTCATTTGAACACCAAAAGTTTGCATGCTCTTCGATAAAATTAAACTTGCCGTAATCTGTCATCCACCCACCGAATACCACATTCAACCCGGTCGAACCGTTGACTTTTAACTTATCCGCTTCGCTATTGTTACCACGCCATTCTTTCGCTCTAATATCTGACGCTTCGATACCAATATATCTCTCAAGCACTTGCCAATCTTCGTCACTCGGCAAGCGCCATCCATCTGGCGCTAACTTTTTGGCAGCACTCCAACTGTATAACGCACCATATTCTTTATACTCAGCGCTTTCCTTGGCGCCAGCAATGCCGTCACCTGAGTAACCATAAACCCAAACACCGCAATGAGGCTCAATCGACTTGCAAACATAAGGTAAATAGGCAAAGTTCTCCGCCATCCATTCTTGCTCACCTATTTTTACGGTTTTGTAAGTACGGTTATCTCTTACATCGGTGAACTGGCCTGATTCAATCGCTTTATCACTTTTCAGTTTCTCTATCGTGCCGCCACCTGATATATAATCACTCACCTCCGCTGCACCCCGATATAAAACTAACCCGCCGCCATTTATATTGATATTAAGGCGTTTTTCAGCATAAACGGACAATTTCCCGCCGCCTTTTATCGAGGCATAAAAGCTATTTACCTTAAAGTTCTGCAGGTCAGCCGCTCCACCGCCATGTATGGAATACTTAAATGTGTCAACGGGGTCAAAGCCAGGCTCTATCAATACCTGACCTCCACCACGTTGTTCAATTTCGAGCAACTTCGGTAGGCTAATATAGATAGACAGCTTGCAATCATTAGGTTGGTTACGCTTTCTGCTAATGATGAGTGTGCCGGACTTGTTCTCAGTAGTTAATAAATCTAAGCAGGATGCATGACCAACGACTTCCATGGTTGCCCTTGGTGAGGGTGCAACAATTAGATCTCCTCCCCCGGAGAAAACAACTTTATTGAAGTGACCAACATTTTTGTCTTGTTTAACCATGGTCTCTGCCAGTTCAGCCGCGCTGACTTTAAACGTGTATAAAGGAGCTAAGCAAAGTAATATTATGACTAATGATAAGCACTTTTTCATTTTCAGTTCTCTCTGTGTCATGCCTTTCTTGTATGTACTTTACGCGCTACCCCTCTACTTTATAATTCAGTAATATTGAAATAGCGCGTTGAATGCTTAATGTAATAACCAGAAAATAATACAAATAGCATGCCATATTTTATCTTTTTATAATCAATGAGTTATAAAAACTGTGTTTTATTGGTTAGTGAATGAAATTAATGATTAGTTGTTTTGACTAAAATGAGGTAATTCATTCTATTGAACTCACAAAAGCTCATTCTGATCATCGACCTTGAAGCCACTTGCTGGGACGGCAATGTTGAAGGTTTGAATCGTCAGCAAACAGTCGATGACATGGAGATCATTGAATTCGGTTGTGCCATCGCGCAATTAGACGGAGCCGTGGTGGATTCCCGTTCGTTTATGGTTCGTCCACAGGTACATCCAAAGCTCAGCGATTTTTGTACTCAATTAACCAGTATTACACAGAGGGATGTTGACTCAGCCCCGGTTTATCAAGACGTAGTGCCTGAGATAAACCAGTGGTTGGCGAATTATGATTTAGCGGCCTGGGGCTCATGGGGTAATTACGACAAAAACCAGATTAGCGCAGAACAAAGGCGTCATAGCCTAGTCCCAGAGTTTTTCTCGCTGCCGCACATTAACATCAAACAACAGTGGCGACAGGGCAAAGTGAATAGTCGTAGCGCTGGTTTAGCCAATGCCCTGAAATATCACTGTTTGTCGTTTGAAGGAACACACCATCGCGGTATTGATGATGCATTAAATATTGCTCGATTGCTGAGGTTTACTGAGTTATGAGATCGCAACTGCGGTAATAACCGCAGGCTACATTGACATTATTCGATGTTCTGGATCTGCTTGTTGAACTTCATTTTAAATCCAATTAAATCAATGCATTACGGTTTATTCGTCATGCTTATCGAATTAGGCTAACCGCAATACTCACCGGTTTATGGCTTTCTTAGTCAATCTAAGAAAATTAAATACTCAGTTCTAACTGAGGTTTCAGCTTTAATGAGCTCACTTGCCATAACCAAGAGTCAAATTCCCTACGAGAGGTATTCATTAAATCCGCTGCGTAAGAAAATGCGCGTTGAAGAAAGTAGTAGTCGTCATTAACAATACCAACTTTTTTCGCATATGCTCGTACATGTCGATCAACTGCTATCGATTCAATCCCTACTAAGCATGCCATATAATCAACAGTTTTAGGCCCGATTCCATTAATTGATAGTAAGCCAGACTTGAAGTTTTCGTCTGTAAGCCTAATCCGCAAGTCATCTGTAGCTTCTACATTCTCTTCATATAAAAAATTAACGAGAAGCTCAAATCTCATTATCTTAAGATGATGTTTCCACTGCAGTATAGATGCTGTCTGCCCCTCATTAATTAGCGTCAATAGATTACTAACAGTATTAGTAGTAGGGAATTGCTCTATAATATATTCAACCCGAGGGCGAACGACTGTGGCGTAGTTGAGCCCTGCTTGGAGAACTGAATCTGCCAACACAGCGCCCATGTGATTAAAAGCCGCTCTTCTATTACTCAAAGCAAGGTTTTCCCCAAATTCTCTAGAGGAATAATCTGCTATTTTTCTTGCAGCAGTTAATAAGTCTATTGTCGAAGCTTGCTTTACGTTCATCATATTAAATTTAATTCGTGCAATGCATTTAACCTTTCAACGCAGTTAGGACAGGCCCCGCAGGGGAACAATGATGCAGCTTGACAAGAAAATGTTCGCCCGACCGGAACCTTTAGCTCTAGCGCCTTTTCTAGTACGTCACGCTTTGATGAATACCTAAATGGTGAGTGGAATCGAACTACCCCTACATTTTCTGCTAGCTCATCCAAACCATTCAGAAAAGATGCACTACAATCGATTTCTTTAGCGTGATTACTATTTATGAACCCAGTAAAAACGTCAAAAATACCCAGGGTTTGAGCTCGAGCCGCTGCGGCGGCGAAGAATAGCATTGTCCTGTAAGGAATGTATAGATCATCATCTTTAACTGGGTCCTTCCAGAGGTTTGCCTCCAAGACCAAACGGGAGTTAGAACCTTTGAATATTCCACTGATGTCTATTCGTTCAGGAGGCTCTACGCCGTTAGGTAGGACCTCGTTTAGCCTTTTCCACTCAGTTTCCACACAATGTTGTCCATAATCGAAAAAGACTGGCTTTACCACAACACCCTGATTGACGAGTTCATAAGCCACCGTAGTTGAGTCTAGCCCTCCAGAAGCTATTAACATTGCTTGTTTCATGACGTTTCAGCTCGCATGTTTGAAATTTGAGAAAACACGGCATTGATACATTCATCCAAACTATCACTATAAGCCGCACTTCCACCTATAACCATGGTGTTTTGGTTTTCGTGTCTTGGGTCAAAAGTTATCACTGGAATCCCCATAGCAATAGCCAATCCGACCTCAACCAAAGTGCCAGGGTCACGTTCAAGCGGGACAGCAAATAATAAATCGCACTCAACTAAGAGTTGATAATCACTGGAGTACACACTTAATAGCTCCGAAAGCGCAGCATCTCTTTTCAACTCTCCGTTTTCTTTTACAGGTCGCCTGACGTTAAAGTTATGATAATTTAATGAATCTAGCGCACTATCAAATTCGGGCTTGTTTATGTAAGTGAAGTCCGGCCCCGCCATATAAATTTTATACTTCGGCCTTTCATGCCAAGGTAGCCTACACCCCCCAAGATTCATGAAAGTTGCATCATCAAGATTGAATTGTCGCGTCACATCTAACTTGAGGTCGTCAGGAAAAGTTGTTTGAGTATAAGCAGTCGCAACCTGCACACCTCGGACGATAGCTTCATGCCATCCTAATGTTGGGACTAAAGCAGACGCAACGGCAGTATACGCGTCTCCTACACCGACCGAGTTAACTGTTGAGGACAAAGAAGCCGGTAACTCAATGACTTTACTATTTTTGAGGTCGAATAAACGGCTACCTCCTCTATTTTCCTTTAAAATCAAGTGGCTGGCACCTAATGAGCGGGAGCCTTCGATTAGACCTGTTATGTCGCTAGACCAATTATTTAGAAAAAGTCCTGATGAAGTTGAAATAAACAAACCATGAATTCGGCCAACGAAACAGTTTAATTCTGCTAAGGAGCCAACGTCATAAGCGATATCTAGGAAGACGGTAGCATCTAGATGCAAAACTTTCGCTAAGTAACCAAGCTCAAATTTTCCGGGGAAAATAACAACCTGTCTGAATCTGTCTAAAGTACTATCGACATCTTCGAAAACTATCCTTTTTACTTGCCTCATTAAATCATCATAGCCCTGGTCTGATGTCTCAGTTGGGTCCCCTATAATCATCACGTTTGGGGCATCGAAAACTGCACCTAGCCATATGACTTCAGTGCAACCATGTGACTTCAGATAATTCTCAGTTTCGGTTCTAAGGTAAGCTGGACAAATGGCAGCTACAGCATAGGCTATATCAGCTGCCCAAAGACCGCGGGCGGCATGAACCAATCCTCCAAGACGAACTTTTTGATCACCCCCTATTTTAGGCAGGGTATAGTCGACGTAGACTTCACCGATCAGCAGCGGCTTATCAGAAACCTCACGCATCATCAGCTACAAAGTCGGCTGAAACTCTTGGTACAGGCTGTTCTGTAGCCATTGTGATTATTCCTGAATATGTAAAACCATCTTTGAGACACCCTGCTAGGTAGTTGTGCGAAGTTGGTAGTGCCCCCACTTTCATTCCTTGTTCATTAACAGCAAAAAGTCGCCCGTCCAGAATGATTTTTAGTGTTTCACCTTTATTCGGTAATCTTCTTAGTTTGTCGTAATATTCACTCTGAGCAACTTCTTCCAGTCCAACAGTAAAAGCCTGCAAACAGCGATCAGTGCCACTGGCGCCACCAGCCATTCCGTTTCCTGATTCCGATGGCGGTGTGCCTGAGTAATCAGTAAAGCTCCCTGAACCAGTACTTCCCATAAGATTCTCCCTGTTTTATATTTGAGTGCAGTAACTGTTGAAATTAAGTTAGGCCTTTTTCAATCGACGGTCAAACTACTCCTTGATGCATCATCCAATCATCATTGCTTCTAGTGCTGATTAGTCTCGTTCCTCTATTCTTTTAATTGCTAGGGACCATGAGCCCTTTGCCAATAATTAACAAACTGGTATCTTGATTGCTAGATTTGTTTCATAGGAACAATCAGGAATCGGCGAAAAAGGAATTAAGATGAATGCAGTGGGGCAACATGGGTCAGCTAATTTCGCTTTTTTAGCGGAGCACGATGAATTGTTCGTCGAGCTGGCATCGGCAGCTGAACGCGCGTTTTCGAGCGACCCCAATACAACTCTTATCAAACTACGTCAGCTCGGTGAAGCTCTGGCGCAACATATAGCCGCTCTCTCAGGTCTTGAATTTGATGAACAAACAAGTCAGGCCGATTTACTTTACCGCCTAAATCGAGAAATAAGCTTAGAGCCCGTCGTTCGGGAGTTATTTCACACGCTTCGAATTGAAGGTAACAAAGCAACCCACCAGTTTCGCACCCAGCATAAAGAAGCCTTAAATGGGCTCAAAATTGCACGTTCGTTAGCTGTCTGGTTTCACCGCTCATTTGGCAAGTCAGGAACTAAATTCAATCCTGGTCCGTTTATAGCCCCATCAGATCCAAGCTCAAACCTTCGCCACCTGCAAGCTGAAATCGACAAATTAAAAACCGATTTGCAGCAAGCCAATATGGAGTTGGACAACAGCCAGCAACTTCAGGACTTACTAGCTAAAGAGAAAGATGAGTACGAGGCTTTGGCTCATGAAATGGATCAAGAATCGCGTTCCAAAACTGCGGAAGCACTAACTCATGAACAAGCGCTGAATCGTCAACGCGAAGCGTACGAAAGTAAACTCCAATTATTACAACGTCAAATTGCGCAGCAAGACGAGTCGGCCAAAAGTAAAGAGCGTTCTGCTGTTACTCAAAGAACCAAAATAGCAAGCCAACACATTGTTCTGAACGAAGAACTTACTCGGATTCTGATTGACCAACAGCTAACCGAAGCCGGTTGGGAAGCTGATAGCCAAGACATCACCTACAAGAGCGGTGTGCGTCCAGAAAAAAGCAAGAATAAGGCAATTGCTGAATGGCCAACCAAACATGAAAGCAAAGGCGGCCGAGCCGATTATGTTTTGTTTGCTGGTCTCACCCCTGTCGCTGTCGTTGAAGCCAAGAAAGAAAATGAGAACGTCGCTGGAAAAATAAAACAAGCAGAGCGATACAGTTACGGGCTTCAGGTTGATGCTTCAATGAGAGCTGCGTGGGAACTCGAAGGGCGTGATAAGCCTTGGTCGGATGGAGATGCTCGTTTCTATCAAGTGCCGTTTGTTTATTCATGCAATGGTCGACCTTACGTACCACAACTAGCAGAACATTCAGGAACTTGGTTTAGAGATGTTCGAAGACCATCAAATACAAAGCACGCACTTCAAGCATTCCACTCGCCGGAAGGATTGTTAGACCTGTTGTCTCGCAACAGAGAGGAAGCAGAGCAAAAGTTGAAGCGTGAACCTTTTGGCTACCTAGATCTTCGAGGTTACCATCAAAAGGCCATTAGAGCAGTTGAAAATGCACTTTCGGAGGAAGCACGGTGTGCATTACTGGCAATGGCGACAGGTACTGGTAAAACACGTACAGCCATTGGGTTAATGTATCGCTTTCTGAAAACTGAACGATTTAAAAGAATACTATTTTTGGTAGACCGAAGATCGCTTGGTGGTCAAGCAATAGATGCATTCAACGACGTGCCATTGGAAGGTAATTTAACACTATCCCAAATATACAATGTAGCGGAATTAGGCGACATGGCTGCCGAGGCCGAAACACGGATCCAGGTAGCTACTGTTCAGGCGATGGTTTACCGTGTTTTTAAAGACGAAAACCCACCAACAATAGATCAATTTGACTGTATTATCGTGGATGAAGCTCATCGCGGATACACACTCGATCAAGAAATGACAGAAGGTGAACTCGCAACCCGTGATGCAAGCCAATATATTTCTAGCTATCGCCGAGTACTGGATTACTTTGACGCTGTAAAGGTGGGTTTAACAGCAACTCCAGCAAAACATACCAGCGATATTTTCGGCAAGCCTGTTTACACCTACTCATACCGAGAGGCAGTTGCCGATGACTGGCTTATCGATCACGAGCCTCCTATTCGCTACGAGACACTTCTCACCCAAAACGGCATTAACTTCTCAAAAGGTGAGCAAGTTAGCGCTATAAATACGCAAACCGGAGAAGTCGAGTCAGCGGAGCTTGAAGACGAGCTCAATTTCGAAGTTGATACATTCAACCGCCGAGTCATTAACGAGAATTTTAACCGTGTAATATGCGAACAATTAGTGCAAGAGCTTGATCCGTTCGGTGATGAAAAGACCATGATCTTCTGCGCCACCGATCTGCATGCGGACATGGTAAAGCGCTTATTAGATGATGCGTTTAAAGAGATCTACAACGGTGAGTACAATCAGGCCGCGGTTGCCAAAATCACCGGCAAAAGTGACAAAGTTGATCAGCTTATTCGTCAGTATAAAAACGAGCGCTATCCGAATATCGCAGTAACCGTAGACCTATTAACCACAGGTATCGACGTTCCTAAGATTTGTAATCTTGTATTCATGCGACGCGTTAAATCGCGCATTCTTTACGAGCAAATGATTGGCCGAGCTACGCGTCGATGTGATGAAATCGGTAAAACTGTATTTCGCATCTATGACCCGGTTGATATCTATGCAGCCTTGAATGATGTGAACACCATGAAGCCACTGGTACGCGACCCAAACATCAGCATTGAGCAGCTGGTGGAAGAACTGACTGATGACGAAACCCTGGAGCGCGCACTCAATGTTCCTGGCGAGCAATCTGATGAAACGCATGCGGACGTTATTCTCAGTCAGCTAAGTCAAAAGGTAATGCGTGTTTTGCGTAAGGCCGAAAAGCGCTCCGAATCCAAACCGGCATTAAAGGAAAAGCTTGGGGAGTTGAACGACCTGTGGGGCGTTGAGCCGAAGTCATTACACACTCATTTACGCCAATTAGGCCCTAAGCAAGCTTCTGAATTTATTAAGAAGCACACCGGGCTTATCAACCAGCTTGCTGAAGTAAATGAATTATTGGGCAGTGAGCGCCAACCTATTATTTCCGAGCATGAGGACGAGCTGCGTGAACGAGAGCAAACGTATGGCCCTCATAAACGTCCGGAAGATTACTTGGACAGTTTTAACCAGTTCATTAAAGATCAACTGAATAAAAACGCCGCGTTATCAGTCGTCGTTAATAAGCCGAGAGACTTAACGCGCGAACAGCTTAAAGAAATCAAATTAATGCTGGATAGTGCTGGTTACAATGAAGCGAAATTGCAAACAGCTGTGCGCAATCAAACCAACCAAGACATTGCGGCCAGTATTGTCGGTCATATTCGACGGGCAGCCATTGGTGAACCACTCATTCCATTTGAGCAGCGTGTGGCACAGGCCATGCAACGTATTTACCAAAGCCATCAGTGGACGCCAGCTCAACGAAAATGGCTAGAACGTTTAGGCAAGCAATTGGTTCACGAAGTCATCATTGATAAAGCATTCGTGAATGACCGGTTCGCTGACAATGGCGGAGCAAAGCGTCTGGATAAAATACTTGGTAACCAATTAGACACCGTGCTGGATGAACTTAGCGAAGGCATCTGGCCGCCGAAATCGGCCTAAAATATGTATAATACTGCGATCGGATTTAATACCTTACAGGGACAACAATGACAAACAACGATATCGTTCAAAAGCTTTGGAATTTATGTGATGTACTGCGTGACGACGGTATCAACTATTCTGATTACGTGACAGAGCTAGTACTTTTACTGTTCATTAAAATGGTGCATGAGAATACCGAAGCAGGGGTATTGAAACGCCATCCGCTACCAGAAGGGTGCCGATGGACTGACTTAAATAGTAAGTCAGGGATTAATTTGCTGAACGATTACAAAGCCATTTTGCTCGCGTTATCGACGGGTAAGCGTATGGAGGCGGATCCGGAAAATCCTGGTCAGACTAAAGAAGTCGTTGTTCATGAAGATCCCCTTATAAGTGCTATTTACTCCGATGCACAAACTCGTCTACGTGAGCCCCGCCATTTAGAGCAAATGATAAAAACGCTGGACCAAATTGATTGGTTTAGCGCACAAAAAGACGGCCTTGGCGACTTATATGAAGGCTTACTCGAGAAGAATGCCAGTGAAACTAAATCTGGCGCAGGTCAATATTTTACGCCTCGCGCTCTTATCAATAGTATGGTTCGATGCATCAAGCCTCAGATAGGTGAAGTTATTCAAGATCCAGCAGCAGGCACGGCAGGCTTTTTGGTTGCAGCGGATCAATACATGCGAGACCAGACCGATGATTATATAGACTTGCCCTCCAAGCAAGCTCAGTTTCAAAAGAACAACGCTTTTATTGGCGTTGAGTTGGTTCCAAATACTCGGCGCTTAGCACTTATGAATTGCCTGTTACATGGCATGGAAGGCGACGACGAAGGCGTAGTGCATTTGGGTAACGCTTTGGGTGATGCTGGTAAAGCATTAAAACAAGCAGACATTATTTTAGCTAATCCGCCGTTTGGCACCAGTAAAGGTGGTGAAGCATCAAATACTCGTGATGATTTAACTTATAAAACCAGCAACAAGCAGCTGGCGTTTTTGCAGCACATTTATCGAAACTTAAAACCCGGTGGTCGTGCTGCAGTTGTTTTACCTGACAACGTCTTATTTGAAGCGGGTGTCGGGACAGAAGTGCGTCGCGACTTAATGAACAAGTGTAACTTGCACACGATTTTGCGACTACCTACAGGCATTTTTTATGCTCAAGGCGTGAAAACTAACGTGCTTTTTTTCACCAAAGGCTCAGCGAAAGACAAGTACCAAGAGCAAAGTTGTACTGAAAACGTTTGGGTTTATGACCTTCGTACCAATATGCCTAGTTTTGGTAAGCGTACCCCCTTTGGCGATAGTCATCTGGCCCCGTTTGAAGCTGTTTTCGGCGACAAAGCTGATGGCACCAGTGAACGCACCGAAGGCGAGTACAGTTTTGGTGCTGAAGAGATTGCCGTGGATAAAGAGGCCGCAGCAGAAAATAAGAACGTTGATGACAAACTACTTCACTCTCGTTGGCGTTGCTTTAACCGCAATTGGATAGCGGAAGCCAAAGGCGACTCATTAGATATTAGCTGGCTGATAGACAAAGACAGCGTTGACGCCGCTGATTTGCCGGAGCCAGAAGTATTGGCGCGGGAAGCGAAAGTAGAGCTAGAAGCTGCGCTGAATGAGCTAAATGGGTTGTTAGTCTTATTAAAAGAGGCTAACTGATGGATTTAGTCAATTCACATTATTGGATTCGATTAAGCATTGGGGATATAGCCGAGGTTGTTGCTGGAGGAACTCCCAAAGCAGGTGATCCTGAAAACTTCAAAGAGCCCGGTACTGGAGTTCCCTGGTTGACACCCGCCGACTTGAGCGGGTACTCAGAAATGTATATCGGTTTGGGCTCTAGAGATCTAAGCCAAAAAGGTTACGACTCAAGTTCGGCAAAACTCCTACCTAAAGGTAGTTTGCTATTCAGTAGCCGCGCCCCAATCGGATATGTTGCCATTGCTAAAAATGACATTTCAACGAATCAAGGGTTTAAGAATTTCGTTTTCCCATATGGTGTTAATTCCAGATACGCCTATTACTATCTGCGTAGCATTAGAAATGTAGCCGAAAGAATGGGCACCGGGACAACTTTTAAGGAAATGTCAGGCTCTACAGCAAAAACGTTGCCCTTTCTTTTGCCACCGCTTGAGGAACAAGCAGTCATCGCGGAGAAACTTAACAATCTCCTTGCTCAGGTGGAAACCACCAAAGCAAGCCTCGAACGCATCCCCGAAATCCTAAAAACCTTCCGCCAATCCGTCCTCGCCGCCGCCGTGAGTGGAAAATTGACGGAAGAGTGGCGGACGATTAATAACTTCGAAAGTGTAGCTGTAAAACACAATAGTAAATTGCCAAAGTTATATGAAGATGAATACTATATTGAAGCTGTAGAAGGGTGGGTTTGGCTGAGACTTGGATCTGTTGTTAGCCTAATAAATGGAGATAGAGGAAAAAATTATCCAAATAAAAGCGAGTATGTGAAGCAGGGGATCCCATTTATTAATACTGGACATATTGATCCTGATGGCACGCTTTCCGACGAGCGGATGAATTTCATTTCACCTGAAAAATATGATTCTTTAGGCGGTGGAAAAACTGAATCGACAGACCTAGTTTATTGCCTTCGCGGTGCAACAATAGGGAAAACAGCTCGTGTACATTACGAGTTTGGTGCTATTGCATCCTCTCTCGTAATTGTTAGACCTACAGACAATATACAGCGGGACTTTGCATATTATTTTCTTATCAGCCCTTTAGCAAAAAAATTAATTAGTGACTTTGACAATGGGTCTGCACAGCCGAATTTATCCGCAAAAAGCTTAGCTACATACCCTTTGCAGCTTCCACCGATAGAAGAACAAACCGAAATCGTCCGCCGTGTTAAAGAGTTATTCACCCTTGCCGACCGCATTGAGGGAACAGTCAATGCGGCACTAGAACGTGTCAATAACCTAACTCAATCCATTTTAGCCAAAGCCTTTCGCAGCGAACTTACAGCTGATTGGCGCGCCGCAAACCCTGATCTTATTACGGGCGAAAATTCTGCCGAGTCATTGCTCAAAAAAATAAAGGCTGAACAGCAAAAGTTGCTTGCTAATAAACCAAGGAGACGCAAGCAGTGCGATGGTTGAAAAAGCTATTTAAAATAACACCTAAACATGAGAGTGAGCCGACAAGCGACGCATTTGGTTTAAATGATGACTCCTTCAGAGCTAACCAAGATATCATCAAAGGTGTTCAGTTTACTGCAACCTTGCAAATTAGAACCCCTTTGTCAGTTTTGAAGCATCACGGTGAGATATATGTGGGGCCGCCCAGCGAAGCTCCGAAGTACGGTTCACAGAGAGATGGAATCTGGGTATTTGCTACCGACTTGGAAGATGAAGAATTATCATATGAGAGCAATCATGCCAGCGATATCGGGCCTGTAAAACCCGCTTATTATTTACCATTTCTCATCGAATTCCGCTCAATTGTTGAGAGTAGCTTCGACCATGATGAGCAAATACAAAAATTATATCAGTTGTCTGAGCGCTCTAAGGACTTCAAAACTATTTGGCAGAAGCTCACTAGCCGCTACGACGATTTTCCACATTCCTACTGTTACGCCCAGTTCACTGCATTACCCGGTGTTGGCTTGAAGACGGCACAGGCTCTCTATGAAAATGGCTTCAAAAGTGTTGAACAAATTAAAGCATCATCAATAAGTGAACTATGTAAAGTTCCTGGACTTGGTAAGAAATCCGCCGAGAAAATAACGGGAGTCTGCAAGTAAATGTATAACCTATTGGTCACCAGTTCTAATAATGCTTGGGAGAACGATAACAACGGTTATACGTTCGATAAAAGCCGTTTTCTTGAGTACACCACCGACTCGGTGGCTGCCAGGCACAAACACCTTACCTCCGATGTTATTGAGGCCTTAAAAAGCTATCCAACAATTTTTGCTTATGAGGGCGACGAACCCGTTCGAATCGGTTATTTAACGCTAGTTCGAGAGCAAGGTCGTCAGATTTATATAGAGTTTGAATTTTTAGGTGATGTCCCTCCCATTCCGTTTGATCAGATAGAACCTTTACGGACTTCTCTTGATATACGTGACTGGGAAATGAATAGAACTCACTGGGCAATCAAGGATGATGAGCTGCTACCAAGGTTAGCAAAAAAAGAACTGATTCCGGCGCACTGCGGCGAACCAAAGGTTAAAAAGAGTTCAGTTAGTACGATTAACAAATCATTGGCCGCTAAGCGTTCGTTACAAGGCTTTATTGAATCGGTTTTAGGGGCCCAGACTGAGCAAGGCTATGAGGTTTTCTTTAGAGGTCACGCGTCAAAAAGTTTCAAACTAGAACCATCCGTTTTTCGCACAAACAAACAAGGTGACTTTCTCTATCGACAGGAAGAGCAACGCCTTTACCAAGAGTTACTCGTGGCTAACTCAGATCAATTTCAAAACGATAGCGGTACTCTTGATCGATTAGTCAGAATGCAGCATTACTCTTTGCCGACGCGATTGTTGGATATCACCACTAACCCACTAATAGCTCTATTTTTTGCCTGTAAAGAAATGCAATCAGAGGAAGGTGAAGTCATCGTATTTAATGTCAAGCGCGATGAAATAAGGTACTTTGACTCAGATCTTACCAGCTGTATTGCCAACCTGGCCAGATTGACGGAGGCCGATAAACGACAGATCGATTTCGATAAAAAGGACTTCAACGACCAACCGGCGGTACAAAAGCTTCTTGACTTCATAAAGCAGGAAAAGCCGCATTTTCGAAACGAAATAAAAGCGGAAGATCTGCGACGCATCATTTGCGTAAAAGGTAAGCGGAATAACAACCGAATAACTTCGCAGGCAGGAGCATTCCTATTGTTCGGCGAAGATGCAATTTTTGATGAAGAGACGAATCATGATATTAAGTTTTCTCGAATTCGAGTAGGCGATAAATTACGCATTCTACGCGAGTTAGATCAGCTTAATATCAATGAGAGCACCGTTTTCCCTAACATCGAGAACACCGCTAAGTACGTTGCTCAGAAGTTTAAATTTTCAGATTAAGTGTATTTACGAGTATCGAATTAACATGAGATCATTCACGAATCTATTATTCACTCTCGTCGCCAACTCCAATCCCCCTCCTCTACTGCACAGGTTTGGCGAGAATGACCAATATATTTACCTTCAAGAGTAGATAAATCTAAGATCCTCAGTTGAAAGCTCCCGAAGTAAGCAGTTTTCTGCTTTACGTCGTACCACTCACCCACCAAATATGAATTTTTTATTTTTCCAAATAACCGATATTTCACGTTTTTTGAATTATACTCGGCTAGGCAATAGCTACCAAATTGTTTAATAGTTGTAGCACTCTGAGTGTCTGTGGCTGTAATAAAGTTCTTGCTTGTCGAAGCATCCCATTCTTGTATCCATCGCCCCGAAATTTTCGGAGGTTTTTCACGAAATAATCCTCGCACTGGCAACCACCAAAAATATTTTACAAAAATATGTGCGAGGCTAAAGTCGAGTAGTGTTTTTATAGCTAATACTGCTACGGGAGCAAGCAGACCCGTAGCAATGACATTGTAGTCAATATTCATTAACGTGATTCACTTGAGATATTATGCCATTAAAAATCAACGTTTTCATCGCGCCCAATTTAATTGAAACCCCAATACATCGGCCGAAATTCATAGATAGGCTGTTTTTATAAGATCGATAAGTGCCTCACCTTCCTGTTGAGTAAAAGTGATTTTACCACCGTTGTGACTGAGAATTACGTTACCTTGATGGTCAAAAAAACCAGCATTTGGATTTGTGTTTCGAGAATTAACATAGTCAACTGCAACGTCCTTAGGTATGCCGACTGTCCAGCCACAATTAATCCAAACCCCTAATTCATCCGCTTGAGCAAAAACCTTGTCAATATTTCGATCAAACTCAATCGCACTCATATCTTCCCCTAAATGTGAATTTTACAAATGTTAGTGTAGAGTAAACTGCTAGGAGCCTACCGGGCACCCGCTCACAAATGAATGTTTAATCTTAACTTTTGAGACTACCCTATAGCTATCGATTAAATCAAGATTAACCTTATGTGTGTAAATAACTAAATTACTAGTCCGTAAAGTACTCTAAAATTTCCGAAAGCAACCACCGCTTCATCTGCCCAATACGATAAACCGGTGGCGTTTTGCCCTGACGCTCCAACCGCCACCACGTTGTCCGGCTTATGCCGGTTATTTCCGCACGCAGCTTTTCATCAATATATTTATCAAACGGCGCTGATAGTGACGCTTGCGTTCGTTTTTTACTTTGTTGGGACATAGCTTTTCTGAATCCATGCATCAACTTCAGAGCGTTTAAACATGACACGCTTACTGGGTTTGAAGTGGGGAATTTCTTTTCGGTGCGTGAGCTTGTAAATGGCAGATCGAGATAGCCCCAAATATTTAGCGCATTCCTCCGCTGTCATGTACTCTTTAGTTACCAACTGTACTTTCTTCAACTCTGTCATTGCCTGGCTAATTAGCTTTAGTTCTGGCGACATCGGCATTCTCCTCGCGCGTCGTGCTTTTCGATTAATGCCGTTAGCTTACCGTTGCTCACCCTTATACCACCGGTCCCAAGTTTCCCATTTTGGGCAGTTAGAGCTGTTTACCCCGATTTTTTTGTTCACAACTCAGCGCAGCTAATAATTGTATATTTGTATTTTTAATTGATTTAATTGGCGTAAGAACGTCACTTAGCTGCAACGTTCGAGAACATTGGGCGTGCGCGAGTTAAAAGCCTTATTATGATAGGTGCATGCACGTGTTTTATGAATAAGAGTACGTACACAATAGGTAAACGCACGCGCCACCTTTGGTTATTTTAACGACTTAATCAACAGTCAGTTCAGTACTTGCAGGTATTCACGGTTAGATAATTGACTTTGCAGGCGGAAACACGTGGATAAAATGGCTTATTCAACACTAGCTGTGGAAAGCTTTGTGGCGGTGGGACGAGGCATTACATGCGGCTGATAGCGTTTTAACACCAAGACTTCTGACTCGCATATAACTTTATCGGTTATCGCTGGGTATGCCAGCGTTACAAGTGCCAATTGTCGTTTAAAATGCTGTTTAAATGCTGCTAAGTTTTGATTACTCGCAAACTGCCTGTGTAGCTGAAGCCAACTAACACGAGTAACCGGCTTTTTTAACGATACAGCTCTCCAAGCCAGCCACGTATACAGATCGAATGCGAAAGGTGTGTGAATCAGCGCTTCAACAGCACTCTTGTTCAACGGTGTTAGTGGCTGGAATATCTGCTGTTTAGCCGGTTCTGAAAGCTGCGGCAAAATTCCATTTAGGTACCGCACGCCGGACTGCTCAAATAAGGGAGCGTAGCTTATAACCGTTTCTTGGTCACGTGACACCGTCAATGTGATATCAGAGAAAGCCTGCAACTGAACTTTCAAACGCTTTACGTCTGCTCCACTGGTACCAAGGCCTAATGCTCTCAGTAAAGAAGCCTGAGATTTCGGGATATTGATCATTCCACTGCGAGAGATGTGATTGGCGATGTAGAAAAGAATGCGTCTAGTGATAGTGCCATAAGGTAGATGGCCTGTTGTACTCAATTGCATCGCTACTTTGCCAGAGTCTCGGAGAAACAGCTTTTGCTCTGTGCTCGTCATCGGCAGTGACAGCTGGCAGAACAGGCTCGGGTAATACACAATTTCGGGCTCGCCGTTTTGCACGTTAAGTAGCTTAACTATCCGTTCAAGTTTTCTACTGTTATTTCCACTCCGACCCAAGTTCATTACCCCGACATCGTATCTCATGATTAATGTTTGAAGACGGTTATTGTTGATCAGCTTTGGAAGTAGCTACGTCTGTGTTCGTGTCCAATTTGGGCGATTACAGCCCTCTAGCATCAGATTTTTTCTATTGATTACTTAGCACTTTCCAATCCTTGGGAACTTTCACATGTGAAAGTTTTGGCACTGCTCGTTGACTGAAACGTTGCATTTTTGAGCGCTCTGATATGCTGATTGTGAAGCTAGGGGAGGACGAGCAGTGCTGAAAAAATACTGGATTTGGACATCGGCCGGATTATTAATACTAGGTAGCATTGAAGCTTGGCTATCTGGCTTTAGTTATATTCCGTCCGCTTGGGTATTAGCGACGATGAACAGTGCGGTTGCGTTGGTGATTAAAGGACTTGCAACCTTCTTTCGCGGTTTGCGGAAACTTTTTTTTCCGATCAACTATAAACCCTTGCTTGTTGCAAGTGACTTTCAATCTAACGCTTCTAAAAGCCATCGAAAGAATTCACATAGCGCCTCTGATGATCCTCTCAACCCAAATAACCCGGACAATTCGTTTGATGACTTCCATTTCGACCCAATATTTAACCACACCCATCCACTTCACGATTTGTACGACGATTTTCGATAGGTAATTTCTATTGGAAAAGATTGTTATGGGCAGGATACCCATTTCCCACATTAGTCTGGCAGACGGTACTCTATTTCCGCCTGACGTTGTCGCGTGGCTGCCTGGAGCGGGCTGCTAACTTCCCACATCAGATAGGTTACTGGAAAGGAATTGGAGAGTTCCCCTTCATACTCGGTTGAACTCTTGGGAAATTAATTCATAGCAATCGGCTAGAACTGACCAAAACAGGCAATTAGCGGTGCGCGCTTCCGCAGTCGCTCACATTAGGATTTTCAACGTTCATACGTACAGGAGAAAAACATGAAGTTTGAAGACCTAATTCAAGCGTGGCAAGCAAAGATGCGTACTGCCGATACAAACTTGGTTAATCAGGCATTTGCCAATAGCCACGATTTTGCCAAACACACCCATGATATGTGCCGTGTTGACCAGGTTCGATTAGCTTATATAGCCAACCGTGCCGCTGATCACTTTTGGATTCATAATCGAGCCCACCGAACGACCGCTAGCGATGGTTATCCCGGCCACTATGGTTGCCGAGTTCGGCTAGCGGCGCCGAAATTCGAACTCAGTTGGTATTACAACGAGTTTAAAAAGAAAAACGACGGCAGCGGCAAACACAACGTGATAAGCCATTATCTGCCCAAAGAAGGGCAACACGGCTACTTCGCTAATCGTTTCAACAAAGCACACGATTGGGAACTACCCATCATTTTGGACACCGAGTTCGCTTTCAGTCTGTGCCGTCGTATCAATCAAAACCTCATGACTATTCGGCGTAAAACGCTAATGAACATTCGCTTGCTGGAATCATTAGAGCGGCACCTAAATGAATTGAAGGGGCCCCGTAATGAGCAGTAATTACCAGTTTCTTAGTTTACAGCGGGTACTAGTATTCGGGGGCTTTGAGCCAGCGCCAAGTGAGTTAAGCGATGTTGAAAAATGGATAGAGTCGCAACGGGACAGACTTGCCAGCTTCGCGGATGAAGTTGTTGATGCATTCACTGAATGTCACCGCGCTGCGGCTGCTGAAATGGAAGTAGATTATCCGTTTGAATACGCGCTTCAGGTTTGTGTCCGCCGAAGCGGCATCAACCATAGTTGGCACCGAGCTATTTTCTATGGTGGCAGAAAGTCACCCAAGCGAGTCGACTACCACGAAATTAGCCAAAACCGTTTTGCCGACATCCCAGACTGGGAGCGCCTGGTTTACGAACGAGTTATCAACAGCCTTAACTCTCTGTACAAGCACCAAGCTCAGTTGCTAAAGCTCATTCAGCGCTATAGAGCATTACAAGCAAGCTTGCAACAGTTCTAACCGGACAAACTTAGATACACAGTCAGTGGCTTGATGTTATTGCGTCAGCCACTGACTGAATCTTTCGAGCCAACGAACTTTATTTATGAAAACAGCGTTTAAGCGTCGCTTCCAACCGATCGGCGTTCGCATATAACAGTCCACACACCGACAACATCACAATCGCAAACACACCAAAACCTATTGCTGTCCAAGAGAAGTCAACCATGTAAACCTTCTATTCGTACCCTTGAGCCTCTAAAGCCAATACGGAATCACATCTACTAATAAACGACCCGCAATTAAAAACATTACCGCACTGATTAATGCATTGATAATACGCCAAGTTTTTGGTTTATTCAGTTTGCTAGCAAGTTTTTTTGCAACGAATACCAGTGTATAAAACCAAGTTGCAGAAGCACATAAAGCCCCGGCCACAAACCACGGTCTATTGGCTTGCTCAAGTCCTGCCGTAACACCGCCAACTAGAACAACAGTGTCGATATAAACGTGTGGGTTTAGAAATGTCATTGCAAACGCCATAACTAATGCGCTCTTAAGCGATGTTCTTTTGCTTTCACTCTCGTCTATCGATAATCGATTTTCACCTTTTATTGCAGCCTTTAGCGCGTTACTTCCATACCAAATTAAGAAAATAGCGCCCGCCAAGCTCAGCATTTGCCCCCAAATGCTTTCAATCGAAAATAGCGCGCCAACACCAAATACACCCGCGCCAATAAGCAGAATATCTCCTACAAAGCAAACTGTCGCGGCTGCAAACGGATGATTATTCGTTAGCCCCGTTTTTAACAGAAATGCATTCTGGCTACCAATCGCGATAATCAATCCACCAGAAATTACGGCACCCATGACGAATACGCTGACAAACTCAAACATTATCACTTCCTGCGTTGTTCTAATCGTTGAAGTCAACGATAATGGAAAATATCGCCAGTCTAATATAAACAACTAAATAGTCAATATAATGACCGAAAAGAATAAAACAGCTATTAATGAAGCTATCGCCAAACGCGTCAACAGCTTTCGCAAGCAGTACGGTATGTCTCTTGATGAACTCGCTAAGAGCGCCGAAATTAGCAAGGGAATGCTCGTGCAAATAGAGAAAGGGCGTGCAAACCCAAGCATCGGAATTCTATGCAAATTAGCCAATGCACTAGCCGTTTCTGTCGCGGATATAGTCGCTGTGTCAGACGATCCAAAAGTAACGATCCGACAGCCTCAGGATATTCCGACACTTTGGAATGGTGATCATGGGGGCTCTGCTCGACTGCTTGCCGGTTCAAAGGGCGCTATCATGATTGAGTTATGGCGGTGGTCTATGTTTCCCAAAGAGCAGTTTGTATCTGACGCGCACTCTAAAGGCACCATTGAACTCATTCACGTTGAGGAGGGTAATTTAGACGTTTTGGTGAATGGAGAAATTTATACCTTATCGAAAGGAGACTCGATGACCGCCGAGATGGACGTCGAACACACCTACCAAAACAGCACTAACGAACCCGTTCACTTCACTATGACAGTTTACGAAAAGTCTGGGTAGAGCTCTCACTGCCAATCTCTTGTTGAAATTTTGACCACCCACCCCCACTTATTAGTTTAAGGCAAGGAGCTGGCTCGTACCTTGCTGAGACCTTTAGTCTAAATTTCCATGAGGATGATCGCATGGCTAAGACGACAAGCGGCAAAAAGAAGGTTCACGTTCCTGCGCACACCAAGAAAGATGGCACAAAGGTTCCTGAACACTATCGCTCGACGCCGAACTAACGTTATCAGGGGCAGTTTGCAGTCGCCCCTTCCTTAACCCCATGAAATAGCAAATCTAATACAAGGAAGGGCAATGATTAAAGTCATAATCAACGAGCAAGACCGAATTTGGGATAGCAGCCAAGCAGGTTGGCTCAACGGCACTATAAAAGAGTTACAAAAAGCAGGGGAACCTGTCTGCGTGAGAGTACTAATCGAGTATGGTGATATCAACTTATGCCTAAGCGCTGGAACCTGCAATAACTCGGGAGGCGGCGGGCGCCCATTGAACACTCACGAAAATAAAATTGTTGAACACTGGAACCGACTAGACGTAGAGGCTCCCCCTTTGAATAGCGGTAAACTCGTCGCCTTTTTGAACCAAATTAAAACCCAATAAGAGTTTGACTATGACCTTATTTGATCGAGCTTACAGTTCCAGATAGTGCACTATAAGAATTCTAGAATAATATTATTTCATTACTTCTACAGGTAGAGCTGTGCCGGTGCTATAAGAAAGATCATCATAATAAAAACGCTTAAATCTGCGGATAACAGCAATAGAAATTTCGTCTTCTCTGGCCAGTCGAATGGTGACATCCATATGTGCAGCGCGTAAGACCTCTGCATGTTTTTCAAGTGCTGATTCGGCAGCGCTACTATCACCGTCAAAATCTACAGGGACAGTACCTAAGAGATTTACTCGGTACTGCTCACCATCGGCAATTTCATCAAAAGGATGGATTTCAACGTACATTCCAGACAGCTCATTAGTTGCTTTCTTTGCCTTTTGCCTGAGCTTACCTTTACGGTCCGCTTTATCAATCCGCCTATTGAACTCACTAGGTAAAGCTGGACGCGAGTACCTAGCGGCAAGCCAATCAGAAAAATGTCGCAAGTCGTAGTCTTCAAATAACCTAGCATCATCCGGAGAGCGTTCTGAAAACCAAGCTTTAGCTATGAATTGTTTATCAAAGGCTTTAATTTCTATGAGTTTTTCTTCCGATAGAGTATTGCTACCAACTCTTTGAATGAACCTCGTATGTAGTATTCGAGCATTTTTGTTATGCCGATAATTGCCATTTAAACTATCCAAGCCGCCTTGCACAAAATAAACCTCAACATTCGGTTCAAGCGCTAAATTGTCGTTCGCGATATCACAAGACTGCGAGGATACAACGGCATAGTACTCAAATTTAGGCTCTAGCCCGCACAGGTTTGCAAGCTCTGCCGCGTCCTCATCTCTAAGAATTGAACCTTGCCGCCATCCATTTTCTTCGAGTTTGCTTCCCATCATAACTCGTAACCTTTAAGCAAATGGATCTGACAGTGGTTTGTTCTTTGCTCCACGCAACATTAATCTGTTGCCAGCAAATAAAATTAAGTCCTTTTCACCCTTTTTAATAAGATCGAAAAGAGATAGCTCTTCAATTACCGGTTCACGCAGTTGCTCACCTGGAAATGGTAAACCGCTTTTCACCCATTCATTTGCAGTCATTTGGAGCTCATGAATATGAACCAGCGTATTAGAACGTGGGGCAACACCCTCAATCCAGTTATATATCGTTTTCCTGGTAGTTCCTAAAACCTCAGCAAGCTGTTCTTTCGTTAGTCCGAAAGTTCCACAGATTTTTTCTACCGCAATAGCTATTGAGTTCCCTGTTTGAACTACGAAAGAAATTCCTGCTCCGCTATGAGATTGCGCTAGAGTCACGGTGAACTTTCCCCCGGAACCATGAACTACTCCAGGGATAGGCGACTCTAAGTCCTTACATGTCAGCGTTATAGCTGGTTGCGATGCCCGTTTACTATAAATGTACCCTTGAAGATCTTGAGTTGCTAAATTGAAGTCTGGGGCAGCTAATTCCATTTTTCGTCCCTCGCAAAATCTGTAGTGACTTCCCAAAACGCTGCTCGTGAAGCGTCGTGTAGATCAGAAAGTCTTTTAAGGACCTCATCACAGTTAAAAGACACTGATTCGTCACCCGCTTCCCAAATATGATCGAAGTCAAGAATTAACCTTAATGACGGTGAGTCATCACGCTTAATTTGCACCGGAACATTATCAATATCGGGTGGACAGGTTAGAGGCATCTCACCAAACCAGGAGCGAATAGATAGCGTCCCATGTCGTGTTTCAACATAGTTCTCTGTTTTCAGGTGTCGCGTTCTCCCTATTCCTGCCGTCGTTGCTGTAGGAATAAACTTTCTATCAACTAACCGAGTGAAATCATCTTCATTATCAGCAGTAATTAAATCACAATACCTTAACCCTACTCTTAATAGTAATGAGGGCTCTATGATTTCAATAACCTTATCAAGAACGTTTCTACAAGCTTCAGCGAAGCCCTCGAACCGCGGATATGCATTAGTAAAGTAAATTAGTCGATCTTGACTGATATCAAAAGCATGCTTTTTATCACTTGATGCAAATGACCACCGGCTAATAGAGGTGAGTTCTAAACCATCAGGTTTCACGTGAACGGACTGTTCTGCACTTTTACGGAATGTAGGGTACTGTTTCCGAAGCATTTCTTGGAGCTCCGGAATGTATTGCTCAATTTGCAGAATTTGGGAAAACCGAAACTCGGCAAGTACCAGCTTAAGCGGCTGGTTCTCAAGCTTTTTATAGTCAGTCACACCAATAATCCTTATTGTTTGGTCAGCAGCGGGACGAAATTATACATTAAATTACACACTGCTTCTATCAATGTATGTGACATTCAAAAGTTTAGCAAGTTTCCTTTTGGGGTATGTTTAATTCATTCCCACCCAAACCAGCGGCTCAATTACATCTGCAACCTTCTGATGCGCCTGCCGACGCTCTTCGTAGTAATCGTAACGGTCATAAATGCCTTCAACGCCTTTCAGACTATGGTTTATAGCTCGCTCACCAACAGCACCACTGAAGCCTAGTGCTGACACTTGGCTGCGAAAGGTTCGGCGTAAATCGTGTACGGTAAAATGCTCTATATCTCCCATCAAGTTAGGCCCAGGGCGTTTGCGACCTTGTTCGATACCAAACATTTTGTTGATTGCACGATTAATGGTGTCGCCACCAATGAAAGGTCTATTCGAACCTCTTCGTGCCGGTAGAACATAGTCTGAACCAAATGAACGCGCTTTCAGCATGTGAAACCATTCAACCGCTTGGCTTGGCAGTGGTATCACAATACCTTTGCCTTTCTTCACCCGTTCATCCGGTATTTCCCATTCTGCTTTAACTAAATCCAGCTCACTCCAAGGTGCTTCAGTCAGTTCAGTTTTACGGACGCCAAGCACCAGATATAAACAAACGGCGATGTAGTTATCCATACCGAAGCGGTCCATATGCTTCCGGAAAATCTTAGTTGCCTCTTTGATTTCTACGAGAGAAAGCGCGCGATCTCGAGATTTCTCTATGCCCCCGGCATCATTGGTACCAAATGCTGCTGCCGGGTTATTCAGGGTTAAATCAAGCTTCACCGCATAACGAAACAGCTGCTTCATATACATCAAAACGTCATTCGCAATGCTTGGCCGTCCGCTTAACTTCACCCGTTGTAACACTTCTCGAACATCCCTAGCAGTAACCTGCTCAATTCGCATATCGCCAATTACCGGCTTCATCTCCTTTCGGTACAATCGAGCAGGAATGTTCGGATGTTTCAATCTTGGTTGAATGTCATTCGTAAACCAGTCCTCGAACAAATGGTCCATGGTTTCAATGCCCGACCAAGCCTCCCTCTTCCTGGCTACCAAAGGGTCAAGCCCATTGAGTAACTCACGCTTTTTCAGTAATAGTTCACCGCGAGCGTCGGCCAACCCCATAAATGGATATTTGCCTAACGTCATTTCACGGCGCTTGCCATGGACAGTGTAACGATAAGACCAGTAAGAATGCCCTTTCTTTGGGACCACAAAATACAAACCGAGGCCATCGGCATATTTCCCGTGTTGTTTATTTCTGTCCAATGATGCGATTTTCGTTGCGGTTAACGTAGCCATGGTTGCGTACCTCTCTTAAACTCTTTACAAGAAAGTACTCACCATTCTAGTTTTTCACAACTGTTTCATACTCACCGCCGCACTCACCACAAAACTGCTACGTAACGGAAAAATCAGGAAGCTCTGAAAACAAAAAGCCCTTTATTTAAAAGGGCTTTGGAAGCATTAGGAAAATATCAGATAGGGTAAGGAAATTTACTCGATGTTTTGGATCTGCTCTCTCATCTGCTCAATTAACACCTTTAGCTCCACCGCAGCAGCGGTGATATCTGCGTTAATTGATTTGGAGGCTAGTGTGTTCGCTTCGCGGTTGAACTCTTGCATCATAAAGTCCAAACGACGTCCGCAGGGGCCGCCTTTTTTGAGGATTTTGCGAGCTTCTTCTACGTGTGCGTCCAGGCGATCGAGCTCTTCGGCTACATCGACTTTTTGCGCCAGCATAATCATTTCTTGTTCAACGCGCTGAGGGTCAAGTTCGATTTTCGCTTCTTCAAAACGGGTTAGTAAGCGCTCACGCTGCCATTGCATCACTTCCGGCATACGTTCACGGACAAAAGCAACCTGTTTACTGACGCCATCCAGGCGCTCTTGCAGCATTCTATCAATAGCTGAACCTTCGCTTTTACGGTTCTCTATGAACTCAGCGATAGTTGCATCAAGTGCTTTCAGTACTTCTTTTTGCAGTGCATCAGTACCTTGCTCGTCGGCGTTAACCACGCCCGGCCACTTCAGCACATCAATTGGGTTCAACTGGCCTGCCGCCGAATGCTGACTCACCCACTTAGCGCTGGCAATAACGCTTTTCGCTAGCTCTTCATTAATTGACAGCTCACTTTGGCGTGCCTCATCCATGTGCACATAGAGTTTGCACTCTACTTTGCCACGCTGCAGATTTTTCCGAAATTTATCGCGCAGTGCGTTTTCCAGCGAGCGAAAGTTTTCCGGCAAACGGAAGAAGGTCTCTAAATAACGCTGGTTTACTGAGCGGACTTCCCATGTTGCGGTGCCCCAGTCGGCTTTATGTTCGTAGCGAGCGTAGCCCGTCATACTTTGAATCATTATATTTCCTTATTTTTTCGCATGCTTTTCGCGATTTTTCTGTTTCTGTTCGGCGTTCTTCTTCATCATAATGTACACGGCACCGCGGCCGCCATGCGGCCGTTGCGCGCTATGAAACGCAAGCACTGGCGGCAATTCACGCAGCCATTTATTCACATAACTTTTTATCAGCGCCGGGTGTGGTTTTGAATGCTTACCCATACCGTGAATCACCAGAGCCGTTCTTACACCCGCCGCATGGCAGTCCTGCACAAAATTAAATAATGCTGTGCGCGCTTCCGCTAACGAGTGATGGTGCAAGTTCAGGCTTGCTTCCATAGTATAGCGACCTTGCTTCAGCCGCTTAAACACACCGGCCTGAACACCGTCGCGATGAAACTCTATGGCTTCATCCGGCTCGACCAAGTCCACATACTCAGTCGACAGGAAGTTGGCATTTTCTTCTTCCTCTGCTTCGGCCGCGCGGCGCCGTTCTTTTTGCGCCAGCGTTGGTTCAAAAGCCTGCTTAATATCCGCTACTTCTTCGCCCGCCAGCGGCGTTACGTCCGTCATTTCCTGACGAAACAGCTCAAATTCTTCATCATCTGAACGCGACATACTGCCTCCCGCTCATATTCTTTTGCTCGTTCTAGTGTAATACGTTGTTCGCGGAATCGCGATCCATTAATCGTGCAATTCTGCTACAATTGCGTTCAATTTCTTACACAGCGACATTCACTCAACAAGGAGATGACATGCGTCCAAGTGGCCGTACGGCACAACAAATTCGACCAGTAACCATTACCCGCAACTTTACCAAGCACGCTGAAGGCTCAGTGCTAATTGAGTTTGGCGAAACCAAAGTACTTTGTAACGCATCTGTTGAAAAAGGCGTTCCGCGCTTTTTAAAAGGCAAAGGTCAGGGTTGGGTCACAGCCGAATACAGCATGTTACCGCGAGCCACCCACACACGTTCGCAACGTGAGGCGTCCCGCGGCAAACAAGGCGGACGCACCTTGGAAATCCAACGTCTTATTGGTCGCTCACTACGCACCTGTGTCGACTTGGCAGCGCTGGGCGAGAATACGATTACTGTCGACTGCGACGTTATTCAGGCAGACGGTGGTACACGCACGGCCTCTATCACCGGCGCTTGTGTCGCCTTAGTTGACGCGCTGAACTGGATGCGCGCGCAAGGCATGGTTAAGGTGAACCCACTCAAAGAAATGGTTGCGGCTATTTCGGTGGGCATTTTAGATGGCGACCCAGTAAGCGACTTAGAGTACGTCGAAGACTCAAAAGCCGACACCGACATGAATATTGTTATGACTGAAGCCGGCAAATTCATCGAAATTCAGGGCACTGCGGAAGGCGAAGCCTTCAGTTTCGACGAAATGAACAGTCTGGTCGATATGGCGCGCCATAGCATCCGCGAGCTTATCGATATTCAGAAAAAAGCTTTAGCCTAGTGTCAGTAATAGTTCAGGAAGTTAACGAATGAAAGCGTATCAAAAAGAGTTTATTGAATTTGCGATTGAGCGTGGTGTTCTTAAGTTTGGCGAGTTTACATTGAAGTCGGGTCGCACCAGCCCATACTTCTTTAACGCCGGACTTTTTAATAAAGGTTCAGACTTGGCTCGCTTAGGTCGCTTTTACGCAGAGGCCTTGGTCGACTCAGGTATCGACTTTGACGTTTTATTTGGCCCGGCTTATAAGGGCATTCCTATTGCCACGGCAACCGCTGTTGCACTTTACGACCAGCACAACCAAGACACACCTTACTGCTTTAACCGTAAAGAAAAGAAAGATCACGGCGAAGGCGGCAACCTGGTGGGTTCTGCGCTAGAGGGTAAGGTCATGTTGGTGGATGACGTTATTACCGCTGGCACCGCTATTCGCGAGGCCATGGACATTGTTCAAGCTAACGGTGCTGAGCTGTCCGGTGTATTGATTGCTTTAGACCGTCAGGAAAAAGGAAAAGGCGAGCTGTCGGCTATTCAGGAAGTTGAGCGCGACTTCGGAGCAAAAGTGGTTAGCATTGTCAGTCTGAACGATGTCATCACCTTTTTGAAAGATGACGACACGTTCAAAGAGTATTTACCCAAAGTTCAAGCTTATCGCAGCGAGTTCGGCGTAGCCTGATGCTATTGCATCAGGTGCAATGCTGAACACCGCAAACACCCATTTGTTATTTAGGCATAGTTGCTGAATTAAAGATGTGACCTGACGTAATAACGTCAGGCTACATCATAACTTCTCTTCCAGCTGGTAGGCGATGCCAATGCTACCGTTCACAATTTGGCATTCGCCGCCGGCGGCTTGAACACGGCTCGACTCACCCTTTTGCGCGACCAGTCGATAACTCTTATTCAGCAAGCTGACTTGGTTTCGCTCACCACATAAAATACGCATAGAGTCGATTAAGCCACGATCCGTCAGGAAGTTTGTCGTTGGAGCCGTTTGCACAACGTCGTCACTTTCTGCAAATTCAGCCGTTTGCAGACCAAAGGGTGAAATCACGCCTGAAGCACCGGCCACTAAATAATGAAAAGTTCCGGCAACAGCGCTATCAGTCGACTGAGCATTTTCGACAAAGAACACACCGCGCTCGCCATGCACATCAAAAGCGCCGGATTCGAGATTAATGGTCATTGCCGTCTCTTCATCAACACCCAGCGACAAAGGAGTAGAGGTTTCAGCTGCTAATCTCAACAAGCGTCCGTGGCGACCATTCCCCGATAATGCCCAGTCGACCGTCGCGAAATGAAACAAGCTTATACCACCTAATGGATGATAGGTCAGCGTATCTGGGCCAGTATTTGGCGGGCAAGTGGTGTCTAAGTCACAGCCGTGCAACGGTGGGTCAGAAGCAAGGGCTCCCGACTGCACAGCAGCTGCCGTTGTTCCGTTGGACACCATCGGCTTAGCCGTCATAACTGCGGCGCCAGCACCGACACCGCCAACGACCAGCTCTTTTTGCTGCACTAACGCCACTATTTCTTTCAGTTCATCCGATATCTGGTTGTTGCTTTTTACGAATGTTGAGCGTGTATAGTTAGCGTTACCATCGTTAATAAACAACCCATCGGCATCTGACAGCATTGCCTTTGTCATTTCTGGCGACTTACAAAACTCAACCTGTTTAGCATAATCTGCACGGTAAACACGATCTCGCTCGTAGGCGCCTAATATTTCCTGCTGTACATCAGCCAACTCGTCACAACGCCCTTCTCGGCGTGCTTCAATAACGGCAGAGTCCAAGGGAAGCCACTTTGCTTTTGCGCCAAGCTGTTCAAAGACGCTAGTGTAAAAGTCAATTTCAGCGTAAGGGTCTCGAGCCGACGATGTTAAGAAGTAGATAGTTGGCTGTTTGTCGTCAGAGGCAGTCTCTGCCATCCCAACAAACTGACGGTAAATAGCTCGCGACTCTCCGGATAAGTTATCATCTAGGTTAACCGTTTCCTCCATATTGGCCGGCACCGGCATTTCCAATAAATCAATGATACGGTTCCACTCTGCGTCAGATAAGTTGTTGTACAGCTGCTGAGTCGCCCGCCGTGTAAACTCCCTTAGAAACACTCGCTCCGGCACAATATCTTCTTTTATTCGATCATAAATAAGCGCTAATGCATCAATGACTTCTTTTCGAGTCTCTTCACGATACGTTGGCCAAACAGCTTCTGCCGTTACTTTTGAGCGAAACTTCTTAGAAATGTTTAGGTAACGGTCTGTTCGCATGGTGTCATTATCGATCCAGTCCGCGTCATCGCATTTATCAGAAGCCATACTGGAACACACCGACATCCCCCCGCCTGCCAGCATGACATGACGGTAACTCTCCTCGTTAGCCTGAGCCGTACCTAACGCTAATAAACAAGATGTCCCTAAAAACAACAACCTTTTGACCATAACAAACTCCGATTGGGTGACAACGCGTGAAACGCTAGAGATTCTGACTATGCGTGTCAACAAACGTTCGTAAATACTCCATTTATTATAGTGAGTGTTCGCTGTTATACTAGCTCACTGTTGTTCGTGTTCGGGTTATTTTTAACGTATGAAGCTCATCGTGCGAGTCGTATCAGTAGCACTACTGGCTACCTTATTTTCGGGCCTTTCAATGGCCCAGGAAAAGCTCACTTTCCGTGCGCCGGACGAGAGTGCCTTTACCAATTATGTTACCGCTGTGCTCGAAGAAGCGTACCGTGAACTTGGTATTCAACTTAACTATATAGACCTGCCGCGGGTGCGAGGTGAGCAGTTAGCCGCCGAGGGAACCATTGCCGGGGAGCTCGGCAGAACAACTGCTTTAGAAAACAAGCGGCACGAACTACGACGCGTTCCTTTTCCACTATTCACGTTTGACATCCTGGCAGTCACCGACCGACGTCAGTGCGGTTATTGTCGCCCGGGGCACTATGACAGCCTGGCGTACGTTAACGGCATGGATTCAATTACTGCCGTCGTCAAACAGCTTTCGAAACCGCCCTCTGTTGTCACGCCAACCGATTTAGAGCAAGTAGTAAAACTGGTTGAGGCTGGTCGAGTAGACGCCGCCTTTATAGCGGACTTCCAGTATCAGGGGTCTGTGCTGAGCAAAAACCCTAACTTTATTACTCACCGACTCTCTATCGAACAAGGCTTTCATTACCTAAACGAAGAGCACGCCCGGCTTATTCCTCAACTGACGTACCAGCTGCAAAAACTGAAAGAAAGTGGCCGTATTGAAGAGCTGCAAAAGGCCTATGGTGTTCATACAGCGCCTCCCGCACAGCCACTTGACCCATCGAAGCCTGTGGTTGTTTTGGGACCTGTTCAAAAAGGATTAACTAACGCAGACGGTACAGGCAGATTGTGGGCATTTGCAAAGCGCGTCTTTCCAGAAATGGCAGAGTTGCATCCGGTTGTTACCAGCTGGCAGCGGGCTAAGCAAATGATTCAGGAGGCTCGTGCCGATGCCCTGTTAGGCGTTCGAGCCAACCAACGCATTCCCAATACCATTTTGTCAAAGTATCACGTTGGCTATGACGACAGTCTTTATCTGTTTAGTCTGGACGAACAAAATGAAGGACCTATTTGCCTATCGGGGCCACGATTCATTGAAGATCTGGTCGATACGCAACGGCCGTTTTACCGAGCAGACAGCTCTCTCGACTGTTTTGCATTATTAGACATGGGCCGGGTCAACGCTGTTGTTGATTACCGAAGCAACTTACCTGACTGGACTGAAAAGCCCTATAAGCAAGAATTAATTGCGGAGCCGAGTCCACTTTTCGTTGCATTTCCCGATACACAGCGCGGTCGCTCGTTAAAGCGTGCATTCGACAATTATGTCTTTAATAACGTTAGCGAGCCCCCGCAAAGTTAAGCTGACGCCACGCTTCATAAGCAAAAATTGCCACTGAGTTCGATAAATTTAAGCTGCGGCTGGTATCAGCCATTGGCAAGCGCAACCAGTTTTCCGACGAAAACGTTTCCAGCACCGTCATTGGCAGACCTCGAGTCTCCGGCCCAAACAACAACACATCATTTGGCTGATATTGAACGTCGGTATAGCGCGTCTCGCCCTTTGTCGTACAGGCGAAAATGCGATTGTATTCAACGTTAGACAAAAACGCCTGCCAGCTCTCATGAATGCTCACAGCTGCCAAGTCGTGGTAATCCAGTCCCGCACGCCGTACTTTCTTTTCATCCAGCTCAAAACCTAACGGCTCTATTAAATGCAGTCGCATGCCCGTGTTCGCGGACAAACGTATGACATTGCCGGTGTTAGGCGGTATTTCCGGCTCAAATAAAACTAAATGCAGCATGGCTAATTTTCATCATTTATAGAAAAACGGTAGAATAGCAGAATATTCTTTTTTAATGTGTGTCCACATCGTGCCAAAGCAGAAAAATTATCAGCAAAACTACGCTTTCTGGGTTCGCTTAGCCAGCGCTTCGTCGGTTATAGTGGCAGCCACCCTCATTGCAATAAAGCTGTTTGCTTGGTTACAAACCGAATCTGCGAGTATGCTGGCTTCCTTAACGGATTCAATTCTTGATAGCGGCGCGTCTATTTTCAGCTTTTTTGCCATTCGCTATGCACTTCAGCCGGCAGATGAGGAACATCGCTTTGGTCACGGTAAGGCTGAATCTCTGGCAGCTATGGCGCAAAGTGCCTTTATTGCAGGCTCCAGTATGTTATTAGTCTTTCACAGTGTGCAGCAATTGTTGCAAGGTGGGGGTGTGCCTAAGGCGGGTTATGGCATTATCGTTTCTATTATCGCCATTGTGATTACGGCAGTGCTGATAGTGATTCAACGTATTGCTATAAGACAAACCCAGTCACAAGCCATCCAGGCCGATAACCTGCATTACCAGTCCGATATTTTGCTGAACCTGGCGGTCATTGTTGCGCTGCTACTGACCAGCATGGGGTGGTTCTGGGCAGACAGCGTTTTTGCCATTGGCATAGCACTATATCTAATTGTTGGTGCAATAAAAATTGGCTGGGATGCCTTTCAGTCACTCATGGATCGCGAACTCTCAGAAGAGCATCAAAAGCAGATTTCGGAAATCACGCTGTCTGTTGACGGGGTTAAAGGGTTTCACGGTTTAAGAACTCGCGAGGCCGGACCCGTTCGTTTTATCCAGCTCCATATTGAGCTTGACAACCGTTTGTCACTATTGAGAGCCCATGCTATTGCCGATAACGTTGAGACCGAATTAATGAAAGCTTTTCCGGGAGCCGACATTATTGTTCACATGGATCCTGAGATTGTTGCAATAGTGGAAGGGTCTGCTCAACGATAGCGCGCAGTACGGGTGCACGGTACTCGTCTTTTTCCATCATTAGCTCGTGATACGCCCCCTCTATTGTTCTTAAGGTGAAGCGTTCTTCTGTGGCCTTTGCGGCGACCGCCAGCTGCCCCGTTTTAGAAACAACCTGATCAGAACCAGCACGGAATAATGTCACCGGAATACCAATTTTATTGACCACGTTCTGAGCCACTTCTGAGGCTTTTATTGCTTCAAACAGCCAATTAAACGTCGGGCCTCCAAGCTTCAACTCCGGCTGAGCGTCATAACCATCACGAAAAGCATCATACCGCGCCGGGCTTTGTGTCAGCACATTGTCTTCAAACGCAAGGCGCTGATAATTTTTCATGCCCAAAAAGTACCAAGGTCGGGCAAACCATCGGTTCACCCGAGCCCCCACACAAACAACCAGCTTCGCTAACCAATATGGCACACCGCCAGTTTCAATTGAGAACATAGGCGCTGACAAAATAAGCGAGCGATAACTGTGTTGGTAATTTGCGCAATACAAAGTCGCTATGGTTCCGCCCATTGAGTGCGAGAATAGCGTTTTAGGCGCATCCCCAAAGAGCTTCTGAAGTTCAGAAGAAAAAATAGCAAAGTCACGAACGAAGTCATTAAAGTCGTCGACATGTCCTTGATGTGGATTACTCGTTAAACGATCCGACAACCCTTGACCACGATGATCGATAGCTGCGACGGACAGCCCGTATTGTGCTAATTCCCAAAACAGCTCCTGGTATTTTAACGCCGACTCAATACGACCCGGACTAATAACAACCAAAGGTGCATCTGCGCTGTGTTTATAAAACGCATAATGTAGGGTGAGTCCATCTTCAGTTTTAAAGTACGCCGACTGAACCTCTGTGTCCCAGAAAGGCACAATAGTCTCATCAAAAAATGCTCGCCAATTAGGCGAATCATCGGAAGGTTTTTGTTTTACAAGGTCGTTTAGCGACATGCGTGTTGCTCAAATTACCGTTTTGGCAATTCTAGCACGACTTCCAGTCCGCCTTCAGGGTGGTTTCTGGCGGTCAAGCTCCCGCCAAGTACAACCGCTGCTCTTTGACTGAGAGCCAAGCCAAGTCCGACCCCCGCTTTATGATGGCGAGCCGGATCGCCCCGGTAGAAGGGTTCAAACAGTTTCTCAAGCGTTGACTCCTCCACGCCCGGACCGTGATCTCGAATTATCACACAAATATTGTCACGGCCCACTTCACAAGCGAGCTCAACGTTATTCTCAGTGTAATGCAGCGCATTACGTACAATATTCTCAAGTACCAAACGGAATAGCTCCGCATCGGTTTCCACTTCTGGCCAGGCATCACCGAGTTTCACTAAACGTTCTTCAACCTCAGGCTTCTGATAGCACATATCGTTTATCAACTGCTGTACCAGTTCGCCACTGTCCAGAGCCTCTTTGTTCAGTTCTATTAAGCCGTTTTCCAAACGAGATAGCGACAAAATACGCTCTATAATGACGCTCAGCCGCTCCGTGTCTCTGCGCAGTTGCTGCCAGTTCGGGTCTTCCTGACTTACGTCGGTTTCGGTTAAGTCCAGAGCAACCTGCATACGCGCCATTGGCGAACGCAGTTCGTGTGACACATCGCTTAAAAGTCGGCGTTGAGCGTCTCTCGATTTTGCCAAATCCAATGCAGTTTGAGACAACGCCCGTGCCAGCTCACCCACTTCGTCGCTGCGCTTTGGTAGTCGCTTTAAATCAGGCTTCGCACTGCCTTTTGCCACTTCGCGCATACCTAATATCATTCGGCGAATAGGGCGAATAAGCCAAATACCTAACAAAATAGCCAACACGCCACTGCCGATAATGACGGTCAGTGCCCGCGCCTGCATCGACTCTTGTTCAAGTTGCTCTTTATCGACGTATTCCTCTGGGCCTAATGGTCGTGTCACCAGTATTTTATTGCCATTAAGCTCGAAGGGACCCATCAACAATCGTTCGTCGAGGGGAATTTGCTGCGGTTGTTCCTGACCTAACATTCGCAATAACGTTGAACCGTGTTTAATGCGCAACAGTTCATCCATCAGGAGTTTTTCGCTACCGGTATTCGACAATTGCGCAGCGACTCGGTAATCACCGGCAATGAGGCGTCCGGGCTGCAGGGAGTGAAAGGTTAGCGCGTCGCTCAAAAGCGGTTGCAAGGTTTGGTATATTTCAGGTTTAAGCGGAGAAAGCTCCGCCTTAGGTTTGTTCCAAATAGCCAAAAGGTAGCCGCTGGCGGCAGTCACTGACAGCAGCGCCCAGAAAACCAGCAGCAACCTTAACGTTAATGACCGATACCACCGCGTGCGTCGTGTTTTCATAAACTCGCAAGTAAGCGATACCCACGACCACGAATGGTTTGAATACGATCAGGTTTGGTCGGTAATTTTTTACGAATATTACTGATGTGGACATCTAAACTGCGATCAAAAGGCTCCATTTTTCGGCCTAGCGCCGCTACCGACAGCTGATCTTTACTGACCATGTGCCCAGCCTGCTGCATTAAACAACGTAAAATATCGAACTCAGTGGGCGTTAAAATCAGTTCAGAGCCATCACAATGCACTTCGGTTGTGGCAGGATCTAAATTAATGCCACATACCGACAGGCGTTCACTCTGCATAGTCGTGTTTGGCGTACGGCGTAGCAGCGCTTTAACGCGCGCAATCAGTTCTCTGGGGTTAAAAGGTTTTGGCAGGTAGTCGTCTGCACCTAATTCAAGTCCCATAACCCGGTCGTCGTCGTCACCACGCGCGGTCAGCATTAACACGGCGGTGTCACGGTGTTGTTGACGAAGGCGTTGCAGCAACTGCATACCGTCAATTCCCGGCAACATAACGTCCAGTAGAATCAGTTCATAGTCACCGTTTAATGCTTCATCAAGTCCTTTCACGCCGTCTTCAGCGGTCGTCAGATCGACAGATTCACGCTTAAACAACTCCGTCAGCATGACGGACATTTCGCTATCATCATCAATGAGTAGTACTGAATGTCTCATAACTTGTTGTTCTCTCCAGAAATAAATCCATGATCCAAAATGACCGCTCAATATACGACCCAATTTACAGAACTTTTACTTTAGCAGATTTTTCCGTTTTCGGGTCAGCGTGTTCCGGCCCCACCCCAGCCACAGTGCGGCTTTCTGTTTATGTCCGTGAAACCGGTTTAATGCGTGCTCAAGCGCGGCTTTTTCAAACTCTTTTTGATAGCTCTCTAATACTGCTTCGCTATCATCGGGCAGCCTTTTAAGTTCACCGACTAATAGACCTAACCAGTCGTCAAAAGGTTCACTTTCGCTGCGCTCGCGGGGAGTTTTTAATCGCTCCCTTTTATCGTTTTCCCGGTGAACAATATCATCCGGTAAGTCATCGATACCCACCCGCTGGCCCGGCGCCATAACCGTCAACCAGCGACAGGTATTTTCAAGTTGGCGCACGTTGCCCGGCCACTCATACGCTTTTAGAACACTTAACGCGTCTTTAGACAGTTTTTTCACTGCAACACCAAGTTCTTCGGAAGCAGTTTCCAAAAAGTGTTCAGCTAACGTGGGAATATCATTCTGGCGTTTTCTTAACGGCGGTAACTTCAGTCGAATCACATTCAGGCGATGATAAAGGTCGTCTCGAAACAGCCCCTTTTCCACCAATGTTTCCAGCGACCGGTGTGTCGCAGCAATAACCCGAACATCCACCTCTACCGGTTGATGCGCCCCCACCGGATAAAACTGCCCTTCGGCTAATACACGCAGCAGCCGGGTTTGGACCGGCAACGGCATATCGCCTATTTCATCCAAAAACAGCGTACCGCCATTGGCTTGCTGAAAACGACCAATGCGTTTTTTGTCCGCCCCGGTAAAAGCACCACGCTCATGCCCAAACAGTTCTGACTCGATGAGATCAGCCGGAATAGCAGCCATATTCAGAGCAATGAAAGGCTCCTCAGCTCTCGGACTGTGCTTATGTAGTGCACGAGCGACTAACTCTTTACCTGTACCCGTTTCACCAGTGAGCAATACACTCACACTCGATGACGACAGTCGCCCAATGGCACGGAAAACATCCTGCATGGCCGGTGCATCACCAATAATTTCAGGCACTTTGGCCGTTTTCGGCTGCTGCGAACGTTGTCTATTTTCAGCCAGGTGTCGTAAAGCCCGGTCTACTGTCGTCAACGCTTCATCAATATCAAATGGCTTCGGTAAATACTCAAAAGCCCCACCCTGAAAGGCTTTGACGGTCGTATCTAAGTCAGAATGCGCCGTCATGACCACGACCGGCATACCGGGGTAGTTCTCTTTTAGTTTTTCCAGCACAGCCAGTCCGTCATCGCCGGGCATGCGAATATCCGTCATGACGACGCTGGGTTGGTGCTGTTCAAGCGCGTTAAAAAACGAATCGCTGTCGGAAAACGCGCGCACTTGATAACGGCTGTTTGCGAACGCTTTTTCCAGTACCCAACGAATGGAGTCATCGTCATCGATAATCCATAAACTCGCGTCAGTCATTCCCAGAGCCCTCACTTACATAAGGTAAATAGACAGAAAATTGAGTGCGCCCAGGTTCTGAGTTCACCTCAATTTTGCCTTTGTGCTGATGCACGATGGTTTGCGCCAGCGACAACCCCAACCCGGTGCCTTCCGCCCGGCCACTGACTAACGGATAAAATAGCGTGTCCCGCAATGCGTCCGAAATACCCGGGCCGGTATCAATAAAATGCACCACGGCACATTGCCGATAACGCTCACCGAACAGTGTCTGCTGATGCTCGACCCGCGTTCTTACCGTCAGCTTCCCGTTACCATTCATTGCCTGCGCCGCATTTTGTGCGATGTTCAAAAACACCTGTTCGCAGCTTTCTTCAACAATCATGATGTCCGGCAGCGATGGGTCATAGTCACGCGTGATCGTTAGCGTATCGCCATATTCATAAGACAGGGTCTTTGCGACACGCTCGGTTATTTCATGAATATTTACCCACCCCCGTTTACCGGGTTTCATCGGACCTAACAGACGGTCAACCAAAAACCGTAGCCGGTCAGACTGACTGATAATTAAGTCCGTGTATTCTTTCAGGTAGTCATCATTTAACTCACGGGCAAGCAACTGTGCCGCGCCGCGCAATCCACCTAACGGGTTTTTAATTTCATGCGCCATACCACGCAGTAAATGCTGAGTTGCATACAGCTGGTTACGCTGTTGGTCTTCCTGATTAATGCGACGCAACTGATCCGCCTTACGAAGTTCCATCAGCAATTGCGTTTGACCGCTGTCCTGTATCGTCTGAATGCACACATCAACGGTAATTCGATGCCCGGAATGTAAGGTGAATTCCACATCGGTATTTAACACTCGCTGCTCATATTGAAAGCAGTTTGCAATGGTCTCACTGGCCAGCGAGCATTGAAAAAATGCCGTCGAAAAGGGCTCGCCGAGCAGTCGCTTAGCGCTGTGATCAAGCAACGACTCCGCCGCTGAATTGACATAGCGTATGGTGAAATTCTCGTCTAAAACGAGTATCCCGGTCAGAAGCTGATTGATTAAGGTATTTGTATTCACAAGGAGAGAATAGCGTACGCACCAAATTGGTGCAATTAAAAAGGGCGGTATAAACCGCCCTTTAAAGGTTGTTAAACGCTGTAGTACATATCGAACTCTACCGGGTGGGTAGTCTTCTTCAATGTCTCTACTTCGTTGTATTTAAGGCCAATATAAGCGTCGATCATGTCATCGTCCATAACACCGCCTTGCTTCAGGAAGTCACGGTCTTTATCTAATGCTTCCAGCGCCATTTCTAACGAATGACAAACGGTTGGAATGTCTTTCGCTTCTTCTGGCGGCAAGTTGTATAAATCCTTGTCCATTGCATCACCCGGGTGAATCTTGTTACGAATACCGTCAAGACCAGCCATAAGCAGTGCAGTGAAACACAGGTAAGGGTTCGCACTTGGGTCAGGGAAACGCACTTCAATACGACGCGCTTTAGCACTCGACACCAGCGGAATGCGAATGGATGCAGAACGGTTACGCGCTGAGTAAGCCAGCATCACCGGTGCTTCAAAGCCTGGCACCAAACGCTTATAAGAGTTCGTTGATGCGTTAGCGAAGGCATTAATCGCACGAGCGTGTTTCACAATACCGCCAATGTAATAAAGCGCCGTTTCGCTTAAGCCAGCATATTGGTCGCCTGCGAACAGGTTTTCGCCGCCTTTATTCAGTGACATATGTACGTGCATACCTGAGCCGTTATCGCCCACTAAAGGCTTAGGCATAAAGGTGGCTGTCATGCCATAAGAATGAGCAACATTGTGCACAACATATTTGTAAATCTGCAGCTCGTCGGCTTTGGTTGTCAAGGTGTTGAAACGGGTCGCTACCTCGTTCTGACCAGCTGTCGCCACCTCATGGTGGTGCGCCTCAACCACTAAGCCCATGTCTTCCATAACCAAACTCATGGTGCCACGAATGTCGTGAGCTGAGTCGACCGGTGGTACCGGGAAGTAACCGCCTTTTACGCCCGGACGGTGAGCCATGTTGCCTTCCGAGTACTCACGACCTGAGTTCCACTCTGCTTCATCCGCATCAATTTTATAGAACGAGCCGCTCATATCAGTACGGAAACGAACATCGTTGAAAAGGAAAAACTCTGGCTCCGGACCAAAGTAAGCTTCATCGGCAATGCCAGAACTGCGCAGGAACTCTTCCGCACGTTTGGCGATAGAGCGTGGGTCACGGCTGTAACCTTGCAGTGTTTCAGGCTCTAAAATGTCGCAACGAATGTTTAACGTCATTTCATCAGTGAACGGATCCAGTACGGCTGAATCATTGTCAGGCATTAACACCATGTCCGATTCGTTAATACCTTTCCAGCCTGCAATTGACGAGCCGTCAAACATTTTACCTTCTTCGAAGAAGTCTTCATCGATTTGCGACACCGGAATAGTGACGTGTTGTTCTTTACCCTTAGTATCGGTAAAGCGTAGGTCGACGAATTTTACGTCGTTTTCTTTAATGGTATCGAAAATCTTATCAGCTGACATGTTGTCCTCCAGTAGACAGCGTCTTTAAAAAGTAACAGCCACAGTATAGCAAAGCCTGTGCCAATTTACTTTTTATTAAAAATCAATCAGTTACTTCAGTGTCATTTTTGTGCAAACTTACTTGCGCACCATTACCGCTCATTACGCACCATTAGGGTGCATTCGATCACCGGCAGTCACAAATTCGGAACAGAATGAGTGGCGGTTTATTCGACAAAAATAACGAACAAAAAACAATCAGGTCTTTTTTAATATCGTCTAAGCAGGTAGAATACGCCGCTATTTTTCATAAACCCCCGTCGGAAGGGTTGGGTTTACACTCACTACCGACAAACACAGGCTTTCTTAATGACAACTCAGGCATTTGATATCAATAAGCTTCGCAACATTGCGATTATTGCGCACGTAGACCATGGTAAGACGACACTCGTAGATAAGTTGCTCCAGCAATCCGGTACACTCGAAAGTCGTGGTGAGCTTGAAGAGCGCATCATGGACTCTAACGATCTGGAAAAAGAACGCGGCATTACTATTTTGGCCAAAAACACAGCCGTTAACTGGCAGGACTACCGCATCAACATTCTGGATACTCCAGGGCACGCTGACTTTGGCGGTGAAGTTGAACGCGTTCTTTCTATGGCAGACTCTGTATTACTGGTGGTCGACGCTGTTGACGGTCCTATGCCACAAACGCGTTTCGTCACACAGAAAGCATTCGAGCACGGTTTAAACCCAATTCTTGTTATCAACAAAATCGACCGCCCGGGCGCTCGTCCTGACTGGGTCATGGATCAGGTCTTCGACTTATTCGATAACTTAGGTGCCACCGACGAACAGTTAGACTTCCCAGTGGTTTACGCGTCGGCATTGAACGGTTGGGCGACTCGCGAAGAGGACACGGTTGGCGAGAACATGACACCGTTGTTCGAAACTATCGTCAATGAAGTTAGCCACCCAGACGCCGACCCAGACGCTGACTTACAGATGCAAATTTCACAGCTGGATTACTCAAGCTACCTTGGTGTTATCGGTATTGGTCGTGTGACTCGCGGTAGCGTGAAAGTCAACCAACAGGTAACCATTGTGGGTGCTGACGGCAAAGAGCGTAGCGGTAAAATTGGTAAAGTCTTTAATTATCTGGGCCTTGACCGCATTGACGCCGAATCAGCGCATGCAGGCGACATTTGTGCGATAACCGGTTTGGGCGAACTGAAGATTTCAGATACCGTTTGTGCGGTTGGCGCAGCTGAGGCAATGAAGCCGCTAAGCGTTGACGAGCCAACAGTGACCATGACGTTCCAGGTCAACACCTCTCCGTTTGCGGGTAAAGAAGGTAAGTTCGTTACTTCACGTCAAATTCTTGAGCGTTTACAGCAAGAGCTGGTTCACAACGTAGCGCTTCGCGTTGAAGAAACGGACAACCCGGATAAATTCCGCGTATCAGGCCGTGGTGAATTACACTTAGGTGTATTAATCGAAAACATGCGCCGCGAAGGTTTCGAGCTCGCTGTGTCTCGCCCGGAAGTTATCATCAAAGAAGAAGACGGTAAGAAAATGGAACCGTATGAGTCTTTGACTGTTGATATCGAAGAGCAGCACCAGGGTTCGGTCATGGAAAAACTGGGCTTACGTAAGGCCGAGATGACCAATATGACACCTGACGGTAAAGGTCGTGTCCGTGTTGACTTCGAAGTACCAAGCCGTGGCTTAATTGGCTTCCAGACCGAGTTCATGACACTGACATCGGGTACTGGATTGATGTACCACACTTTTGACCACTACGGTCCGCACAAAGGCGGCACTATTGGTCAGCGCGTGAACGGTGTACTCATTTCGAACGCGCAGGGTAAAGCACTGACTTACGCACTATTTAACCTGCAAGAGCGCGGTAAATTATTCGCAGCACACGGCGACGAAGTCTATGAGGGCCAGGTTATTGGTATTCATAACCGCTCTAACGACTTAACCGTTAACTGTCTTAAAGGTAAACAGCTGACGAACGTTCGTGCTTCAGGTACTGACGACGCTCAAACGCTGAGTCCACCAATTAAGTACACTCTTGAGCAAGCGCTTGAGTTCATCAACGATGACGAGCTGGTTGAGGTTACGCCTGAATCGATCCGTATTCGTAAGCGTGCGCTGACCGAGAATGAGCGTAAGCGACTGGGTCGCGAATCAAAAGGCTAACTTGTGCTTTTAGCCACTATGAATAAAGCCCCGCTTAACGGCGGGGCTTTTTGTATGTGTCTGGAAATTGCCGCAACGATGTTTAGCTGGCAGCGACAAGCTCCGGTTGCGGCAGAACAAAATAGAAAATAGAGAAGAAATGAAAAATACTGCCCGTTAACACGAATAAATGCCAAATAGCATGATGGTACGGCAGTGACTTCCACACATAAAAAATGACCCCAAACGTATAAGCCAGCCCGCCTGCTACCAGTAGCATTAAGCCACCGAAATCGACATTATCTATCATGGGTTTTATTGCAATAAGCGCCATCCAGCCCAGACCTAAATATAAGCTCAGTGACAGCCATTTAATACGTTTGGTCATGGCCAGCTCAAGCACCACTCCGACAATGGCAATACCCCAGACAATCCCCAGTAACGTCCAGCCCCAGACACCGCGCAAATTAATCAGTGCAAATGGGGTGTAAGTACCGGCAATCAGAATATAAATAGCCGCATGATCAAGCTGCTGAAACACCGCTTTTATATTCGGCCAGGGAAAAGCATGGTAGAGCGTTGACGCCGTGTAGAGCAAAATAAGGCTCGCCCCGTAAACGCTTGCCGCAACGACGTGCCAGGCGTCGCCATAGGCGACAGACCAGAGTATCATGACGACTAAAGCCGCAATGCTTAACGCCGCCCCAATACCGTGGGTCAGCGCATGCGCGACTTCTTCCATCGCCGTGTAGGCTTTATGCTGGCTCATCGCTCGTACCCTGGTGTCTCGTAACCGTCCGCAATATTTTTTACCGCTCGAATAAATTTATCGACTTGTGATTCGTTCTCATAATTCAAGTGGTAAGAACTATGAAATTGAAGCGTCAGCGTGACTCCGTAACCTTCTAAAAAAACGGTATAGCCGTCATGATCGGTATAAGCTTCTATGCCGTCTAAATAATGGCGTCCCTGACGCGCTTCGCCGTGGGTCTGAATTTTTTCATAAGCATCAAGCATTAATTTTGTGTCTAGCTCGTTTTTCATGCCGCACCTCTTCTTGTTAAATGTATACCTTTATTATTGGGGTCTAAAACCATTTCGACAACCGATTTGGAACAAATGTTTGAATTTAGTTGCCTAAGTTTTTACATACACATGTGCATGATTAATTAGAATCCGTTATAATAATGAACGAATGTTAAGTAATTGGAGTTCACAATGGTTAGACGCACTAAAGAAGACGCCATGGAAACTCGCTCTAAATTACTGGACGCCGCTGAGGCGTTGTTCAGTGAAAAGGGCGTGACCCATACGTCAATGATGCACGTGGCAGAAAAAGCCGGTGTGACTCGCGGTGCGATATACCACCATTTTGAAAATAAAATGGATCTCATTGAGTCGTTGATGGGGCGCGTTAAGTTGCCTATTGACGAAATGCGCGAGCAAATTTCAGAGACCAGTGAGTTTGGAATTCTCGAAGAAATTAAAGCTCGCTCAAAGGAGTTTTTGGCAAGAGTTCAGAACGAGCCTCAAGTTCAATCGCTTGCAAGCATACTGCTTCATAAATGCGAGTATATCGACGAAGTGAATCCAATAAAACTTCGACATGTCAGCGGCCGGAATGAGTGTATTGATGATGTTGAAAACCTCTTCCAGAAAGCAATCGATGCTGGCGAAATTGCCCCAACTATTGAGGCAAGAATGGCTGTTATTGGTTTATTTTCCTTGGTTGACGGGCTCATTTACAACTGGTTACTGGCGCCCGACTTCTTCCCTCTGGTTGAGTACGGTAATACCGCTATAGACACTTATGTCAAAGGATTGCCGCGTTAAACACCACTAAGGCTCGTTGCTGTCGCCGCGTCGCCGGCGCCAGCCACTGTACTTTCGGTGCACGCCTTTGGTCAGTGACTGAAAGGTATCTTCTAGTAAGTCAACGCCAAGCAATACACCCACAATAACTAAAGAAAGTACGATACCGACACCATACATACCAAGCCCAACAGCAATACCGATAGCCGCTAATGCCCAAATCGTAGCGGCTGATGTGACACCGACAACAACACCATCACGCGCCAGCATCACTCCCGCGCCAAGAAAGCCAACACCAGTGATAATCTGGCCGATGATGCGTGATGGATCGCCCGTTTCTGACAATACCGACGAGCCACCCGCCAAAAATAGATACGTACCGATAGTAATAAGAGCTGACGTTCTAATGCCGACGGGCTTTCCGCGAACCTGCCGTTCTATACCAACAATGGCACCACACAAAAGCGCTGTGCCTATGCCTTCCCAGGAATAAGGTCCTAACTCCTGAACCAATTGCCAATCTATCACTAACCGTTGTCTCCCTGACGCAGGAAATTAATTAAAAACTCTTCGTCCATTGACGCAATAGCGCTGTCACTGGCATTGGGGCAACTCGCACACATTGGCGCCGTCCATGCCTTTACATTGGCCAGTATATCGCGCAGATGACTGACCGCGCGTAAACCGCCTAAACCGCCCGGTGACGCGGCCGCCAGCAAGACGGTTTTTCCACTCCATGCCTGCATATCAAGGCGTGAAACCCAGTCAATCGCATTTTTAATCAAAGGAGATACCGACGAATTATATTCCGGACTGACTAGCACCACTTTGTCGGCAGCATCAATGGCTTTCGCCAACGCCTGCATTGACTCAGGCACACCTTCAGCTTCTTCCAGATCCCCATGATAAATCGGCGCATCCAAAGCGTCAGCATCCAGCAGTTTGTGTTGTATACCATGCTTTTCTGCCACCTCCACCAGTCGGTGTTTTAGTTTCGTATTCAGCGACTCTTTGCGGCGGCTGCCCCCGATAAATAATACCGTCATACTGTCTCCTAACTGATTACTGCTTCATTGACTCAATAAAGCGATTTGACTCTTCAATAGATGCTTCCATCTCTGCAATTAACGACGAAATGTCATTTTGCAGATTGTTAAATTCACCTCGAATGGCATCTATCGCTTTGGCGTTTAAATTGTGCTTCAGATAAAGCACGTTATCCTGCATTTTATCCAGCACTGGCTGCATTTTGTCGGCAGCCCGTTCCATAACTCGCAGGAGCTCCCCATAACGACGTTCTGTTTCACGGAGCTGGCGTTCACTTTGGCGACGCATGTTGTCATTGCTGTACTCACCAAGCTCTTCGCTCCATTCGTCGAATAAATCCTGGGCGACATCATCAACCGCATCGATGCGATCTCTCACATCCTCGGCTGCCGCTTTGCTGTCTTCGTAATCGTCATTAAGCGCGTTGTAGGTTTCTTCCAGTTCGCCGCCTTCAATGTTCAACATTTCGTCAAGGCGTTCGAAAGCCGAACGAAATTCTTCCTGAGCATCAGCTTGCGAATCGCGGGCATCGTCAACGCGCTCCACGAGAATGTCACGCTTCTCAACACCAAACTTTTCCATGGTGCCATAATACGCACTTTGGCAGGCAGAAAGAGCGAGGACTGCTGCTACCGGAACTATCCACTGTTTCATTTATCTTGTCCTCTTGCCGCTTTAATTAACCGTTCATCGCGCTTGCGTTGACGATAGTCATGTACCGCAATAATGGCGTGAATAATCGCAATTAAATAGACAATGCCCAAGGCGCCAATTGACACAATGAACAACACCACACCCACTACCGCTATAATTAAATTGAAAATGGCCTGGAATATTTTCCCCGTGAACAAAATAGCCAACGGCGGAAATAAAATGGCTAATATATAAAGCATAAAAACTCCTTACACTGAAAGGCCTTGCTATCAATTAACCGATATTCTCAGTGTAAAAGCAAATAACTATTACCGTTTCTTACCGAAAAGTAACGAAACCAGATCAACCCCTCAGGCGATTAATAAGGCAACTCTGTTCCATCCCAATGCCATAATTTACCGGTATTCTCTGGCTGAATCTCTTTGATAACCTTAATAATTCTTTTAGCAGACAATTCCGGTGTATACAATTTTTCATCAGGTATCCTGCTTTGGAACGGTTTTGAGAGGACTGTATCTGTGGTGCCAGGGTGAATGGCTGCAACGACTAAGCGCTTATGGGTTCGTTTGAGCTCTATAGATGCTGTTTTCAGCAACATATTTAACGCGGCTTTACTCGCTCTGTAGGCGTACCAACCGCCCAAATAGTTGTCTTCAATGCTGCCGACTTTCGCCGACAGCTGCACCCAGAACTTCGTGTGCTTTCTGTCTAAAACTGAACTGAATGACTTTAATGCCAAAATTGGCTGAATGGCATTAACATCGAAAAGCTTGCGTAAATTGTCTTCCTTTAAGTCGCCCAATTTCTTTTCCGGAAACGTATCGTCGTCGTGCAGCATACCTATCGTTGAAATAAGCCCGGCCAACTTGAGCCCCTGGCTTTGGAAGTCATCAACAAGGGTATTCAAAGCGTCTTCGCTGTAATCCCTTACTTGTATCCGTTGTATACGTTCACCCGGCGTTTCCAATGCCTGTCTCGATACAGTAACGATGGTTTCTTCAGGGTATTCGGCGGTGAGAGCATTTGTCAGGGCTTTTCCAAGCCCGCCGCCAGCACCCAATATCACCATTGCCATTTAACGTGTCCTCAATCATGATAGTCTTTAATGACTACGCAAAAGAAAGGTAAGCGGCTCAATCGCATGAAACAAACAGACTGGAAACATTACGCGGGTGAGACTTGGCGATTTTTAACCTATTTCGGGCGCCGGTTTAACAGCGACAGCATCAACGTGACGGCAGGGCATTTAACCTATGTTAGCCTACTCTCACTAGTGCCGCTGCTGGTTGTCATGTTTACCATTTTTTCAGCGTTTCCGGTTTTTGAAGAGCTAAAAGGTAATTTGGAACAAGCGTTGTTCGCGAATTTATTGCCAACCTCTGGCGAACAGCTGCAGGAATACATCAATGAATTTGTCGCCAATGCGTCAAAAATGACGGCGGTGGGTGTCGGCTTTTTGTTTATTGTTGCCATTACCCTCATGTCGGCCATTGATAAGGCATTAAATAATATCTGGCGCGACGTCAACAAGCGCCACTGGCTGGTCTCTTTCGCAGTGTACTGGATGCTATTAACTCTGGGGCCGTTACTGATTGGTTCAGGACTTGCCGCAACGTCTTATCTCATTTCACTCAGCCAGTTCGCTGATGAGTATATTTCCGGCGCCCGCAGTTTTACCTTATGGATGGTGCCGGTCGCTACGTCGTTTATATTTTTCACGTTAATGTATCAATTGGTCCCAAACCGCCAGGTAAAACTTCGGTACGCTGCCTTTGGCGCCGTTATTGCGGCCATTTTATTTGAGCTAAGCAAGCAACTTTTTTCGTTATACATCACTTCATTTCCGACCTATCAAGCCATTTACGGGGCGTTGGCCACCGTACCCATTCTGATTATTTGGGTTTACCTGTCGTGGATGATTGTCCTCACAGGTGCTGTGTTAACGGTCAGCCTCGAGGAATACCAGCAATTACCGGAAGAGCCGACTTCTGATTGACCTGCGGCTGTTTTTAAAAGACCATAACAGGTTCGTTTAAACAAACTCGGGTTAACATGATAGGACTGATTCAGCGGGTATCTCGTGCACAAGTCACCGTCGACAACCAAAGCGTTGGCTCTATAGACAAGGGGCTGCTTGTTTTGTTGGGTGTCGAACACGCAGATGACGAAGCAGCGGCTGAGAAACTTGCTCAACGCATTGCCAATTATCGCGTTTTCACCGACAGCGAAGGCAAGATGAATAACAGCGTTATCGACGAGTCAGGCTCTGTATTGGTGGTGTCGCAGTTCACATTAGCAGCAGACACCCGAAAAGGCCGCCGTCCCAGCTTTTCATCGGCCGCAACACCAGAGCAGGCGAAAGCGCTCTATTTACACTTCTGCGACGCTATGAAAAAGCTCGGTTTGCCGGTCGAAACCGGTCAGTTTGCTGCCGACATGCAAGTGGAACTGGTCAATAACGGTCCTGTTACGTTTGAATTAAGGGTGTAAAGTTATGTACCGCGTGATCACACCACAGAATGAAACCGAGCTGGAGCGCTACTTTTACCTACGCTGGCGAGTACTGCGCGAGCCCTTTCAACGCCCCTTAGGCTCTGAACAGGACGAGTACGATCAAGTCGGTCATCACCGCATGGTGGTTAACGAAGCCGACGAGGCTGTCGCGGTAGGACGGCTACACTTTAACAGTCCTGAGGAAGCACAAATTCGCTTCATGGCCGTTGCGCCAGAGTATCGGGGCGAAGGCCACGGCGTTGCCATTATTTACGCACTGGAAATAGCGGCGCGTCAGGAAGGCGCCACCCATGTTGTGATTAATTCGCGCGATAATACCATTGGGTTTTATCGAAAGTGTGGGTACGACATTGTCGAGGAAGCGGATACCGTTAACAACCCCATGGCTGAGCACCAGTTGCGCAAGTCATTTAACGACTACAACCGTATTATTTACCGCCCCGACTGGTGCGCAGAGCTGCAAAAGACCTGGCAAGATGACATTCCTATTTCTGACGCGATGGGCATCAAAATTCATCAATACACGGGCCGCGTTTTCGAAACCCGCGCCCAATTGTCACGTAACGTGAATGTGCATGGCACCATGTTCGCCGGCAGTATCTATTCACTGGGCACGCTAACCTGCTGGGGGCTATTGCACTTACAACTGCTCGAACGGGAATTGGAAGGCGCCGTTGTACTGGGCGATGGCAATATTCACTATCATAAACCGGTCACGCAAGAGCCGCGGGCAGTGGCTCGATTAAGCGATGTCACGGGAGATTTTTCAGCGCTTAAAGAGGGAAAAAATGCGCGTTTAATGATGAAAGCACAAATTCTGGATGAAGAGCGACCGGTGGCAGAATTCACCGGTCGCTTTGTTGTGCTGGCTAAACGCGATTAGCGCTTAAAACCAAAGCTTAAGACAAAATATGCGGTAGTTTCACCACTGCCGCCAGCTCACCATTTTTAATTAAGTCACTGGCCGCCTTAATGTCCGGGGCAAAATAGCGATCCTGGTCATAATAGGCGACTTGCTCACGCAAGCAGTTAAAGGCCGTTTCAACCGCTGCAGACGCTTTTAACGGACGACGGAAGTCCAGACCTTGCGCCGCTTCTAACCACTCAATGGCAATAATGTCGCTGACATTGTTTGCTATATCCGTCAGGCGACGTGCCGCGAAGGTGGCCATCGACACATGATCTTCCTGATTAGCAGACGTTGGCATGCTGTCGACAGAGGCCGGGTGCGCCAAGGTTTTATTCTCAGAGGCCAGTGCCGCTGCAGTCACCTGCGCCAGCATAAAGCCCGAGTTGACGCCGCCGTCATTCACCAGGAATGCAGGAAGCTTGCTTAAGTTGCTGTCTATCAGCAAAGCACTACGGCGCTCTGACAAAGCACCAATTTCGCTCGCGGCAATCGCCAGAACATCGGCCGCCATAGCAACGGGTTCAGCGTGGAAGTTACCACCTGAAATAATGTCCTGCTCTTCACTGAACACCAGCGGGTTATCAGTTACCCCATTAGCTTCACGCTCCAAAATGGCTGACGCATGCTCCATTTGATCAAGCACGGCACCCATAACCTGAGGCTGACAGCGCAGTGAATAAGGGTCCTGCACTTTTTCACAATCTTCGTGATCTTTGGCAATTTCAGACGTTTTGGTCAGTACATGACGGAACATTTCCGCCGCTTTCATTTGCCCAGGCTGACCACGTACCGCATGCACACGCTCATCAAACGGTGAGCGGGAACCCATGGCGGCTTCTACAGATGTTGCGCCTACCAAAATGGCAGCGTGATAATTGCGCTCAATGCGGAACAGTCCGGCTAACGCTAACGCAGTGGACGCCTGAGTACCATTTAACAAAGCCAGACCCTCTTTCGGCGCCAACTCAAACGGCTCCAAACCGGCGTGTTTAATCCCTTCTTTAGCGTCGTACACTTCACCTTTATAGCGAACCGTACCTTCACCCAGAAGTGGTAACACCATGTGCGCCAATGGGGCCAAGTCGCCCGACGCGCCTACCGAGCCTTTTTCTGGAACACATGGGTACACTTCAGCGTTCAACAGCTTAATGAGCGCATCAATAACAACCGGCCGCACACCGGAAAAGCCGCGCGACAGTGAATTGACTTTTAACAGCAGCATTAAGCGCACAACCGCGTCTTCCATTAAATCGCCGGTACCCGCAGCGTGCGACAAGACAATGCGGCGCTGAAGATCAGTCAGGCGCTCCGGCGGAATGCGCGTATTCGCCAGCAGCCCAAAGCCCGTATTAATACCGTAAACCACACGTCCCTGCTCAAGCACATCGGCAACGGTTTTTGCGGAAGTCGCAATGTTGTCGTTCGCTTCATCAGACAACGTCAACGTTTGATGCTCGTAAAACCAGCGGCGCAAATCGCTCAGTGTCAACTTTCCTGGTTGTAATTCAAAATGACTCATGCAACCTCCTTACTTCGTATCCAGCATAGGTAAATCAAGACCTTCCTCGCGGGCACAGTTCTTAGCAATGTCGTAGCCAGCATCCGCATGACGCATAACACCGGTTCCCGGGTCATTCCAGAGCACTCGGCTTAAACGTTTGTCAGCCGCTTCGGTACCATCAGCCACAATCACCACACCGGCGTGCTGAGAATATCCCATGCCAACACCGCCTCCGTGGTGCAGACTCACCCAGGTTGCACCGCCTGCGGTGTTTAACAGGGCATTCAACAACGGCCAGTCAGAAACGGCGTCTGAACCGTCCTGCATGGCTTCTGTTTCACGGTTAGGACTGGCTACCGAGCCTGAGTCTAAGTGATCCCGACCAATCACGATTGGTGCTTTTAACTCACCGCTTTTAACCATGTCGTTAAACGCACGAGCAATGCGGGCACGATCTTTCAGGCCAATCCAGCAAATACGTGACGGCAAGCCCTGGAAGCTAATACGTTCTTTAGCCATATCCAGCCAGTTGTGCAGGTGCTCGTTGTCCGGAATCAGTTCTTTCACTTTTTGGTCAGTTTTGTAAATGTCTTCCGGGTCGCCCGAAAGCGCCACCCAACGGAATGGACCTATGCCTTCGCAGAACAGTGGACGAATGTAAGCCGGTACGAAACCCGGGAAGTCAAAGGCGTTATCAACGCCAACGTCTTTCGCCATTTGGCGGATGTTGTTGCCGTAATCCAGTACCGCCGCACCGTCTTTTTGGAAGTGCAGCATGGCGCGCACCTGCACCGCCATCGACTCTTTCGCAGCGGCTACGGTGCCGCTTGGGTCGCTTTCCTGCTTCGCTTTATAGTCATCCAGTGTCCAGCCTTGTGGTAAGTAACCATGCAAAGGGTCATGTGCGGACGTTTGGTCCGTTACCACATCCGGCGTTACACCACGTTTTTGAAGCTCTGCGTAAACATCAGCGGCGTTACCTAACAAACCAACAGAAATGGCTTCGCCTTTATCTTTAGCGTCGTTAATCAGCTGCAACGCTTCATCGAGGCTGGTCGCCTTGTGGTCGACATAACGGGTACGCAGACGGAAATCGATGCGGGTCTCGTCACATTCAACTGCCAGCATACAAAAACCAGCCATCGTCGCCGCTAATGGTTGAGCGCCGCCCATACCACCCAGACCGCCTGTCAGTACCCACTTACCTTTAGCATCACCGTTGAAATGCTGACGTGACACCGCACCAAAGGTTTCGTAAGTGCCCTGAACAATGCCTTGTGAGCCAATATAAATCCACGAACCGGCGGTCATCTGGCCGTACATCATCAGACCCTTTTTATCCAGTTCGTTAAAGTGATCCCAATTGGCCCACTCCGGCACAAGGTTGGAGTTTGCAATCAGTACGCGCGGAGCATCTTCGTGTGTCGGGAAGACGCCCACTGGTTTACCGGACTGAATCAATAGCGACTCATTAGGTTTCAGGCGCTCTAACGTCTCTATAATTTTGTCATAGCATTCCCAGCTGCGTGCCGCGCGGCCAATACCACCATAAACAACTAACGCTTGCGGGTGCTCCGCAACTTCGTCGTCCAGGTTATTCATCAACATGCGCTTGGCCGCCTCTACCTGCCAGTTACAGGTGGTGAGCTCGGTTCCATGAGGTGCGCTGATTTTGCGATTTTTATCCAAACGGGTGAATGACATACGTTACTCCTTAAACGTTAAGTGGCCGCCTAACTTAAAACGAGAGCCGGGATGCGTCAGCGTGGCAAAAGTCACCACGCCGCCCGAGCTCCAGGTGCGGCGAAAAATGCGTAAACAAGGCTCATGACGGTCAATGCTCAAGTATTGGCAGACCGAGTGAACCGGCAAAATGGCTTCAATTTGATGGCTAGCTTCAGTCAGTGGACTCACCACACAGAGGTATTCATGCGGCGTCACTTTGCTGTAGTCCTGTTTGAGGTAATCAGAGACCAGTGTTGGGTTCACAAAACGCTCTTCCAGTTGCACCGGCTGGTCATTCTCATAGTGCGTTATCAACGAATGATAAACAGGGGCACCTTCTTCAAGCTCTAATGCTTCGGCAATTTGTGCTGAGGCGGGTTGCTCTTTCAGTAAATGTACTTTGGCACGGTAGTCATGCCCGCGCGAGCGCACTTCGTCAGCAATATTGCGAATAGCCATAAACGATGTTTGTGACTTAATCGGTGCCACATAAGTACCCGAGCCTTGAGTGCGTATGACTAATCCTTCATCAGCCAATTCCTGCAAGGCTCTGCGAGCGGTCATTCGGCTTACCGAAAACTGCTTACACAACGCGTTTTCCGAGCTAACCGGATGATTCTCAGGCCACTCACCAGACTCAATTTTGTGGTAAATATGTTCTTTGATTTTGGTAAATTTGTTCACTGCATCCCTCACCGCTAAACAGGCAGTTGTGAGGAGAAAGTTTAGTTGAGAACAATTGTATATACAAGCTTGTTTTGCTATTCTTTTTAGCATCGTAATCAGTAAGGATAATTATGCAGCGCATCGAAAATATTACTGCCGCGACCATGTCCGATGACACCGGCTATGGGCTTATAAAAGACGCCGTAGTGATTATTAACGACGGTAAAATTGAGTTTGTGGGTCCGGCGTATGACGCACCGGCAACACCCACAGCGGACGTTGTCGATGGTAACGGTGGGTTACTGACCCCCGGGCTTATCGACTGCCACACTCATCTGGTTTGGGCTGGTTCCCGTGCTAATGAGTTTGCTCAGCGCCTGCATGGCATGAGTTATCAGGAAATTGCAGAGCAGGGTGGCGGTATCAAAAGCACCGTAAAGGCCACCCGCGAAGCCGACGAAGAAGAGTTACTGGCACTGGCTTTAGAGCGAGCAGAAGCCCTCATGTCGCAAGGCGTCACGACGCTGGAAGTGAAGTCCGGGTACGGTCTTGACCTGGAAAATGAGCGAAAGCAATTAAAAGTCGCACGTCAGTTGGCCGAAAGACTACCGGTGCACGTGAAAACAACGTTGCTGGCCGCTCATGCTGTCCCCCCTGAATATCAAGACAACGCCGACGGCTATGTTGACGATATCGTCAACAATATTCTGCCAACACTCACTCAGGAAGGGCTTGTCGATGCGGTCGATGCCTTTTGTGAAAGCATCGGCTTTAGTATTGAACAAACGCGTCGCGTCTTTGAGCAGGCAAAAGCGCTTGAGTTGCCGGTGAAACTTCATGCCGAGCAGATAACTAACCAGCAAGGTGCAAAACTGGCGGCTGAATATAAAGCCTTGTCGGCTGATCACTTAGAGCAACTTGACGAAGACAGCGTTAAAGCGATGGCGGAGAACGGTACGGTGGCTGTATTGTTACCCGGCGCATTTTACTTCCTGCGGGATACGCAAAAGCCACCCATTGATCTATTAAGAAAGTATAAAGTGCCTATGGCGGTAGCAACAGATGCCAACCCGGGCTCGTCGCCCATTCATAATTTGCCACTGATGTTACAAATGGCGGCAACCTTCTTCCATTTAACGCCTGAAGAATGCCTGCGCGGTGTGACGGTTAATGCGGCTAAAGCGCTGGGAGAAACGCAACGAGGTGTTATTGCGGAAGGTAACTACGCCGATTTAGCCTTGTGGAAATGCCAGGATGCAGCCGAGCTAACTTACCAAACCGGCGTTAACCCGCTGCAAATCTTGTGGTTTAACGGCGTCGCTCACGACCGTGTAAGTAAGCCGTGGTCAGCTCGCTAAGCAGCTGGCCACATATTTTCAGGCCTTCTTCAAAGCCGGCGCTGCATAACGACGGTGCCGCTTCTGCCAGATGCAAATAACGAGCTTCATTCACTTCAGCTAAGCGCTTCACGTACTGAAACCCTTGCGCCAGGCTAAGCCCTGCATAATTCACGGCGCTTGCCGGCACGGCATTTAACGCGTCGACATCCACTTCAATACCTAACGGCCGCTGCCAGGAGTCTGCCTTAGCGACGACTTCGTCCATCACTTCATAAAAGGGACGCTCATACAATCGGTGCAGGGTGTGATAGCGCATGCCAGCGTCCTGTAATTGTCGCAAACTGTCCGCCGAGTTTTTGCCCTGGTGAAGACCGACAACATGATAATACTCCAGCGCGCCTTCCATGTAGGCATAGCTGAAACCATTGCCAGAATGTCGACCCTCTCGCGGTCGGAAGTCGGCATGAGGATCTAAATTGACGGAACCACAGGCTTCTTTTGATGTATCAGACAAACTTGTCAGCAGGGGATACGCATTGTTGTGACCGCCACCAATGACGATAACCTCAAAGCCTTGCTCAAACAAAGGCTTAATCACAGCCTGCACACGAGCATCGACTTGAGCGCACAGCTCTCTTAATTCCGCTAAGTCGTGTGGTTTTTTCGCGTTTAAACCTGCTGCTTTATCCATTAAGTCAGCACAATTTACAGCGCCAACTAACAGCAGTTCGTGAGTCGACAAAAGACCCGTTTTTTGCAGGTTCAAAAAGCTTTTTAAGAACGCCTGCCAACCATCTTCAGCGCCGCCGCGCCCTAAATTCCCGCGTACTCCGATACTTTCCGGAATACCCACTAAGGCAACGCGCTGACCATCATTCCAGGCTTCCTGAAGGCTCTCTTCATAGGTGCCTTCTTCTGAAAGCACCCGTATTGCCTGACCTATTTTCGTTTCATGCTCTCTGACATTCACCCACTTTGCCGGGTCCGTCAGTTCCAGAAATGAAATATCGCTCATTACTCAATATCAAGTGGTTCAGGTGACAAGATAACGCCGGTGGTATCGACGTATAAATGATCATCAGGCAGGAAGGTAACACCGCCGAAATTCACCGGCACATTCAACTCGCCAATACCGTCGCTCATTGCAGCAACCGGAATTGAAGCGACACCTAAAATGCCAATATCCAGCTCTTCTAACGCATCAACATCACGCACGGAGCCATAGCACACGATACCTTCCCAGTCGTTGTCCATTGCCTGCTCAGCAATAGCGGCATCAATTAACGCTCGGCGTGAAGAGCCTCCGCCATCAACCAAAAGCACCTTTCCGCCGCCATCTTCCGCGACCGTTTCTTCAATAATGCCTTTGTCTTCATGACATTTAACAATCACTAAGCGTCCGCCGAAAGAGGCGCGTCCACCGTAGGATTCAAACATGGGCTCGACCACATCCACCATGTCAGGATAAAGGTCACAAAGTTCCGAAGTATTGTATTCCATGAGCGTATCCTAAAGTCACTGTTGGCTTGGGCTAGGAGTATACCTGCTATCCTCATATTACTAAAGGATTCAATAGCAGCGCACGAACCTCTTGAATTATAGAATAAAAACCCGTTTAATCTAGGTAACTATAAGAATAATAAAAGCAGAATCAATCTTAATGCCTCAGCTCGATCTGATCACCAGTCTGGCCATAGAATCCTTTACTCATGCGATACAAGCATTGTTTTTGCTGGGCTTCGCGGCGCTGCTGCTGTACTACTACAGCTTTTACCGTCGAGATTACCTGCGTTTATGGTCATTTGCGGGCTTCGCATTTGGTCCCAGTGAGCTTATTCGGGCGCTTTTATCCAGCAGCGCTATGGTCAATCCGGAGTCAGCTCTCAGCTGGTCCAGCGGCTTACAGGGTATAGCGCTGACGTTACAGTACCTCGCTATTACGTTTATCGGACTAGGCGCTTGCTCGGCCGTCTTTAATAGCAAACCGAAGCAATATTGGCTTTATGTTGCCTACGCCGCCTCGTTGTTCGGCGGTATTATTTCGTATTTCTGGCTAGAGCCTTCTATCAGCTACACCTCCAGCACTGCTAATGCCGGCTTTATGCGGTTCCTGGTCACCGGTCTTGCTTTATTCGCTATCGGCGTATTCATGTGGCGCCGTCTGGGCTCAGGTGTTGGGCCTAAATTAGTTTCCGCAGGCTTTTTAAGTATCGGTATTAAAAACTTCTTCGTGCTTTACGGAATGTACACTATTACCGGGAACGCTCTGGATTGGTTACTCAGCTTTCAGGCTTTACTGACCGTTATTATTATCGCTGCCGTCATGATCGGCCTCATTATCTGGTTGCTCGAATCGGAACGCAACACCGCCGTTCGTGCCATTCAACGGGCTGAATATTTACACACGCACGACGCCCTGACCGGCGTGTCTAACCGCGACCAGCTAGTCAGTAAAATTCCATTATTCATTGAGTATTGCCGCAGTAACAACCGTCATTTAACGGTTATGCTGGTCGGTATTAGCCGCTTTAAAGTCGTGAATGAAAACATCGGTATTCGTGGCGGTGATCAAGTGTTGAAAGAAGTCGCCAGACGTCTGCAGAACTTTTATAAACAACCATTAACCGTCGCTCGCATCAGCGGTGATGTTTTCGCCGTCGCTTTTGACCATTTGAAAAGCCGCAACCGCATTAAAGACTTAGCGGTTGAAATCCAAAACCGCATTGCAGAGCCTATTGAAATCAATGATGAAACCGTCAATATTGTCGCTGGTGTTGGTATCTCCCGCTACCCACAACATGGAACCCGATCAGAACTACTGATCAATAAAGCCACTATCGCACTGACGCAGTCAAAAGAGTCGCATCAACCCAAAGCTACCTTTTACGAGCGTGGTATGGACGAAATGTATTCACATTTAGTGGATATGGAGCCGGTGCTGCGTAAAGCGATGAGCGACAACGAGTTTCAACTATACCTTCAGCCCCAGTTCGACTTTGATCATCAACAACTGTGCGGATTTGAAGCGCTCATTCGTTGGCAGCACCCTGAACGCGGCCTGCTCAGCCCTGTCGAGTTTCTGCCGTACATTGAACAGCTTGGACTTTCAGCAGAGCTGGATGATTGGGTGTTAAATGAAGCCGCCAATATATTGATGCACTGGAAACGTCTATTCGGTATGTGTTGGCCCATTGCCGTTAACTTATCAGCACCGCAATTCCAGCATTTCCAGCTCATAGAGAAAATGGAGCGCCTGCAAAAAGAATACGGTATTGAACCCGAGTGGCTGGAACTCGAAATTACTGAAAATGTTGCTATGTCTGACTTACACAATGGTATGAGTGTGGTTCAGCGACTGCGTGAAATGGGCTATGGTATTGCTATCGATGACTTTGGGACAGGGCATTCTTCATTGGCCTACTTGCGCTCATTGCCTATCAATAAAATTAAAATTGACCGCAGCTTTGTCAGTGAACTTCAGCAAAGCAATAACGATGTAACCATTTTAAAAGCCATGATTCGTTTGGCTCACGGTTTGGGCAAGCGAGTCATTGCTGAAGGCATTGAAACGGAAGAGCAGCAGGACATTTTGCAAAAGCTTGGCTGTGACATGATGCAGGGCTATTTCTACTCGCCGCCGATGCGCCAACAATTTGCCGAGCAATTTATTGAGCGCCAAATTCAAAGCAATAAAAAACCGCTACGGCCCGAGGCAGTAGCGGCTTATTAATTCACTTAAATGGCGTTACAGGATGAAGCGACTCAAGTCTTCATCTTGTGACAGCTGCCCAACGTGTTCATCCACGTAGGCCGCATCGACCGTCAGCTTCTCGCCACTATGGTCGGTTGCATTGAATGAAATTTCTTCCATTAAACGCTCCAGCACCGTGTGTAAACGACGTGCACCGATGTTTTCGGTCGTTTCGTTCACGTGGAAAGCCACTTCCGCAATGCGTTGAATACCGTCTTCGGTAAAGTTCACCTCAACACCCTCGGTGTTTAATAACGCATGATACTGCGTTGTTAGCGAGGCGCTTGGCTCAGTCAGAATGCGAACAAAGTCACCGCTGGTTAATGCTTCAAGCTCTACCCGAATAGGCAAGCGACCCTGTAACTCAGGGATTAAATCCGACGGCTTGCTCATCTGGAACGCACCAGAGGCAATAAACAGAATATGGTCGGTTTTAATCATGCCGTGCTTGGTGTTTACCGTCGTACCTTCAACCAACGGCAACAGGTCACGCTGTACGCCTTCACGGGAAACATCCGGACCACTGGTGTCGCCACGCTTACAAATTTTGTCAATCTCGTCTAAGAAGACAATGCCGTTCTGCTCAACCGACTCAATAGCGGCTTCTTTCACGTCATCGGGGTTCAAAAGCTTGGCCGCTTCTTCTTCAACCAGCTGTTTGTAAGCGTCTTTTATGCGCATTTTGCGCGCTTTGGTCTTCTCGCTACCCATGTTCTGGAACATGTTTTGTAGCTGCGACGTCATTTCTTCCATACCCGGTGGCGCCATAATTTCAACACCCATTTGCGGCATGGCTAAATCAATTTCAATTTCTTTGTCGTCCAACTGGCCTTCGCGTAGCTTCTTGCGGAACACCTGGCGCGTACCGCGCTGCTCTTCGCTTTCAGTCTTTTCTTCCTGCTGCGCCCAACCCGATTGATTCGCGGTTTTAGCCGGCGGCAACAGCACATCCAGAATACGTTCTTCTGCCGCTTCTTCCGCACGGTAGCGCACACGCTGCATCATTTCTTCGCGCGTTTGCTTCACCGCTACGTCGGTCAGGTCTTTAATAATGGACTCAATCTCTTTACCGACATAACCCACTTCCGTGAATTTGGTCGCTTCCACTTTAATAAAAGGCGCCTTTGCCAACTTCGCTAAGCGACGGGCAATTTCAGTTTTACCCACGCCCGTTGGGCCAATCATCAAAATGTTTTTAGGCGTCACTTCCTGACGCAGGTCATCATCGAGCTGCATGCGGCGCCAGCGATTTCTTAACGCCACTGCTACCGCTTTTTTTGCATTGTCCTGACCAATAATATGGCGGTTCAATTCATCAACGATTTCTCTTGGGGTCATCTCAGACATCTTAACTTTTCCCCTTAGCTGTCTTGTCTTCGACAATCGACTCTTGCTCTTCGATGGTTTGATTGCCGTTGGTATAAACACAAATGTCACCCGCAATGGTCAGTGACTTCTCCACTATGTCGCGAGCGTTTAATTCAGTATTTTCTAATAAAGCGCGGGCGGCAGACTGGGCAAACGGACCACCCGAGCCAATTGCAATAAGGTCATTCTCTGGCTGCACGACATCGCCGTTCCCGGTAATGATCAATGAGGACTCTTTGTCGGCAACGGCCAATAACGCTTCCAGACGTCTCAGCGCTCTGTCGGTGCGCCAGTCTTTCGCCAACTCGACAGCCGCACGCATCAGGTTGCCCTGGTGCTGTTCCAGCTTCGCTTCAAAACGTTCAAATAAGGTAAAAGCATCCGCCGTGCCGCCGGCAAAACCAGCCAAAACCTGGTCGTTGTAGAGACGACGAACTTTGCGTGCATTGCCTTTCATTACAGTGTTGCCAAGTGAAACCTGGCCATCACCACCAATGACAACTTTGTCACCGCGGCGTACCGATACGATAGTAGTCAAATCTGGACCCTCTTTTGTCTTTGCGTCAATTTATGACAACGATGACCAGTATCTGAGGGTCCTTTGAGGATTTTTCAATGGTGGGCTGGGACTAATCGATGTTCCAGTTCCATATGGCGCAGCCAAATACCTGATTACGCTGCAACTTATGGCGATCACGTTCCGCATCACGTTTGGTTTCATAAGGACCCAGAATAACGCGATACCACAAGCCGTTACTGCCTTCGGTGGCGCGAACTTGTGACTCTAACCCCGCCATCGCAATTTGGGCACGCAAACGTTCAGCGTCTGACTGCTGACGGAATGAGCCACACTGCATAAGCTTAGGCGGTCCCACTTCGCGTTCAGGCACGTCCACTTCGACTTCTTTGCTTTCCAGCTCTTCAATATAGCGCCAGCGCTCAGCTGACTTCTCCGGAAGCAAGTCCGCCGGTGGTGCCTGTACTTCTGGCTGGTTGGTCTGCTCCTCAGACTTGCCGCTAATCGACACCAGAAAATAGACAAAGCCAGCAATAATTGCGATCGCAATAATCACGATAGCCCACGGCACTGGCTGTCTGTCGTTAACCGGCTTGGCGCCACGTCGCGTTTTCTTGCTACTGCCCTTTTTCTTTGACGGCTTGCGCTTATTTTGCTTCGGCTTACGATTCGCGTAGTCCATACTCAACTACATTTTCTCCAGCGTTGGAATACCCAGTAAATCTAAGCCCTGCTTCAGCACATTGGCCGTTAACCGTGCTAACTTCAAACGACTGTTACGAAGTGCTTCATCTTCCTGATTCAAAATTGGGCAAGCTTCGTAGAAACTTGAGAAACGACCGGCAAGATCAAACAGGTAACCGCATAAAAAGTGCGGCATGGCTTTGTTCTGAACCTGCACCAACACTTCGTTGAAACGCACCAGTTGGTTTGCCAGCGCAAGTTCACGCTCGTCGTCTAAAATGAAGTCGGCACTTTCATCAAAACCAGTCTCACCCAGACGGTAAAAAATACTGTTCACACGGGTAAAGGCGTACAACAAATACGGTGCCGTATTGCCTTCGAATGTCAGCATGTGATCCCAGTCGAAAATGTAGTCGCTGGTGCGGTTTTTCGATAAGTCGGCGTATTTCACTGAGCTAATACCGACTACTTCCGCAACGCGTTTTTGCTCTTCTTCGGTTAAGTCCGTCGTCTTTTGTTGCAGTAATTCCAGTGCCCGGCGCTCGGCTTCGTCCAGCAAGTCGGCCAGCTTAGTCACACCGCCGTCACGGCTTTTGTATGGCTTACCGTCTTTGCCCATAACGGTTCCGAAACCGTAATGGTCCAGTTTAATATCGCCTTCGACAAAACCGGCTTTGCGAGCCAGCGTAAAAATCTGGTCAAAGTGCAACGACTGACGCGCGTCGACAAAGTACATCAGGTGGTCGCCGCCTAATACTTTTTGGCGGTATTCAATGGCCGCTAAGTCCGTAGTGGCATACAAATAACCACCGCCTTTTTTCTGCACGATAATAGGCAGCGGCTCATCTTCTTTGCCTTTAAACTCGTCCAAGAACACACACTGTGCGCCCTGATCCTCGGTCAGCAGTCCTTTTTCTTTCAGGTGTTCAATAACACCCGGCAGCTTATCGTTGTAAGCACTTTCTGCCATGACATCGTCGCGCGTTAACTTAACCCCTAAACGGTCATAAACGTCCTGACAATGGCTGAGAGATACATCAATAAACTGGTTCCAAAGCTTCAGGCAATACTCGTCGCCAGACTGCAGCTTCACCACCAACTGGCGTGCGCGATCGGCAAATTCTTCACTTTCATCGAAACGTTGTTTCGCCGCTTTATAGAAGGTTTCCAAGTTGCTCAGTTCGTACTCTGCTGACTGGTTGTCCAGCGCTTCCATGTACGCCAGCAACATACCAAACTGAGTCCCCCAGTCGCCGACATGGTTTTGACGAATGACTTTATGCCCTAAAAACTCGCTGACCCGAGACACTGCGTCGCCGATAATGGCTGAACGTAAATGACCAACGTGCATCTCTTTCGCCAAATTCGGCGACGAATAATCAATAACAATGGTTTCGCTGTTATCTGCAACATCGACGTTCAGGCGGTCGCTACTGAACATCGCGCTCAGCTGATCTTTCAACTGGTCTTGTGAAATCGTGAAATTAATAAAACCCGGTCCGGCAATATCGGTTTTTGCCAGCAACGTATTTTCTGGAATCGCCTCAATAATGGCTTCGGCTAACTGACGCGGGTTCGACTTAGCAGGCTTCGCCAACATCAGTGCGAGGTTCGTCGCAAAATCACCGTGCGATTTGTCTCGTGGACGGTCCAACTTAATATTTACCGGGAGATCATCAGGCAAAGTGTCCTGTGCTTTAAGTTGACCAATCGCTTCGGCCAGTAACTGTTCCAGTTGTTCTTTCATTAATGCGACTACCTATATGAAAAATCGACGAGGGAATTCAAGACGCTCAAATTCAAAGCGTATAGTTTAATCGCTACGCCCGATAAAAAAAACCGCTTAAGTGTTAATCAGCTAAAGTCTTGTGGGTCAATATCCAGCGACCAGCGGACTTTTTTCAATAATGGCAACGCGTTAATTTGCGGCAGCAAGTGCTCAATAAGCTGAAAGCGTAGTTTTCGCGAAGAACAATGTAACAGCAATTGATACCGGTAACGACCAGCTTTACGTTCCATCAGTGCCGGCATTGGACCCAACAAGAAGGCACCCTCAACATCGGGCATGAGCTGCTGAATGTGTGTCATTGCTTGTATCACCGCGTCGCGATCGGTCGCTTCTGCCCGAAATAATGCCAAATACGAAAAGGGCGGAAGCTCGCTTTGCTGGCGTTCTGCGAGGGCGGTTAACGCAAAGTGCGAATACCCGTTATTAAGCAAGTCCTGAATGAGTTCGTGCTCCGGATGGTGAGTCTGCAACACCACCTTGCCCGCTTTATGTTCTCGTCCGGCGCGTCCGGCGACTTGCGTATACAGTTGCCCCAGTCGCTCTGCGGCCCGAAAGTCGGCACTGTATAGCGCGCCATCAACGTCCAGCAAAGCGACCAGGGTGACATTGGGAAAATGATGCCCTTTTGCCAGCATTTGCGTACCAACCAACAGCGGGTATTCGTTATTGGTGGCTTTTTGCAGGTACTCGTCAAGCTGACCTTTGCGACGTGTGGAGTCCCGGTCAATACGCAAGACTCCGCGCCCCGGGAACAAGTCTTTTAACGTATGTTCCAGTTGCTCGGTTCCAACACCGTGCGAGATAAGCTGCGGCGATCCACACGAACCGCATTGTCGTGGTATTCGCTGCTGGCTACCACAATGGTGACACTGTAACTGCTGGTGTGTCTTATGCACCGTATAATAAGCGTCACAACGATGACACTGCGCCAACCAACCGCATTCATGACACATCAGCGCCGGTGCAAAACCTCGGCGGTTTAAAAACAATAATACCTGGTTGCCACGCTCAATTTCGGTTTGAATTTGCTCCTGCAACGCTTTTGAAATACCGGCTTTTATTGGTTGCTGCTTTAGGTCGATAAGCTCATGCTTAACCATTTTCGCGCCGCCGGCACGTTGCCCCAGCTTAAGCCAGTGGAAGCGCTTACTCACCGCATTATTCAGCGTTTCTAACGAAGCTGTCGCACTGCCCAATACCAGTGGTATGTCTAAAAGCGCCGCACGCTTTGTGGCTAAGTCCCGAGCGTGGTAACGGAAGCCGTCCTGCTGTTTGTAAGACAAGTCATGCTCTTCATCCACAACAATGAGACCCAGCTTCTGGCAGGGGGTAAACACCGCCGAACGGGTCCCAATAACAATAGCAGCATGACCGCGCTTTGCATCCAGCCAGGTATTCAAGCGCTCACGATCGCTCATAGCGGAATGCAGCATCACCACAGGCACATCAAAACGCTCTTTAAAGCGTTGCAGAGTTTGTGGTGTTAGGCCAATTTCCGGCACCAATACCAACACTTGCTCACCACGCTCCAACACCGGCTGCATGGCCTGTAAATACACTTCTGTTTTACCACTGCCTGTTACCCCTTCAAGCAACAGCGTACTGTGCTGACTCTGTTGGTTGATGGTTGAAACCGCTACCGCCTGCTCCGTATTTAACGCATGACCGTCTTCTCGCAATACCGTTTCTTGATTGCGCCAGTCTTTTGGTTTTTTAGGTGCTCGCTCCTGAACCGTTATCCAGCCTTTGTCCTGCAACGTTCTGAGCACCGCTGAGCTTACGCCAATATCGCTTAAATCGCTGCGTCTTAAAGGTTGATGTTTTAATGCTGCCAATACCTGTTGCTGACGTGTCGCGCCTTTTAATTCGTTAATGGACTGCGCCAACCCTAAGTCGGTCAGCGCATAGAAGGTTTCTGTCAGATATTCCGGCGCATCGCCTTTACGTAACAGCACCGGTAGGCTATTTGCCGCCGCGTCACCGAGAGAATGATGATAGTAGTCTGCTGCCCAATTCACGAGCTGCCACACGTCATCGGGAAAAATACGTTGTTGATCAAGCACTGCTTTTACGTACTTCAGCTCAAACTCAGGTGCGGGGTCATTGGCTTCATTCACGACATAACCAACAAGTTGGCGTTGACCAAAGGGCACACGCACGCGCATACCCTGCTGCAAAGGGTCGGGGCTTTTGCACAGATAATCGTACGTTTGTCGAAGAGGTAGCGGCAACGCGATTTTATAGCGCCGTTCACCGCTGGTACTGGCTTGCGTCATACGCCTATTTTGAAACGCCCGAACGGATAATACAAGGCAATAGATTATGCTTGATCACAAGCCCCGGATCGCATAAAATGCGCGGCTCTTAAATCATTGATGTTTTTTTGCGCATGGTGTTCGGCTTTGGATCGAATAGCGATGCGGCCCATAACTGAGGTAATCCCATGAAACAAGGTATTCATCCTAAGTACGAAGCAATTAACGTAACTTGCTCTTGCGGCAATAAATTTGAAACGCGTTCAACTCGCACTGAAGACTTGCTGGTTGACGTATGTTCAGAGTGCCACCCGTTCTACACTGGTAAGCAACGTGTAATGGACACTGGCGGTCGCGTTGACAAATTTAAGAAGCGTTTCGGTACTCTGGGCAAGAAATAAGCCTAAGAAAACCTGTAAAAAACGCTACTTTATAGTAGATTCATTAGAAAAGGCGCTAAACAGCGCCTTTTTTATTACCCGCTCCGCTGAACAGCCTATTGTTAAAGAAAAGTTAACCGGTGTACTTTTAACCACCCGAAAAGTTTAATGTCCACTCACAAACGGGAGGTATGATTTGTTTCTTCACTGAGAAGCGATAGACTGTCATTATTCTCAGCAAAGCAAATTGGGCAACGTACCTCATGACTGACTTTCGCCAACAGGCACTGGACTACCACGAATACCCAACCCCCGGAAAAATTTCCGTCGAACTGACAACCCCTGCAGAAACCAGTAGAGACTTAGCATTGGCCTACAGCCCTGGCGTCGCAGAGCCCGTTCGCGAGATAGCTCAAGACCCTGACAACGCCTATCGTTATACCGCAAAGGGTAATATGGTTGCCGTTATATCTAACGGCACCGCCATTCTTGGTTTAGGTAACTTAGGTCCGCTCGCCTCGAAGCCGGTTATGGAAGGGAAGGCACTGTTGTTCAAACGTTTTGCAGGTTTGGACTCCATTGATATCGAAGTCAGCCACCGCACCACACAGGACTTTATCAATACCGTGGCCAATATTGCCGATACCTTCGGTGGTATTAATTTAGAAGACATTAAAGCACCCGAGTGCTTTGAGATTGAACAGGCGCTGATTGAACGCTGCAACGTCCCGGTTTTTCATGACGACCAACACGGTACCGCTATTGTAACTGCTGCTGGTATGCTCAACGCATTGGAAATTCAGGGTAAAAAACTGGCTGACTCACGCATTGTTTGCTTAGGTGCCGGGGCTGCCGCTATCGCTTGTATGGAGTTGTTGATTAAATGCGGTGCGCAGCGCGAACACATTTATATGCTGGACTCAAAAGGCGTGATTCACACCCGCCGCGACGACTTGAACGAGTACAAGCAACTGTTTGCAAACAACACCGACAAGCGCACGTTAAAAGACGTTATTGACGGTGCCGATATTTTTGTTGGCGTGTCCGGCCCTGACTTGTTAAGCCCGGAAGAACTAAAGCTCATGGCGCCAAACCCGGTCATATTTGCCTGCTCTAACCCCGACCCTGAAATTAAACCTGAAGTGGCGAAAGAGGCGCGGGATGATCTCATCATGGGGACAGGTCGCTCGGACTATCCAAACCAGGTGAATAACGTGCTTTGCTTCCCGTTCATGTTCCGTGGCGCGCTGGATGTCCGCGCAACGGCAATTAATGACGAAATGAAAGTGGCGGCGGTAGAAGCCATTCGTCAATTGGCCAAAGAAGAAGTGCCAGAATCCGTGTTAAAAGGTGCGGGCGAGAAATCACTCAGCTTTGGCAGAGATTACATTATTCCTAAGCCTATTGATCCGCGCTTGTGCCAACGTGTTGCCCGCGCGGTGGCAGAGGCAGCAGTGAAGTCCGGCGTTGCCAAAATCGACATGCCGGACAATTACATGATGGATTAATCGTCTAATTCGTCGTCGGTGGGGATGGGCAAACCACGTTTTTCCAGCTCATCTCGCACCGCTTTTGGTATTTTCTCCGAGTTTGTCTTTTTCAAGTCATCATCGGTGGGTAGCGGTTGCCCCGTAAAAGCGTGTAAAAATGCCTCACAGAGCAATTCACTGTTGGTAGCATGGCGCAAATTGTTGACCTGACGGCGGGTTCGCTCATCCGTAAGAACTTTCAGTACACGGGTCGGAATAGACACCGTCACTTTTTTTACCTGTTGGCTCTTAAGGCCGTGCTCAGCGTATGGGTAGATGTATTCACCGTTCCACTTCATTATTTTTGCCCTGCGTTATAACAAAACCACATAAGTTATATTGAATTGTACCCAACTGAGCGGCCCCGTCAATTTTTATCCGTCTAGATGGCTAAAAATTGCTGACATTTGCCTCACAATATTTTAGCCTTAGGGAAATAACGCTTTCTAAAGCCACCGCAAATGCAGAGTTATTAAGGAAAAAGGATGACAGACGTACCAATCACTGACGCAGAAAAACAAAACGTGGCTGACAGCGTGCAGGTGCATAAATTTGGCGGCAGTAGTTTAGCCGATGCATTCTGCTACCGTCGTGTTGCGCGTATTGTAACAGAATACGCCGGCGCCAGTGATCTCGTCGTTGTCTCTGCAGCAGGCGATACCACCAACCGCATACTCGCCATTATTAATGCTAAAGACAGTCCGGGTGATACCGCCTCTATTTTACTCGACCAACTCGAACAGTTTCAGCAGGGGCTTATTAAAGAGCTGTTAAGTGGCGACCTCTCTGAGCGGCTGATGAAACAGTCGCAAACCGACTTTAAACGCTGGCGTCAATGGCTGGCAGGCGAAGAGACGATAACGCACAACGCAGAGCTTCTGTCGTACGGTGAACTTTGGTCTGCTCGTTTATTAGCTGCTCTGCTACAGAAGCAGGGAACTCGCGCCGACTACATTGATGCGCGCGACTTTTTACTGGCTGCCGATGCTCCAGAGCCAGTAATCCAGGTGGAAACATCGCGAGAGAATTTGCTCAAACGTGTTGCGCCGCATTCAGGCACCCGCTTTATTGTCACTGGCTTTATTGCACGCGGATTAAACGGCGAAAGCCTGACCTTGGGTCGTAACGGCAGTGACTACTCCGCTACCTTGGTCGGCAGTTTGCTCGACGTAAAGCAAGTCACGATTTGGAAAGACGTTGCCGGCGTTTACTCAGCCGATCCGCGCAAAGTCGAACGGGTTGTGAGCCTACCAACGCTCGACTGGGCCGAAGCCGAAGAATTGGCTCGTCTGGGCAGCCCGGTTCTGCACCCTCGAACTTTTCAGCCAGTCGACCGTGACCGCATGGTTATTTCTGTTCGCTCCAGCTTAAAAGTAGAAAACCAAAAGACCCGTATTGGACAATTTCACGATACCGAACCTCGCGGTAAAGTCTTTACCTCACTTTCTGAGGTGTTGCTGTTTAAAGTTCAACTGCAGGATAAAGCCCTGGTCAAGAAACTCGACCAGCTGGATTTAACGCCTTTGGTCAGCTGGGTCGAGCCGGAAAATCACACCCAATATTTGGTCTTTCACCAAAACCATGCGGATTACCTGAGCGAATGGCTGGACGACGCTGATGCCAACGACGCTATTACACAAATTCGCGGCTATTCGATGCTGGCCATTGTGGGTAATCGCATTCAGGAAACCGATCAGTTCTCGACGTTTAAACTGCAATTATCGGAGCAGAAAGTACGTCGCTTTGTCTTAAGTGAAAAAGGCGATTCGGCGGTGGCTATTTTAGAACAGTCACTCGACAGCCGCTTACTGAACCGCTTACACAGCCAACTCTTTAACTATCGCCGCAGTTTGGGCGTCTTGGTCATTGGCCGCGGCAATATAGGCAGCGCTTGGTTGGAACTTTTCAGACAGCAACGCGACCGGATTAACCAAGTCATGGATGTACGAGTCATTGGTATCGCTAACTCACGTCAGCTTTGGCTGGACTACAACGGCGTCGATCTGGGCGAGTGGGCGAGCGATTTTGATCGCCTCGCTCGTCCTTACGTCTTAACCGAGTTACTCCGGGAGTTACCCAATGCGCCGTATGACGAACTCGTCGTTATTGATTTGACCGACGCCAAACAGGTAGCACAACTCTACCCAAGCTTGTTTGCCAACGGCATGCACATCATTAGTGCGAATAAACGCGCCGGCTCTGCCGACGAGGCTCTGTACCGTGAAATACGCACCATTCAGCACGAATACAAACGCGAGTGGCTTTACAACACCACGGTTGGCGCGGGGCTGCCACTTAACTACGCCATTAATGATCTACGCAACTCAGGCGACGAAATTCGCAGTATTTCCGGGATATTTTCCGGCACCATGTCGTGGCTGTTCGAAAATTTCGCCAAAGGCGTCAACTTCAGTGACTTAGTCAAAGAGGCGAAAACTCGTGGTTATACAGAGCCAGACCCACGCGAAGATCTCTCCTGTCAGGATCTCGTGCGAAAGCTGCTGATTCTGGCGCGTGAAATTGGCTTAAAACTGGACTGGCAAGACATACAGGTTCAGTCACTTGTACCACAGCACTTGCGTGATATCTCAGCGGCTGACTTCATGAGCAACGTCACCGAAATGGATGAGCCAATGAATCAAATGTTAGAGGAAGCAGCGAAAGACGGCAAAGTTCCTCGCTTACTGGCCAGTTTTTCGGTCAATCAGGATAATAAAGTCACGGCCAGCATCGGCATTGAGTACATTCCGGAAGGCGATATGCTCGCCAACCTCATTCCGGGCGAGAATATCTTCGTGATTTACACCGACTGGTATTCAGAAATGCCGCTAGTGATCAGCGGACCCGGAGCCGGTAAGCATGTTACCGCTGGCGGTGTGCAGTCCGACCTTAACCAGCTGCTTGGCAAATTGTCGGTCGGTCATTAACAGCTCAATTGACGGATGGCGGGCGCTAAAACAGCCCGCCGTCATCGTCAAAAATATTCTCGTTTTTGTCACTGCCCCGCACATACTCCGTCGGTTCCGTACCTTTAATAAAGTACTCGAACCGCGAGGTGTAGTCATTCTTACGTGACAGTTTGCCCGTTTCCAAATCGATACGAACATTCACCACCCCTGGTGGAATACTGAATTCTCTCGCAGGGTATTGAGGAATAGCCTTCTCCATAAAGAGTATCCAGCCCGGTAGAGCCGTTTTTGCACCCGCTTCACCACCGGTTATCGCTTGTTGGCTCGAGTCCACGTCAGGGTGTTTGCTGGTGCGACCCAGCTTTCTTGAAACGTCATCAAAACCAACCCAGGTAGTCGTCACCAAGCCTGACGTGAAACCCGAGAACCAAGTGTCTCGCACGTCATTGGTGGTACCGGTTTTACCGGCAATGTTACGGCCCACTTCCTGAGTGATTGGCTTTGAGCGCTGAATGCGCCAGGACGTGCCGTTCCAACCCGTACCATTTGGCCAGCTACCACCACCCCAAACGGCAGAGTTCATTGCCTGCTCAACCAAGAAGGCATTTTGCTCACTGATAATTTGCGGTGCCGGGTTCTCACAGTCATAACACGCTCTTACAGGCTCCGCTTCATAAACGACGTCGCCGCCTAAATTTTCAATTTTTGAAATGAAGTAAGGCTCGATCAAAAAGCCTCCGTTGGCGAACACCGCGTAAGCTCGCGCCACTTCCATTGGTGTCATTGACATCGAGCCCAGAGACAACGACTCGTTTTCAGGAATTGCGTCTCTGCTTAAACCGAACTTGGCAATATGGTCAGCCACCTGCTCAACGCCAACCTCGCGAATCAAACGTACTGATACCACGTTTTTCGACTTCGCCAGGCCTTTTCGTAAACGGATAGGCCCCTCGTAAACTTCCGGAGAGTTTTTAGGGCGCCAAGCAATACCCGACCCCGGATTCCATTGGTTAATGGGGGCATCATTCACCAGCGTCGCTAACGTCAGTCCTTTATCAAAAGCGGCTGAATAAATCAGTGGTTTAATGTTCGAACCCACCTGACGCTCAGCCTGCAAGGCCCGGTTGTATTGACTCAGAGTAAAGCTGTAACCACCGACAACAGCGGCCACGGCACCGTCATCGGGCCTTAACGACGCAATGGCGGAACTCGGCTCGGGTATTTGCGCTAAACGCCACTGCTCATTAACGGTACGCAGCCAAATAACGTGGCCCGGCTGCATAATGTCAGAGGCCTTTTCCGGCGGCTCGCCCTGACGCTCTTCATTCAAATATTCGCGCGCCCAGTGCATCGACTCCCAGGGCAGGGTCACAACGCCCTTGTCTTTTACCATGACCGTTGCCGTCTTTTCTTCGACCCCAGTCACAACAGCAGGTGTGACATCGCCAATGCGCTTGAGTTGCTCTAAATATTGCTCAATTTCCTCAGCGGATAACGCACTACGCCCGTCTTCTTCAGACCACAGAATACTGATAGGCCCGCGATAACCATGACGCTCGTCGTAGCTGTGCAGGTTATCCCACACCGCCTGCCGAGCCGCCAACTGAACATCACTTTTTACCGTTGTATAAACGTTGTACCCGCCAGTGTAGGCTTCCTCTTCGCCGTAGCGATCGACCATTTCCTGACGCACCATCTCAGCAAGATAAGGAGCGCTTACGGTCACTTCCGCACCATGACGACGTGCCGTCACCGGCGCACTCGCGGCTTCCTCGAATTGTTGACGGGTAATTTTGTTTTCATCCAGCATGCGCAACAGCACGACTCTGCGACGCTCTTTTGACGCTTGCGGATTAGAGATTGGGTTTAAATTAGACGGTGCTTTTGGCAAGCCTGCTAAGGTTGCCATTTGTGCCAGCGTTAATTCATGCAGCTCTTTGCCGTAATACACTTGCGCGGCCGCGCCAATACCATGTGCCCGGTGACCAAAGGTGATTTTGTTTAAGTAAAGCTCCAGAATTTCGTCTTTACTCAGTTGCTGTTCGATGTGAACCGCAATAAAAGACTCTTTAATTTTACGCATGAGCGCACGCTCAAACGTCAAAAAGAAGTTCCGTGCCAGCTGCATGGTGATGGTACTGGCCCCTTGCTGCACTTCGCCGGTTGTTATGAGCACGCTAAACGCCCGCATAACGCCAATAGGGTCAACACCAAAATGCTGATAAAAGCGGCTGTCTTCGGTTGCCAGGAAGGCATCAATCAGTGGCTGTGGGACATCTTCGAGTTTAATAGGAATGCGGCGCTTCTCACCAAATTGTGAGATAAGCTGCCCGTCGGCGGTAAACACCTGCATTGGGGTCTGCCAACGAACGTCACGCAGCGTTTCGACGCTGGGTAACTCCGGTTTGACGTATAAATAAAGCCCACCAACTGTTGCACCACCAAGAACCACACAAATTAGCATTGTGTAGAGTAGCCGTTTAAACCACTTCAATGACCTGCTCCATAACCACTTAAAATGTAACTATCGGCAAAATAAGCATTTTCCGACACTACGTACCGCTTAAATCCTACCCCCATATTATGGCGGATTTTTGTTCAGAACACTACGATTGCATCTGGCTTTTACACAATAAGGATATTGTTTCATGTCGTTGCTCGAGCAAACGCCCATTGCGGTCTGTATTCAACAGGAAAACTGCAAAGTTTTGCAGCTCATAAGAAGCCAGGGACGCTTTAAAGTTCAACATTTCGCACACGAATTAACGGCTCACATAAACAAACAGCGATTAAAACGCTTTGGCTTGATATCTGCCCTCGACTATCAGGCAGTGCATTACCAGCAATTACCCTGTCAGAGTTCGACTGCCAGTGTCGAAGAAAGTATTTTGCAGCAGCTTCCGTCATCACTGGATAACGAAAGCGGCTTTTCTTACGACTACATTCAACACAACAACGGCAATATAGAGGCAGCCGTCAGCTCAGAGCGAGCCCTGAATAACTTAATGTCAGAGCTGGAACCGATGAATATACCCGTGAAGGTTGTCGAGCCAATTTACTCCTCTATTATCCGCACCACCAACGCATTACTTCCGTACTTATGGCCGAACGAAGCGCGTTTTACGTCACGCATGAAGTGGATCATTGCAGAATTGCGTCAAAAGGTATCCACGCTCATTTACTGTGAGCATGGCCGCTTTCAACGGTTTGAAAAGGTAGCCACCGCTGACTTACTTGCCCGTATCAGCGAAATGGACGAGTACTGGTTGTTCAGCTTTGGCGATAAAGTCGCTCAGTCGGCTCTGCAAACCACCTGCGAGTCCCACGCCTATACTCAGCACATTCGCTTATCGGCAGCCGTTCTTTTCGAGGACGAGCCGGCTCCGACGGCGGCTGCGTTAGACAACGAGATCGCCCTTGTCGGGCTGGCACTTCGAGGGTTTAGTCAGTGGCATCGTTAAACTTAGTGACTAAAAGCAATCGCTCGTCTTTCCTTAAACACCCTGTTATCAACCTGATTGGCTTGGTCGCCTGTATCTGTGTCACTGCGTTAACCCTGCAACTGATTAGCGGGTATCAGCCCATGCTCGATAACAAACGCCGCATTGTTCAGCAGCAATTGCAGCAGCTTGCGTCACTTAAGTCGGCACAACAGGCTCACAGGCGTCACCAACAAGCGTTATCCCAACGCCGTACGTTTATACAGCGGCAGCAACAAAACCGTGAAGCACTTAATGCGTTTGCGGCGCTGCTCACCCGGGTGCATCACCATTTTGATAACGCTGAGATAAAGCTGAGTCAAGACCAGCTACACATTACCGGAGGTTATCACCGTATTACGCAAACCGACTCACTGAAAAACTGGCTTCATTCTCATTGGGTGAACTCAGACATTAAGGCCTCAGTGCAAAAACAACTGCTACCAAAGCAACAAGTACAGCTGTCACTGCAAAGGTCGCCGTTATGATAGCTTCCGTCACAAAAGCCCTCCGTTTCTGGGCGATACTCTTTGTTGCCGTTTGTGCACTTTGCGCTGCCGCAGCCTATTTTTTTACCGCACACCAGTCGCAAAAATTGCGGCAGCTTTTGTCTGAAAATGCCCAGCAGTTAGCGACGCCTGTGCCAACCGTTTCAGAGGCGCTTAGTCCACTGCTGCCGTCGCCCCCGGTAGACGAATTGTTGTCGACAGTTGTTCAGCGCTACCCCATTAAAATTCATTATCAACACGCCAACCCATCAGACGCAATTTGGCTCGTGACCGTTGAAGCAGAGCCGCAGCAAGCGATGCGTTTTGTGGCTGAGGTTGTGGGCGCTCAATATAAAAAGCAGTCGCATTTTCCCGAGACGGACAGCCTTTCCTGGGATGCTATTGAGACAGAAAACGCAGATGCATACGGTGTGCTGAAATGGCAGTTTCGCTGGCAGGCAGAAGCAGCCAGTGACTCGTTAAATAAGCCGATACACGCGAATCACTTCACGCCGGTTCATGTCCCCGCTTTGTCGTGCCATGAAAAACCCTTTCAGGGTGCCCGGCCCTCCCTTTCTTTTGGCCAGGAGACTATTGGCGAAGAGATTACCAACGAACAGGGCAGCGTAGTACTCACGGCCATACAGACCCACCCGACCCGCAAGGCCATTTTTAAAACTAAAAATAACCAGTGGATAACCACACGTGAAGGAGACTGGCTAGGGTCGCGGACTCAAATCGACATCATCAACACGGATAGCTTAAACCTGTCTCAGTGGAGACAGTCCGGCAACTGCTGGCAAAAGCATTCTCAACAACTGCGCATCAACAAGGAAAGTGACGCGACATGAAGCATTTTATGACTATTGGTTTTTTTATCGTTTTATTCTGTTTGCAAAGCGCTTCGGTATGCGCCCGCAATATTGACTGGACACTGTTGTTATCACCACAACAGTTGAACGAACCGGTCTCGCTTTCCACAGAAAGTCTGCCGCTTAGACAGCTACTGCAATTGCTGGCCGACCAACATCAACTGAATGTGCTTATCGGTGGCGATATAAGTGGCGAGTCGACGTTAAAGTTTAATGAGGTTGCCTGGCAGAACGCCTTTGAAAGCGTGATCAATACCCACGACCTGCATTTAAAACGACAGGGGGATTTACTCTGGGTGACCAGAGAGCGCCAAGATGAAGCCACTACTGACGAACGCACATCGACATTATTGCGAATCAACTTTGCCAAAGCAGCTGATTTAGCGACGTTACTGAAAAACGACCAGCAAAGCTTCTTGTCAGAAAACGGTGCGGTCAGCGTCGATGAACGCACCAACACATTGATTATTCGCGACACGCCCGAGCAAATCGAGTCGGTTCGTCACGTCATTGAAAAATTGGATATTCCGGTGCAACAGGTACTCATTGAAGCGCGCATGGTGACGGTGAAAGCCAACGTGAGTAAAGCGCTTGGAGTTCGCTGGGGCGCGTCCAACTATGGGTTGTCGGCCCCAGAAGAAGGTGCCGGGTTTATTAAAGGCATGCACGTCGATTTACCTGTTACCAACCCGGCCGGCACTTTTTCCGCTAATTTGGCGCGGCTTAGCGACGACATTCTGCTAGACTTAGAGCTCACCGCACTGGAGCAGGAAAATAAAGCCGAAATTATTACCAGCCCGAAAATATTCACCTCAAATCAGCAGCCTGCGTATATTGAGCAAGGCACGGAAATTCCTTATGTCGAAACCGCCGCGCATGGTGCCACCGCTGTGCAATTTAAAAAGGCGGTAATGGGCTTGAGCGTGACGCCACTTATTACACCCAATAATCACGTTTTAATGGATTTAACCATTACTCAAAACACCCGCGGCGATACGGTTGCCACGCCGACCGGCCCGGCCGTTGCTATCGATACCCAGGAAATGTCGACCCGGGTGCTCGCCCGAAACGGCGAGACGATTGTACTTGGCGGAATATTTCAGGAGCATAGCTTGAATGATGACAGTCGCGTCCCCATCTTAGGGTCTGTTCCAGTGTTAGGCAGTCTGTTCTCTCACGAGCAGCAGCGCAAAGAGAAACGTGAGTTGATGATATTCGTCACACCAACGATTCTGCAGCAAAACTAACACGGCTACCAATGGCTATTGCTAAAGTGACTCCGAGTTGAGATAATCCCGCTTCTTTTCGTTGGGTTGGGAGATTCTCCAGACACTCCGGATTCGTGAGTTACAGCTACTTTTAACCAATGATGTAAGCAGGAATATGGCTGAGAAACGTAATATTTTTCTTGTTGGGCCCATGGGGGCTGGCAAAAGTACGATTGGCCGTCAAATCGCCAGACAATTGCATTTAGACTTTTATGACTCTGACTCAGAGATAGAGCGCCGTACCGGTGCGGATATCAGCTGGGTGTTTGAGCTGGAAGGCGAAGAAGGCTTCCGCGCACGTGAAGAAAAAGTCATCGAAGAACTCACTGAGAAAATGGGCATAGTGCTTGCGACCGGTGGCGGCTCGGTAATGAGTAAAGAAAGCCGTAACCGCCTGTCTGCGCGGGGTATCGTGGTGTATCTGAAAACCCCTATCGAGAAGCAGTTAGCACGTACTCAGCGTGATAAACGTCGTCCTCTTATTGCAGAAGCCGATGACCCACGTCAGGTATTAGAAGAGCTGTCCGAAGTACGTTGCCCGCTTTACGAAGAAATTGCGGACATTACCGTACAAACTGACGACCAAAGCGCAAAGTTTGTCGTCAATGACATTATTGATCAGCTCGATACCATCAACGGGCTGGGATAAAACAAAGGAGCTGCGTTCATGGCCGAGGTTCAAGTCTCATTAGGCGAACGCAGCTACACTATCCATATTGGCAACGAACAACTTGCCAACTTTCGCACAAACAACGCCTATAGACTCAATAAGCAGCTGTTCATTATCACCAACCCAACGGTGAGCCAGTATTATCTGAAGCCATTACTGAACGTGCTGACCGACCACCAGGTCGACTTTTTTGAAATGCGCGACGGCGAGCAGTTTAAGAACCTCGACAGTTACGCTGAAATAATGGACCGATTAATCAGTAAAGGCTACAACCGCGATTGCGGGATTATTGCCTTAGGCGGCGGTGTGGTTGGTGACTTAGCAGGATTTGTCGCCGCAACGTTCCAACGTGGCGTCGATTTTTATCAAATACCGACAACCTTGTTGTCACAAGTGGACTCTTCGGTGGGCGGGAAAACCGCCGTCAACCATCCTCACGGTAAAAACCTTATTGGTGCGTTTTACCAACCTAAGTCGGTCACTATCGATATCGACTGTCTGCAAACCTTAACCGAACGAGACTTTCGCAGTGGCCTGGCAGAAATCGTTAAGTACGGCGTTATTTATGACGCTGAGTTTTTTCATTGGCTGGAGCACCACGCGGCGGAATTAAAACAACAAGATCCTGACGCTTTAACCTATGCCATAAAGCGCAGCTGCGAAATTAAAGCCGACGTCGTGGCTAAAGATGAGCGCGAAAAAGGCTTACGGGCGCTTTTGAACCTCGGTCACACCTTTGGACATGCTATTGAGGCTGCCACAACCTATGGCGAATGGACGCATGGCGAAGCAGTTTCTGCTGGCATCATAATTGCATCGAAACTATCAGAAGTGACTCAGCGGCTATCGGCGTCAGATTTTCGACGAATTAAAGAGCTGCTGACAGCGTTTGAACTGCCGACTAAAGCGCCAGAAATGCCTTGGGAATCTTGGTTGGAGTACATGCAGCGAGACAAGAAGGTCAAAGACGGCCAGCTGCATTTTGTATTGCCTACCGCCATTGGTCAGGCAGACGTTGTCAAAGATATAGAGCACACTACCGTTGCTGCTGTGATCACTGAATGTTGCTAACGCACCTGCGTTATCTCTATTCGGTTAAACAGACAGGAACAAAACGATGCAAGCACTTGCGACCACACAGCACATTGTTGCCGCGCCGGTAAAAAATAAGCCGAGCCAACAGCAGGCGATTGATCAACTTCATCAACAATGCCAGCAAAGTGTTTCTTTAATTATGCTACACGGCGCCGAAGGAAGCGGTAAAACCACCGTTGCCGAGCTGTTTCTGGAACAAGCGTCCGACTACGCCGAAGTTGCTTTCATTTCAGCCAACGAGCGCTCCACCAACGACCGTCTACGTGCACAAATCCTGAATCAGCTGTTTGGTACTATCAGCATTAGTGACGAGTCGCTCAGCCGCCAAATACAACGTCAGCGTCCGCTCAACCACGCGATTATTGTGATAGATAACGGCGAATACCTGTCTGAAAGTTTTCTCGCCGAATGTATATCCACCGTTTCACAACTCAGTGCCATTGGTCAACGCACCAGCATTATTGTGGTCGGCAGTTCGCGATGGGCACAGCAACAACGTCCAGCGCCGCATCTTCGTGTACAAGGCCCTGCATTGGTCGAAGTTCAGCCATTCAGCCACGAAGAACAAATTCGTTTCGTTCAGGCACTATTGCCTGAGAAACAACGCAGCTTCTGGAATTTAGAGCGCATTCAGCAGTTTTTGAACTCAATTAACGGCTACCCCGGCGAAATTCAGCAACGGTTACAGCTGGCGTTGGCGACTCAGGCGGCACGCTATCGCGACACCTCACCAGCCGAGCAAGAGCAAAGCGCGCCAGCAAGTGCTGCCGAATCAAACACCCAGAAGACACAATCAAAGATGAAGCTGTGGCCTCTTATTTTAGTTGCCGCACTTATCAGTACAGCGGTCGCCGGCTACCTGAACAAAGACCAGTTACGACCATTATGGGAGCAGTTCAATAGTTCAGCCGCCAACACGACTCAAGAGGAAGCGTCGCCAAAGACAACTGACGCAGCATCCGCACAAGCAAGCGAGGGCGAAAGTCAGAGTGAACCTGCTCAGGTTCAGGCAGAAGAGCCACAAACAACCGAGTTACCCACCTTTGAGCCGATTAACGAACGTTCTTTAGAGCTTGTTCCTGAAGAGTTGGCATCGTCTTACCGCTCGTCGTTAGGTACACTAAACAACCGAGCCGCCGCTGAAGTCACAGAGGGTGATATCAGCGTTGGTTTCATTAAAGAGCAACAACCTAAAGAAGCAGAGCCGGTAGGCACCGTGGTTGCTGAGTCCGGCAACACGAATGAGGCCGCAGCTGAAACAGAAACCACTCAGCCCGAACAAGTTGAACCGACGGCAACTCAAACGAAATCCACTCAGGAATTACCTTTTAACACCGAATGGGCACTGAATCAGCCGGCCGACAGTTACACCTTGCAAATTAGTATTATCAGCGACACTCAGTTGCTGTCAGATTTTCGCCAGGACTACGCCCTGACTGACACTACCCAGGTATATCAGCGCGCCGATAACCGCTATGTCATCATTTTTGGTAGCCACAATAGCATTGAACAGGCTCGCAATGCCGCTAGTGAACTGCCTCAAGCTGTTCAGCAAATGGAGCCCTGGGCTAAATCATTTGCCAGCGTTCATGCCGATATTCAGGGACGTTAATACTTACAGCAATTTTCATCCCCCGGCCTTTGGGTTACAATCCGTTGAGGATCAACCAACGGCCGGCGCATGAAGAAGAATCGGGCATTTTTAAAATGGGCAGGCGGTAAGTACTCACTTATCGAGCCAATATCAGCACGCTTGCCGCAAGGTAAAAAGCTCATTGAGCCCTTTGTGGGTGCCGGCTCCGTGTTTCTGAACACGGACTATGACAGTTACCTGCTGAACGACATTAACCAGGACCTAATTACCCTGTATCAGTTTGTGAAGCGTCGCCCTAAAACCTTTATTCAAGACGCCCGCAAGCTTTTCGTTGAGCGCAATAACCAGCCCGACGCTTACTACGCGCTGCGCGCCGCGTTTAATGCCAGTAGTGACCCCTATTATCGTTCTTTGCTGTTTTTGTATATGAACCGACACGGTTATAACGGCTTATGCCGCTACAACAGCAAAGGCATTTTCAACGTTCCTTTCGGTGACTATCGAAAACCGTATTTTCCGGAAAAAGAACTCGAGCATTTTGCGGAAAAAGCCCGCAAAGCCAAATTTATTTGTCGGCCGTTCGAGCAAGTATTCCGCCGCGCACGTCAGGGCGACGTTATTTATTGCGACCCGCCGTATGCGCCGTTAGTGCAGGCCTCTAACTTCACCAGTTACGCGACCGGTGGCTTTGGGCTTACCGACCAACACGAGCTCGCACGCCGCGCAGCGCAGGTAGCCAAAAAGCGCGATATTCCGGTACTCATTAGCAACCACGACACCGAACTGACACGAGCACTATACAAACAGGCGGATATTAGCAGCTTGTCGGTGTCGCGCAGTATCAGCCAAAAAGGTGACGGTCGAAAACCTGTCACAGAGCTGCTGGCCCTCTATAATACCGAGCCGGCAACCAGCAACGTCGTTTCTCTTAATAAGACATTGAAGAAAGTAGGCACATGAACTGGTACTTAAAAGCATTTAACGACCTTTCGCTGCACGATCTCTACGACTTACTGAAACTTAGGCAAGAGGTTTTCGTCGTTGAACAAACCTGTCCGTATCTGGACGCCGACGGTGCCGACGAACAAGCCTTACACTTATACGCTCGCAACAGCACCGGAGAGATGGTTGCCTACGCCCGACTTTACCTCGCCACTACCGATACCGGTTATTCCCGTATTGGTCGTGTCATAACACACGAGAAAGTGCGCCGCCAAAAGCTCGGCATTGAGCTAATGCAACGCAGCATCGACTATCTTGAGAAATATGCGCCCCAAGCGCCCATTCAAGTGGGTGCGCAGGTGTATTTGCTAACGTTCTACAAAAGCTTCGGTTTTGAACCCATTAGCGAAGAATATCTGGAAGACGATATTCCACACATTGATATGCAACGAAAGGCTGCCCAATGACCGTTACCACTCGGGTTCCCGTTCTTGCCAACAGCGACGCGGACATCGTCGCTGCAAAGACGATTGCTGAACGTTGGGGGCTGCCGTCGGAAGCCAGAGACGATGACGCTTTTCAGCTGTGGCTGAATGACGGTGTGTTAGCCCTGCACTGGCTGCAAAGCCCACAGAAAATGTCACCGTTAGTGGTCGACTTTCATCAGGGAAAAACGGCCTACCGTGCGCAAAACACGCAATTAAAAAACGAAGCCATTGCTAAGGCGGTGGGGGTCACCGGGCAGTTTAAACCATCAGTGGTTGATGGCACTGCCGGCCTTGGCCGAGACGCCTTTGTACTGGCCGGTTTAGGCTGCAACGTGCAGTTAATAGAACGTCATCCGGTGGTCGCTGCGCTGCTCGATAACGGCTTATACAGAGCTCAGCTAGAAGCTGACGATATTGGCGAAGCCTGTCAGAGAATGCATTTAATCGGCACTGACAACTTATACACCGGCAAAGGCTTCACCCACGAGCCCGACGTGGTGTATTTGGACCCAATGTACCCCAAAACCGGCAAACAAAAAGCCCAGGTGAAAAAAGACATGCAAATATTTCAGCAGTTGGTCGGCAGTGACAACGACGCTGACTCGCTGTTAGAGCCTGCTCTCGCTCATGCGAAGTTCCGGGTGGTGGTTAAGCGCCCAAACAGCGCGCCGTTTCTTGCAGAGCGTGAACCAAACAGCCAAATTAAGAGTAAAAAGCATCGCTTTGATGTTTATATAAAACGAGGTTTCAATGAGTCAGCAAATTAAAGAAGGCGATAAAATTCCATCCGGTTCACTGACCAGCAAAGGTGAGCTTGGCATTCAAAATTACGACCCGGCAGAGATATTTGCTAAAGGCACCCACATATTGTTCTCCGTACCCGGCGCATTTACTCCGACCTGTTCGGAAAAACACTTGCCCGGTTATGTCGAACACGCGGAAGCATTTGAAGAAGCCGGTGTTTTAAGCATTAACTGCGTAGCCGTTAATGACGCTTTTGTGATGAAAGCCTGGGGCGAGTCGTTAGGGATCGGAGAAAAAGTTCGGTTATTGTCTGACGGTAACGGTGCTTATAACCAAATGCTGGGACTGGCAATGGACACTGGCAACTTTGGCGGTATTCGCTCAAAACGCTACGCCATGATCATTACCGACGGCACCGTAACAGGCTTATACGTTGAAGACGAAAAAGCCTTTGAGGTCAGCAAAGCCGAATACATTCTGGAGCAGTTGCAACAATAATGTCGAACTGGGATGTTATTGTTATCGGTGCCGGGGCAGCAGGGCTTCACTGCGCTGCCCATGCCGCTAAACGCGGTAAGTCGGTATTAGTGCTTGATCACGCCAAGCAGGCGGGCAAGAAAATACTGATATCGGGCGGCGGCCGCTGTAATTTCACCAACATGTACGCCGGACCCGATAACTTTTTATCATTCAACCCCCATTTTTGTAAATCTGCACTTAGCCGCTACACCCAGTGGGACTTCATTGGGTTAGTGGCTGAATACGGCATTCCTTACCATGAGAAAACCTTAGGCCAGCTGTTTTGCGACGACTCCGCCAAAGACATTGTGCGTATGCTCATGAGCGAGTGCGACCGCTACGGCGCGCGGGTACAGCTGCGTACGGATATTGTGTCGGTGGACTTTGACGACGGCTATTGCATAGAAACCAGCCGTGGTGAATACCGCAGCGACAAGCTAGTTGTTGCTTGTGGCGGGCTCTCCATGCCGAAGCTCGGCGCTACCCCCCTGGGCTATCAAATTGCCGAGCGGTTTGGACACTCGATTGTGCCGGTACGCGCTGGCTTAGTCCCTTTTACCCTGCAAGAAGACGACAAAGAACGCTTTGCAGAGCTTTCCGGCGTTGCGGTGCCAGTAACCGCAGAGGCTAACGACGGCTACTTTCGTGAAGCCATGCTGTTTACGCACCGGGGTGTCAGCGGCCCCGCTATTTTACAGGTGTCGTCCTACTGGCAACCCGGCGAAGCCGTGACCATTAACCTGTTGCCCGACTTAGACGCTTACGAATGGCTGAAAGACCAGCAGCGCCAGCAACCGAAAACCCAACTTAATACGGTGCTGCAAGCGCATTTCCCGAAACGCGTGGCGACCGCATTAGCCGAACACCACCAATGGCCGTTAAACAATAAACTGGCCGATACCTCGAACGCACAGTTCCAGACCATAGCCGACAACCTGAACCGCTGGCAGCTCAAACCTAACGGTACCGAAGGGTATCGCACCGCTGAAGTCACCCTAGGCGGCGTGAACGTCGACGAAGTCAGCTCCAAAACCATGGAAAGCCAAAAACAACCCGGCCTGTACTTCATTGGCGAAGTGCTGGACGTAACAGGCTGGCTAGGAGGCTTTAATTTTCAATGGGCGTGGAGCAGTGGTTTTGCTTGTGGGTCGGAGTTGTAAATTGGCATTAGAAGCTATTACTACTAATAGCTGTTAATTGCCAAGAGCATACGTTAACGCAGCATTACGCGGAATAAAATTGTTGATTATAATGTGTAGCGAAGCGAAATCTAACCAACTGTTTTAGTCCGTTTAAATGCCTTGTTAGGTTTACCTTATCCCGAGCTCTTTTTTAAAAGCATTAATTATGTAGTTAAAAAGTTTAGGAAGTAGAATAGCAAGTACTCCCCACCACAAACTTCCTAATATCAGGGTGTTAACCTCAAATGGTATATAAGTAATTTCATAAAATAATGATATTGGGAAGTCCGCTATCATCAAACTTAAACAAATTTCACTACACGATACTTTCAAGCCGTTAAAATCTACAACTGACAGCCAAGCAAAATATGAGTGCTAAAGCCAATAATGAATCTAAACATTGCACTCATTGATATTTGCATTGCTCAGCCTGGTATACCTAAGTTTGAGTCGCCACTGATCTGCTAGACATCTCGTAGCCATAGATTGGCACAAAAGAGATGCTTATAAGTAACAACCGATACCCCGAAGAGTTTTTATCAAAAAATAAGGTTGTAAATCATGATTACAGTCAACACGACTAGAACCTTACCCGTGTTGTTTTCCGAAAATACAGTTTTTATGAATCCAAAAGCATAGGCCAAACTACCCTTTATAACTTCATAAATCCCGACGCCGCTCGCGCGAAAGTCTTTATCATTCACTGACTTTTTTGTTTTATCCGTACCGAGTTTTATTGAACTCAGAGAGTCGCTGCTATCACGCTCTTTTAACGCTAGCTTTATGTCAGCAATATGAAGGTTAACAACCTCAATATATTTACTGACGAACCCACCTAAGCGGCTCGAAGCAGCCGCGGCTTTAGGGCGGACTTCTGCTCCCTCGGAAAAGGAGTTTCGCATTGGCAAATTCCGAGTTTTAAGCCTGATAAACAAGCTCACAAACATTAAAATAAAACCAATAATAAGCAAATAGGCCCCAACACCTAAATAGTCAAACAGCTTCTCCCAACCATTTGACCTGGATAGATCTATGCCCATCATGCTTAACGTATCGGATGCCTCTGAAGCTTCAACAGATATATCGTAAAAAATATCCCCATAAGTAATCAGGAAATAGACTGCTACGACTTTTGCTGCAACAGGTAAAACGCCGGTCAGCGCACTTGCGATGGCGATAAGGCAGCAAAAAACAAAAAAGGTAAGCTCACCGCTGGACATTTCATTTGCGATGACCATAGCCTCTGTTTGTCCCCACATTCGTATTTCTACAATATTAAAGAAGTGGCCCGCCGCAAAAAGCCCGATTGCAATAACGATAAAAACGTTTAGCAGTTTAGTTTCCTTGACTGGGCCTGCCCAAGGGTCAACTGATTGCCTATTATCCAGCGTTACATTTGAAGTATCTTCGTCATTATTATTGTTCATAAAGAAACCCTTAACTTACCCTTTTGTCGACACGGCTTCGCAGGAAGCGCCTTGTATCGCAACTTTAGGCAAAAACTTTTTAATATCTACGGGCTTCTTACCACCTTCTATGGCGTTTATTACTATTGAGAAACTTAAACCACACTCTGTCACCGCTGAAACTGAGTATTGTCCAGCACCGCTAACATGAAAATTTACATTATTCCCATCAATGTATTCTTTGATTTGCGTGCTATTCTCATGAGCGCTACTTATTTTATCTCCACCATAAACGGTAGCAACTAGCGTACTATTAGACGGCATTGTGACATGAAAAACGGTTGATTTAGATTGCTCTAGTGAAACTAGAGCTGACGGCGCTGATGTAACTGAAACAACGTCGGCTTTTTGTGCCGCAAAACTGCTAAAAGCGAAAAACAGAGCAACGAATGAGATTAATTTGAGCTTCATATTTGTTTCCTTGATTTAGTTATTTTATTCACAAATAACTTACCAAGAAATACATAAATTTAACATAGCATTCTGCAACGTAACTAAATGAGTAACCTTTGTTAACTTCAAAGGAGCTGGATAGCCCAATGCAGAATTGGTTGAGTACCTTTGGGGAAGCACCTATGGCAAGCAGTTAAATACGCTGTCAGATTGAGAATTGTTTTTTTGATAAATTCCAAAGCATTTGAGTCACCTGCCGTTTTAAGCGGCTCTGCACACACGCACCTATCCTTAAATGCTTTAACCAACTGCAAAGTGAACTTCTCAGGCTTTGCTAGACACTTTATGTCCGATTTCCATGTCTGCTCCGAGCGATCAGCGGACATTTATTAGAAATGTTAGTAATGTTGGAAAAACATAATCAAATCGTAAAGGACTATAATTTGAAACTCCTCACATTATTCGCAAGTTTACTTTTCAGCACTCTTAGCTTCGCAAGCGACGAGATTTACGATGAATCCAGAGATAGGCATATTCCGATAGAAGTTTCTCATCCTATTGAAAAGGAACATTGCAACGAGATCCAGAAGTGCCCAGTGGCATTACTTAGCGCGGGTTACGGCGTATCACATACTAAATACACTTTTTTGTCCGAGCAGTTAAACCAACTGGGTTACATGGTTGTAGCTATTGGGCACGAGTTAGAGAACGATCCTCCGCTTTCGGTATCGGGTAATTTGTATGAAACTCGAAGTGAAAACTGGAAGAGAGGCGCCGAAACACTCAACTTTATTAAACGTAGGCTGGCATCTAATAACCCAAACTATAACTTCAACGACTTGCTACTCATTGGTCATTCAAATGGTGGGGATATTTCCTCCTGGCTTGCGAATGAGGGCAAGGATTACATTGATACTCTTATTACACTTGACCATCGTCGCGTTCCGCTTCCCAGGCGAAAGGATGTTAATGTCCTATCGATTAGAGGTAGTGATTACCCTGCTGACGACGGAGTATTGCCTTCAAAGAAAGAAGCAAAAGAGTACAGTATGTGCGTTACCGAAATACCAAAATCCCGTCACAACGACATGACTGATTACGGCCCCAAATGGCTTAAAGATGAAATTACTAACGTTATAGATAATTTTCTAAACGGCACGGGCTGTCGAGTTAATTCATGATAAAGACTAAAACGATAACTATTGCAGTATACGCGGGTTTAATCTCTGTCATTATTGGTGCAGCAGTATTTGCGTTGAGCTGGAATTTATACGACGTTCTTGGCGGTCCCATGCCCGGCACCAAGGTACTACTGTTCCCGGGGAGCTTAACGTTAATATATGTTTGGCATCCGCTCTTCACCGAAGAAATTAACTTCTGGCCTAAGTTTGCGCTCCAAATGTTCGGACAGTTTTTTGTTGTTACGACCATGACGATGCTGTGCGTTGGTCTTGCTAAGAACCTATTTCGCATCACCCAGAAACGGTAAACATGAAGGGCCCCCAAATGCTAAAAATGCCCGCTCAGCATTAACTTGCCATAAACAAACCACACCCTCACCTCACAAACTCTCATACCCATCCCAACCCTCTGGGCACTTCCAGTTTTTAAGCCATGGCAGTACGTCGCCTGCCGGCATCGGTTTCGCAATGCCGTACCCTTGGCCAAGAACGCAGCCTAGCTCAACCAATGTTTTACCCTGCAGCTCGGTTTCAACGCCTTCGGCAATAATGTTGAAGTCAAAGGCATCGGCCAAACCAATAATGCCTTTCACAATGGCCAAATCACCTTCGTCTGTCAGCATGTCACGAACAAAGCTTTGGTCTATTTTGAGCGTCTGCGCCGGTAAGCGTTTCAAGTAGTCGAGTGCTGCAAACCCAGTACCGAAGTCATCCAATGACACGGCAATGCCCATTTTTTTGCATTTAGCCAACACCTCGGCGGCTACATTAATTTTGCCAATGGCGGCGCTTTCCAGCACTTCTATTTCAAGAGACTCGGTCGGTACTTGCGGGTAGCGCCTTAAATGGGCATTTAATTCGTCTAAGAAGTCATCGTTTAAGAGCTGTAGTGCGTTAATGTTGACGCTAATGGGTAAGTTAATGCCTTTCGCTCGCCATTTATCGGCTTGCTTCAGTGCACTATCTATGACCCAATTACCAATCGTAATAGAGAACGGATGTTCTTCTATAAATGGCAAAAAGTCACCCGGTGGTACCAACCCGCGCTCAGGATCGCGCCAGCGCAGTAGGGCTTCAACGCCTATGACCTCACAGGTTTCCATATTCACTTTGGGTTGATAAAAAAGCTCCAGCTCATCATGACTAATAGCCTGTTCCATACGCTTAATAAGCTCGGTCAACTTCGCCTGCTCTTGCTCGCGATGCGTATCAAACCACGTTATGCGGTCACGGCCGTTGCGCTTAGACTGATGCAGTGACTGGCTGGAGTGGCGAATGAGGGTATCGGCATCGTTGTTGTCCTGCGGATACGCAGTAACGCCCATACTGACGGTAATATCCATGGTGTAAGAGCCAACGGTGATGGTTTCGGAGAGCTCGGACTTTATTCGCTCGAGAACCTCATTCACCTGCAGTTCACTCTCTCCACCTTCAATGACCAATAAAAATTCATCGCCGCTGAGCCTTCCGACCGTATCGCCATCGCGTATGGTGGCGTTGAGCCGCCGGGCAAGCTGTTCTATGACTTTATCACCCACCGCATGGCCAAACTGAGCGTTGATATTTTTGAAATTATCGACGTCGATAGACGCGACCACGACCATGTCGCCTTTACGACCAGCAATGCTCAATGCGTGTTCCAGGCGGTCTCGTACAAGTAAGATATTAGGAAGCCCGGTCAGAGCGTCGTGGTAGGTTCTGAATTCTAATTCCTCCTTATGGGCAAACGCTCGTTCTGTTACGTCCGAACTAATGCCGACAAAGTTTTGTACTTCGCCGCGCTTATTCTTAATAGCGCTCATGGACGCCAGTTCCGCATAAAACTCGCCATTTTTACGGCGGTTCCACAGCTCTCCCTGCCAGAAGCCGTCTTTTATCAGTTGCTGGAACATAGAGCGATAAAATGACTTGCCCTGACGTCCTGACTTCAGGAACCGGGGATTTTTGCCCAGCACTTCACGTTTTTTATAGCCGGTAATGCGCGTAAAGGCCGGGTTTACGTCCAGAATTCGGCCATCGGCATCCGTGATAGTAATGCGGTCTTGCGTATATTGAAAAACGGAGTCTGCCAACATTATTTGGCGACGCACATAGCGCAGAATGAGCCAGCTTAGGAACAGTGCCGTCAGCAACACCAATGGTGAGATAATGACGTAACGCCAAAGCTCGTTGAGGGACGATTCATAAGAGCTCGTCGCCGTTTCTTTAATGCTCGTGATTAACCGTTGCTCAACGTCTTGAACGGTCGCAATAAGCTGTGTCTGCTGAGCTATCCACACGTCAGCGTCCATGCCCTGAAGTAACTCATTAGGCGTTCGTGTTGCGAGTAGCTTTTGCCGAAACTCCGTTGTTAACGCGGACAAATCACCGTCCGGCTCCACCGAGGTCTGACTTTCAAAGCCAATCAGCAAGCTGCGTTGTCGACCAGCGTTATAAGCCAACTGACGAATGTCTTCGTGGCTCATTTTGCCGTTTAACAGCGCTTTACCAACAATGACACGCTCTTGTCCGAGTAATTCTCGCAGTCGATTTAAAATAAAGTAAGCATTTACTTCGCGTGAGAGGCTTACTATCGATAAGTCACGTGCTAACTCATTCAACTGGCTATTGGTTTGCCGAATAATCGCAGTATAAAACTGAAGTATTTCATCAGGGGTCGCTTGTTTATTGTCGACACGTTCACGCATAACCGGTAGCTGCCCCAGTGCATCAGTCGCTAACTTTAAGCCCTGGTGAAGCGCTTTGGTTTCCGACGTAATATCTACTGAACCCAGCTTTTGCTTTAGGTTTATCAGCTGCTGGTTCGTTCTCTCACGGCTTTGCAATAACCGCGACCGTAAGCGCTCAGTGCCGGTATCTGTAATGAGCACACTCAAGCCACGCTCACGTTGTAATGTGCCGACGAGCTGACCGGCCGCGGTGACCAGCGTGATATTATCATTCAGCGCATCCAGCCGATTAACCGACTGCCGCAGCTCTATAATATTAGACCCAGACATCCAAATAATTGCGATAACGGGTAATAGCAACGCCGCTGCAAAACGGTAAGAAAGTGGCAGTTTGTCGAATAATTCGAGCGCGCGGTATGAAATACGTGTTCTCCTTTGCTCATCTCGATAAGCGTTATACACCTACTTTTTGTAAGTGTATAACAAAATAAACCTGAATGAGTGATCTAAAATTGTTAATTCCGCTATAGTACACAGAAGCTTACCGTTTGGAGTCGTACCTTTATGAAAACATGGATTCGTCTTAGTGTAACAGCCTCTTGTCTATTTCTTTTTACAGTGGCTCACGCACAGCAGCTGTCTGAAATGCAGCAATGCCTACTCGATAAAATGAATACGACCAAAGCGGAACAAACCACAATTGCGGATGTACGCAGTCAGTGTGAAGAGCAGTTACGCAGTGCCGAAGACGAGGAAGTGGTTGAAGTCGACGCCGTGGAAGAGCCGGGTGTGCTCACCAACCGGATGAAAAGTGAAAAGGTCACCCAGTTTGACCCTTATGTGCTGACTCCACACCGCCGAAATTACATGCTGCCTGTGCTGACCACAAACAATATAAACCGTATACAATACGCGGATATCGAAGGTTATGAGCAAAACCTGGAAGAATACGAGTCAAAGTTTCAACTAAGCTTTAAAGTACCGCTCAATAAAGAAAGCTTGTTGTTCGAGGACGACCAGTTTTTCTTTGGCTTCACTGTGCAGTCGTGGTGGCAAGTTTATTCGGACAATATTTCTAAGCCGTTCCGTGAAACGAACTACATGCCTGAGTTTTTCTACGCGACGCCAACCGGATGGCATCCTTTTGGTACCAATACGGCCTTAGTGTTTGGGGCTGAACATTTGTCGAATGGTCGCAGCCAACCACTGTCGCGCAGTTGGAATCGCTTCTATGCCCAGTTTGTCGTTGAAAAAGGCCGTTTTGTGTTTTCGCTTAAGCCGTGGGTTCGTTTACAAGAAGACGCGAAAACCGACCCGCTTCAGTCCAGCGGTGACGACAACCCAAATATTACGGACTATGTTGGCAACTACGAATTCACTACCGCATACAGCGACGGCGACTTCGAGTACATTTTAAAGCTTAACCACGCCATAGACACCGGCAGAGGCTCCGCCGAGCTTAACTGGACATTTCCACTCGGCGGTAAGTTTATTGGATACACCTCGATATTTACCGGCTACGGAGAGAGCCTGATTGATTACAACCACAAGCAAACTCGCTTTGGTATCGGTATTGCGTTAAACAATGTGCTTTAAGTGCTAAAAGCTGTAGGCGGCCGATAGCCAAAGACGTCGGCCGTCTTCAACATAGCCGTACTCTCCCACGCCAATCTCTTTGTCCAATAGATTATAGATACCTGCCGCTAACTTTAATTCACGGGTGACATAATAATTCACACCGAAGTCTGCCAGTGTGTACGACGGCGCAACCAAGGCATTCTGTGACGGCCCTGTCGTTGGCTGGCTCTCCTCACCGCGATAATGCACACGTAGCCAACTGTTCCAGCGCTTATTCGGCTTCCAGTTTAACGACGTTTGTATTAAGTGCTTAGGCAATTGATTTAGAGGCTCACCAGCATACTCACCCGATTTCTGTTCAGAGTCGGTGTACGTATAGTTCCCTTTAACTGACCAATGGCGGCTAAGGCGTGAATTGAATGTCAACTCAACCCCTCGGGTCACCGCTTCATCAATATTCACACGAGTCGTTGGCATGGAGCCAAACTGATTCGGTCCGGCATCACACACCGTTGCCGGGCAGGCAACGCGAGTAATTTTATCGTCAAATTGGTTGTAAAAAACAGTAGCAGAGGTTGAGGTATGGCGGCTCCAGTCGGTATACAAACCCAACTCATAGTTTGTTGACGTTTCTGCTTCTAAATTTGGGTTACCGTAAACATCGCCACCTCGGCTGACCTGACCCCAGTCAGGGGTCGTTTCGCGCAAGCCCGGCGCTCGGAAACCGGTTGAAACACCACCTTTGATCGTTGTTGCCCGGCTTAATGTATAAACACCGTAAACGCGAGGGCTCCAATGACCGCCGAAAATATCATCGTCGTCATAACGAACGCCGGTAGTTAAGTCGAACCCTTTAAACAATGGCCAGGCCGTTTCTGCAAATACCGACCATTGGGAGCCTTCAACTCGGGTACGGTCACTGATTTGGTTACTGGTTAAATCTTCCAGCTCTTCCTTAAAGTAGGAAACGCCGGTATTGACTGAATTGTCATCAAATAGTGGTAAATTCCAGTGGCTTTGAAAGTCGGTATTGGTAATGGTCATTAAACGAGCTTCGTTTTCATACTCGTCGCGTTTTAGGTAGCTGCGTGCACCCACTAAGCCCCATTGCCCGTTATGAGCGATAGATACGGAGTGACTATCATAGACAGTACTTGAAGACTCAGGACACCCGCGGCGACCACATTCTTCACCCGGCGCCAGCGGCTCAACCGTTTTTCCCAAAGACGCATCTATTGTCTGTTTAGCGGTACCTACCTCAAACAGAATTTCATGGTCCCGGTTTGGCGTATAAGCCAGTTTCATGTCCGCATCTTGCGCCGTTTTATCACGAAAGCCATCGACAATGTCATCTTCAAGGCGCCGTGTGTAGCCGGCCGACAACTGAAGTCCCAAAGTATCTTTAATGAGTGAACCTGCCGTATAAAAGTTCGTTTGATAGCTGTTACCGGACTCCGATCGTTCCTGCAATGTGCCGTCAACGCGAATTTCAGAGCGCCATTCGTCCGGTGTTTTTCGCGTAATGATGTTAATCACACCACCTATTGCGTCCGAGCCGTAAAGAGACGACATCGGTCCACGAATAATTTCAATGCGATCGATGGCAGCCAGAGGTGGCGTCCAGGCGCCTTCCACACCCGGACCGTCGCTGTTTGGACGGGTTTCTCTGGAGCTCTGACGCTGACCGTCCACCAAAATTAAGGTGTAGTCGGCTCCCATCCCCCGCAGACTGATATCCTGACGGTCACCACCGCCGGTGACTACAACCCCTGGCGCATCCGTCATGGCGTCGGTTAAGTCTTTGTAGAAGCGCTGTGACAACTCGTCTTTATCGATAACGGAAATAGAAGCCGGCGCCTTCTTGATATGCTGTGCGACACCAGAGGCCGTCACCACCATCACTTCCATGTCTTTGTGTTTATGACGTCGCTTTTCACGATCGTCGTTTGCACCATCCTGTGCATAAGCGGTACCCAAGGCAGAAAAAATAGCCATTGAAAGTACACCCAGTTTCAAGCCATTCTTAAAAACGTTCACAAATCGCCCCTTCATTTAAATGAGAATAATTTTCATTGGCGATCATAAGTGTTAAGATAAATTCATCAACGTCGAAATTCTGAAATAGGTTTTAAGCAGGACTAAAACATGAACCCAAAAATGATTCGGTCAATGAAGGCTTTTACCCGAACGGTTGAGCTGGACAGTATGAGTGGGGCAGCAAAGGAACTGCACATGACAGTGTCTGCGGTTAGCCAACAGTTACAGCGCCTGGAGAAAGACAACGGTATTGCGCTGTTTCATAGGAACACGCGGACGCTGACGTTGACCGAAGCCGGAAAAGTGTTTTACCAATCATGCTTAGACATGCTCAATATTGCTTCGCGTAACCAAGAGCAATGGGAGGCGTTGACCAAAACGCCGCAAGGGCAAATTAAACTGATAGCCCCGGTCGGTTTTGGTGGTGGCTTGCTCAGCGAGCCATTAAAAAAGCTGCAACAAGAGTTTAAAAATGTCCATTTTCAGCTGCACATGACGGACGAGCCCATTGATTTAATTACCGCCGGCGCCGACTTGGCCATTCGGATTGGCCCTCTTGCCGACTCATCGCTTTATGCAAGGCACTTAGTAGATTGGAACATGATTCCTTGTATTGCTGCTTCGCACCCGGCTGCGCAGAAGTCCATCAGTCGTTTTAACGACCTTCCCGAAGACTGCTTTATTGGGCATATGTCGAACTCTTCAGAGCTTGAATTCCCGCAACCGAAAATCATGCTCAACAACATGCAAACTGTGGTGCAACTGACACTAGATGGGGTGGGTTACGCGTTACTGCCAGAGCCTGAAGTCAAGCACCACATTGAAAGTGGTCACCTACTTCGGTTGCTGCCTGAGTGGAAAGGCAGTCCGTACAGTGTTCACGCAGTATTGCCGGTTAAAGACAATATTCCCGCAAAAACTGAACGGACTGTTGAGGTACTAAGCGAGTTCTTTCATCGCTTGTAGGGACTGCTGAACGTCACTCTCGCCCGACATCAAATCAAAGGCTTTGCGTTCCGTTCCTGATTCGTCGAGGCAGCGATGTAACACGTTCGCGACATCCTCACGAGGCACTGAGCCCGGAGCCAATGACTCTCCAACAACCACCTTACCGCTGGCAGGATCATCCGTTAATGCGCCGGGACGCACTATCGTCCAATTAAGGTTGCTGCGCATTAACTCTTTATCGGCGTAATGCTTCGCCGCATAGTAAGGCAGTAGCTGTTCCGCCCAATTCTCGCGGTTATTCGCTTGCCATGCGCTGACCATAATAAAACGTTTCGCGCCAGTATTCTCAGCAGCTTCAACGGTTTTCACGGCGCCGTCTAGATCCACTAAAAGCGTTTTGTCATCACCCGTGTTAGCCCCGGAGCCTGCTGTGAATACCACGGCATCTGCGCCGTTAAGAGCAGTCTGCAAGTCGTCAACGGAGCCTTCTAAGTCGGCTAACCTGGCTTCAACACCTTTCTCTTCCCACGATTGTTTTTGTTCCTGCTTCCGTACTACAGCAACAACCTTGTGTTTGTCGTCGTTTTGCAATTGTTCGACAAGATGTTGACCAATTTTTCCATTAGCACCAATAACAACAACATTCATAATCCACCTCCATGATTTCTATATCTGATCATACGCACTGAAGTGGCGGATTAGATCGCTACCCCACTGTAAATTAAAGGGAAGATAAGGGCTGCAGCCGATATGACAGCAGTGTGTCATATGACAGACTCAAAACTGGCGTCACGATATTTTTCTGGTACTGATAGCTTTATTCATCGAAATAACGCTGTACTCTTTACACTAAATAAAAAGGACAAACTCATGAAACAATCTTTACTGGAAAAACTGAACCTCGCCTATCGTTTTAAGTTTAACGACAATGGACACACGATAATGGCAAATGCATCAAGTCTCACAGGCAAAGAGGAAGTACTTGTTGACGGAGCTTCTGTGTCAAAGAAGCGTAACCTTGGGTTATCAAGCTGCCATAAGTTTCACGTCGACGGTACTGACTATGAACTTCATTTTAATGTGACAGGCTTTCTCTTTTGCCGCGTGGAATGTCGGCTGATAGTAAATGGTGAAACCGTCAGCACGGAAACGCGCTCTGCCTTCGATAACAAGAGAGCCTTTGTCAGGAACTTAGTTATTTTCTTCTTTGTTGGGCTGATATTCGGCTACCTCGCTGCCACCGCCGCATTAACGTTTTTGGGGTAGGCTATGCGTATTGATGCAACTAAAATTGTCGAGCTTCGAAATGACAAAGGTTGGACTCAGCAGCACCTTGCCGATGCGTGCGCCGTGAGCCTTCGCACAATACAACGAGTTGAGAAAGAAGGTATGGCTTCATCAGAAACCGTACTGGCTTTATGCAGCGTTTTAGAGGTGGAACGTAAGACCATTGAGTCAAGCTTTCGTGCCGAGCAAAAGCGACTGTCCCAAGACGCTCCCAAGCGGGCTCCAAGCTGGATCGATGCATTGCCAATGCTGATTACGTTATTACTTGGTATGGCTATCGGCATTGGGTTAACGCTATGGCTAACCAACCGATAGAGAACCGTTTGGCTTAACTCTCTGCATTGTCTGACCAAACAATGCAGTTTCTCCCCACATGCTTAGCTTTATAGAGCGCTTGGTCAGCGCGGCGGTAAATACTCGACACGTCGTCATTCGTTTCACTGGCGGTAGCGCCAATGCTGACAGTGGGGTTAATGACGTCGCCTGACTCCAGCGTGAGGACCGTTGTCTCCACGGCTTCTCGAACGCGCTCAAGTACGGCTGAGGCATTCTCTTTATCGGTGTGAGGCAAAATAATCATAAACTCTTCACCGCCGACCCGAATCACCGTGTCACTCCCTCTTAAACTGTCGTTCATGGCGTTAGCGCCAGCGATGAGCACCTGATCTCCAACGTCGTGGCCGTAGGTGTCATTAATGGACTTAAAATGGTCAAAGTCGATAACCGCGACCACGCAGCAACTATCCTGGTAATGGGTTGCCAGCCCTTGCTCAAGCATTTGCATGCCTGCCGAGCGGTTTTTTAATCCGGTGAGCGAGTCCGTTTATGCGATGGCTGCCATATCGTCACGTTGTCGTATCAGATCATGACGCACGGCCTGCTCCGCAATAACCGTCTCGACAGCGGTGCCCATCATACGCACCATTTCTATTTCCAGTTCGCTGAAAGCTTCCCGGCGAGCGGTTTTACGCGCAAACCCTAACACGCCCCAAACAACATCGTTAATAACAAGCGGTGTACCGATATAAGACTGAAGCCCATACGTCAGAAACGATTTATGATTTTTAAATCGCGCGTCTTTGTCGGCTTCATTGGTATGTACTAATTCATTTTCCTTTAAAACAACAGAGCAATAGGTAGTACCCAGAGGAAGTTGAGTACCGGCATCGAACTCTAATTTTGCCGTTTGTATCCACTCAATGGTGTATACGCCGTCAATGATTGAACTTGCGGTTCCAATATCCACGTCCAAATACTCAACGCCAAACTTCAGGAGCTCATCAATTGATACAGGATCAATACGCCGGCCGCGCTTATGAATAATGTCATGAATGGTGCGCATTAAATCGACCGAAGCATAGTACTCGGTCACGTCTTCCATCACAGCATACAGACCGACCATTTTTTTGCTTTCATCCAGCTCAGGAATGTAGCGGATATCCAAAAAGCACTTACGGCCATCCCTAAATGTAACCGCTTCCGAAAAGGAACTGACCTTGCCGCTTTCAAATACTTTGTCATGCCGAAGCTTCACCCTCGCGTAAAGCTCATCATCAAGAACATCGGAAACGAACCGACCCAGAATGTCGGCTTTTTTCAGGTTAAGGAACTGGCAATAGGCTTTGTTGATATAACGATAGCGCCGCTTTTCATCGATGAACGCGACCATAGTGGGTAACTTTTCCAGAATTTTATTCGACAGCTGACGCTCTGGCATGACAATCACCTTTGTTTATAACTAAAGCATAGCCTACGCCATTCAATTCGTCAGCCCAAGCTAACCGTTTAAAATCTTTACAAAAAACTCAGCACCTTTACGACGACAAAACTCGATATTGCGCTCAGGGATGGATTCCGGATCGTCATGTTGCTCAATTGCTTTCTCTAAACTCGCTTCCCTTAGCAAGTGAAGCGTTGGGAACGGTGAACGATTCGTGTAGTTTGCCGGGTCATCCTGAGGCTCACCATCAAAACAGTAATCCGGGTGAAAATGCGCTAATTGATAAATGCCTTCATAGCCTTCTTCAATAAGCAATGTGTCAGCCATGCCGACCAAGTCTAAAAAGCCATAGAAGCCTTCAAAGCCCTGAGGGATTATAAAAAGTGTGGTCTCGGTTTCAGGGGTTTCGTCCAGATGTTTCGCCTCGTCCAGTAATTGTTGTAACACCGAAGCCATGTCCTGTTGTTCCGCAACAACGTAGCGAACACGTTTGCGTTCAACTTCGCGGCGCGCAAACGGGCAAATATTGTATTTCACAATGAGCTGTTGCACCCAGCGCTCGGTTTGCTCAATAATTGTAGAAGTTTCGGTCGTCATTTTCGTATCACCAAAAGGACGCTTCTTTCTATGAAGTTTTTAGAACTCAAAGTTCCGCCCGTCATTGTTGTCGCCATTGTGGCAGGGTTGATGTGGTTAACGGCGCATTATACCGCAGAGTTTAATGCTTTCTATGTTGGCCAGCGTGCTGCGGCAATTTTCTTATTAGTGTTAGGTGTCTTACTGCCTTTACTGGGCGTTATAAGCTTTCGCCGGGCAAAGACCACGGTCGACCCGCGAGACCCGAACAAAAGTACCGAACTTGTCACAACGGGGATTTATCAGCGCACCCGAAACCCAATGTACCTTGGCTTTTTCTTTGTGCTTATGGCTTGGGGTGTATTTTTAGGCAGCGTGTTTTCGCTATGGGGCTTGGTGCTTTATGTTGCGTATATGACGAAGTTCCAAATCCAGCCCGAAGAGCGCGCTCTTACCAATGCCTTTGGCGAAGCGTACAAAAGCTATTGCCGGGAGACCGGTCGCTGGTGGTAATCAGGCGTTGACTAATTCGGCAATGCGCTTCTGCAACGTCGGAATAACGGCGTCTTCAAACCACGGGTTACGCTTTAACCACAAATTATTACGTGGGCTGGGGTGCGGCAACGGCAAAACCTCTGGCCAATAATGTTTCCAGTTTTTTACTCGCTCAGTAAGCGTCTGCTTTGGTTCGTCGATATGCCAGCTTTGGGCGTATTGCCCAATGGCTAACGTCAGTTCCAAATTCGGTAACTGCTCAAGGAGCTTGTGCCGCCACGCCGGAGCACATTCGGGTCGTGGCGGTAAATCGCCGGACTTGCCGGTGCCCGGGTAACACAACCCCATAGGAATAATAGCGAGCTTTTCAGCGTCATAAAACGTCGACTTATCAATGCCCATCCACTGACGAAGACGGTCACCACTTGGGTCATCGAACGGTTTACCGGAGGCATGAACACGTCTGCCAGGCGCCTGACCTGCGACTAAAACTTTGGCGTCAGGATGTAGCTGAACAACCGGTCGAGCTCCCATTGGCAATTCCGGTTCGCATAGCGTGCATTGACGAACCTCGGTCAGCAAGTTTTGCCAGGAGCTCATGGTTACCTCATTGGTTATTTCTCAATAAATGCCTGCTCAATAACGTAATCGCCTTGCTTACGCGACGTTGCCTTTGTAAAGCCACGCTCGTTCAATATAGCCATTAAGTCCTGCAGCATAGCGTCATTACCACACAGCATAAAACGGTCATGCTCCGGGTTCAAATCGGGCATGCCTATGGTGCGCGTCAACGTGCCAGAAGTCAGCAAATCAGTAATACGCTGCTGATGCGCTTCATCCCTGAAAGGTTCCCGAGTTACCGTTGGATAATAAATCAGCTTTTCTTTTACCCAGTCACCAAAAAACTCGTTACCAGGTAAGTCTTCACCTATTTCTTTTTGGTAAGCCAACTCGGAGACATAGCGCACCCCGTGAACAAGAATCACCTTGTCGTATTGCTCGTAAATATCGGGATCTTTAATGACACTCATGAACGGCGCCAGCCCGGTTCCTGTACTCAGCAAGTACAGGTTCTTACCCGGTAACAAATGTCCCGGAACAAGGGTGCCGGTAGGGCGCGTCGACAGCACCACTTCATCGCCCACCTGAATATGCTGCAAGCGAGACGTTAGTGCGCCATCAGGCACTTTTATGCTGAAGAACTCAAGTTCTTCTTCATAATTCGCGCTGGCAATTGAGTAAGCTCGCAGCAGTGGTTTGTCCTCCAATTGCAGGCCCATCATCACAAACTGGCCGTTTTCAAACGTGAAACTTGGCTTACGGGTGGTTCTAAAACTGAATAAAGTGTCATTCCAGTGACGTACCTGAGTCACGGTCTCGGCAATAGTACTTCTCATGAAAACTCCTGCTCCTGCAGATTACGGCAAAAGTAACGCTATGCGCTTAAAAACTGAAAAATCAGTTCACTATTTCTAAATTGCGAATAAGAATGATTTTCATATAGACTAACGCCATATTCATAAAACATCAAATAAAAACGTTGGCTTCAGCCAATTTTAACAGCAGTGGATTATGGCGCGCGGAAACAGATCAAAAAAGCGAGGTTGGTCACTCAAAGACTGGCACTGGATAAGCTCAGCAGTGTGCCTTATTGGCATGCTGCTGTTCTCTGTCACGGGAATTACGTTGAATCATGCGGGGTGGATAGAGTCTGCACCGAGCATCGAAAGTTACGAAGGGTCTCTCCCTCAAAAGGACTTGGAACGGTTGGTGAATGCGTCAGGGAATGACGTTCTGCCAACTTCCCTTCACCGCTGGTACGAAGCAAAGACACATAACAGCATCAGTTCAAATGCCCAAATAGAGTGGAGTGATTACGAAGTGTACGTCGCCATGCCCCGACCTGGCGGGGACAGCTGGTTCAGTGTCGATTTAGCCAGCGGTGCTTTTTATTCTGAAAACACTGATCGCGGCTGGATCGCTTACTTTAATGATCTGCACAAGGCCCGGAACACCGGATTCTTATGGAGTTTGTTTATTGATGTGTTTGCTATCGCGAGCATTGTTTTCACTATTACGGGGTTATTGCTTTTGAAAAAATACAGTAAGGGCCGCAAATCAACCTGGCCACTGGTCCTGGCCGGATTCATCATTCCACTTTTCGCCGTTATTGGCTCGGCTCACGCGGCTGAAAATGAACTCACAGTGGAAATTCCGCGCTTGTCTGTTGCCGAATATCACGTACCTTATGTTGCCGTTTGGTTAGCCAACGAGCGTCATCAGCGTGTTGTCGATATTGCGGTGTGGTATGACGTAAACCTTGAAAATAACGAAGGGGAAAAGTGGCTAAAAGACATGCGTCAATGGTGGCGCCGCAGCGGACGCATGACCGATATGCCCATAGATGGTGTGTCCGGCGCAACTCGCCGTCCCGGCATTCAACGGGTCGACTTAACCCCCATGCTGAATCAATTACCTGAGCTAAGTGAAGGCAAATACTACCTATACGTAGAAGCAGCTCGTGAGCTTGGCGGCCGTGAAATGTTGCGACTGCCATTGTCTTTACCTCTTAACCACCCAATATCCATAACAGACAGCGGCGAGCACGAACTCGGCCGTGTGTCCCTAAAACTGGAGCCTTAAGCATGAAATTATCTTCTGTAATAACGACAAGTCTTGCGGTACTGACACTGTTCGCCAGCGCCAGCAGTGAAGCACACCGTGTATGGATTAAGCCAAGTGCTACCGTTGTCTCCGGCGACTCTGAATGGGTCACCTTTGACGCGGCTATTGCAAATGGCATTTTTTATCCCGACCACTACCCATTGAGCTTAGACCGAGTGGAAGCGATGGCGCCAGACGGCTCTGCGGTAACGTTAGAGAACGGGTACAAAGGTAAACTACGTTCAGTGTTTGATGTTGAGTTGGAAAAGGAAGGCACTTACACCGTTTACTCAGCAAGCTCTGGGCTATCTGCCCGCTGGGTAGACGATAATGGCGAACGACAATACTGGCCGCCGCGTGGCTCCCGGAAAACGAATGACGACTTTTACAAAGAAGTTCCGCAAGATGCCAAAGACTTAGAGGTCAGTGAACGCTCACACCGGGTTGAAACATTTGTGACATCAGGCGCCCCGACTTATGACACTTTAGGACCTACAGGCAACGGTTTAGAGCTCAACCCAGTAACCCATCCTAATGACTTATACACTGGTGAAAATATTACGTTCAAATTCACGATAGACGGTGCAGCTGCTGCAGGTACTGAGCTGGTCTTGGTGAAGGGCGGTGAACGGTATCGCGATCGCTCTGAGCCGACCAAGTTGACTACTAATGAAGAAGGCGAAGTGACGTTTTCTGTTGATGAAGCCGGCATGTATTGGCTGGAAGCTGAATACTCAGACAATAATGGAAAAGCCCCGGCGACCAAACGCCAGGGCTCTTACGTCGCCGTTTTAGAAGTGTTGCCGATGTAATTAATCGGCGGTGACAACGGGTGGTTCGCTTAGGCGGACCACGCCCAGTGTATTGGCGTCGGTGCCGAACCAAATGGAGTCGGTGTTTTCGTCATAAAACATATGACGAACGGTACCGCCGCCACTCTCTAATTCGATAGGCTCAGAAAGCTCGTGTGTTGCTGTGTCAAAGCCCACTAAACGATTCGGTTGCACACCCGTTTCAACAAACCAAACGTCATTGCGCTTGTCGACAGCCATACCATAAGGGCGCGAGTTCCCTGCTGCGGGTGCACGCCAGTCTTTGTTGTCGCCAGTTACCGGATCATAGCTACCGACGTATCCCTGGTTATAATCGACATACCAAATAGTGCCGTCATCGGTCATACCTAAACGACGAGGACGCGATTTTTCCCGCTTCAATTCAAACTCTTTTAAATTGCCATTTTCAATGGTGGCCAGCTTATTCGTCCCAAATAACGTCGCCCAGGGCCGGTCATTTTCAACAATGAGGCCATAAGGTCTTGCCGAGTCTGTCGGTACCTCCCACAGCATGATTTCGCCGCCAGTGGTCTCTAAAAAGCCGATTTGATTACCGCCCTGAACGGTAAACCAAATATCACCTGCCGCTGTAAAGTCCATGGTATGACTGTCTTTTGGTCCACTACCGGGTAATTCAAATTGCTTAATATCACCGGTACCCGGGTCAATAAGGCCAATATGCTCTTTCAAGTTGCCCGCATACCAGGCGCCCCGGTCATCGACGATAACCGTGTGGGGCCCCGCGCCATCAGGCAAGTCGTAGCGTTTGAACTCTTCTGTTTCCGGATTAAAAGTTGCCGCGTAATGACTCCCCTGGCCGACAAACCAGACAATACCGTCGTGTACCCAAGGGTCTCGGGGCCGAGAGTCCTCCCACGGCACCTGCCATTCCTGGATTTCAGCGTTCGCCAATCCCGTTTCTTTATGATCATCACTGTTTGCCGGCGCACTGCTTAATCCCGCCAGGCCAACGACTACTGCACTTGCTAAACTAAGGTACTTCATCGTTATGCCTCCATCTCGTGTAGCCTGCCGCTATTGCGTCAGGTGCCACTTTAAAAGGTAGCTCTCACCTGATGCAATAGCATCAGGCTACCACCGTATCATCTAAATATTGCACCCGATCGTATCTTATGCAATGTTCACTGTATAAATAGTAAACGACGGGCTTTGTATGCTGGATCAATGGCTTATTGGTATTATCTTGCTGGCAATGCTGGCTTTATTTGTCATTGATAAATGGCGTTATGACCTGGTTGCCATGATGGCTCTGCTTTCGGCCGCCGTTCTGGGGTTAGTTCCAGCGGCTGAGGTTTTCAGCGGTTTCGGCAATGCCGCCGTTATTACCGTCGCCGCCGTTCTTATTATCAGTCATGCGCTATGGCGCTCCGGTGTTGTCGATGCTCTTGCGGCCGGCATGAAAAAAGTTGGCGACAAACGCTGGATTCAAATGATAGCGCTCACATCTGTCACGACCGTCTGTTCAGCGTTTATCAGTAATACCGGCACCATGGCGATAATGATTCCCGTCGCACTGCAACTGGCCCGCTCCAGCGGCAATAACCCCTCTAAACTACTTATGCCAATGGCGTTTGGCTCGCTACTCGGCGGGACCATAACCATGGTCGGTACACCGCCCAATATCATTATTGCGGACATTCGACGCGAAGCCATGGGCGAGTCCTTTGGCATTTTCGAGTTTACCCCTGTGGGCTTGAGTATTGCCGTTGCCGGCCTATTGTTTATGTGGTTTCTAAGCCATTGGCTGGTTCCAGAGAAAAGCGGGAAATCCAAATCGGCATCGCTTTATGATGTCAGCAGTTACCTCACCGAATTGTATGTCCCAAAAGAGTCTGACTTTATCGGCGAAACGCTCTACGAGTTGGAGAACCGCACCGAAGACGACTTTGTTATTGTGGCATTGCAGCGCGGTGAAAAGCGATGGTCGGCACCGGCTCGGTATTTAAGACTCAGAGCCGAAGACGTGTTAATTGTCGAAGCCAACGCTGAAACCATTCAACAGGTGATTGACGGAACCGGTTTAGAACTCAACGCCGAAGAAAAAATTGATGAACGCTTTTTGAAATCAGACGATATTACCGTTATTGAAGGTATCGTTGGTCACGACTCACGGCTTATTGGTCGCTCTGCTGCGGATATTAAACTGCGCAGCCGCTACGGCATCAATGTGCTTGGGGTAGCGCGGGAAGGTCAAAAACTCGGTACGGCTTTAGGTAATATTCGCTTCAAGCCAGGCGACGTTCTGTTATTGCAGGGCGACGCTGAGACGCTGACCGATGTATTTCAGCGCTTCGGGTGTTTTCCGCTTGCGCAACGCAGCTTGCGTATCGGATCGTCCAAAAAGCTGGCTTTGCCACTGGGCATTTTTGCTGCAACGATTTTATCGGCAGCTCTTGGGCTACTCTCTGTACCCGTTGCCTTCACACTAGCGGCGGGGCTTATGGTGGTCACAAATATTCTGCCCCTGCGCGAACTATACGACGCGATCGACTGGCCTATTATTGTGTTGCTGGGTGCGACCATCCCCCTGGGCTCGGCATTGGAACGCAGTGGTGCCGCCGATACCATTGCTAACGGTGTGCTCTATATCAGCGCCGGTGCGCCTGATTTTGTGGCCGTTGGTTTGCTGTTGGTTGTTACTATGCTGCTGTCGAATATCGTTAATAACGCTGCCGCCGCCGTACTTATGGCACCTATCGGCATCAGTATGGCGAACAGCTTCGGCGCCAGTATGGATCCCTTTTTAATGGCCGTCGCTATAGGCGCTGCAGTGCCATTCTTAACGCCAATAGGCCACCAATCGAACATTTTAGTAATGGGACCGGGCGGCTATAACTTTAGTGACTACTGGCGGCTTGGCCTTCCCTTGTCGTTGATTGTCGCCGCCGTGGCTCTGGTCATGATATTGCTGGTGTGGCCGCTGTATTAACCGCGGTCTTTATAAGGCAAATAGGTTCGTAATGTTTTTAGATGTTCGCGTAACGCGGTGCTTTCATTCCGGCAGTACTGTTCAATAGCGTCGTTAAGAGGGGACGGCATAAACCGGTAAAAGCCTTCACGAAGCACCGGCTCAAAGCCTCGATGCAGCTTATGTTCGCCCTGCGCACCAGCGTCAAAGTAGCTAAGGTTATGGTTAATGCAGTAATCAATTCCCTGATAATAACAAGCCTCAAAATGCAGAAATTCAAGCTCTTCCTGACAGCCCCAGTAGCGTCCATAAAGTGTGTTTTCACTTTTGAAGCACAGTGACGCTGCGAGCATTTCGTCATTTCGGTAAGCCGCAAACACGACAATATGTTCCGCCAATAACTTACCCCAAAGCTCAAATGTCGCTGGCGTTAAATAGCCGCCATGGCCTGAGCGTTTTAAGTAAGTTCGCTGGTAAAAGACAATGAATTGGTGCCAGAAATCTGCAGTTAATTCGTTGCCATGCAAAGTTCGCATTTCGACATTTTGCTCCGACACTTTCTGCCGCTCTTTGCGTATGGACTTGCGCTTGCGTGACACTAAAGCCCCGAGAAAGTCGTCAAAGGAACTATAACCCCGGTTCTGCCAGAGAAATTGAATATCAAAGCGCTGCCACCAGCCTTCATCTGCCAGTGCCTCGCTTACATTCGATTCAACGTACAGACATTGCAAGTTGCTGACATCGTGCTCCTGCATCAACGCCGATTCAATAACCGGTAGAACATCAGCAGCATTAACGCTCTCGGCAGTAGCCAAACGAGGTCCCTGACACGGGGTAAAAGGTATGGCGTTGATAAGTTTTGGGTAATACTGAAAACCATAACGCTCGTAGGCTTCAGCAAACGCCCAGTCGAACAAATACTCGCCATAGGAATGGGTCTTTTTAAACCACGGCATAATGGCAATCAGTTTGTCGCTGTTATCATGTACCGCAACATACTGGGGCAACCAGCCACGTTGAGGCCCAAGACTACCACCCTGCTCAAGCGCCAACAGGAAATCATATTGCGTAAACGGATAGTCACTGTTGAACAACCCGTTCCAGTCCGCCTTAGGTATTGACGTTATTGTTGAATGAACAACAGCGCGCATGGGTTAGGTGCTTAAAAGCCCAAGCACACTGATATCTTCGTCCAAACGTGGCCAATGGATGCCCTGGCCGTTGCCTAATAATTGCCAATCATTACATTCTTCTTCCGTGGCAGCTTCCAAGCGAGGAAACCAAACAATGGGAGCCGAAATTTTACGTCCGTCAGCCAGTTCAACTTCGAGCGCAGCTTCGGTAACAGATACATTCACTGCAACAGGGTGGCGATCAATTTCTAAAGTATTCATCCCAAGCCTCCAGAAGCTCTTTTTTATGTTGAGGTTTATCTTAGCAAACTATTTAAGGCTAAAAACACGTATCCAGGCGTCAACTGTTATAGTCAGATTTTGTAGCTTTTCTGCCTTCTCTCTGCCTTCTTTACTGGAGCGGTAGAGGTGTGGTGTCATGGTCAGCAGGTTTTTAATGGATTCGTTATTATTCAGTTCAACCTGAAAGTTCACACGCTGTTCAGAAGTCAGTTCATAATCTGAGCCGGTTATAGGCAACGTTTCACTTTTACTCTTTAGCTCAGAGTAGATTATGCTTTTTAGCTCCGTTAGGTGGTTTACCGCTGGATCAACCATAATCAATCGGCCACCAGGTTTTAAAACTCGTTTAAACTCTGCCTCAACCGGAAAGCCAAATACACACAAAATGGTATCAACACTATTGTCTGCCAGCGGAATCGCGTTATTCGATGCGACTATCCAGCTCAGACGTTTATCCTGCTTTGCTGCAGCCTGTACCGCCCATTTCGAAATATCCAGCGCAGCCACACTTAACTCTGTCCCTTTTTGCTCAGCCTGTTCAACGAGATAGCGCAAGTAATAGCCTTCACCGCAACCTGCATCGAGCAGAGTTTGGTCACCTTGCTCCAACACGATATCAGCCAAAGCCCGGGCTAGAGGTAGGTAATGCCCCTCCTCCAGATACTTACGCCGAGCCTGCACCATCGCTTTGCTGTCACCCGGGTCTTTCGAGCGTTTATTCTGTACCGGCAACAAGTTGACGTAACCCTGCTTTGCCACGTCATAGCTATGCCCATTTTCGCAGCACCAGGTGCGTTCATTCAGCTGCAAAGGCTGCTTGTCGAGGGGGCAAATGAGTTGGTCAAACGGTTGTATCACGGCAGAAACTCTTATTCACTTTAAAACTTAAGTTTACGGGGTTTCACGACAAAATTCAGGCACAAAAAAAGCAGCCCGTAGGCTGCTCTTCATAATTTGTGTTGCGCTTAACGCAAATTCAGACGCTTACAGCGCTTGAATGTTCTCAGCTTGAGGGCCTTTCGGGCCTTGGGTCACTGAGAAAGAAACGCGTTGGCCTTCAGCTAAGGTTTTGAAACCGTCGCCGACAATCGCGCTGAAGTGAGCAAATACGTCTGCGCCACCTTGCTGCTCGATAAAACCAAAACCTTTTGCTTCGTTAAACCACTTAACAACACCATTTACTGTATTAGACATAATCATATCCTGAAATTTTTAAAACTATAAAAGTACCGCACCGAGACAATCTCGACGCCGATGATCGTGCGGGGTAAAAAATGTGAAACTTAAAACTACAGGACGAGACGATTACTTCTAATAATGTGACGTAGAGGAGTGTTTAACTATCTGTTTCTTATCCAACGCCGCCCACTGTACGCTCATTTATTATAATGTCAAAGAATATTTTCAATTTATTTTATAAAAGTGATTTATAGTCAAACTAGGCTAAAAATCTGCGCCAGCATGCATCGAATAGAACCGCCGCCCAGCTCAATGGTTGGCACGTTAATGGGCACGAGTGTCACCCATTGCTCCAATGTCTTTATTTGACTTGCACTTAAAGCGTTATAAGCGGTTGCAGAAATAGCCAGTAATTTGCACCTATCTACCTCTAACTCCAGAGTATTACCAGAAAAGTGCTCTATTTGATTTTCCGTCAGCTGAACCAGCTCTTTGCCACTTGCTGCAACCGTATCCATAAAACGGCGCTGTTCGTGGTCATCGCGAATCATCTCAGCGGATGCCATGACAAAGTCACTGCCAACGGACATAAGCACATTGGTATGATACACCGGCTTGCCGTCTCGGCTGGTGGCATCAAAGGCCACAGGTTCGTAACCCAGTTTTTGGCAAAGCGCTTTCAATGCGCTTTCGTGCATACGCTTAGAGCGAGCAGCGTAAGCAAGCTTATGCTCATGGTCGAACACAATAGACCCTGTGCCTTCCAGAAACACACCGTCATTTTCCTGCGCGCTTAAATCAATAAGCTGTTGATAGCCATATTCATTACGAAGAAATTCAATAATGTCCGGACGACGCTCTTTGCGGCGGTTTTCACAATACATAGGGTATAAAACCAGCTCGCCAGAGGCATGAGTGCTGAACCAGTTGTTGGGAAATACCGAGTCAGGTGTTTCTGTGGTTTCATCCTCGAATAAGTGCACCTGAACACCATACTCACGCAGCTTACTGACCGCTTCGGTCACTTCGTTGTAAGCCGTTTTAGCAACGTTAACGCCGTCTTTCGCCAGCGACTGAAAAGCATTATCGCCCATGGTTTCCGGGTTCGATGCAAAGTGATGCGGGCGCACCATAACAACGATATTCGAAGACTGACTCATATAGCTGGGTTCATAGAAAATTTGCGCGCATTTATAGCAAGTTAGCGGTGCCTTAGCAAACCATTAAATACTCAAATAAAAATGCATTTGATAATCGTTCCCATTAGCAATATCATTTGCGGAAAGTTTTTTAGAGAGTAGAAAAGAATGACTCAACGGCAATGGTTCAAACTGCACGGATGGTGCTCATTACCTATTTGGATCCTGTTTTGTTTTATCTGCATTACAGGAACCATAGCGGTATTCAGCCACGAATTAACCTGGTTATTTAACGAAAATGCGCGCGCGGTTAACCCTAATGATTTACCCGCCAAACCCATTTCTGAATTGGTTACAGCGGTGCAAAGCGCTTACCCATCGGCCAATATTACAACGGTCATGACCTTCGAGCCTTATTTAATTAATGCCGTCATTTTCTCGACCGAAACCATTCCTTCGGGCATTGCTTATGTAAACCAATACACCGGCGAAATTCAGGAAGTTAACCAAGGCATTACCTTTATTAACTTCATGCGTTCACTGCACGGTTGGCTGTTATTCCCATGGCAAAGCAGCTACAGCGTGGGTTATTACCTGGTTTCCGCCATGTCATTTGTAATGATTGGTGCTTTGGTTACTGGGCTTGTTATTTATAAGCGCTTTTGGCGCGCCTACACCCAACCCAAAGTTCGTGCGAAACAGGGCAAAAAGACATTGCTTACCGACTTGCACAAACACGGCGGAGCATGGTCAATCTGGTTTCTTATTGTCATGAGTCTGACTGGTCTTTGGTACTTCACTCAGCAGGTTATGTGGCATGCGGATATAGACATTGAAGCCCATCCGCCATTAGTGGAAGCTTCAGACATACCTCTTGGCGAAAAAGCGGAGCCACCAGTGACTTTTGCTGACGCGATGAAAACAACCGAAAAGCGTTTTCCGGAGTTCCGCCCCAGCTACATTATGATGCCGGAGCATAATCGCGACATGTTCAAAATTATGGGTGGCGGCGACACGGTGTTCTTCGACGACTACTCTTACCGTGTCAATATAAACCCATGGACCGGAGAAATAGCCAGCGAAACCATACCCGAGACCATGGGTGCATTACAAACCATTCAGCACATTGTCGACCCACTCCACTACGGCACTATTGGTGGTATTTGGACAAAAGCTATTTGGTTTATTTTCGGGCTGATCCTGTCCGCCATGTCCATTACCGGTTTCTTGATTTGGGGCTCGCGAACCGTAAAAGCCGCAAAGGAAAAGAAGACACCACTGCGTGAGTCTCTGCAAAGTGAGGGAGCGAACTAATGGCGCGCCGTAAAAATACATTTTGGAACCGTAATAAATTTAAGTTAAGTGGCTTAATTCTCATTCTGCCTTTTTACTTTTTGTACGAGCAACTCCAACCGCCCGAATTCCCGGAAGTCTGGGAAGAAAAATCGGTAGGACCTTTCGAGGTTGCAATACAGCCGTTAAATAACGAGGCTCCATATGCTCACCATGAAGACTGGGTCAAAGACTTTTCCGCTTATGTAAACGAAGGCAACGTCAGTGATATTCGGCAGGGCTACGTAAGTATTGGTGAAAAACCACTGCCACTCAACACACTTGAAAGTGATGACGTCGGCATTTTGCATGGCAGCGAATTACTGCAGCATGTACACGCTATCGCACCGCAAAAATATGAACCGGAACATCGCGTTTGGGTAACTTTGCAGACCTGGGACGGCAGTGTTCACAAGGCCTCATGGGAACTTCCCGAGAATTGGTTAAAATAAAACTTTAAATACGAATCGTTTTCATTTAGGATCCATCTCAACATAAACGCTTGTGATTTTGAGGGGAGTTATGAAAATCCAGAAGTCTCTATTAGCGGTCAGCGTTTTGGCCGCTCTAACCAGTACAGTAGCTTTAGCTGAAGAGCCGCAGCAGACAAAAAAAGAAAAAGAAGAAATGATGGAAACCATCGAGGTCAGCTCTCGTGGTTTGATTTCATACGTCAGTGCGACCGGCTCAAAGTCTGACACCCCCATAATTGAAACACCTCTATCCGTGTCCGTATTAACAGAAGCACGTATCGAAGATTTAGGTGCGGTAACGGTTCAAGATGCCATTGGTTATGTTGCCGGTCTGTACAACGGTCCATACGGCGTCGATACTCGTGGCGACTGGGCTCAAATCAGAGGTGTCGCTCCAGTCCAATACTTAGACGGTCTGAAGTCGTTGTTTGGTTACTACAATAACGTACGCGTGAATCCTTATTCTCTTGGCCAAATTGAAATTCTTAAAGGACCAAGTTCTGTCTTGTACGGTCAAGGCTCAACTGGCGGTATCATTAATTTAGTCAGCAAGCGTCCTCAGGCCGAAACTCAGGGTGAGTTTTGGGCTCAGCTTGGTAATTACTCCCGCAAACAAGTTGCGGGCGATATAACCGGAGCTTTAAACCAAGACGCCTCCCTAACGGGCCGCTTTATCGGTTTATACAGGGACAGTGATACGCAAACTGATTACGTCCCCGATAACAGCTTGGTTTTGAATCCCTCTATTAGCTTGCATGCGTCAGAAGATACAAAAATCACATTAATCGGAAACATCCAGAGAAATGAATCGGGTTCCAGCACCCAGTTTTTTCCGTGGCAAGGAACCTTGTTCCCTAACGAGTTTGGTCAAATCGACAGCTCAACATTTGTGTCAGAGCCTGGGTTCGATAAGTACGATACTGAGCAGGATGCGTTAACGGCTATTGTTGAACACGACATCAATCTGAATTGGCACCTTCGTTTTGCCAGCAGATACAGTGACAGTCACGCTGACTACAATACAATGTACGGTTGGCCGCCTGTTTTTGCCGAAGACAACCGCACCGTTAGCCGTGTGTCTTACTTATCTCGTGCCGACGCAAACGCTTGGACAACGGACGTTCAGTTACATGGTTCTGTAATTACAGGTGCAGTAGAGCATGACTTGGTCTTCGGTTTAGACTTTCAGGATGCTTACACCGATAACGACTATGCTTACGGTGCAATGAATCCCCTTGATTTGTATGCTCCAGAGTACGGTCAGGCCACTGGTCTTCCAACCGAAGCTGACGTTACAGACCTTCCTTCGACAACGACCTATCAACTTGGCTTTTATGCACAAGATAATATGCGTATCGCGGATAAATGGTTAGTCTCCGCTGCGCTACGCAGGGATCGCGCTACAACGAACCCTGAAGGAGGATCGGCTACCGATCAATATGCAACGACCGGCCGTCTCGGCGCTATGTACTTAATGGACGGCGGAGTATCGCCATACTTTAGTTATAGTGAGTCCTTCTCACCGCTAATTGGCCGTGATGCTTACGATAACGCTTATGTCCCGTTAGAGGGTAAACAATGGGAAGCGGGGGTAAAATACCAGCCACAAGGAACCGAGCATTTAATTACCTTATCGGCTTACCAAATCACTGAGGAAAACCGCACGACACAAGTTAACGACCCCGACGCGCCTAACCCTAACGGCCAAATCCAAGTTGGCGAAGTCGAAATTGAAGGGGTAGAACTTGAAGCTCAGCTAGCCTGGGAGTCTATGGATGTTTACGCAAGCTATGCCTACACGGATGCTGTAATTAGTAAGAGCAATAACCCGTCGGAAGTCGGTAAAACACTATCAGCAACTCCAGACCAACAAGCTTCGGTTTGGGCTACCTATCGCCCGGAAAGTTGGGGTGGTTTTAAAGTCGGTGCAGGTGTTCGTTACGTAGGCAATACGTCTGACGGCTACGTAAACTATAACGGCGAGAACATCTTTTTAGAAACACCGAGCTATACCTTATTCGACGCCATGATTGGCTACGAGTGGGATAATTATAGTTTCAGTCTCGATGTTGATAACCTAACCGACAAAACGGTCTTAACGTCATGTCTCGCTCGCGGTGACTGCTTTTACGGTCAACAGCGCACAATTATGGCGAATTTCCGTTACAACTTCTAAAGCATAAATTAACGCTTTCACGTGTGGCCCCGGACGTCTCTCTTCCCAGCGTCTGGGGCTTTTTTTAATCGGCAGTATAATACTCCACACCAATTTTAATGCGGTCGCGCCCGTTCTGCAGGCGCCAGCGGTTGGTATCGCGAAGCGAATAAACACAACCACAATACTCCTGCTGATAAAAACGTTCACGCTTGGCAATTTCCACCATACGGGCAGAGCCACCTTTTTTACGCCAGTTAAACGTCCAGTAATGCAGTCCGGGATAACGTGCAACCGCACGCTGACCACAGTCATTTATTTGCTGCATATTTTTCCAGCGTGAAATGCCCAGGCAACTGGTAATAGTGTCAAAGCCGTTTTCATGTGCGTATAAGGCTGTGCGCTCAAAACGCATATCAAAACAAACTGTGCAACGCTCACCTCGCTCCGGTTCCCATTCCAGACCTTTTACTCTTTCGAACCAGTTCTTAGTGTCGTAGTCACAGTCAATAAAGTCCACGCCAAGCTTCTCAGCGAAGCGGATATTCTCTTCTTTACGCAGCAAGTACTCTTTTTCCGGATGAATATTCGGGTTATAGAAGAAAATCGTAAACTTGATGCCTGCTTCTGCCATACGTTCCATAACTTCCCCAGAGCACGGCGCACAGCAGGAGTGTAATAAAACGTGGTCGGAGCCTGTTGGCGTTTCGAGTACAATCGACTCTTGTTTTTTCTTGGACATAACTTTTCTGCACTACTGAATTTAAGCAGAGTATAGCTGAAACGGGTTAACGCAAAAACCACAAACCTAAATGACGCATTTGACAGCTCATATAGCTCAACTAAAATATGTATATTCAAATTGGATATACGGAGTTTTTTATGGCCAAAACAACCCTTTTCAAAAGCAATAAAACGCAAGCGGTTCGGTTGCCAAAAGACGTCGCTTTTTCTGAAGACGTAAAAGAAGTTGAAGTGTTAGTCGTTGGCGAAAGCCGAATTATTACTCCAGCGAAAACCAGTTGGGCTTCTTGGTTTAGTGGTGAACCTGCCACTGACGACTTTATGGTTGAGCGTGAGCAGCCTCAAGAGCAGGAGCGCGAGCAGCTATGAATTTGCGATATATGCTGGATACCAATATCTGTATTTACATTATGAAGAACCGGCCCGCCTATTTAGCACCCATTTTTGATGAGCACTCTCGCGAACTCTGTGTAAGCTCAGTGACGGTCATGGAGCTTCAATACGGTGTCGAAAACTCTCAACAACGCGTTACTAATGCCGACAAACTCGACAGCTTTTTAGCTCGCTTAGACATCCTCAACTACGATGCCGATGCGGCCTATCATACGGCTCTTATCCGACATCATTTAAAAAAGAAAGGCACGCCCATTGGCCCTTATGATCAAATGATAGCAGGACACGCCAGATGCCATGGCCTAACCGTTGTAACTAACAATACAGGCGAGTTTGAACGCGTCCCTGGCTTAATTTCAGAGAATTGGTTACAGCAGCCGCCGCAAAGTTCTGTGAATGAACCGAGCCCCGCCTACCGCTAACCTCTGGTTAACTTCTGTGTCATTTTTGTTAAAAATTTAAACAATCTTTACGTTCTCACCCTTTAAATTGTTCATTTTTTGTTATTAAATGTTGCAAATGATGTCAAACGACGTCATTTTCAGGCAGCCAAACGTCGTATCCCCTGCTGCTTTCATTCATGGCTTCTTACAGCCACAAATAAAAACAAAAAGAGACTAATCTGGTATGAGAAAAATCCAATATCTTACACTGACTGCCCTGGCAGTATCAGTTTCATCAGCTTTTGCTAAACCTCCTGACCATTCACAAGCGCAGCCGCTGGTAAAAGAGCAGGCTCAAATTCAAGCGCAAGTGGACAGCTCAGCACCTCAGCGTTACATCATTAAATTTAAAAATAATGGTAACGCGGTCAACAAAATGGGCAACAGAGGACGTTCTGAATTGGCCATTTCCCGAGCAAACAACGTGGTCAGAAAAGCTGGCGGTAAGGTAAAACTTAGCATGCGCCACAACTTGGCGGTTGCCGCCGAGCTGACTGAAAAGCAGAGAAAGCGTCTTGAGAAGAACCCAAACATTGAATACGTCGAAGTTGACCGTATCCGTCGTTTTATGGCGCAAGACGTGCCTTACGGCATTAGCCAGGTACAGGCTGATCAGGTCGATGACAGCGTTGCTTCTGCGGCCGCAGGTGGTAAAAAAGTCTGTGTTATCGATTCAGGCTTAGAGCTACCACACGAAGACATGGGTACTTTAGGCGGTACTATTAACGGCACGAATGATAGCGGCACAGGCAACTGGTACGACAATGGCGGTCCTCACGGAACGCACGTTGCCGGTACTATTGCTGCGCTAGATAACGGTTTTGGCGTTCGTGGCGTTATTGGTAGCGATCCTAACCTGCATATTGTCAAAGTATTCAATTCCAGTGGTTGGGGTTATTCGTCTTCATTGGTTTCTGCTATTGAAACTTGTGCCGACAATGGTGCTGACGTTGTTAACATGAGTCTTGGCGGTGGTGGCTCAAGCCAGACTGAAGCCAACGCGATGCAAAACCTGTATAACCAAGGTGTTTTATTGGTTGCGGCAGCGGGTAACGACGGTTCTGCTTACAGCTCAACTGACCCAATGTCTTACCCTGCGTCTTACAACGCGGTTATGTCCGTTGCGGCTGTCGATAGCAGCAAAAACCTGGCGTCTTTCTCTCAGAAGAACAGCCAAGTTGAAATTGCCGGCCCGGGTGTTGACGTTCTTTCAACCTACCCTGAAGGCACTGGTCAGCAAGGCAACTACGGCACCATGAGCGGTACCTCTATGGCATCACCTCACGTTGCGGGTGTTGCGGCGTTGGTTTGGTCACACCACCCAACCTGTAGCGCGCAGGAAATTCGTAGTGTGCTCAACAATACAGCACAAGACTTAGGTGCTGCCGGTCGTGACGTTAAATTTGGTTACGGCTTAGCGCAGTCTAAAGACGCTATTGATTACATTGACGCAAACGGCTGTGACGGCTCAGGCGGTGGCGGTGGAGATCCAGAGCCACCAACAGACAACGAACTGAGCAATGGTCAAACGGTCAGTAACTTGTCTGCAACTACCGGCGATTCTCTGTACTACACATTGAATGTTCCGGCAGGCGCGACAGACCTAAGCTTCAACATTAATGGTGGCTCAGGCGACGCTGATTTATACGTTCGTTTTGGCTCTCAGCCAACCCAGTCAAGCTATGACTGCCGTCCGTATCAAAGCGGTAACACTGAAACTTGTACTATTTCGAACGTACAAGCCGGTACTTACCACGTTATGCTGAACGCTTACTCAAGCTTCTCTGGTGTTAACCTGACCGGTTCTTTCACAGAGCCAAGCACTGGTGGCGGTGATGGCGGTTCGGCTTCAGCAACTGACTTATCAGGTGCTAGCGGTGAATGGTCGCATTACTACGTTGACGTTCCAGCCGGTATGTCAGTTCTGAACGCGACTATGTCAGGTGGTACTGGCGACGCGGATCTATACGTTCGCCAAGGCTCTCAACCAACTGAATCAAACTACGAGTGCCGTCCATACCGCTCAGGTAATGACGAGTCTTGTAGCATTGACAGCCCGGCTGAAGACCGCTGGTACATCAGCATTCGCGGCTACAGAGCCTATTCTGGCGTCGACTTATTCGTAGAATGGGAATAAGTTTCTTCTCGATTTAAAACAACTCCTTGAACGAAAAGGGCGCCGCTTTGGCGCCCTTTTTATTATCCCAACAACTGTTTACTCAGCATTCCAACGATAAATCCGAAGACAGCGCCAAGCGATGGTGTCCAATGTCGGCGCATACGCGCTTGGGGTGCGATATCCTGAAACACCAAATAGAGAATGCCACCTGCCGCAAAGCTCATGATCATGGCCGTAATTTCCGGTGCATCGCGCAGCCACCAGTAGCCCATCAAGGCGGCAACCGGCCCAAATAACGACACGCCAAGTAAGCCTGCCAATGCGGTTTTGGTGCTTAATTGCGCGGACCGCAGTTCGCGATACGCATTAAAGCCTTCCGGTAAATTTTGAGCCGCGATAAATACAGCGAGTAAAATAGCGGTGTTTGGGCTGACCGCAAAGAGCGCCCCCAGAGAGATGGCCTCCGGCAGAAAGTCGAGCAACATCGCCATAAACTGAGCGACATTGCCGCCATGTTTGGCTAGCCAGGCATCAACAATCGCAAAGCTAACCCCACCGAGCGCGAACAAAAGCGCTAACTGCCAGGCATTCAATTCTTTCATACCTTCGGGAACCAGCGCGAAAGCAACTGCGGCCATCAGAATACCGCCACCAAAAGCCGTTATTCCATGTACGATCTCGCGCTTAGTAACGGTGTTTGCAGAGCCCTCAAGGTAAGCGATGGCCCCACCCAGGAAGGCCATCAGACCCGCCCCCCAAGCGAGAAGTAGCATCCAATAGATTGTCATGCTTGCTCACTCCCGTTACTAAACAGTTGGCTGTATTGCTTACGAGCATAGTGGTCTGTCATTCCGGAAATATAGTCACAGATGACACGTTTGGGGTTCGTCGCCTGCTGGTATTTTTTCAATGTAGACGGCTGCAGGAGCTGCTCTGGCGCATCATTCAACGCTTCGAACAACGCCATAATGATGCGCTGACCTTTAAACTCCATGGCTTTTACCTCTGCACTCCGAATGACGTGCTTGAAAACGAAACGCTTGAGTAATTCCAGCGTATGCTCCGCTTCTGCAGGTAGTGTTGCCTGTAAATCCAGTTGTGGGTGCTCGAATTGTTGCTGCCGTTGAACGGAAATTTGCGGCACTAAATAACCAATGAGCTTGCTAATAGCGTGTTTACGGTCGCGGCTGTCCGGCGAGAAGAGCTTGTCGTTGTAAAAGGAAGCTTCCTCTATGAAAGGGCTGTTTTCCTGCGCCAATTGCAACACATCCTCGCACCACTGTCTTTCTGTAACCAAGCCCAGCGCCAGCGCATCCTCTAAATCATGCACGCCGTAAGAAATGTCGTCTGCCAACTCCATTATCGAGGTATCAAAGGCTTTGAATTGCGAGCGGCGCTTGCCATCTCTTTCCATTTTTGTGCGGAACTTGTCGCGATCGTGGGGCGAAAACTCTTCTAAAACCCATTCCAGGACGTCTTTTTCATCGTCATGAATCGATTTAGGTGGCTTAAAGGCGTTTAGCGGAGAGTTTGAGGTTAAACCCGTCGGTTGTACCTCGCTGTGCAGCACCGGATACTTTAATACCCCCAACAGAGTGCGCCGCGTCAAATCCAGGCCGTGCTTTTCAGAGTATTCGCCCAGTTTGCTTAAAATACGTAGCGTTTGCCCGTTTCCTTCAAAGCCACCATGACCCAGCATATGATAGTTAAGCGCGACCTCGCCGCCATGGCCGAACGGCGGATGCCCTAAATCATGCGCCAGACAGGTCGCCTCTATTTGGAAAAATGACGGAATTTGCTGCGAAATAGCGTCATTATTAGCGTAAATTTGCTTTAAATGCTCACAAATACCTGAGCCAATCTGAGCAACCTCCATCGAGTGGGTCAGCCGCGTACGATAGAAATCATTGTCGCCCACACCCAGTACCTGGGTTTTCGACTGCAACCTGCGGAACGCCGAAGAGTGGATGATTCGCGCACGGTCGCGCTGCGCATCACTGTCCGGCGTTGCGGCATTAAACGGCGTGGTCTTTCCTGAGCGTCGTTGAAGCATGGTTTTATTCATGTTGGCAGTCAGTTGCTAGTAACTAACCCACAGCAAAACAAATTTTCAGCCGTTTGCCCAGTGAAAGATCTAACAAACTGGCACATCCCTTGCTCTGTTAACACGTATGTATTCCATATCCAGTAACCTCGGCAAGTCATTGCCGTTTTTTGCCGCTAAAGGACTAGGAGGGAAAATGAACGTCAGTACATTACTAAACACAGCAGCTAATCAGGCAAGCTCCTCACAACAGAACCGTCAGGCCGAGCCGCCGCCAGCAGCGAAGTCGAAACAAGCCACACCAGGCAATGATGAAACCTTTATCGATAAAGCCTACCGCAGCTTGGTGCTTAACCGCATGGGTGTGGACACCGAACAACTTGAAGAAATAGAGCAGAAAATTGAAGAGCTTGAGAGTAAGTCTAGCCTGACAAAAGATGAAAAAGATAAGCTTGAAAGCCTGATTAAAGCCCGTGATCAATTGTTTGAGGAAGCCATGCGCCGTCAGGCTGAGGAAGGCAATTCAAGTCTGCCTTCAGTTAGCAGCGGCGGGCTTGAATCCAATATCAGTAAATATCTTACGCTTTTATAAATACCTAACTGATAGACCCACTTTGAGCCTAACTATATATTAGATTCACTCACTTGACGCACAACCATGTTGTGCATAAACTATCTGGTAGTTAGGCTACTATGGCGGTTAAATTCAGGGATTCATGGCTCGGGCAATTTTATGAAAATGATACTACCCACAGGAAAACTCCGAAAAATATCGAAACTGCTCTCTTTAGGAAAATTCAAATACTCGATGCCGCAAATAAAGAGTCAGATTTAAAGGCCCCTCCAGGTAACCGCTATGAACGCTTAATTGGAAAGCTTCATGGATGGAGCTCTGTAAGAGTTAACAAGCAATATCGGCTCATTTTTTGTTGGGAAGAAAATATCGCCAAAAGTACATATCTGGACCCACATGTTTACAGGGGCTAAAAAGAGGTAGCAACAATGAGAACGACACAACGCCGCCCAATAACGGTTGGGCAAATGCTCGTCACAGAATTCCTCGAGCCAATGAACGTTAGTATTCGCGAACTGGCAGAAGCAATGGGCGTTCACCGTAACACGCTGAGTCGGATAGCTCATGACAAAGGGGTTCTGACAGCACCGATGGCCATTAAACTAGCCGCCGCTTTCGGAAACACACCGGAGTTTTGGTTAAATATTCAGCATGCCGTTGAGCTATGGGATGTTCGCCACAAAGCCTATGAACAAGAGGCTAAAAACGTTAAACGCCTGAAACCTCATGATAGCTCTTATCAAAAGGCCTAAGTTAAAAGCCATTGCTCTCGCGTTAGTCCGTGGTCAGCCCAACATTCTGCGCTTCAATTTCACTGAGGTATTTTGACTGATGCTGGCGTGCCAGCTTTAACGCCTTATTCGATGACTGAAGAGCACTTTCCGAGTCGTCATTCATTGAATACACCGTCGCCAAGCTGTCCCAGATGATTTCGGATTGACCGAACACATCGACACCTTTTTCAAGTATCTGGATGCCCCATTCCAACTCGCCTTCGTAGGCGGCTTTCAAACCATAAACATTGTACTGGTGCACCGACATGGGGAAGTTGTAGCCGATCTTCTTTGCGTAATTGCCATAATACGCCTGCAACTGCTCCAGCGACTTAATTTCGATATTCGGCACCGCATTAAACCCGCGAAAAATTGATTTAAGCCCTTCGACGTTAGCAATCAATGGTGTGCTGTCGTGGGTTTCCTCAGGAAACTGCTGGGACTCCCAATCAAAAACACGTTCGGACTTTTCCCCTAGCACGTTCATTAAACGATTATAGCCCTCAGCCATTTCATTAGGCTCATTCGCCATGCTGACAAACCAACGCACCGGCGACTTTTCTGCTTGTTGTTTTGCCGCCTTAATATCGTTGATAAGCGCAAAGTCATCCCACCATAAGCTTGGGCTCACCGATATCGACGCGTTGATAAAATGCGCATGGTGAGTTGCCAGGTAACTGGTATAAAGCCCCGACAGCGAGTGCCCGGTAACCAGCGTATAGGATGAAGCGCGGTACTGCTTTTTTAGCTCAGGCAATAGCTCGTTTTGTAAGAATTGAGTGTAACGCTGAGCACCACCCGAACGCCCCTCGTAACCCGCTAACTCGGTGTGCGTGAAGTGTTTTATGCGATTCTTTGCACTCACCCCAACCACAATCATTTCCGGCACTATTGAAAACGTGCTCAGAAAATTGACGTTACCCGCAATGTGCTCAAACTGCGTCGAGCCATCCATGACCAGCAGCACCGGATACTCAAAGCTGCTGGAGTGGTGATAGCTTTCCGGGAGTGCAACACGTGCAGTGACGGTTTCGTTAATAAGTTTTGAATCGATCCGGAAGATTTCTGCGGCTTGAGTTGAGGCGAAGGATAAAAAGACACATAAGAAGCTGAGGGCTTTTAGGTAAATAGGCATTAGATCAGAGAGTTATGAAGTATTTTGGGAATTTTAGCACCATTTTAAATACTAAAGCTAACCCTCTGATCTTGTTTCACTAAAGCTTATCGCAAAATATTAAACGACTGATAAAGCCTAGTTGGCAATTTGTTCTCCAGTTTCCAAGTCACATTCATAGGCCGTTCGCCATGGCTGCTAATAAACGCTACGGGCCCGCAGGCTTTATAAGCTGATTGCTTGTTTTCTCTAACAAAAAGCTGGAACTGCCAACCGTTAGTGTTGCTCTCGATATAGCGACGTCCGGTAGGCGTATTTGGAGAAGCCGTATTCTGTGATTGCCAATGGAACTTCTCTCGACTGATCGCGTAGTCATTGTAGGCAACACCTTCGTGTACTGCGTCAGCTTTATCCAACGTCACGAACAATAACTCAAGCTTCTTATCTTGAAAACGGAGTACGCCCTCTCGAAATACTCGACGTTCCTGCTCATTCAAAAAACCAACTGCAGTCAAAATCTCGCGTATTTGATAAGACGCATGAAGTTTCAAGGGTGTACCTTCGAGCCCAGGCAAAGGCTCGAAAACATAGTTTGTTTTAGCATCTAGTAAACGCGCAAGTTCATTGAGCTCAGTGAGTGCTTCAGGTTCCTGCTTCAAAGCTTTAATAAATTCAACGCCGCTACCCACGCGCTCGTTCTGATGGTCAATTTGATAAGCCAACATTTGCGCATATTGCTTATCGACACTCGACCAAGCGTCGCTTAAATCTCCACTTGTTGCTTTTTGAATGAGTTGCAGATAATCAGAATCATCGATATGCAATAGGCTCATAAAGCGCTTGCTTAGGTAGGTTTCCTGCTCCGTCGCATCACCAGCAATCAACTGAGCCGCACGCTTTAAATTGGTCCAGCCGGTGTTATTACCATTTCCACGGTAAACATCCGTCAGTTCAAGCTGCTGCTCACTAATAAACTCTGACAACGAGACGTTATTGTTACCTTTTATTCGAGCGAAGTGATTCAACTCATTGCGCAGTTGATCCCAACGCTGATTGAGCGCGTGACGCAGACTTCCCAATATCGATTCACGCGCTTCCTTTTGAAGCTGCAAGTAGCAACCACTCGGTAACTTGCCAAAACCATTATTTACACCGTCATACACTTCTTTACGGGTCAATCCTGTGATTGCACTGTACAGTACATCAAAACGAAAACCTGCTCGATGCTGGCCAATAAAATCGAGTACTAAACAACTTTCTTTTTCTGGATGGAGGCGAAGCCCTCGACCAATTTGTTGCTGAAACAGCGTAACGCTTTGCGTTGGCCTTAATAGCAACAGTGTGTCGACAAAAGGCAAGTCAACACCTTCGTTGTATAGGTCGACCGTAACTAGCACGTTGATTTCTTTATTCGCTAACTTTCTCGGCAGAGAAACTCGTTCCTCACGTGAGCTTTCTCCGTAAATCAATGCCGCTGGGATATTCGCTTCGTTAAACTTTTTGGTCATAAAACGTGCGTGTTCAACGTCGACACAGAAAGCCAAAGCGCGAGATTCTTTTATATTGTTAACAACCTCATCCCAAGCCCTCACCACATTACGTGCACGAGCATCATTCGCAGAGAGAATGTCGTGAAGATCGCTACGGCCATCGCCATTTTTCCAATTAACTTTCCGGTAATCCTGGCCGTCGTCACACGCATAGTATTCGAATGGCGCAAGCAGTTGCTGATCAAGCGCATTCCATAAACGCATTTGTACCGATGGCGAACCATCGGGACGAGCATCAAAATAGGCTAGAATATGTTTATTATCGGCTCGTTCCGGTGTGGCGGTCAGACCCAGTAAATATTTGGGCTCTGCGCGTGAAACAACCTCATCAAAACTTTGCGCTGCTATGTGGTGACACTCATCAACCACCAAAACTTGCCAATGATTTACCGGGTAACGCTCTAACAGCTTTTGTGAACGAACACTTTGCACCGTTGCAAACACATGATCATATTGCTTAGGTTCGTGGCGCCCGGTCAGCAAGTCGCCAAAATTTGCGTCTTTTAGAATCTGTCGATATGTGTTGAGCGACTGACTTAAAATTTCCTCGCGGTGTGCGATAAAAAGTAGTCGCGGCTGTCCTTTTTCCCGCTCACAAATACGTCGGTAGTCAAAGGCTGCCATAACGGTTTTCCCGGTGCCCGTTGCTGCTACCAATAAATTTTTAAAACGTCCGTGGGCACGCTCATTATCTAGCTGCTCAAGAATGTCCGCCTGGAACGGTTTGGGTGTAATATCGAAGAAGGTTGTGGTGACATGCTCAGGTAAAGCTTTCCCGCCAGATTCCCGGCTTAGCGCATCTCTCAATGCCGCGACATGTTGACTGTCGTTCGGATCATACGGCTGGAACTCACCATCTTCCCACAGCGTTTCAAAATGTGCTTTGGCACGTGCATACAGGTTTTGTTGCCCGTGTTCAGTGAACTTAACCGTCCACTCTAAGCCTCCCATTAAAGCGGCGCCCGATAAATTCGCACTACCAACATAAGCACTGCCGAACCCGGTTTTTCGCTCAAACATCCAAGCTTTCGCGTGCAGTCGCGTTCGACGCCCATCTAACGATACGCGCACCTCACAATTCGGGAGTCGGGCTAGCATATCCAACGCATTTTTCTCTGTTGCGCCAATGTAGGTTGTCGTCAGCACTCGAATAGATGTTTTACTATGGCCTTCAGCATCGGCTGCGGTAATTTGCTTCAGTATGTCGTAAATTTTCCGAACACCAGAAACCGTGATAAAGCTCACTAAAATATCGACGTGATCACAGCTAGAGAGCTCTGAAATCAATTCGTTGAGTAACGCTGGCGAGTCTTTCCCTGCAGTAAATAACCACGGCTGCGATAGGCTAATTTGGGGCAACTCGGGTTGTTCGCCATGACGATAAATCGAACGTAACACTTGTGGTGGTGAAGCGATTTCGTCGATAAGTGCTTCTGCTGTATTCTCTTTTAGCTGCTGTCGCGCATGTTTAAGCAGATTATTCAATAAGTCGACTTGAGCTAAAAGCTTATCGTTATCTGAAAGCCGCTCACCCTCACCGACGGCTGCTAGTAACTGAGATAATTGCTCGGTTAAAGCGTCCACTAATCGTTCATGACTACTTTCAACATTTAGGTTTTCTAGATCAGCAACAAGGCTTTCATCATGTGTTGAAAGCTCTTGTTGAACTGCTGAGGTTTGCAGCAAATCATAGAGGCCTCGGTACAAGTCAGCCACGCTTGCCTCCCTGATTGAAAAGTTTATTCCCCACCAAACTCAACCGCTCTTTAGCCCGCGTAATACCTGTGTACAACAGCTCTTTACTCATCACCGGGCTGTCGTGGTCGGGTAATACCATGACGGTGTGTTTGAACTCCGAGCCCTGTGATTTGTGTACGGTCATGGCGTAGACGGTTTCTATGTGAGTGAGGCGGCTGGGCAGTATCCAGCGTACGCCGTGCTCTTGGTCCGGGAAGGCAACGCGCAAATGGCCGTATTCAGGATCTTTTAGGGCAATGCCAATATCGCCGTTGTTGAGCTTCAATCCGTAATCGTTTTTAGTGACCATAACGGGGCGGCCTTCGTACCAGCTGTTGGCGTTTACGCCGAGTATGTCGCCCACTTTTTGGTTAACGGCTTTCATGCCCCAAGGGCCTTCGCGCAGGGCGGTGAGGATTTGGAAGTTGCTTAGGTTCTGCAGGGCTTCCAGGGCGAGTTTGTCGGCGGAACCAGCGTCGATATTTGTAGTAGCATTTTCGTTGGCGGCGGCATTGTTCCTGACGTGTAACGTCAGGCTACCCGGTGTTGTCAGGTTGCGGCGAATTAAGGCCTCGAAGCTTGAGTCGTCTAAACTGTCGACTTCGTAAACACTGACCGGGTGCTCACCTTCGGCGGCTTTGGCTTTTTCTATTTCCTGTTGTGTGGCGGCATCATCCTGACGATTAATAGCGTTGGCCAGGTCAGCAATGGGTCCTTTAAAGCGATAGCTTTTTCGGAATTTGACTACGTGTTGCAGGCGCTGCGCACCCTTGTCATCGATAAGCTCTGACGGAAATGCCGGGGTATCAGCAATGTCTTGCAGCCACTTAGCGGTGGCGCTATGGTAATGCCCCTCGTCGGCACCGGCACATAAGTTACCGAGCACGGCTCCGGCTTCTACTGAAGCGAGCTGATCTTTGTCGCCAATGAGTACCAGCCGAGCGTGCTTCGGCGCAGCTTTCAGCAATGCGGTCATCATTTCTATGTCGATCATTGAGGCTTCATCAACAATCACTACGTCCGTTCGCAATGGGTTTTCCGCATTGTGTTTAAAGGCGCGGGAGTTAGGCTTCACACCGAGTAACCGATGCAGGGTTTTACCTTCCGGCTGAATCGACAGTAATGCGTCTTTCAGGCCGGAGAGTTTGTCATTCTGAACCAACTGCTCCAACTCATTTTCAATAGACTCAGTCAGGCGCGCTGCCGCTTTACCGGTCGGTGCCGCCAGTGATACCCGCAACGGTGGCAAACCCAGCGTCAGCGCTTGATGCTGTAATGCGGTCAACAAGCGCACTACGGTATAGGTTTTACCGGTACCAGGCCCGCCAGTAATAACACTAAACCGATTCCGTACGGTATTAGCACAGGCCACTCGTTGCCAGTTAATATCGCCGTTTTCAGTCGGCGCAAACAGTTTAGCCAGCGTACTTTTTAGCAGCTCGTCGTTAATGACTGGCCGGTCCTGCATGCGCGCCTGAACGCTTTGTTCTATAAAGGTTTCGTACTGCCAATAGCGGCGCAGGTACAAGGTGTTTTCGTTAAGTACTAAAGGCTCGGTTCCGTGACCGTTCACGTCGACGCATTGGCTGGTTGCCAGTGCATCCGTCAGGTCTAATCCGTAAAGCTTAAAAAGCTCACTTGGCAAGGCGCAATCCGCAGCATGTCGGTTCTCTGGTGGCAGGTTAAGCAACGTCTCCGGGGCATCCATCAACGCCGTTAGGTCAACTTGTGTGTGTCCACGACCCGCTTGATGAGAAGCGCAACAGGCAGCGAGTAACACAGCGTCACTGCGCTCGCCCGCTTGCTGCAAAAACTCGACAAAGGCTAAATCAATAGAGCGTATCCAGCCGGCATCTCGCCACTGACTCAGGGCATCGAACACGCTTTGAGTGGTTAAGTTGCTCATACTGACTCCTTGTCTGTGGCACTTTCTCCGGCAAATAACGCGTCCAGCTGCTCTATCAATTCACGGGGTGGCCGATCACAAAAGGCGCCTGCGGTTTCGGCTCTGTGGCCGCGTAAAAAGAGATAAACTGCGCCGCCAATGTGGGTGTCGTAATCGTATTCATCGCCAAGCCGTGCTTTTAGCAAGCGGTGCAGTGCCAGCGTATAAATCACGTATTGAAGGTCATAACGGCTGTGCAGTATTTTCTCGCGCATGGCCTCCTCGCTGTAGGCGTGGTCGTCTTCACCCAGCCAGTTCGACTTGTAGTCGGCCACATAATATTTACCGTTATGCTCAAAGACCAAGTCGATAAAACCTTTTAGCATGCCGTTCAGCAAGTTAGTCTCTAGCGAGGGGCGCCCGTAACCCGGTAATGTGTGTTGTTGCACTAGGTTATCGAGCGTTTGTGCGTTAACGACACTGGCACCAAACCAAAACTCGGGCTCAGCTTTGTATTGCTGCAACTGACCCAGACTGACAGTCTCGCCGTCCGCATTAATCACAAACTCTGTCTGCAAGTAGGCATTTAACCAACGCTCAATACTCTGCTCATGCTCCTGCCACAAAGGGCTGACACAAAAGCGCTGTACCAGCTCAGTGCGCTCGGTAGTACCATGAGCGATTACCTCAAAGCCCCGATTCGCCGACTCTTCCAGTAAGTTATGCAAAAAGGTGCCCGGTCCGGCGCCTTTGGGTAAATGGTGAATGCTGTCCGCACTCGGCTCTGCGACACTGGCGACTTGCTCGTCCTCGTCTTCTCGCTCATCCAGCAGGTTCATTTCGTCGGGCGACTGCGGTGCCTGTGCACTTTTCGTGACCGCGCCCTCATACTTAAGCGCGCTGTAACTAGCCACCCACCAACGTTCAAGTTTTCGGCCAGCCAGCATCGTTTTAGGCGTCAACTTAGGCGCTTGCTGCTCCTGCTCAAGCGCTCGAACTAAAGGTTCATCCTCTTCCAGTCGTGTCACCTGCGTATGCGCGCTCTGCTGCCAGCGCTCATTAACGACATTGTAAAGCTCGTCAGACAAAGCCTCACCGCCGTTCAACAAGTAAAACAGCGGATTATTACGATGCTCGCTCATAGCCTCCAGCGCAATGAAGGTAGCGTACTGAGCCCGGGTCACTGCGACGTACATTTTGCGTAAATCTTCTGCGAGAATCTCGTCGCTTAAACGCTGTTTGTTGTCGTCGTCTTTGGACCAGAGCACTTGCAGCTCGCCATTTCCATCGTGATAAACCGCTGGTGGCTTTATGCGGTGGGTCTCCGACTGGGTGTAAGCCACAAAGGGCATAAATACCAGCGGGTACTGCAAACCTTTGGACTTATGGATGGTGATAATTTTTATCAGTTCATCGTCACTTTCCAGGCGTAGCTGCTGCTCGTCACTTTGCGTGCGGCTGTTGCTACCAAAGCCGTGGCGTTCATTCACCTGCTCGGCAAAATGGTTCACTAACGCCGGAATACCGTCTAAAACCAGACTTTGTTGTTGCAGTAATTCGGCAATATGAAGCACGTCTGACAGCTGTCGTTCGCCATGAATGCGGTCTTCCAGCAACGTCGCTGGTACCTGATGGTCGTGCAACACATTGTGCAGCATAGCCAATACGCCCTGGCGCAACCATTGGTCGTGATAACTTAAAAACTGCTCTACGCGCGCTTCCCAGGCTTGTTCGTTACTGTGAATATGTTCCAGTTCAGCAAACGGCAGCCCTAACAGCCTCGTTGCAAGGGCACTGCGAATAAGCGACGGGTCACGTGGTTCCGCACAAGCGCTGACCAGTGCCAGCAAGTCTTTAGCTACACGCTGCGCAAATACCGACTCTCGGTCTGACAAATAAACGCTTTTGAGGCCACGGTCACTCAGTGCTTTCTTTATAGCATTGGCTTCGCTGAAGTTATTCACCAGCACAGCAATGTCGCTGGTTTTAACACGCTGCTCCAGCACGTCGTCTTCATTGTAATAGCCCGCTTGCGGATCATTCAGTAACGACGCTATTAGGTTGGCATGGTGATTCGCCGCTGCCCTGAATACGGTATCTTTATTGCGTTTTTCTTCACTCGATACCGACCACAGAAGCGCCGGAGCGGTTTTTACATTGCTGGATAATAAGCAGTGTTTGAACGTACGCTTCAGTCCATTGGCAGCCACGCGGTTAAAGGGCAGTTGGTTGTCGTCTTCGGTTTTGAACAAAAAAGCGCCGCGCGGTAGCTCCTCTGCACGCTCAAACAGTGCATTTACGCTGTCCACCATTGCCTGCGACGAGCGGAAGTTTTTCGCCAGGTTATAGTGCCGCCCTTCGGTGTCTCGCCGGGCTTTTAAATAGGTATAAATATCGGCATTTCGGAAGCTGTATATCGCCTGCTTCGGGTCGCCAATCAGGAAAATGCCGGTGCCGGTGTGCGGCTCTGCCAGATTATAAATGCGGTTGAATATCTCATACTGCACAGGGTCGGTGTCCTGAAACTCATCCACCATGGCTATGGGGTATTGCTTACGAATAGCGGCCGCCAACGCTTCGCCACTGGGACCTTTTAACGCATCGCGTAAGCGTGTGAGCATGTCGTCATGCCCCATTTCTGCACGCTGATTTTGCAATTCAGCAAAACGTTTGTTCACCCAAAATGCGGCGTGTTGTTTTATCTTAGCCAGTTCTTGCGTTTGCTGGACTTTGCTACGCGTAATGCGCTCTTCAAGGTTCGTTAATTCATACCAACGCTCATCCATACCGCCAAGCTTGGCGTTAGCAAGCTTTTCTAGTTCACCTGCAGTAATACTTTTCAAATTTGCAGCACTGGGTTTTAATTCAATCGCTTCAGGGTCGTCACACCAGTCAGCAAATACTTGAAAGTGATCAAGATGGCGCTTTACCGACTTCGCCTTTGATGTTTTCTCTATCAAGTCTTTCAAAATAGGCGCAACTTCTTGCTTTATCGCCGCTATTCGTTGCTTATGCCCGCTTTCTGCATCGCTTAATAAGCTTTGCAAGTCACCCTCAACCGGTGCCTGCCCGCTTTTGCTTAAGCTGTAGGTCAAGCCTAACAAGGCTTCAGGCGAGGTAAAGTCTGCCAGCAATTTTTCACTCAACTCGGTATCGGCCGGGTAGATAAAGCGGCGGAAATAGTCCTCAGCTGCCTGCAAACGCAGCTCCTCATTATCGGTCTCGACGTCCTGACTGAATAAGCTGCCGCTGGCAAAAGCGTGCTCTTTTAGCATAGACTGACACCAACCATGAATGGTTTTAACCGCGGCTTCGTCCATCGACTGGGACGCTAAATCCAGTAATCGCGCTAAGTGTTTTAAGTTCTGCTCTTTCGCTACGCAGTCTTCGCGCAAACTGGCTAAGAACGGGTCACTGTCGACCGAGTCCGGGTCACGAAAATAAGCTGCGGCTTCGGCTAAGCGTGCGCGAATGCGGTCACTCAGCTCTTCTGTCGCGGCTTTGGTAAAGGTCATGACCAGAATATTCTTGGGTACAAGCTCGCGCTCAAAGGCGGTGTCCGGCGTGCCGTGACCAATGACCAAACGCACATAAAGTGCTGCAATGGTGTAGGTTTTACCGGTACCGGCGCTCGCTTCAATCAAGCGGCTGCTGTTCAGCGGAAAGTCGAGCGGGTTCTCCAGAACATGCGTCGTCGATTGGCTCATGACTTCTCCTCCGGCACCATGGTTAAACGCAGCGGGTCGTAGAGTTCATTCAAAAACCGGCGGAAATGGGGCGACGTCATAATGGCCTCGTAAGTGTCGGCAACCCGGCCGCAGTAATCACTTTTTGTCACTATCGCCGGTGCATTAAAGCCGCCTTCTTCGTATTTCTGCTGGGCTGCCTCATGCGCAAGCGCTTCGTCGTTGTCTTTTTTATCCAAGGCGTTCAGCCAGCTTAGGGCAATATCCAAATGCATGGGTTGTGGTTGCTGCACCGACAATGCCACCAGTTCAAGCAGTTGCTCAAGTTGTTGCAGCGCCAGCTCTGCTGGTATCGCCGCGACCGGCAACTGACAACCGCCTTTGGAAACAATGAGTAAACGAGTGGGTTGCTGCAAATTCAGCAGCATTAAGCCGATGTAATACGCACTGATATGTTTCCAGCCTCCGTCTTCGACACCGCCTTTTTTAGTATTTTTTGCTATTTTACTCGCAGAGGTCACTACCCACAGCCGCTCGCCCTGTTCATTGGTGTGTAAGCCGGTAATGGTGTCGTCGATAATCAGGCCGTTATGCTCGAAGCCTACCTCAATGGGGAACTCGTTAAACTGACTGTAGCCGGTAATACCCTGCTGATAAGAGCCCAGTATTTTGTCGGCTTGTTCAAGCAGTGCCAGACCATTTTGCTCGGCAATAGCGCCTATACCTAGCGCGCCCTCGCGGTTGATTCGATTCAGCTCTTTTAACAAGGCCGCTTCCGTGCCCCCGCCTTGCAACAAGGCACGCTTACCACAGTCCACCAAACGCGTAATGAGCGTCCAGCTTTGCAGGTTATCCATCACGAAGGCTTCGCTGTCGTCCAGGTCTTCGCTGTCGCTGCCGAAATAAGTATCAAGATGCCAGTTAAAATAAAGCCGCGCGGGCTCTTCGATAAAGCGTTTTATGTCGTTAATGCTGAGGATGCGTTCGACACTTTCCGCTGTATGCTGAGACGCTGTTGAGTCGTTGTTTTTAGCACCACCATGCGCCAGAGCCCACTCACTGGCGTAAGTGAAATACCCCGGCTGCTCCTGGCTAAAGTAAGACGTGTTAAAGGGTTGCAGCTTATGTTCTACGGTCAGGTTGTTAACGTCAACACCCCAGCCTTGCTGAATATGGTCGCGCAACTGTGCGACTAATACCGACGGAGTGCGCTCGCTGTTATCTTTGGCACTGTAACCCACCCAACTCAGATAAAAGCAGTCCCGCGCCGACAGCATCGCTTCCAAAAACAGATAACGGTCATCGTCGCGGCGGGAGCGATCACCCGGACGGTACCGGTCTGTCATTAAGTCAAAGTCCACCCTAGGTACCGAGCGCGGGTAGTCACTTTCGTTCATTCCCAACACACAGACGTATTTAAAAGGAATGGCACGCATGGGCATGAGCGTGGCGAAGTTCACTGCACCGGCTAAAAACCGCTGGTTAAGGTTTTGCTGGTCAACACGCTCGAGCCAAGCGTCTTTAAATATCGGTAACCGCAACAGCGACTCATTGTCGGCTTCAACACCAATATCCCGTAACTGATACAGCTCATCACTAAGCTTGGCTAACAGTAAGTGATCACTATCGTCGTCGGTCTCGAAGAATTGCTGCAACAGCCACTCGCCATGCAGCACCCAGTCAGTCAATGGCTGCGCAGTTTGGGTACGCTGCCACCATGACTCGAGCGCGCGCACAACATCGGCCAGACAACCAACGAGAGCAGCACTCAGACCCGATACTTCCGGATAGGGCTCAACCTCAGCCCAGGGGGATGAATGGTCTGCTTCAAGCTCACCAATAGCATAGCCTGCAATCATGCGTTTAAGCGCAAACCACCAGCTGTTTCTTTCCTCCGCCGGCGGCATATAAAACTGTTCACGCTGCTGACTGTTCAGACCCCAACGTGCACCAGCCTCTCTGACCCAGCGTTTCAACTGCGGCAAATCGTCGTCATGAATATCGAAGCGCTGCTGAACTGCCGGCACCGACAATAAATTGAACAAATCCGTTTGGGTAAAGCGCAGCTGATCCGCCTGCAACAACAATTCCAGCGCTATCATTAACGGTCGCTGATGACGCTCCCCCTGGTCTGCGATGGTATAAGGAATGGCGCGCGGATCACGTTCGCCCGGGCGTTGATGATAGCGACCAAATACGGCGTCGATATAGGGCGTATAAGTGTTCACATCGGGCAGCATGACCATCACATCGCGCGGTTTTAATTCCGGATCGCGAGCGAACGCATCCAATAACTGATCGTGCAACACTTCCAGCTCGCGTTGCGGACTATGACAGACATGAAACTGCAACGACTTGTCCGTTTCTGGCGGAGTTGGCCAACATTCACGCGTTTCCTGAACCGGGCGCAGGTTTAAAATATCATCCTGTAACTGGCTTAACAGATGGTGCGTTTCGTGAGGCTCAAACAGCTCAAGTTTTACAGTGTTAAAGGCTTCCTGCTTCGCGAGCGTCTCGTCGTATAAATCGAGCAAGCGAATATAATCTCGCCCTTGCTTGCCCCACGAGGCCAGCAGCGGATGCGCCAGCTGATGAAGTTCATCATCATCCGGCTCATCCGGCAATTCCGGTTTGTGTTTTAAACGGGAAGCGGTTTTAACGGCCTCGCGCAGAGCTTCTTTGCCGTCAACAATATCGGCCCAGTGAAATTGCGAGGGGTTGTGCACACACAGCAAAATCTGGGTGTAGCCTTTTATCGCATCCAGCACTTGCAGCATTTGTTGCGGCAGTGACGAGATGCCAAAAACAACCACGCGAGGGGGCATACCGGAAGGACGTTGCGACAAGCTTTTTGCGGTATCAATAAAACGCTGATGTAACTCGGCACGGTTGTTCCAGTAATCATCAATGCCAATATCATTGCTCACCGCACGCCACAGTTCCGGCTGCCACAATTGCTCGGCTTCAAGCGGCTCATTGTTTTCCAAAACGTCATGACCTTTAACCCAGTTGTCGAGCCAGTCGGCACGATACACTGCGTACTGGTCAAACAAATCGGCTAACCGCCCGCTTAACTGGTAAAGCTTGCGACCATCGTGATCATCAGAAGTGTAGTGCTTCAACGGAGCAAAGTGCGGGTTCTCGGCAATAAGATCAGGTAATAAACGCATTAACCGCCAGGTCAGGCGGTCTTTATCAAACGGCGAGGTTTTGGGAATGTCTCCACCTAAAATGGCGCGATAAGCCTGCCACTGAAAGCGTGCGGGGAGCGTGACATCGACCATAGCAGCAATGCCACTGGCTTGCGCTAAGTTAATTTTCAGCCACTGTGCAATACCATTGCTCTGCACCAGCACGGTTTCCTGCTCCAGTGGCGCCAGCGGATAGTTCTGAGTGAATTTGACGGCCACATCCGTTAAGTCTTCCAAACGGTGTCCGTGCGCGACAATAAAGCCGGGGGTTAATTCACTCACTCGCTGCTCTCCTTAAAACCGGTTCCATGAAATGCCATGGTATCGTATATTTTTAAAGACACCAGTATAAGACTCAATGCGTCACTTTATGTCGTAATAAGGAAGGCTATGGAAATTTTTATCGCGGTATTTTTCTTTGCGTTTTCGACCACCATTACGCCGGGTCCCAACAATATAATGATCATGTCTTCTGGTGTGAACTACGGGGTAAAATCCAGTTTGCCGCATTTCCTCGGTATCTGTTTGGGGTTTCCGGCGATGGTGTTGGTGGTCGGTATGGGCTTTGGCTCGGTGTTGGAACAATTCCCGTTGCTGCACCAAATGATAAAAATTGCCGGCACGCTCTATTTGCTGTGGCTCGCCTGGGTGATTGGTTCGCAAACACCCAAAGCCATAGAGAAGGGTGACCGTAAACCACTGACGTTTTGGCAGGCGGTTCTCTTTCAGTGGGTGAATGGTAAAGCCTGGGTCATGGCGACCAGCGCAGTCGCCGCATTTACCACCGTAGCGGGTACACTCTGGTCTGAAGTCATGGAAATAACCGCAGCGTTTTTAGCGGTGGCCTTTCCTTGTGTTGGTGTTTGGCTTGTTGCCGGTGCTGGCCTGCGTCAATTACTGACCAACCATACGGCACAGCGCATTTTCAATGTTTCAATGGCTCTCCTGTTGGTCTTTTCCGTGTTACCGGTCGTATTTGATATTTGGACGTTTTACACAGACTGAACAACTCTTAAAATAACACAAAAATAACATTTACCTTGTATTGTGTCTGTGCTTAACTGACAGTGTAAACGGTCGGAAGGATTCATGGACGCCATAAATACTCAAGTTACTTTTAACCAATTAATATCTGAGCTTTCGTCTCGTTTGATTAACAGCGAGCCTGCAGAGACCTACGAATGCATTGAGGAAGTTATAGAGGCATTTGGCAGCTATGCCGGTGCTGATAGATGTTATGTATTCGAGTTTGATGATGCTGTTGTCAATATGACCAACACTCACGAATGGGTGCGGGATGGGTTTGAAGCGCACATTGACGATTTGCAGTCTGTCGGTATCGATGACCTCCCTTGGTTTTTCAATGAAATAAAGACACATCAACTCTTCATTGTTAACGATGTGGAATTACTTCCACCCGAAGCTGATGCCGAAAAGCAAGAATTCCGACGCGAACACATTAAGTCCGTTATCTGTGTGGGTATAGTAGCCAAGCACCAATTGCTTGGTTTTGTCGGCTGTGATCGAGTTCAGGAAAAACACCGTTGGACTCCAGAAGAAATCCGCTGTTTAAAATTGGTCGCCAATATTATTGCCAATACGCTAGAGCGACAACGAACCTACGCAGAGCTTATTCATACTCAGCGTGAGCTGGAAAAAGCCAACCGTCTTCTTCATGCCCAAGTCTCACAGGATGGCTTAACCGGCATTGCTAATCGCCGTGCTTTTGACGAGCGTATCCACAATGAAATTCAGCGTTCGATGCGAGAGCAGTCAGCGCTGTCTCTACTGATTATTGATATTGACCATTTTAAACACTATAACGACCATTACGGACACTTACAGGGAGATCAGGCTCTTAAAGGGGTCGCCAATGCCCTCTTTGATTTATTTCAGCGTAATACCGACTTTGTGGCTCGTTACGGTGGGGAAGAGTTTGTTGCTGTAATTTCAGCGACGGACAGGAAGAAGACCGAAGACAGCGTTAACCATTTGCTTGAGTCCGTTAGAGCGTTACAAATACATCACGAGACCTCAGGTATAGCCCCCTATTTGACCGTTAGCGTCGGAGGCTATATTCATAGCCCCGAAACCGACGAAGACATCGATGCGCTTGCCGAGAAAATGATAGCCAAAGCAGACTCGGCGCTGTATCGCGCCAAGTCTGACGGCCGAAACAGAGGGTATTTAGACGACTAACCTTGTTGCGCCAACTGTTCTTGCAGTTCTTTATCGTCAACACCTTTAAGTTCTGCCAGCAGTTGCTCTGACGTTTCTGTATCACCTTTTAACGCCAGCAACTGTGCTTTTCTGAACTGAGCCCAGTGCGGCTCAGGTAGGTTCTCTAACGACGCTTTCTCCAGGTAATTATTGAGCGCGGCAATGCCTGCATCAATATGACTCTCGGCTAAAACGGCGGTTTTTCCAATCTGGTACAACGCCATACTGACTGCCGAACCGTCATCAGACACACCTGCTTTGGCTTTTTCAAACAACTTGAAAGCGGCGTCAAATTCTTCCGCACGCTGTTTCTGTAGACCGGCATAAAGCAAAACATCGGCATTATCAGGATGTGCTGTTATGGTTTCTTCCAGCAAAGACTCAGCTTCCGTCATTTTTTCATGCTTACGCAAATACCCAACTTTGGCGAGTGCCCCTTGTGCCGGGTCTAACGCCATCATTTTCTCAATTTGAGCCAATGCTTTTTCATCATCACCGCCGGCAATAGAGGGCGCCATTAAATAAAACTGCATTAGGGCTCTGCGGTATTTAATACTGTCAGGCGCCAGCTCAACTGCTTTCTCAAAGGAGTCCACTGACTTACCGGCGTAGCTCATCGCACTGAAAAAGGCATTCTGCGCCTGTTGCGCCATCACCACCCCACGGGTATGCCAGGCTTCCGCATTTTCCGGTTCTTTTTTCACCCATTCTTCAACGCTGTCTTCAGCGCTATCAAGTGAACCATCAGCCAACTGCTGTTGAATGACCTGTTTCGTTTCCACCTCGGCATAAACACCGGGCGCAAAAATTAATGTTGTAAGTAAGAATAAAAGCCACCTCACGAGAGTTCTCCTTGTTCGTATTTTTGTGACCATAAAAATATAAGCACCGTACCTACAACACCCGGCACTACCCAGAATAACAATTGCCAATGCCCTAAATGAGCCAGCACATGCCGTGCGCCAAAAGCAAAAAACGCTGTATAAACGGCTATACCTGAACCACACATTGAACTTAAATGCTCTATCAACCAGGCATTCTTCTTAACTGAGGGCGAAAATGCAAAACGCAACATTTGATACACGTTTACTAACCCTAAAATGCCAAAAATAATGTGTAACCAAGGGCTGACAAACTGAATAGCAGGCGTATTCATGCTCTGCCATAGCAGTACCAGAGACATCACCGCCAGACACCCAATCATCGATAGATAGCTGAATGTACGCAAGTTATCGCGACTTCGTTTCGACCGCAAAACAACAGTTGCGTTCCGAACCGACGCAAAAGTAAACACGGAAAGGAACAACAGCAAGGTCCAAAAGAACCGAATACCCTCGATAACGACCTCAGGTCTTTGGCTATTGGCAATGATATCCGCTTTAAAATAACCCGGCGCCACTAATACCATGACTGACATGACGATGGCTGAAATCGCTACCGTATTCATGGTCCAGACATACGCCTTACCAAACCGGCGATGATTCAAGGCACCTTTTTTGGTTATCACCGGTATCCAAAATAGCGCCATGGCTATGGCCCCAAAAACGATGTGCAAATAAAGTAAAACGCTGTGTAGTGTCAACATAATAACCCCTCCTGTTTTTTACAGATTAGGGCTATTACTTGGTGTCAGTGAGTGCAAGAAGTCACTTTCTCAAACGTGACTTTTGGCCTATTGTCAAACGCTGGGCTGCAGGCATACTTAACGCATGAATATAAAATCAGTTACATCCAAATACATCGATCAAGAGCAGTGGGTTGCGGTGCTGTCCTGGGCGCTGTTGTCCTCGTTTTGTCTTTACTTATTAGGTCAAAGAGAGCAAACACCGTTTTTTAGCTCGCACTGGATCCTTTCCGCAGTATTCTTTGTGGTTTTCATGGTTTGTTTCACAATAGCGACCCGAGAACAGCCCTACAAAAACGAGCCCTGGTTACGTCTCAGTCTTGTCTTTGTTCAATTGGTCGCTATTTTCAGTTTGTATTACTTAATACCCTATAGTGTTGTCGCCATATTGATGACGATTTGCGTGGCGCAGCTGCCTTATTACACCAGTATTCGAAACTCTGTGCTTATCTCTATTCCGCTATCGGTGCCATTATGGTTGATTTACCAGTTTGGCTGGGGCGACAGCTATGCCTGGATATCCGCCATTCTGTTCTGGGCATTTAATTTGTTCGCTATAGTGACCATGGGCACCCGTCTGAGAGAGACAGAAGCACTCGAGCGCGAGCTGGCAATAAACCGGGAGCTTCGGGCAACACAAATGCTGCTGGAAGAAGCCAGTAAACAGAACGAACGGACACGAATAGCTCGCAATATTCACGATTTAATAGGCCACCACCTAACGGCTCTTTCCATTAACTTACAGGTGGCTTCCCGAAAAGCGGGCGATGATTTAAAGCCGACGTTAGAAAAGAGCCAGAGTATTACCAAATTATTGCTTTCAGATGTTCGTGAAGCGGTTTCCGACTTACGTGACTCGGCCGTTCTGGATATAGAAAAAGCATTACAGTCGCTGGCTTACCGCTCGACAGATAAACAAGTTGAGGTGACGTGTCAGAAAAACCTCGGCATTCAAGCCATTGATATTGCCGAGGCAGTTTTGAGGATATCGCAAGAGGCCGTGACAAACTTCCTGAAACACTCCAATGGCAACCGACAAAGTATTTCGTTATCTCGTCAAGGTAATACGCTTTGTCTTTTTATTGAAGATAACGGGTCTGTTCAACATTTTAAGGAAGGAAATGGACTGACGGGTATGCAAGAGCGTGCCAATGACGTTGGCGCAGAACTCATCGTAGAAGCAAAAGGCAGAGGCTTTAATCTTCAACTAACGTTTGAGGATAATGTATGAGCATTAACGTTCTGTTAGTTGACGACCAAACATTAGTTCGGGAAGGTCTTAGCTCACTTTTATCACTATCGGACAATGTGACCGTTGTTGCGCAAGCAAGCTCTGGCAAGGAGGCTCTTGAGAAAAATGCCCAACACTCCATTGACGTTATCCTGATGGATATTCGAATGCCCGACATGGATGGTATAGAGGCGGTAGAAACATTAAGAAGTAACGGCTGCCAGACTCCCGTGTTAATGCTCACGACGTTTGATGACCACGAGTCTATTATGAGAGCCATTCAAGCGGGTGCAGAAGGGTACTTATTAAAAGATGTCTCTCTGGAGATGCTGGTTGACGCAATTGCCGCGCTATCTCAGGGAAAAACATGGCTTCAACCGGCCATTACGGAGCGCATTCTAACTGGCTTAAAAAATAACAAGAGCACAGAGAGCATTGACGACAAAACGCTTGTAGAACCCCTGACAGATAAAGAAATCGCCGTTTTGAGACTGATTGCAGCGGGGTTGAGTAATCACGAAATTGCGGAAAGCTTGTTTAAATCAACCGGGACAGTCAAGAATCAAGTGTCCTCACTAATGGCAAAGCTCGGGGTGCGTGACCGCACCCGAGCTGTGCTTAAAGCCATTGATATTGGCTTACTGTAAACTAGGCTTGTTTCTGCTTCTCAACCCACTGGTCAACACGACGCTCCAGAATGTGCAGTGGTAAAGCACCACCACCCAAAATGGTGTCGTGGAAGCCGCGAATATCAAACTTATCGCCTAACGCTTCTTTGGCTTCTTCACGCAGTTCCAGAATGCGGATCATGCCAATTTTGTACGCGGTTGCCTGACCCGGCATCACGAGATAGCGACGCACTTCTGAGCGCACCGCCCCTTCTGCGATTGGGGTATGCTCCTGGAAGTACTTCACCGCTTCCTCTTCTGTCCAGCCTTTCGCGTGCATGCCAGTATCCACAACTAAACGCACCGCTCGCCAAATTTCCGTGGTTAAGCGGCCAAAGTCCGAGTAAGGATTTTCATAAGCGCCCATCTCTTTGGCCAGCTGCTCTGCGTACAAGCCCCAGCCTTCACTGTAGACCGTAAAACCAGCCTGAGTACGAAACTCCGGTACGGACTCCAGCTCCTGTGCAATGGAAATTTGCATATGGTGACCCGGGTTACCTTCATGATAAGCAATAGCTTCCATCTCATTTTTCGGCATAGAGCTCATGTCCGATAAATGCGCATAGTAAATGCCCGGGCGCTCACCGTCCGGCGAGCCTGGATAGTAATGCTGAGCTGCGCCGTCCTGCTCTCGGAAAGGCTCAACGCGTTTCACGATCAAGTCTGCTTTTGGCAAAATCCCGAAATACTCTGGCAACTTTTCATTTATATACGCCAGATATTCCCGAGAATCTTCCAGATACATTTCAGCGCCTTCGTCGTTGTTCGGATAGAAAAATTGCTCGTCAGTGCGAATAAAGGTGAAAAACTCCTGCAGATCACCTTCAAAGCCCACTTTATCTTTAATCGCTATCATTTCCTGAGTCAGCCGCTCCACTTCATTTAAACCTATTTGGTGAATCTCGTCTGCGGTCAGGTCGGTAGTCGTATAATTTTTCAGTAAGGCGTTGTAGTAGGCTTTACCGTTTTCCAGGCGATGTACGCCAGTGGCGACTTCGTCGGTATTTTCGATGTCGCTTTCAAGAAAGCTGATGAGTGCTTCGTAACTTGGGCGAAAGCGTTCTAATAGCGCTTTGCGTACTTCTTTCTCGTATTTGTCGGCTTGTTCGGCGGAGATCTCGTCATTTTCCTGAAGAGCGCTCAGTTTATTCTTAGCATCATTCAGTAAACTCGAGTCACCTTCTTCATCGAACGGCGCGCCTGAAATAAGCCCCTTCGCTTCTTTTATGACTTGTTCGTAAGCAAAACGCGGCGCACGAACGCCGTTTTCAACCTGCTGCTTCGCACGCTGTAATAACTGTTCGATGGCTGTTGCACCACCGTTAATGCGAGAAATATAAGCTTCCATATCTTCTGCATCATCAACCCGGTGGAAGTTAATTAAAAACTGAGGAAGGAAAGTATGTGCACCACGCATTTGGTCAAATACATAACCCATGCCACGGAACTCAGCGTTACGCTTGGCTTGCTCGTATTGATAAACCCAGACATCGTACGACGTTTGCGCTTCCTGGCCTAGCTTGTCGTAGTCGAAATTGGCTTTTAACTCTTCAACGCTATTCTCAAGCCACTGAAGCTGCTTCTTTTCAGCGGCCACGGTCATGTCATCTATGTCACCGTAGCGGTCTTTGCGACCCAGGAAAGTCATTTGAATGGGACTTTGCTGCAGTTGCTCTTCGTATTTGTTTTCAAACCACTGATTCAGGCGTTCCGTTTCAGATTGTGATGTTTGCTCCGTCTGCTTTTGTTGTTCAGCAGCCATTTGAGAACTTTGGCCAGAATTGCTTTCTTGCGGTTGTCCGCAAGCCGTTAATAAGCCCAAAACAGCCAGGGTGACGATGGAATAACGCATAGGGGTGTCCTTGAATTCTTCTTTTTGATTAGGAAGAAAAACTATAGCGCGCTTGTTACACTAAAGGAAATGCTTAAATTGTAACCGACTGTTTTATGGCGAAACCGAACAAGAAGGGGCCGGTTCGCACCGTGCAGATTTCTTGTCTGCAGTGCAAAACGCCCATATTTAAATACAGAAAGGGTGGTAAAGGCGCGCTGGTAAAGTGTTTTATTGAGCGCATTGTTGAAGATCACACCACCAAACCATGCCATTGCCCCGGTTGTGGGCAGGAATTTGCGCGCGAGACAATGATTCGCGGTACGCCCGCCTATAAGATTATTGGCGGCAAGGTGCACTCAAAGTAGGTAACTATGACGCTCTCTATTCCGGAAAAATCCAAACAGGCGTATTCTCGAGCGGCCGAGCAGGCAAACTCTTCTCTGCTGCGTCAGCCACAGCGGAGTATGGCGGATGAGCTGCACTTATTAGCCGATGAGGTCAAGCAAAACGAAAAACGCGATGTCTACGGCAGTGGCGCGCTTATTAATGATTTTGAAGATGAGGTGGCGAAGCTGCTCGGCAAACCTGCGGCGCTATTTTTGCCAACTGGAACCTTAGCTCAGCCACTGGCGTTACGTATTCACGCTGACCAACGCCAGCGCAATGGCGTTGCTTTACACCCGACCTCGCATTTAATGCTGCACGAGCAAATGGGGTTTGAAGCGCTGTGGGGGCTGAACGGCACAACCACAGGTACCGCTGATAAGCCAATAGCCCTGGACGATTTAAAAGGTGTGCAGACCGGCGATCTCAGTAGTATTTTGCTGGAGCTACCAATGCGGGAAATAGGCGGTCAACTGCCACACTGGGATGATTTGGTTTCTCAATCTGAATGGGCGAGAGCCAACGATATCGCTATGCATTTAGACGGTGCAAGACTTTGGCAGGTACCGGCAGCTTATGGTTGTTCGCTCGCCGAAGTCTGTGAGCTTTTTGATTCGGTTTACGTCAGTTTTTACAAAGACTTAGGCGCTATTTCCGGTGCTATCCTGGCTGGCTCAGAGGCGTTTATTGAGCAAGCCAAAGTCTGGACTCGTCGAGCCGGTGGTAATGTCATTACCCAATACCCACAAGTGATTTCAGCTCGCCGGAGTTTGCGTGAGAACCTGCCACTTATGGAAGACGCTGTGAATTATTCCAAAGCGTTAGGCGATGCGCTGAATGAACTGGATGGAATTCGGGTTAACCCACAAAAACCACAAACAGCCATGTTTCACCTGCACTTCGCGATGAACCCAGAGACCTTGAGTGAAAAAATCGCTGCGTACGTCAGCAATAGTGGCGTGACGATTCTGCCTCTGCCCAGAGCGGAGATAAATGACGAATCGATTTGCGAGATACCCATTGGAAGGAATGCAATGTCGCAGCCACAAAGCTTCTGGCTACGACACTTTAAAGCATTTTTAGAGACACTGTGACGCTTAGTGGTTACTATGACCACTGTGCTCATTGTGCTTCATGTGCTCTTTATGGTTTCCATTATGATGTTGATTATGTTTACCCAGCACATGATTCAACGTTTCAAGGTAGCTTTTACCGAAGCCTTCAACACGTTGTTTATTCATTGCCTCCGAGCCCAGGTGTACCTCTTCCAGCGAGTTAGCAGCAACATCCAACTCCTTGCTCAAACGGGCAAGTGCCACCTCTAGTGTGTAGGTCAGTTCATGCACTTTCGCCATATCTTTCGGTGGCATATCGCCTTCGATGATTTTCTGCAATTCTGCATTATATTTGTTCAGGTTCATAATGGCCTGATGCAAATTGTCAGATGGCTCTGGCTTAAAATGCTGGTACTGCTGTTCTTCTTGGGCAAAACTTGGCATTGACGTGGCTAAAACGAAAGCCGCTACGATGGTGTAAAATAGCTTCATAAAACCTCCTAAAATAACAATAATTCTCATTCTCTTGCATGAGCAAAGGTTAGTCAACAATTCGTTCGTTACCTGATAGTATTCCTTTGATACTCATCAATCCACAATAGGGATACGTATGTCGCTCCGTTTTGGCTTAGCTCTTCTGTTAATGACGTTATCGTCAACTTTTACGCTTAATGCACATGCACAACCTGAAGAACCGTTAAAGGTGGCGGTCAGGGTTAATGCACCATTTGTTATTGAAAAAAATGGCGACTACCAAGGGCTAGCCGTAACTTTGTGGGAAAACGTAGCCACTCAGCTCGAGCGGCCATACGAATTACACCCCGTTTCTTTAAATAATCTACTGACGGGAGTTGAAGCCGGGAAATACGATATTGGTATTGGCGCTTTGACCATCACGTCGCAACGAGAGTCCGTCATCGATTTTAGCCAGCCCTTTCACAATGCCGGCCTCGCCGTTGCCGTGCCAAGCAATAACACATCAACCTGGTGGGCGGTCACTAAGCGTTTCGTATCCTTCGAGTTTTTAAAAGTCATCTTGGTGCTAAGTGGCGTCCTTTTTGTGGCAGGTGCTTTAGTCTGGTTCTTTGAGCGTAAAGAAAACCCTGAAGAATTTTCCGAGCAGCCGATAAATGGCTTAGGCTCGGGCTTTTGGTGGGCGGCGGTGACAATGACTACCGTTGGTTATGGCGATAAATCTCCACGTAGTCTTGGCGGGCGAGTGGTCAGTCTTATTTGGATGTTTACCTGTGTCATCATCATTTCAAGCTTTACCGCATCGATTGCTTCATCGCTCACCGTGTCGCAGTTTCAATCGAAAGTTAGCAGCGCAAGCGATCTCCCCAATGCTCGTGTGGCGACATTAGGCAATTCAGCAACGGCGGCGTGGTTAGAACAACAGAATATTGGCTATGAAAGTTTTACCGATTTGAATGCGGCGCTTAAAAAGCTCAATGCCGGGCAGCTTGATGCCGTTGTCTATGACGAACCCATTTTACGTTATTCAATGCGTACCAATGCGCTTAACAATATCAGACTCTTGCCTGAACGTGTCCTGCCCCAGGATTATGGTTTCGCCTTACCGCAAGGGAGCGAGCTACGGGAGCCGTTAAATAGGGCACTATTAGACACCGTACAGTCAGCACAATGGCGAAGTGAGTTACAGCGCTACCTGGGTCAGTAGCGCTGCTCTTACTAAGAGGAGAGCTCTAACGCTTCGTCTGATTCTACTTTCGCAAACTTAACGCCAAGCTCAAGTAAACGGCGCTTTCCTCTTGCGGTCATATCGGTAATAAACTGGAACTGCTGCCGGGGGTCAATTGGATAGGCTTTTAAGCGATATTTAGTGCCCCACGGTTGCTCGGCTGCGGTTACAGTTATGGGCTTACCAAGCTGCAGGTATGGGCTGGTCAAGGCAACTTCTTCCAGCGCATCGCGAATTTGAAAGGCATCCGCTTCCGGCTGGGTATAAAACTCGGCAATACACATTAAGCTGGGGCCACCATTATTCGCGTTATGTATTAAGTTATCCCACAGCTTAAGGTGTGGCACCCAGATAACCGTGTCATCATTGGTCACCAATTCGACCGTACGCATGCCGATATGAGTCACTTCGCCGTATGTCCCGTCAACCTCTATCCAGTCTCCCGGCCGATAGGGCATTTCATGAATAGCCACGACGCCTGCAATTAAGCTACTCACGTAGTCTTTCAACGCAAAGCCTATGGCTAAACCAGCCGCGCCCAGGGTTGCAACCATGTTCTGCAGTGTGGGCTCGATAATACGCGGCACTATCATCACCAGCGCCAGCACTAAAATGACAATGCGTAGCATGGGTACCAGCGCCAGCGTATACAGTCGGCGTTTGCCGTGCAGCTGTGAGGCTACCCATGGCAGTACTTTTTGTGTAAGCCAGACGAAAGCTACCGCAAAAGCAATAATGACGGCGATTTCAAAGATGGCAAACGCGTCGAGTGACTTAAATATACCGGCAACGTCTTTCAGAGATTCCGTTTCCATTACTGAGCCCCTTAAAATTTATCGAGCCAAAAGCCGCGAGACGCTAAAAAGTCACGGACAACCGGGTAGCCTCTGGCGGTGACATACCAGCTCTGGCCAAGCGCTTTATCGTCATGCTTTGTTATAAGCGACTGCTGTTGCAAAAGCTGCAGCTGAACCTGAAGCTGACTCACAGAAACAATTGGCAAAGTCTGGGCAAGCTGCTCCGTTGTAAGCCCTTTATGAACTAACAGGGCATAACAGACAAAGGCTGTTGCGTCACTCGCTTCATGAGGAAGCTGCGGCGTCTCAAAAGCTTTATCGCTGTTACGGTGATAACGATCGGAGTAAGCCGCAGCGATACCCGGGTTGCCGCGACTAAGCGCTGCTAATGCCCTTAGTCGGCCTTCACCACGGGCCAGCCCGATTTGTTCCAGCGCCAGATCATCGAGCCCTTGTAGAGTCCATAATTCGGAAACCGGAACTGGCCAAACTTTTTCTAAAAACGCCCATGCCCAGCTGTCACACACAATAAGTCCCTTGCCCGCATCGCCGGACAAGGCCTTTGCAAGAAATTCCCGAGTCCAGCGCAAACCATTAGTTTGTCTTAAAAAAGTGTGCGCCAATTGCGGCATGAGCCACACTTTGGTTTTGGTGAATTTCGGGGAAGGAAGGTCATTCGACTGGCAGAGGGTGTCTCGATCCGGCAGCTTCATTGTCGACATACCGCTTTGCTTCGCCCATTGTTGCGCAGCTTCCAAAACGCCCGAATGAGGCGGCGCAATAACCCAACGCAAACTGTTGTCGTCTTTGTCCTTCAGCCAGCTTGAAAAAGCGCTATCCAGTTCTTTTATCGCCGTATCCAGCTTTAATTCATACGCATTGTCATGCTCGTTTTGCTCGTCACTTTCATGCTCTGGAGACAACCAGTGAGTAAAATTTTGCCACCATTTTTTAACAGTAATAACGGTCGGCACCGCAGGCCGTTCAAACTCATTAACCGTTACCCACTGCCAGGCTTTTTTGGGCGCTTCTGCCATCGCTTTTTCCCTGTTCTGTTCGCCAGAAAATAACTTCCTATCCGTCGATAATAGAGCGCCTTTCAAATGAGTCCAATGAAAAAATATTAAAAAGACCTCTTGAAAGCTATTTGAGCAGTACACATATAGGAGTTAAGGCCGGTGTCTCAAAGAGAGCCGCCTTAAACGACACACGCTGTGTCACTTTATTAACCATTTAACAGTTATTGCTTCTAAGGAGAATGACTATGGCAACTATCGACTTAAGCCCTCTATATCGTAGCAGTGTAGGTTTTGACCGTATGGCATCCTTGCTGGACTCGGCACTACGCTCAGATACTGGTGCAACTGGGTATCCTCCCTACAACATTGAATTGGTGGCCGAAAACCAATACGCCATTACGCTGGCGGTTGCAGGTTTCGAGGATAATGACTTAGAAATTGAAGTAGAAAATGGCGTTCTTCGTGTAACCGGTAAAAAAGCCGAAGAAAACGAAAAACGTGAATTTCTGCATCGCGGCATTGCCAACCGTGCCTTCGAACGTAAGTTCAGCTTAGCTGAACACATTGAAGTCACCGGGGCGGCTTTGAAAAACGGTCTGCTGACTATTGGCTTAGTGAAGAACATTCCTGAAGCCATGAAGCCAAAACGTATTAGCATTGGTAGCTCAACAAAAGAGCTGCTTGAGAACCGTTCTAAAAGCGAAGAAGGTGCTGCGTAAATTCATGCACTGGATGAGGGGCGGTGAATAACCGCCTCTTTTTAACGTTGCCACTCGACTGGGTGCCCACAGACAAAGCCCTGGATATAGTCTACGCCCAGCTGAGTGAGTTTAATGCGAATCTCGTCACTTTCTACGCCAACCGCACAAACCTCCACGTTCGCCGCTTTGGCTAAACGAACACAGCTGGCGACAAGCTCGGCGTCAACAAGGTCAATAAGCATATTCTGAACCCAGAAACGATTCACCTTTATTTGCGTCAGCGGCAGCTGTCGTAATAACTGAAATGAATTATAGCTGCTGCCAAACTGATCCACCGCCGTTCCAATACCCAACTCTGTTAAATTTTTAAACAGCTGATACGTTTGGTCGAAGTGCTTAAAAGCATCGGGTTCAGACACTTCAAATACTAACTGATTAGGCTGAATAACCGAGTTTTTCAAAGCCGCTTCAATGAATTGAATAAAGCTTTCATCTTCGAGGCTTTGCGTCGACAAATTAATGTGGCAACGCCAGGTTCGGGTCGCTTCAAATGGATTCTCATTGAAGTGCTCAACGGCCTCTCGCACTAACCACCGGTCAGCTTTGCCCATAACTCCGGCTCTCAGCGCTGCTCGCAAAAACTGTTGGGGCGCAACAGGTTCATCTGTCGTTGAGTCGGGTAAGCGCAGCAGAAGTTCAATACAATGTTTGTCGGCATTACGGGCAGCGCTTATGATTGGCTGCGCAAACAATGCCCAGTTTTCTTCCCGCAACGCCTTTTTGAGTTTTTGCTCCCACTCTAATTCCGCCTCGCCTAATAGGCGCCTTTGATCGGCCTCACTGTATGAGTGCACTCGATAGTCACCTTGCTGCATAGCGAGTTTTAAAGCCTCACGACCTTGTCTTAGTAAGGTACTGGCAGACACTTCCGATGAGTCCGAATAAGCAATACCGGCATGGGCAGTGAGCTGATAAATACGTTTATCACTATTGAACCGGAACTCTTTACAATATTGCACTAAGCGATGCGCCTGAGCGAAAACGGACTGTTCGTCTTCGGTATTCAACAGTGCAATTTCATGCTCACTGATTCTTGCGATACGCGAATATTTCGGAGCTTTTCGCTTCAGATTGATTGCCAACTGCAAAATTGCCTGGTCTCGGGCATCGGTGCCCGCTTGATCCGCAATAATATCCAAGCCCGATAGTTTTATAATTGTTATGCAAACGGCTTTATTGGCGTCAAGCCGGGACTGTAGCAAGCGCCTGAATTCACGCACATTTAACAGGCCTGTGACAGCGTCATGATGCGCTAAAAAGTCCAGGTGAATTTCGGCTTCCATACGTTTAGTAACGTCGGTAATACGGCCTGTCTTGTCACCGAAATACTCAACATCTAACCAGATATTGCGGCCATCGATCCGGTCCACAGAAGTTAGCTGCCGTTTTCCTTCAATAACAAACCCCTTGGGCCAATGCGCTTTGATTTGGTCAAGCGAGTGAGCGGCGAGAATGTTTAGCATTTGCTGGTTAACCTGTTTAAACGAGCCGTCATCGTTCAGACGGAACCAACCCTCCCCGGTACGCTGTAACAACTGCCACAGTCGCCGCCTTAAGGTTTTTCTGTTCTTTTTGAGCCCGGCAATACGGCGCATCAACCGGTTAAGGCGATGCCTTTCCAGCGCCAACAAGAACATCATGACGGTTACTGTCATTGCGCTGTAAAGTAACAGGCCAGATATCCCTTCCCAGATAGGGTTATATCGGGGCGATATCAGCAGCCAAGCGACAATAACGGTTATCGCCAGTAAAAACGTTTGCCAGCGAAAGCCAGAAATCGGCTGCTTCTGGATACTTCTCAATACGACCACGGCAGTCCATATTAGTAAGCCGTTAACTTGAGCGATAACCAGTGCACTCTGCCAACGGTCATCCAGCCAGGGCAACCCAATGGTAAAACCTAATACGGCTGCCAAAACCACATACCCAATTCGATTGAACCGGGACAACCGGAAGCGAAACCGCCCCCACTCCCAAATGAACCAGGCCATGGTTAATATAAGCAGCTGACTCACATAAGTTTTTAATGATGCTGCGATATCAGGGGAGTAAGGTGAGAAATAAGTAATCCAGACCCCACTGTGCAATAGCAGAGACAAGGTAAATGCAGCACTCACACAACCAAACGTCAACAATAACCGACTTTTGAAAAGCTGCGCCGAGACAAAAGCAGCCAGCGCCAATAAAATAAGAATACCGGCGTTTACACCCAAGGCGGTTTGTTGTTGCTGTTGACGAAGCTCTAGTTCGGTCGACTGCCACAAACTGATGGTCGGCATTTGCTCCGGCCACTGCTGAACCGCAGTCACTAGCCAAACAGTTTTGTTCGCCGGTAAAGTCACCGGCAGCACCTGCTCATGAGATAAATGAGGACGCTGCATGAGAGGGGTTGAAAAGCTGTTGGACCGCTGACTCAGCATTGTGCCGTTGGTATCGAGCACAAAAACACTGACCGACTGTAAAAACGGGTCGCTGAACTTCACATAGAAAGTTTGTGAGCGGTTACTTCGGTTGTAAAGCGGAACACTACTCCAAATGTTCGGTTTTGTACCGGCGTAATTATGCTGGCTGAGCTCTTCTGAGCTTAACCAGCGCGACGGTTCATTAACGGCAAGCCTGTCAACCGGAACTGACGCATCGACGACGCGGTATTTAAAGTGCTGATTCAGAGTGACTTTCGAGGTTTGCGCAGACACGGAAACGGGCGTGCGAACTTCTGCACCCGCCAGCAGCGGAAGCAACAGTAACAACCATAGTGCGTGTTTAAAGATAGTCTGCATGTCGTAAGTTCTTTATAACCTCGTCACTCATACCTTCTAGTGCTTGTAACCAGACTGCGTCACAGATTTCTGAATAAAATAATAGCCAATGCTGGTTATTAATAGTCAGGCGCCAGCAAAACTGATCAGCCGCCACCTCTTTTTCCCGAATGTCAGCGTTAATCACATCGCATAAGGTCGCCACCCAGCTGTCAAGCTCGTGCTCGGCCGGTGTGTTTTTCAAGGTAACAACTGAGTTCTCTTGAGATTCAACCATTAAATAACTGTCGCTCACTTGCTCCGGCTAAAAACGCTTCAATAGCGCTCATAAATTCCTGACCATAACGAGCCAGTTTCACTTCACCAACACCATTGATATCCAACATGTCGGCGGCGGTTGTCGGATAATGAACACACATTTCCACCAATGCCGCGTCACTGAACACCACAAAAGGTGCCACTTGTTCTTTGTCCGCAATGTCTTTACGAAGTTTCCGCAAACGCCGGAAGAGTATTTTATTATAGTCGCCACGGTCGGTAATTCGGGTTTTAGTTGCAGTAAGCTCGAGCCTTGGTTTGGCTAACTCTAACGGCACTTCACCTTTTAACACCGGGCGCGCCGCCTCGGTCAGCTGTAAGGCCGCAAACCGACGAATATCCTGAATAATCAGCCCCCGGTGAATCAGTTGGCGCAATACCGAAAACCAATGCTCCTGTGGTTTTGCCTTACCGAGCCCGTAGGTGGTCAATGTGTCATGACCAAGCTCAAGGACTCGCTGAGCTTTGGAGCCTCGCAATACTTCAACCACATGGTTAATACCAAACTGTTGCCCCACACGGTAAACACAACTAAGCGCTTTTTGGGCGTCTTCCAGAGCGTCGTAACGAGTAGGCGGATCCAAACACAAATCACAGTTTCCGCACTCTTTATCGGAATACTCATTAAAGTAGTTCAATACGACAAGGCGGCGACAGGTCTGAGCTTCGGCCATGGCCTGCATGGCTGAGAACTTCTGCGCTTCCACGGCCCGACGCTGCTCATTATCGTGCTCGTCTATCATCCGGCGTATCCACTGCGCATCTCGCGGATCGTAAAGCATCATCGCTTCCGCTGGCAGACCGTCCCGTCCGGCTCGCCCGGTTTCCTGATAGTACGACTCGACGCTACGCGGAATATCAAAATGCACAACAAAACGAATGTTCGGCTTGTTGATACCCATACCAAACGCCACCGTGGCCACCACAACATCAATATCGTCACGCAGAAACTGCCGCAGGGTCGTTTCCTTGAGCGTATGCTCCAGCCCCGCATGATAAGGCGCCGCCCGAACGCCCGACTGCTGCAAACTTTCCGCCAGTTCTTCGGTTTTCTTGCGGCTACCACAATAAATGATACCGGCCACGCCTTTTTGTTTTTTGACGTAGTCTTTAACCTGCTTTAGCGGTTTATACTTTTCCTGAACCACGTAACGAATATTGGGGCGGTCAAATGAGCTGCGGTGCACTAATGGCGCACTCAAATGCAGCCGTTCAATAATGTCATGCTGGGTGGCTGAGTCCGCGGTGGCCGTTAAGGCCATAAAAGGTGTGTTCGGCAAATAGCTGCGCAACACACCCAGCTGACCATACTCTGGTCTGAAGTCATGCCCCCACTGGCTAATACAATGCGCTTCATCAACAGCGATAAACGACAGATTCAGCGTTTGTAAGCGTTCAATAAAACTCGGCTGCAAAATACGCTCAGGGCTAACGTACAGCAGTTTAATGTCGCCGCGCTGTAATGCCTGCAACGTGTTCATTGACTGTTCTGCTGATACACCTGAGTGCAAGGTCGCGGCGTTTATATCAAGCGCATTCAGTGCTTCCACTTGATCTTGCATGAGCGACAACAGCGGCGAAATAACCACGGCCACACCGTCGCTGCATATTGCCGGCAGCTGGTAACATAATGACTTACCACCGCCCGTCGGCATGAGCACCAGTGAATCGCGTCCGTCCAGAGCCGCGTCCATAATGTCTCTTTGGCCCTCACGAAACTCATGGTAACCAAAGACAGATTCAAGCTTCGACTGAAGCGGATCGTGCGCCAATTGTTCTGCAGTGCTGACAGCGGTACTACTCATGGTCGGCATCGTTTATTGACTTATGAAGTAACATCCTCTTATTGTAAGCGTCCTGTTCATTAATAACCATGCCCAAAATGGATACACAAACAATACTGACAAAAGTTTCCGACTTTATGAACACGCGGGTACCGTTTCAACAGTTACTTGGCTTTGAAATTACGGAATTTAACCCGGCACGTGGTGAGCTAAAGTTCCAATGGAAAGACGAGTTATTAGGCAATGTCCCACAACGCATTTTGCACGGTGGTGTCACCGCAACGGCGTTAGATACGGCAGGTGGTTTGGTGGCTATAGCGGGTATGGTTGACCGTTTAGAAGACCCCAGTGAAAGTTACCTAATGGAGCGCCTGAGTCGTTGTGGTACAATTGACCTTCGTGTTGATTTTCTTCGCCCAGGCCGGGGTAAAACTTTTATCGCCAGCGCCACGATTATTCGCTCGGGCAATAAAGTGGCGGTTGCCCGAATGGAACTGCATAACGAAGAAGGCACACACATCGCTTTTGGAACCGGCACCTACCTCGTCGGTTAAGCTCTGATTAAGGAAAGCCAGTATGTCCGATGACGCTGTTCGGGCCCGGCAAGGCGTTTTCTTCGCACTTGCCGCCTACACATTCTGGGGCGTTGCGCCTGTTTATTTCAAACTCGTAAAGCAAGTTCCGGCTTTTGAAATACTCGCTCACCGTATTATTTGGGCGTTTTTAATGGTCTTTGTGTTAATTGTTGCGATGAAGCGGCTGGACCGAATTCGCCCCATTCTAAAAAGCCGTAAGTTAGTCATTCGACTCACACTGGCCACTTGTCTGCTTGGTGGTAACTGGTTTTTGTTCATCTGGGCAGTTAACAGCAACCACATGCTGGATGCCAGCCTTGGTTATTACATTAACCCCTTGCTGAATGTCGCCATTGGCATGATCTTTTTCTCTGAACGTATGCGCCGCCTGCAACTGGTCGCTATCGGTTTAGCCGTGGTTGGTGTGGCTATTCAGGTCATTACCTTTGGTTCAGTACCGTGGGTGGCTTTGGCACTGGCCTCCAGCTTCGCTACCTATGGAGCGATCCGTAAGCGTTTGCCTGTCGACTCCATTAGTGGGTTGTGGCTGGAAACCGCGATACTGCTGCCAGTTATGCTGATTTATCTGTTCGGGTTTGCAAGCTCAGCAACGAGTGACTTAACGACCAACCCATGGACACTCAACTTATTGCTGGTGGCAGCCGGGCTTGTCACGACCATTCCGCTACTGTGCTTTACCGCAGCCGCGCAACGGCTCCGTTATGCAACCTTAGGCTTTTTTCAGTACATTGCACCAACGCTTATGTTCATACTAGCGGTCGCTATTTACGGCGAGCCTCTGGATGAGAGTAAGCTGGTCACATTTATTATTATCTGGAGTGCACTGGCACTGTATAGCTTTGACTCTATTATACAGCGCCAGCGAGATAGAAAAGCGAAGAAATTAGCTTCAGCTGAGGCTGGCATCCATTGAGATGTCAGCGTTTAGCACCTTGCTGACCGGACAACCTTCTTTCGCGTTGTTTGCCAACTCCTGAAACTTGTCCTCGCTAATATCCGGAATACTGGCTTTTACCGTCAGATGAATTTTATCAATCGCAAAGCCGCCGTCTTGCTCTACCAGAGAGACCTCTGCTTTTGCATCAATATTGTCCGGCTCATAACCCGCTTCTCCCAGCATTAAGGAAAACGCCATGGCGTAACAGCCCGCATGAGCGGCACCTATAAGCTCTTCAGGGTTGGTGCCTTTGCCGTCTTCAAAGCGACTTTTAAACGAGTACTGGGTTTTGTCCAATATGCCGCTTTGTGTTGATACGACACCTGAACCTTCTTTAATACTGCCTTTCCACTGTGCATTTGCAGTGCGTTTCATAAAGCACCTCCAAATTTTCATGTATGTACTATAAACATAGTTGAAGAATGCACTTTTTGATCACTACTTTACACTTAGAACACAGGATCCAACCGAGCGTAAGCAACAACTAACCACTTGCTGCCCACATTGTCGAAGTTAATTTGAACACGTGACTGCGGGCCAGTACCTTCATAATTGAGCACGGTGCCTTCCCCAAATTTCGGGTGGCGAACGCGCTGACCCAGTGTGTAGCCGGTCTGATCAAAAGCTTCATGGCTGGCCGCGTTATTAAAACGGCTATAGCTCGAGGGCTTTTCAACACTGGTTTGCGCACGAACTTCGTGTAGCGTATCGGGTGGGATTTCCGCAATAAACCGGCTGATTCTGTGAAACAACTCCTGTCCATAAATACGGCGCTGCTCTGCGTAAGTAAGCACTAACTTTTGCATTGCTCGAGTCATGCCGACGTAACAAAGACGACGCTCTTCTTCGAGCCTGCCTGGCTCATCCATCGACTGCTGCGACGGGAACATACCTTCCTCAACGCCCGTCATGAACACCAAAGAAAATTCCAGACCTTTGGCGCTGTGTAAGGTCATTAGCTGGACCGCATCCTGATACTCATCCGCTTGCTCTTCACCCGCTTCTAAGGCTGCATGTGCCAGAAACGCGTTAAGTGGCGTCATTTCCTCTTCAGCGTCATCGAGCGTGAAGTTTTCACACGCAGTAACCAGCTCTTTCAAGTTTTCTACTCGTGTTTCTGCTTTTTCGCCTTTTTCTGCCTCGTACATGGCCATTAAGCCGCTTTTCTTTATAACTTCGTCACTTAAGCGGCCTAAGCTGAATTCTTCGGTTTCATCATCCAGCTCTTCAATAAAGTCGAGGAAGCTGCCTACTGCGTTTCGCGCACGTCCGGCCAACTGCTTTTCGTTCACCATGTACTTAGCCGCATTCCACAATGACTCAGCGCGCTCCCGTGACGCCTGACGAATAATGTCCATGGTGCGCCCGCCAATGCCACGGGCAGGGGTATTAATGACACGTTCAAGCGCTGCATCATCGTCCCGGTTACCTAAAATTCTCAAGTAAGCCAGCGCGTCCTTAATTTCCTGACGCTCGAAGAAGCGCAAACCACCATAAATACGATACGGCAGCCTTGCATGCAGCAAAGCCTCTTCTAAGATGCGCGATTGTGCATTACTTCGGTACAAAATGGCGACATCTTGCAGCGAATTACCTTTATCTCGCCAGCCTTCAATTTGTGAAACGATGTAACGCGCCTCATCCATTTCATTAAAGCCTGCATACAGGCTGATGGGCTCGCCTTCATTCCCCTCAGTCCATAAGTCTTTACCCAAACGGCCGGAGTTATTAGAAATGACGGAGTTTGCCGCTTTCAAAATAGTACTGGTTGAACGGTAGTTCTGTTCCAGACGAATGGTTTGTGCGCCGGCAAAGTCTTCTAAGAACTGATGAATGTTCTCAACTTTGGCGCCACGCCAGCCATAAATAGATTGGTCGTCATCACCGACAATGGTCACGCTGTTCTGCGCCCCAGCTAACAACCTCACCCAGGCATACTGGATGGAGTTGGTGTCCTGAAACTCGTCCACCAAAATATGACGAAAGCGGTTTTGATAATGCTCCCGAACGATTCGGTTATTTCTCAGCAGCTCATGCGCCCTTAGCAACAGTTCGGCAAAATCGACCAAACCAGCGCGATCACAGCTTTCCTGGTACAGCTGGTAAATTTCTTTCAATGTCTGCTCGGTTGGGTCGTAAGTTTCTATATGCTCGGCCCGTAACCCTTCGTCTTTTTTGCCGTTGATGTACCACTGAGCTTGTTTTGCCGGCCAGCGCTTGTCGTCTAAGTTGAGGCTTTTTATCAGGCGTTTAATCAGTCGCTGCTGGTCATCACTGTCGAGTATTTGAAAATTCTGAGGCAGCCCGACATCCATATAATGCGCTCGTAACAATCTATGCGCTAAACCATGGAAGGTACCAATCCACATGCCTCGCACGGAGCTGCCCACCAGCTGCTCAACACGGCCACGCATTTCCGCCGCCGCTTTGTTGGTAAAAGTGACCGCTAAGATACTGAACGGAGAATAGTTTTGCTGTTGAATGAGCCAGGCAATACGGTGTACTAACACCCTTGTTTTACCACTTCCGGCGCCAGCCAGCACCAACATATGCCCGTCGGGTGCCGATACAGCTTGCTGCTGCCTTTCATTCAGTTCTGCCAGAAGAGGGTGTGTACTCATTAACGTTCACCTGATGTATTCAATTCAAAGATCTGCCGCCAGTGTAATAACGAATCACTGTATAAGCAACCAGTAGTGTCGTGTCAGGGCCTTTTACGAAAGCAGTAACGACGTAAGCTGGGCTAAGTCATCTATTTTGACGGTCGGTAATATCGACAGATGTTGTGGTCGTCCCAAACCAGAGGTCAGCCATACCGACTGCCAGCCATGCCGCTGCGCACCAAGCACATCGGAATAGGGGTGGTCACCCACATGGAGAAACTCCTCTGGCTTAATCGCCGGGAAGTGTTGCTGCGCCTTTAAAAACATGTCTGGCAATGGCTTACCTCGAACGCCATTTCCCGGCTGCACGATTAAACTGAAATAGTCGGACAAGCCTATTTTTCGAGTATCCACATTGCCATTACTCAACGCAATAAGCTCATATCGCTCGGCTAATTGTTGCAATAGCTCAAGGCTTTCTTTTGGCGGCTCGAAGTTACTTCTGTGCAGTAAAAAATGATCCATAATATCGTGCGCATGCGCCGTCGCATTCACAATACCAAATTGCTCTAACCCCTGCTGTAATGTCCGAATACGCAATTCTGTCATATCACTGGCAAGCGCCGGATCACTCTGACTGACTTTGTCTCTTAATTGCCGCCAGTGATTCACGTCCCATTGCGAGGTTTCCGGAAATTTGTCGACAATGTACTGCTGAACAGAACGCTCAGCAGTTTGCATCACCGGCACATTGTCGTACAGCGTGTCATCAAGGTCGAAACTAATGACTTTAGGCGGCTGCCACCGACGAAAAAACTGCATAAAAGAAAACTCCCGATGCCTTTATTTTTTGCGAGCTCTGGGGTGAGCATTGTCGTATACGCTAGCCAGTCGCTGAAAGTCTAAGTGCGTATAAACCTGCGTTGTGGATAAATTGGCGTGCCCCAGCATTTCCTGCACAGCGCGTAAATCACCGCTTGCTTCCAGCATGTGCGATGCAAACGAATGTCTTAATTTGTGCGGGTGTAAGTCACCGACGACACCTTGCTGTTGTCCCCAGTGATTCAACCGCTGTTGAACCGTTCTTGGGCTAATGCGTTGTAACCGCTTACTAATAAACAACGCTAACTCGGGCTTATCCACAAGCCATGCCTGTCTTACTTTCAACCACTGCTTTAACGCTTTTTCAGCACACCGGCCAAATGGTACTATGCGCGTTTTACTGCCTTTACCGGTCACTCTTAGCTGCATCATACGATGGTCGATATCATCCCGGTTCAGACTGACCAACTCAGCCAACCGAATGCCGCTGGCGTATAGCAACTCCATCATAGCCGCATCGCGAATCGCGATTTCGTCGTCATGGGGCAAGTCTAGTAAATGGGAGATGCTATCGACATCAAGGTTTTTCGGTAGCCTTTTAGGAATTTTAGGCGCAGAAACTGATGTCGCGGGATTATCATCTAACGCATCCGACTCAACTAAAAACTGACAGAAAGTTCGCCACGCAGACAGCTTTAACGCGATACTGCGCTCACCAAGTCCTGAGCGCCTCCAGCCAACCAGTAAGCGCTCGATGACAGGCACTCTCAGTTGCTTCGGATCCGTAATTGTCTGCTGCTCAAGCTCGCTAAGGTCGGCGGTGATGAGCCTGTCGTAATTTTTAAGCGTTAATTCGGCGAGGCCACGCTCGCCGCGTAACTGTTGTAACCACTTTTGTTGCCACTCAAGCAGCGTCATGGCGTTTAATAAGCTCCGGCAAAACAGCGCCCAACAATGCCTGCAGCTGCTTAATCAGCAGTTTATCCATTGCAGGCTCAAAGTGTCCTGCGCTGCTGCTGCCTACCGCTAACATACCGAGTTCACCGTTTTCACCGAGCAACAACAGAGCCACAGACTGAATACTCTCATCGTTAAACAAAAGCTTATGCTCTTGCTCGGTTAGCCGTCCTAAGTAGATGGACTCGTCACTAAAGCGCTTACTCAGTAGTTGCTTATGAGTATCAGACGCAAAAGTGTATTGTTCATCGAGCTCTACCGGGCTTTCAAAGAACTTGAGCGTCAACACCGGCATATCGAGTTCATTTTCAAACGTGTTTTTCAATTGCGAGAGCACGTCGCTCAAGCTGTCACAACGCAAAAGCTGAACATAAAGGTTACTGTAGGCGTTAAAAATGGCTTCGTTACGACGAGCGTTAATCATCAACTCGGTAATTTCTTCTTCCAGCTGCTGAACTCGTTGTCTGAGTTTTTGTTGCTGTCTTTCAATTAACGACACCGCGCCTTTTTCACTGTGGCGGAATTGCAGTTGCGCCAACAGGTCTTCATTGCGCGTGAAAAAATCAGGGTTTTCCTGCAAATACTCGCGTATCAGGCTGTCGTCAATTTTCTCGTTTAACATCGAGTTTAATTCGTTACTCATAACACCATCTGTCCATCGTAAATCAGCTCTGCCGGACCCGTCATTTTAACAGGCTGCCCTTGTTGCCAGCGAATCAGTAAGTCACCGCCGGGTAAAGACACTTTTACCCGTTCGTTTAATAAGCCTTGCTGTATGCCTGCAACTGCTGCGGCACAAGCACCACTACCACAAGCCTGAGTTTCCCCAACACCACGTTCAAAGACACGAAGCTTGATTTCATCGGCGGAAAGCTGCTGCATAAAACCAACGTTCACACTTTCAGGGAAGCGCTCATGCGCTGCCACAGCTGCGCCTAACGTATCCACCGGTGCTGTATCAACGCTATCAACGGCGATAACACAGTGTGGATTACCCAAGCCAACAACACCACACATCACCGTTTCATCATTCACTCGCAGAACGTAAGTTTGCTCCGCTTTTTGAGCTTTGAAGGGCACTTGGGCGGGCTCAAACAAGGGCTCTCCCATATCTACCGTGACCTGGCCATCTTTTTCCAAATGCAGAACCATTTTGCCCGCTTTAGTACTGACTTTCAGATGATTTTTGTTGCTCAGACCTTTGGCTTTAACAAACTTTGCAAAACAGCGAGCACCGTTTCCACACTGGGAAACCTCGCTACCATCGGCATTAAATATGCGGTAATGAAAGTCTAAGTCAGGGTCATAAGGAGGCTCGACTAACAGCAGTTGATCAAAACCGATACCGGTATGCCGATTGGCCCACTGACGGATTTGATCAGGGTTCACATATAAGTTTTGTGTGACATTATCGACGACCATAAAGTCATTGCCGAGTCCGTGCATTTTAGAAAAGTGCAATAACATAATTAGATGTAATCCTTATCTAGCAAATGCTCGCCACGAATAAGATCGTCAAAGTTTTCACGTTCTCTGACCAAACGTGCATCACTTCCGGACACCATGACTTCTGCCGGTCGCCCGCGCGAATTATAGTTTGACGCCATTGTGAAACCATAAGCGCCGGCGTGTTTTACCGCAAGAATATCATCCTGAACGACATTCAAATGCCGCGCATGCCCAAGAAAGTCACCGGTTTCGCAAACAGGCCCGACAATATCGCTAATTTGCGGTGCTTCGTCGTTTTTCTCTTTAACGGGAACGATGTCATGCCAGGCTTGGTACAACGAGGGTCTCAACATATCGTTCATGCCCGCATCGACTAACACAAACCGCTTTTCCTCTGATGCTTTAATGTATTCCACCGACGTCAGTAATACACCCGCGTTTGCGGCTATCGCCCGTCCAGGCTCAAGCATCATCGTCACATCCGGAAAATCCTTTGCCATCTCAACCAGTTGGTTCAGGTAGCGCGATTTATCCAAAGGTGCTTCGTTTTGGTACGACACACCAAAACCACCGCCTAAATCAAGGTGGGTTAGCTCAATGCCCTCTTTTTTCAGATCCAGCACTAACTCAAACATTAGCTTGGCGGCATCTAAAAACGGCTCGGGCGTCATAATTTGTGAGCCAATATGACAATCAGCTCCAATCAGCCGAATATTAGGTAACTCCGCGGCCTTCTTAAATACGGCTCGGGATTGTTTCATACCGATTCCGAATTTATTGGCTTTCATTCCGGTTGAAATGTACGGATGTGTTTTTGCATCAACATCCGGGTTCACTCTGAGCGACACCGGCGCCTGCTTATTCATGGCGGCGGCAATATCCTGAATACGCTCAAGCTCGGCTTCCGATTCCACATTAAAACAGCCGATACCGGTTTCCAGCGCTAAAATAATTTCATCTTTTGACTTGGCAACGCCGGAGAAAACAATGCTTTCTGGCTTGCCGCCAGCCGCAAGCACACGCAGTAACTCACCGCCGGAAACGATATCAAAACCCGCGCCCTGATGAGCCAGCACCTGCAAAACCGCGAGGTTGCTATTGGCTTTTACGGCGTAGCATAGCTTGTGTGGATTCGGCCAGTGCTGCTGAAACTGTTGCCAGTTCGATACCAACTGAGCTTTTGAATACACATACAGTGGCGAACCAAACCGCTCCACCAAACGTTGACAACTGATATCCTCAACATGAAGTTGATTATTTTTATAAGAAATGGACTCACTCATTTGTCAGTATCCGTTGGTGCCGTTTCCATATCATTTTTTTCAGGCATTGGCGCTGGCTCAAGCGGCCCTTTTTGACCACAACCGACCACAATCATAAAAACCGTGGTTAATACCAGCGTCTTGATTACAATTCGACTAAACATCGCTAAACTATGACTATTCTCTTAAGGGTTCTATAGTGTCTATCATCGCACCCGAGCCCGAAAAAGTCATTAAGCGTTGTAAGGAAAACCATGACTCAAACTGTAAGAATTGCAACACGTAAAAGTAAGCTGGCGTTATGGCAGGCTGAGCACATTCAGCAGCGTCTTGAAGAGCTACACCCGGGGCTCACGGTAGAGCTTTTACCAATGTCCACAAAAGGCGACGTAATTCTCGATACGCCATTAGCCAAAATTGGCGGCAAGGGCTTGTTTGTCAAAGAGCTGGAAGTTGCCATGCTTGAGGGTCGAGCCGATATTGCGGTACACAGCATGAAAGACTTACCCGTTGAGTTTCCTGACGGTTTAGAGCTGCATACTATTTGCGAACGTGAAGATCCGCGCGACGCCTTTGTTTCAGGTAAGTACAACAACTTAGACGAAATGCCGGAGGGGGCGGTTGTCGGTACTTGTAGTTTGCGCCGCCGCTGTCAGGTCATGGAACAGTTTCCGCACTTAGCGATTAAAGACTTACGCGGTAACGTACAAACGCGTTTGCGCAAACTTGATGACGGTGAGTTTGATGCCATTATTTTAGCTGCATCAGGGCTTATTCGTCTGGACCTCGGTGACCGTATTACATCGTTCATTCCCGTCGAGCAGTCATTGCCAGCGAATGGGCAGGGCGCACTAGGTATTGAATGTCGCAGCGACGATGAAGCCATGAAGCAACTTCTTCAGCCTCTCCAATGTGAGGAAACCCGTATACGAGTGCTGGCTGAACGAGCTATGAACCGTCGTCTTGAGGGCGGCTGCCAGGTGCCTATTGGCGCTTACGCTGAACTCAGCGACGATCACATCTATTTGAGAGGGCTAGTCGGCGACCCGGATGGAAAACAAGTTTTACGAGACGAAATAGAAGGTCCGGCAGCAGAAGCGGAAGCTCTGGGTAAAGAGTTGGCCGAGCGCTTACTGGCGAAGGGCGCAGGGGATATTTTGTCGGCGGTATATGACAGCGATGCTGAACAATAAAAAAGCGGTTTTACTACTACGCCCTGAAGAACGCTCACAGCATATCTCTGACGGGCTAACTCAGGCAGGCATCCGCCATTTTATTCACAGTTTTATTCGGGTAGCACCCGTTGCAGTGGATAAAAGTGACGTTCAGCGCGTTAATAGAACCGCCTGGGACGGTATTATTCTAGTCAGCAAAACGGCCGTTGATTATGCGTTGGAAAGTGGCTTTAACGTTAAACAAAGCCGATACTTTGCGGTGGGATCCAGCACCGCAAGGTACGCAGCGGATAAACTTAAGGTACCCGTTACAAGTCCGGCCTTTGCGCATCGATCAGAAGGGTTGCTGGCACTACCTGAACTCAACGATGTTAGTGGTCAGAAGTGGTTAATTATAAGAGGCATTGGTGGGCGTGAGGTACTTTCAGAGCACCTGAAAATGCACGGCGCTGATGTCAGTTACTGGGAAGTTTATGAGCGACGACCGGTTCCGCTCTCGGATGCTTCAGTTGTGGATAAATGGATGTCATCGGTCGACACCATTGTGGTCACTAGCGCCGAGCAACTGAATTATTTTTTGTCAGAGCTACCGGAATCGGCAAGCCAATGGCTGGAAAGCTGCCACTGGGTGGTCCCCAGTGAACGTCTGAAAAGTTTGATTCCCATTAAACAATCAGCCAGTATCGAAGTCACAGAAAGTGCATCAGATGCTATTATTTTAGATGCGCTTGTAGCAAACGGAAACGCACACATGAACAGCGAAGATACGACAAACGAACAGCATGTAGAGTCACCAGTAGAGACAGAGAAAGACGAAACCGTGACGGCCAAGAAAAGCAGCCGGCGTTTTTTCAAGCGATTGCTATGGCTTATGATTTTGATTGCGATAGTCGCTGCCGCCTATTATGGGTATACGCGTTTCCCGAGTCTTTTCTCAGCGAGCGATAGTCATCAAGTTGCCTCATCAGAGCAGCAGCTTGCTGAGCACCCCCCAAAAGAAATGGATCCACTGGAGAATCGACTTCAACAGTTGGAGCAATCTCTCTCTAACTTTGAACGTCAGTTACAGGAGACGCCTAATTCTCAAGATCTGAATAAACTATCTCATTCAGCACAGCAATTGCGCGAAGACTACTTAGAGCTCCGCTCTGGTTTAGACAATCTGCGTGATGAAGTGCGTCAGAGCCCGGCCGACCGCGCTGCTCATTGGCGTTTACTTGAAATAAAACAAATGCTCGCAACGGCAGCTCGTCTGCTGTGGGTACAGGAAGATTATGCATTGGCCAATAAGCTGCTTCGCTTAGCTGACGACCAACTCTCAGGCATGGACAGCCGCGAAGCACTTCGTACTCGTGAGTTACTGGCCAAGGACATCGAAAAAGTGGCTGCACTGTCTTCAACCAATAACACCGACTTGGTCATGACCTTAATCGGCTTGCAAGATCGCGTGGACAGTTTGCCTGACACGATTAACAACGAATACCGTATTGAAGCGGATAATAATGAAAACACCGCTTCCGGGGACAATTGGCAAGCCAATTTAGAGTTGAACTGGAACGACTTTCTGGATAACTTTATCCGTATTCAGCCTGTCGAATCCGACCCGGAGCCGCTGTTAAACAAAGCACACAGAGCCGCAATTAATGCTCGTATTTCGCTGACATTCACACTGGCACAAGACGCGGCTCTAAAGGGTAATGATGAGCTCTTTAAACGATATATCAGCCAATTACCGACACTCATTAGCCTGGTAAAAGGCGACAGTGCGGCAACCCGTGATGTGATCACTCGACTTGAAAGCCTTGAGAAGACGCCTAAGACACAGTCGACCGTCGAGAGCCTGGAGTCGCTGGACTTTATCAGCCGGGCAATTGAACAAGGGGATGCGCTATGAAGTGGTTAATTGCGCTCGTTGTTTTATTGATTATTGGAGCTATATTAGGCCCTACTGCGTCTGGAAACGCTGGTTATGTCCTCATTCAGTTCGCTGGTTGGTCTATTGAAGCGACCGTTGTCGGGCTTATTGTTGTCGTTGTTGCTGTTGCTTTAATTGCGACCGTTGTCATATCCATTTTGCGCAGGCTGCTCAGTAAAACTCAAAAGGGCGCCGCATGGTTTTCGAATCGCTCAGACAGAAAGGCCAAACAGCTTTACGATGAGGGTATTCGGTTATTGCTAGATGATTCTGCAGAAGAAGCCTCATTACGCTTTGCATCGTCCTATAAAAAGCGACCGACACAAGAAACAGCGGCAATGGCAGCCTTGGCATCCTGTTTAGCGAAAGACACTGGAAAGGCGCAGTACTGGCATGAGGAGGCAGGGCGCTTTACCAAAGGCTCGGACACGTTACTGAGCATTTTAAAAGTCTCTCAACAAGTGAATAACGATCCCCACGGTGCCGATACAGCGGTTCAAGAGCTACTGGATAAACATCCGAATTCTGCGCATGTCGCCTTCCTGGCGAAAACAACCTATAAAGCATCGGGTAATTATAAAGCCCTTAAAGACCTGCTCCCTAAACTAAAACAGCACTCCGAGTTGAGCCCCGCGGAGTTTGAACGACTGGAGTATGACGTTTATTTAGATTACTTCGTATCGATTGGCCGGAATGGCAACGATGCACTAAAAGACGCGTGGCAAAGCCTTTCAAGCAAACAACGCGGAGACGCAACGACTCGTCTGGCTTACGCGGCTGCGTTAAAGCATTTAGGCGAGCAGGAGCTGTCTGCGAAAGTGATATTGAAGGGTCTTAAAAGGGAAGACATCCATCCGTCAGGTGTTAATACACTGAAGCTATTTAACGGCAAGTACGCAAAACTGGTTGAATTCGTTCAAGAAAAGCTGAAGCAGAATCCGGATGATAAAGATTATTTGTATGCGTTTGCTTTAATCGCAATGGATAATCAAGATTATTCATTAGCCCAACGGGCTCTTAAAAAACTGGTAGATATAGAGCCTAGTGCTAAGACTTATCGCTTACTTGGTGACGCGTACTATGCGCTAGGGGATAGCCAATTAGCTGCTAACGCTTATAAACAAGCGTTAGCAGACTAAGTTTAACAGGCGTGTTTTATTGACGAACGCCTTCAATTGAAAGCTCCAGTTCGACTTCTTTAGCGGCTGGGCCAAGGTTGTAGTCGATATTGTAGTCAGCCAAGGTTAAGTCAACTTCGCCGTGGAAACCGCGGCGAAAACCACCCCAAGGATCTTCACCAGCACCAACGTGCTCAACTTCAATAGCAATTTCTTTGGTAACGCCATTTAAAGTAAAGTCACCATAAAGTGTACCTTCGCCTTTATCATTCTCATCAGGCACGTACTTGGTGCTCTTAAAGGTTGCCTGAGGGAATTCAGAAACATTTAAAAAGTCTTCGCTACGTAAGTGCTTATCACGCTCAGCGTGGTTTGTATCAACGCTGGCAGTATCTATAGTCACGTTCACTGACGCATTTTCAGGAGCGTTTTCATCATAGCTAAAGTTCCCTTCAAAGTCGTTGAAGCGACCATATAACCAGCTATAGCCAAGGTGACTAATCTTAAACTCGATAAAAGCATGCTGCCCTTCAATATCGATTTTATAGTCTTCAGCTAATGTGGATGTACTGAACATAGCGGTGCTCGCGATAGCCGCTACTAGTAATGTCTTTTTCATAATTATTTCCTCTTTGATTTTCCAAACATACGAATCAGAGTCGTATCTCGATTTATAAAGTGGTGCTTTAATGCGGCCAAACCGTGACCACCCGCTAAAATCACCAGTGCTAATGCCGAATACCAATGCACTTCGCCTGCAATGTCTTCTTGACCGGGTATATCACTTAACGTTGCCGGGACTGAAAACAGATCAAAAACCGATATAGAGCTACCGTCAGCCGTTGATATCAAATAACCACTTATCATCACGGTGAACAACAAGAGATACAGCAGTCCGTGTCCAATTTTTGCACCGACGACTTCAATCTTTGTTCCTTGTGGTGCAGGCTTTGTATTGGTTATTACCCATAACACTCGGAGAATGGTAATAATCAGTAAACAAATACCAAATGATTTATGCCACCAGGGACCTAATCGATACCATTGATCGTAATAGGTTAACGTGAGCATCCACCAACCCAGGGCAAACAAACCAAACACTATGACAGCGGATAGCCAGTGTATAATGACACTTACTAATCCATATCGTTGTTGCGAGTTTTGAAGCATTAGAACCTTCCTTATCGATATGCATACAGTTTAGTTCAATATTTCACTTTAGAAATTAATTATAAATGGGATGGGATCTTCGATTTAATAGAATATAGTAGCGTTATGCTATTACATTAATTGAGGTGGTTAAGATTTTTAGCATGAGCAAGCCATTGGGCTGGCTTAGCATTGCAGCTGAGGTGGTCGCCTCAGGCTATCGAGAGGCAGTGGAGCAGGCATAAAAAAAGCCCCCAGCGTCAGCTGAGGGCTTCTTCGATTTGAAGTCTGGCCAAGGTTTCGCAGAGCTCAACCTGTTCAGCGGGATAAAGCCAAATGGTTGGCTTTACCGGGGACCCGCTTCTCCCTACTCTCAGTAGGCCACCACCAGAAAT
>NZ_SDJS01000004.1:0-339512 GCF_004123135.1 Idiomarina sp. 29L | reverse complement strand
GCTCCTGAGCCTCTGTTTCTTCGGTAGCCTGACGTTATTACGTCAGGAGCAATGGCTGGGTGCAGTCGCCCAATGGCTTGCTCATGCTGAAAACCTTAACGACCTCAACTAATGCAATGGCATCAAACCATAACTACTTCTCGATGGTGTAGATGAGATCTCCACCCTGACCTTCCGCATTAGAAACAGACTCGAAAATCAATTTGTCGGTAAGGCTATAACGTAGGATGAAAGTTGAGGTTGGTTCTATTAAACCGATTCCGTACTTAATATATAAGTCTGGGGATAAATGTTTGCCGATATACAAAGATGTGTCGTTAACATCACTGGTTCGTGAATCGAGGGAAACTTCGTCTAAGTCAAAAGTTTCTTTCAATCCATCGGTTAAAAACTCGGTACTACGGCCGCCTACCAATAGAGCAGCTTGGAGTTCCAGATTGTTCACGTCGCCTTGGCTGCCCGGTGGTTTTCCGAAAAGAAGGTAGGACAGTATTGTGCTATCACTCATTGGTGGTGTAGAAAATAGGCTAAGCTCGGGTTGCTCAATACTGCCTGTGACTCGCGCTCCTATTTCCTCCGGTGGTTTTTGATTACTTGTTGAAGAGCTGATGTTTCTAGTAACCCTAAGGTTTAATGAAGGGCTGCTTAAAGGAACATCGTTAAATAGTAAGTCGCCACGCTCTATCGTTAGTTTTTGTCCATAAATTTCATATTGCCCGGACGTGACACCTATAGTTCCGTTCCCTCTTGCCGGAGAGTTAGGTTGTTGAGTAATGTTAAGGCTTCCTTGAATCTGACCAGCAAAGCCAAGCGCCTTAACTCTTACGTTTTCTCCCAAAGAGACGGTTAAGTCAGTTTGGGTTTTGAATACAGACTCTTTTTTCTCTTCATTTTTCAACCGAACATCAGCCGATTCTGTTATGGCTTGGTTCAGTTCTATAGGTGTTATGCGCGCCTTAGGGATATTTAATTTTCCATTTAAGCTTATCAGCTTTTTATCTAGGCTTACCGTTAGTTCAGGTGAGGCTTCTATAAGCAAATCGGGCGTATCGATAATAAGCAGCTCGTTTCCATTAATTTCTAACTTGCCGAATTGCTTAAATGCATCCAAGTAGCCCGTAATCTGCAATTTTCCGGAACCCACTTTTCCGTCAGCCTCCACCTTAAACTGACCTGAGTTTGCATCTGCTTGCAGAGTCCCGGTAACGTCTTTGAGCATGGTGCCAGATTGCAGAACTACTATCTGATTCGCATTGAGTTGAACTTTTCCCGATGCTAGCGGAGTTCCAACTGTTCCACCTATTGTTAGGTGAGCAGAAGCCTTTCCGTTATCAATACCGACTTGTGGAATTAATAAGTTAGCTAGTTCCAGGCTGTCTGAATCAAAGTCTAAAGCGCCGGATACTTCACTATCTTCGCCCAAGCTGTCTGTCTCGACGTGACCAGTTAGGTTTAATCCAAGCTCATTAGCTTGAGCGATTACATTGGCTTGTAATCCTTGCTCTTTAGTTTTCGCAACCAACTGCAATTTCTCTAAGGTTACTGTTTCTTCTGCCGTCGACACTTTTGTGTTGTCGGCATTTATTGATGCATTTAACTGGCGGAATGTCGTTGTTTCAATATCTACTGAACCTTCGACGTCGAGATCCAGATCGCCTTGCAGTTTGTACAATGCCGATGGTATGACTAAAGCTTGCAATGCATTTATAGGAACAGATTGAGCGTTAGCTTTAAAAGACAGCCTGCTTTTATCTTTGTCTAACTGAATGCATAAAGGGGAGTTAATCTCCGCATAACCAATGCATAGATCTTGTATTCTAAAATTAGCATTTTTAGAACTGAGTGTTAAATCGGTAGGCTGAGTTAAATAAACTTCCTTATAGCCTGTTTGCTTTAATTCGGCGGAATCGAGCCCTATCGTAAACTCGGGTTGGTTTAACACACCATTAATGGTTCCGCGCGCTAAAGCAGTTCCTTGTAATTCTGATACCTGGCTTAATTGGTCAGATTGAAGCTCCCAGTTCAATGTTCGGCCTGAGCTCAATGCTCCGTTAATGTTAAACGATTGAGCTCCCCAATTTCCTTCCATGCTTTCGACAAATAGATAGGGGGCGGCGTAGCTCATTGAAACTTTGCTATTGACGTCATGACCTTCGTAAGTACCAGTTACATTGGCATTTAAAGAAATATCACGGCTCCAATCAATAGTTGCCTCTGCAGCTATCATGTTGTTATTTTGACTGAGCTTTAATGTGGTTAGATTGAGCGACTTGGAAGCAAGCTTAGCCTCACTGGTTAGCTTAAATGGTTGTGGTAACAAGCCGTTAATATCGCTCGATAAACGAGCGGATAAATTATCGATAGCTCCACTAACTGTTAATTTACCGCCTTCACTAATAATATCGCTGGGTTTGTATAAAACAGTATCCCATTGCGACGTGATATCAATAACAGGGACTGAATCGAGGTGAACAATACTTCCGCTAATGAGCAATTCACCACGAATATCATTATCTGAACTCACGTTAAGCGAGTTAATTGTTAGTGCATTAGACTCGTACGTTAAGCGTCCAGATATTGCTGCATTTCTTTGGTTTACGGTAACCGATAGGTCCGGACTAAGAATGGCGCTGTTTAAACTCCCTTCCCCTGCGATGGCTCCGTTAAACACAAGGCTCAGGTCTCCTAAGTCAAAAGCCTTTAACCATGGGGTAAGGTTGCTTTCATTCCATTGACTGGTAACAGACCAGCTCAGCGCTTTGGCTGGTTGATGCAGAGTAGCTTCAAGGGAAGCATTCAGACTGTCACTAAGTTTCGTCTCAGTGACGAGCTTTCTTATATCCCCTTTAAATAGGCTGTTGATAGTGAGAGCGGGATAATCCGGCGAATGCAGCTCAATTTTAGTATTCAGTGAGCTTTTAAAAGGATATGACAGTAACGACTGCCCGCGAACGGATGCTGTTACATACTGGTGCGAAATATCTAAGTTTCTCAGAGTAACACGGCCACGCGTGTTTGCTTTAGCGGAAAGGTTTACATCAAGCTTTTGAGCCGGAGCCTCAAAGAAAAAGAATAACGTGTCAGACACTGTTAGCTTCTGAATATAAATGGATAAGGGAAGTTCTATTTTTATCTCATTGAGAGCGTTTGCTTGGTTATCGTTGTTGGGTTTAGCCTCTGTAGAGCGTAATCGGACTTCGCCGTGATCACTCTTAATACGCTCTACCGTAATAGAGCCTGATAATAACGCTAACGGCTGCCAATGAATTTCTAATGCTTCGGTTTGGTAAGCAAATGACTCGGACTCGACACGTAAGTTATTAAAGCTAAACTCGGTTAGTAGCTTGCCTCGAAACTTGTCGTAGCGAATATCTATTGGGGAGTAACGAATGGCTTTATCGACTACCCAGCGGCTGCCTGTTTCGGTACCGAACAATGAGATCGCAACCGATGGTATTACAAGAAAGATGCCCAATATGATGCTTGCCAACCAGCGATAAATCGTCATAGATCAGGCCCCAGGGTTAAGTGCAGTCGCCAAGGCTTATCGGGTTCATCAATTGCTTGAGCTAAGTCAAGCCGAATTGAGCCGATAGGCGATATCCAGCGCACACCAAAGCCAATACTTTGCTTTAATGGCTCATTAGGTTCGATCATCGCATTCCCGATGTCCGTAAACAATGCAACCCGCCAGTGTTCCTTAAACCGATAGTCGATTTCTGCGCTGGCTGTTGCTAGGTAACGCCCCCCAATAACCGTTCCGGTTTCGTCCTCAGGACCGAGTTGTTCATAGGCATAACCACGAACACTGTGGTCGCCACCCGCAAAAAAGCGTAATGATGGAGGCAGGGTATTGAAGTTATCAATATAAGTGGCGCCTATATCAGCACGAGTGAGTATTCTGACGCGCGCAGTTAGCGGTACGACGGCTTTGAACCCCAGCTTTAAACTGGCCATGTTCGCGTCTGATAAAAGCGTATCATTTGCCGCTTTAAGCGTAGCATCAAAGCGAAATCCTTTATCAATATTCAAGCGTCCGTCGGCTGTCATGTAGGTCCAGCTAGATCGTGGGATAAGAAATTGACTAGTACCCTCTGTTTCACCAATCTGAAAGTCATCTCTTTGCCAGCTTAAGCCAAACTCATGTTGCCACTGGTTCATGGTAACGGTACTGGACGCGCCTATACGGTATAAACGGTTTTCCTGACCTTCATTGTTTTTATCCGATACTTCTGCGTTAAATCGATAGTAGTCAGACTGCGGTTTTTTCCCGGGTACGATGTAGTTAGCACTAACAAGGCTTTCAATTTGAGATACTTGAGTCAACCCCCGAAATTGGTGGCCATCTTCGTTGACCCAGCGCCGGTTTAGACTGGCACTAACTCGGGCTCCCGTGTCGGTTCCATAACCGATACCATATTGATACTGGTTTCTGTAATTTGCGCTGGATTTAACCTCAATAGGCACCTGCTGATTTTCCGATTCATCCCACTGCGGGCTGACTTGCACTTGAGAAAAGTAGCCACTGTCGAGTAACCCAACCTGTAAATTGCTGAGTTCCTGACTGGTGTAGCCTTCCCCTTGCTTAAACGGAACATATCGTTGCAGTAGTTCGTCATTGAGAATGTCTTGCTCAAAGTTAACAGGGCCAAACTGATATCGCCGTCCAGACTCAAAAACAACATCGATATTAGCTGTATTTTGGTCGACATCAATAATGACATCGTGTTTTTCAAATCGGGCATCGTGGTAACCGCGGCGGCTTGCCAGTGACAATAAGCGAGACTTTAATTCCTCATATTCTTGATGAATAAAGCGATGTTCAGGCTTTAGTTTGCTTCCATCTAACAAAGACTGAAAGCGAGCATCGTCTTTAGCATCTCCTTTTATCGCCCAATTATTTGTGGCAATGCGCACTGGTTCATTTAAGACAACGTCGTAAGACGCTATCCACCCATCTTCAACACTTTCTAGTTGAGCATTCACTTCAACCTGATAATATCCATAAGGGCGCAATGCTTTTTGAATGTCGTTGGGCGCTTGTCGATGTAGATACCGGATTCGATAATCAGCGTAAGTGTTGCTGCCATTCAATCGGGCTATCTGTAGTAGCGTCATGACATTGTCATACGCTTTACCTTCGACACCCGACACTCTTACTTCGACAGAAGCAAAAGTCAGACAACTGAAAAATAAGCTACCAGCAATTAGAATACAGCGAATGTAAAGCATTGACGTGTTTTACCATAAAAAAGATGACAACATAATCTCATTGTTTGAGACTCTGTGTCACCCATCGGGTTCAACTTGGAGACATTATGGCGATAGAAATTACAACAGCAGAGAAACGGCTATTACAAAAGGTTAGTATACCGCCACGACCACAGACTCTGTTAACTGTTAGTAGTGAAGCCAAAAAAGAGGAACCCGATGTATCTGTTATTGCTGATGCTATCGCATCGGATATGGGGATTGCTGCTGCGGTTCTACAAGTTGTGAACTCGGCTGCTTACCGGCGTGCAAAAGAAATTGACTCAATTCAGCAAGCGGTCATGACGCTGGGCTTTCGACGCGTCTTTCCGATTGTAAAAGCGGTTGCATTAAAGTCAGCGCTGAAGTCGGACTATGATCTCAATGAGTTTTGGCGTTATAACGAATGGGTGGCGAGTGCTTGTGTGATGGTTTCCGAAGCTGTCGGTAGGCCGGAGCTGCGAGATCATGCTTACATGCTTGGTCTTTTTCAAAGCTCAGGTATTCCCGTCATGTTGTCAGAGTTTGATGAAGAATATTCAGAGCTATTGGATGCTTCAAGTAGCCAACCATGGCCTGAAATTATCGAACAAGAGCAGCGCAAGTTTAATACAACCCACACCACAATGGGTGCGTTACTCGCTCAGCAGTGGAAGCTCCCCAAAATTGTTGTCGAAGTTATTTATTATTTGTTCGATGACAGCTCTGTTTTTTTAACATCGAGTGAGCTGTCGGGGCTTGCGTTGGATTTGTTAGGCATATTAAAAATATCCCGTTATGCGATAGACCTAAGAACGCGTAGCTTGGCAGGACAAGATGAATGGCAGTCAGTGCAGGACGGAGTACTGGAACACTTTCAAATCGATGAGTTTAAAGTGGAAGAAATTATTGAGCTAGTTCATGAAGAACTGTTCGATACCGATCATTAGTTTTGCTGGTTAAATTATCTGCAAACGACAGAGTTAGAGCCAATAAGTACTTGTGCCGCGGTTTGTTGTCGGTATAATCCATGCCTCAAGAGTTAGGGGCGTAGTTCCAACTGGCAGAACAGCGGTCTCCAAAACCGACGGTTGGGGGTTCGAATCCCTCCGCCCCTGCCAACTCTTCACTAGTCTTATTTATTCTGCTCAATTACACTACATTCATATCTTTTAGTACTTACTTTGGTAATTCATCTATACGGTAACTTTTATGAATGCTCAGTGGACTTCTCAGCAAATGCAGGCATTAGCCGCTATGAATATCCCACTTTGGGAAAAAGCGCCTGAGCCAAAAGGTCAATATTTTTATAAGTTGGGCTCTTATCATTTAGTTGGCGAGACACAATTACCGGTTGAGCTACCGCAGTGGTTTAACGACTTTTGCTTATGCGTCGGTGAGCGACCGGTAGCGGTTAAAATAACGGAACTATCAGATAACTGTCTCAATTACGATACCTGGTTTGATAATCTACCAACGGCTGACTTTAAAAAAGCGCTTTGGCAACGTCTAAACCATGCCTGACATAAAAATTCAATGCTTTACTCCTGACAGTCGCTCTTATGAAATCGAGCGGCTAGCTCACGCGCACCCATGGAGCTTATCGGTTTTTTGCCAAAGTCATGGGCCAGCTTACTATAATAGACAGTTAGTCGTTGACGAAGAAACAGTCGGTTATATTATTTGCCAGCAGGTACTGGACGAACTCACCATTTTTAATATCGCTATTGATCCAAAGCACCAGGGGCAGGGTTTTTCGCATTACTTAATGCAGGATACCTTAAACTATGCGGCGAACAACGGTATGTTGGTCTTCCTTGAAGTACGCGCGTCCAATACAACTGCAATTAATTTATATCGAACGTATGGGTTCAGCGAGCTGGCTAAGCGCTCCGACTATTACAAAACCCATAATGGCTACGAAGACGCTTTAGTCATGAAGTGGCAAAGCGAACAGAATTAGGAGAAGTTTATGCCATCGGAAAATCATGCACAGGCTTTACAGGTATTATCCTATGTCGATTTGACGTCTTTGAACAATGACGATGATAAAGCCACTATTGAATCACTCTGCACGAAGGTAGAAATTGGTAGCCAGTCGGTAGCCGCTATTTGTGTTTTTCCGGAATGGGTGGCGACAGCGAAAACTTACTTCGAAGAGCAGAGCCTCAACATTCCTATCGCAACCGTCACTAACTTTCCAGACGGAAGTACAAATATTGAGAGAGCTGTTTCGGAAACTGAGCGAGCTATAGCGGCAGGGGCGCGCGAAATTGATGTTGTCTTGCCATATAGAGCGCTGTTAAATGGCGATGAGAGCACGCCAGCTGAATTAGTCCGTGAGTGCAAGGACGTTTGCGGCGATGAAGTAATATTAAAAGTTATTATTGAATCGGGTGAGCTTAAAACACAGGATGCTATTGTGGCGGCAAGTGAAATTGCTATTGCCAATGGCGCTGATTTTATTAAAACCTCAACAGGCAAAGTGGACACTAACGCGACCTTATCGGCGGCTCAAACGATGCTGGGTGTTATTAAGGCGAGCGGCACAGACTGTGGTTTTAAAGCGGCTGGTGGTATACGCACGGTAGGAGAAGCTATGCAGTATATTAATCTGGCTGAAGAAATTATGGGGAAGAACTGGGTGACACCGGGGCATTTCCGAATTGGTGCAAGCAGCCTACTGAAGGATATCCAGGCGGTTGTGGATAATCACTAACCATGTATTTGCCTCAAGACAGTATTCGAAAAAAGCGTGATGCTCTTCAATTGACTGAGTGGGAGATTCACCAGTTCGTTAACGGCATTTGCGACGATAGCGTCAGTGAAGGGCAAATCGCAGCTCTGGCAATGGCTATTTATTTTAATGGCATGAATGCTGATGAAACAATAAGCCTGACTCAGGCTATGCGAGACTCCGGAGATGTTCTGAGTTGGCCGAAGTCAGAGTTTGATGGTCCTATTTTGGATAAGCACTCGACTGGCGGGATTGGTGATGTTGTCAGCTTAATGTTGGGACCTATTATTGCTGCTTGCGGCGGTTATGTGCCGATGATTTCGGGACGTGGTTTAGGGCATACCGGCGGCACGTTAGACAAACTCGATTCGATACCGGGCTATCAATCGACACCGGATAATGACACGTTTAAAAACGTCGTGAAGAAAGCCGGCGTCGCCATTATCGGACAAACCGGTAACTTGGCGCCAGCCGACAGGCGATTTTATGCTACCCGGGATATAACGGCCACCGTTGAGTCGATTCCGCTAATTACTGCTTCCATTTTGTCAAAGAAGCTATCTGAAGGTCTTGACGGGTTGGTCATGGACGTAAAGTCGGGCAACGGTGCTTTCATGCCAAGTCATGCGAAATCGCTGGAGCTGGCCAGAAAAATTGTCAGCGTCGGCGGACAACTCGGTGTATCGACATCCGCGTTGGTGACCGATATGAATGAACCGTTAGCATCGACGGCAGGCAATGCGCTGGAAGTGAAACTGGCGGTTGATTATCTAACGGGGCGGCACCGAGATGCGCGGCTTCATGAGGTCACTCAGGCGTTGGCTGTTGAGTCACTTTTGTCCGGGGGGATAGCAAAAAGCCTGGACGATGCAAAACAGCGGGTCATTAAAGCATTGGATACAGGCTCTGCAGCTGAGCGATTCGCTGAAATGGTGCGGTTACTCAACGGTCCTGCGGATTTTATTGAGAGACCTGAACATTACTTATCTGAGGCAAAAATTATAGAGCCTGTTTATGCCCCCGATAAACATTTGGACATGTACCTAAGTGAGTATGATACGAGGTCGATAGGCATGGCGGTAGTGCAGCTAGGAGGTGGCCGTCGTAAAGCGGATGATACATTAGATTTAAGTGTTGGTATTAAGCATATGACTCCGCTGGGAACTCAACTAAGTAAAGGGCGGCCGCTAGCCTGGATTTGCGGTAATGACAGATGCAAAGTCGACATAGCTAGAGAGATGTTTTTATCCGCTATGACATTTACTGAGACTGCACTGCCGCCGAACCCAGTAATTTACGAACGGCTGACAAGGTAACCTTTATGGCCAGAGCAATCGTGATTGTTTTAGATTCTTTAGGTATCGGAGCGGCTCCGGACGCTGGTAAATTTGGTGACTTAGGTGCCGATACGTTTGGTCATATCGCCGAAAAACGTAAGCAATCAGGCGCCGCATTCAGTATACCGAACTTGCTTAAGTTAGGGCTTGGTGAGGCTCACCGAGGCGCTGTTGGCCATTACGCAGATGGTATTCATGAATGTGAAACCGAAGGCGCATTTGCGTGGGCGGCAGAGGTGTCATCCGGTAAAGACACGCCGTCAGGTCATTGGGAGTTGATGGGGGTGCCGGTCCACTTTGACTGGGGATACTTTACGGATAAAGAGAACAGCTTTCCAAAAGACTTACTGCAAAAGATTCAAGCGCAATCGGGTATACCGGGTATTTTGGGCAATTGTCATGCTTCTGGCACTGAAATTATTCAGCGGCTGGGTCAAAAGCATATTGAGACTGGCGCTCCCATATTTTACACCTCCGCAGACTCAGTTTTTCAAATAGCCGCACACGAAGAGTATTTTGGTCTTGAGCGCCTCTATAAACTGTGTGAGCAAGTGCGAGGGTTGCTGGACGACTATAATATTGGCCGTGTTATAGCGCGTCCGTTTGTCGGGGAAACGCCCGATGATTATGTCAGAACGGCTAATCGTAAAGATTACTCGGTATTGCCTCCTAAGCCGACGGTATTGAATAAATTAGAAAGTGCTGGGGGACAGGTCGTTGGCATTGGTAAAATTTCAGATATCTTTGCGCATAGCGGCATCAGTCAGTCGTTTAAAGGAAAAGACTTATCTGAACTAATGGACGAAACGTTAAAAGCAATGGGTACCGCGGGTGACAACACCCTTATTTTCACCAATTTAGTCGATTTTGACACGCTATATGGGCATCGACGCAATGCGAAGGGCTACGCCGAAGAGCTGGAACGTTTTGACCTTTGGTTGCCAAAAGTCATCAGTGCAATGAAAGAAGATGATTTGCTTGTGCTAACGGCTGATCATGGCTGTGACCCAACTTGGCCGGGTAGCGATCATACCCGAGAATATGTTCCATTGTTGCTATCGGGGAACAAGATCGAGCCAAAGAATCATGGTGAACGACAGAGCTTTGCCGATTTAGGTCAAACGCTCTGCCGTTGGTTTCAACTCACGCCAATGGATGAAGGCCAGGCTATCGACATTTAGTCAATGCGATAGCGCTTTACATTGTCTTCGAGCTGGTGAGCTGTGTCCGTAAGCTCGCGCATATGCTCACCCGCTTGCTGAGTACCGCTGGCAGTTTGCTTAGCGATATCGACAATCTTTGTCATGTTTTCATTAATGGATTCAGACACAGAGGTTTGTTCTTCCGCTGCCGTCGCAATTTGAGCATTCTGACTATTGATAGTATTCACCGCTTCCAACACTTGAGCCAGTGCCGTTTCGACTTCTGCAGCTTCAGCAACACTGGTTTCGCTGCCTTCTTTAATAGCAGACATCACCTCTGATACCTGTTTGCTGCCACTTTGTAACTGCTCAATCATGCTTTCAATTTCGTGAGTACTGTCTTGCGTGCGCTTAGCCAGCGTACGAACTTCGTCAGCAACAACTGCGAAGCCGCGTCCCGCTTCGCCCGCGCGGGCAGACTCGATAGCAGCGTTTAAAGCCAATAAGTTTGTTTGTTCGGCAATGGCACGAATAACATCCAGTACTGAGCCAATTTCAGCAGAGTGCGCATTCAATTTTTCCACTTCAGACGAGCCATCTTCTACTTTCTCAGCAAGGCCATGAATGACATTAACGGCCTTAGTTAACAGATGGTTAGCGGAGTGCACAAGCTCTTCTGCTTGCTCTGCAGCGCTTGATGCTTCACTTGCGCTGCGGGCAACTTCCTGTGACGCTGTCGCCAGTTCATTAATAGCGGTCGCAATCTGTTCGCTTTCTTCCTGCTGCTCGTTAACCCCATTACGCGCTTCGGTAAGTACACCGTCTAAACGCTGAGTCGAGTGAGTAACCGACGTTGCCGACGTCCGTATATTGGCGACCATATCAGAGACTTGGTCGGCAAAGTTATTAAATGCCTGGCCAAGCTCTGACATTTCGTCATTGCTGTCGGTATCTAAACGTTGGGTCAGGTCGCCGTCGCCCTTAGCTATTTGATCCATTGCATTTAATGCCCGCTTCAGCGGCCCTGTAATTCCTTTCACGACAAAAAGGGCAAGGGCAGCGATGATAAGCAGCACAATAATGGATGCGATGATGGTACTCGCAGTGGACTCTGCTAAGGCATCGTCAACATTACCTTCAATAACTTGTGTTTGCTCTTGTAGACCAGCTGTCCAAAAGCCGGTACCAACAACCCAGCCCCACTCTGACAGCATATCCGCGTAACCTAATTTGGGATTGACCTGACCACTGGTGTTCTCCCAGTCGTATTCGACGAAACCACCGCCACTCTCTGCCGCTTCGATCAGCTCTTGGATGAGAAGAACGCCGTTTGGATCTTTAAAGTTGTATAAGTTCTTGCCTTCCAGTGACTGATTCACACCGTGCGCGATGCTGTTTCCTTTATCGTCATAAACAAAGACGTAACCGACGTCACCGGAATCATCGAAGCGAAGCTGGCGCAAAATTTGTTTCGCACGCTCTTGGCGCTCTGGTAAAGAGCCTAATGAGTCGTCTTCAAGCAAATGTTCAATTGAACTCATAGCCAATTGCAGATAGTTACGGACTTCCTCTCGGGCATCTTTTTGCATTTGTGACTTAAAGTCTGACACCGCGTTCTGCGCAACTTGTGTCGACTGAGACAAGTTGTACCAGGTCAGGAAAACGGCTATAAGCAGTGGTGGAATGAGTGCCAGAGAGAACACTTTCGCTTTAATGGTCAATCTCATAGTTTCGTAGCCTTGGTTATGACGTTAACTTGTCTAGTTTAGTACAAGCTAAACAACTTATCTGTTAGACATTTGTGGAATCTTATTAAGTTGGTGTTAGTCATCCTTAATTTGTGTATCGGCAGCAGATAAGCGAAAATAAGGGCAATTAATTAATAACCGAAATTGAGTGCTGTTAATGTCTGACGCAAAGTTACACGAAGAAGTTGAAAAAAGACGTACATTCGCGATTATCTCTCACCCCGATGCGGGTAAAACGACCATTACTGAAAAAGTACTTCTGCACGGTCATCAAATTCAAAAAGCGGGCACAGTAAAGGGAAAGAAGTCCGGACAGCACGCAAAATCAGACTGGATGGAAATGGAGCAGGAGCGGGGTATTTCCGTCACGACTTCGGTTATGCAGTTTCCGTATAACGAGGCGCTGGTCAACCTTCTGGATACGCCAGGGCATGCCGACTTCTCGGAGGACACTTACCGAACGCTAACGGCGGTGGATTCTTGTTTAATGGTTATCGACGGTGCGAAAGGTGTCGAGGACCGAACCATTAAGCTGATGGAAGTCACTCGCTTAAGAGATACGCCTATTTTGACGTTTATGAACAAGCTTGACCGCGATATTCGCGATCCTTTAGAGCTGTTGGATGAAGTGGAAGATGTTCTGAAAATCATGTGTGCGCCTATCACCTGGCCAATCGGCTCAGGTAAAAACTTCAAAGGCGTTTACCATTTACTGCGTGACGAGGTCATTCTCTACAAAACCGGCCAAGGACACCGAATTCAGGAGGAAGACATTATAAAAGGTCTCGACAACCCTGAGCTCGATGAACGTCTAGGCGTGTGGGCTGAAGAATTGCGGGAACAAATTGAGCTGGTTGAGGGAGCATCAAATCCTTTTGACTTAGAAATGTTTTTAGCAGGCGAATTAACACCGGTGTTTTTCGGTACCGCACTTGGAAACTTCGGTGTTGATCATATGCTCGATGGGCTTGTGGACTGGGCACCTAAACCTCAATCGCGCGAGACAGATGAGGGCAGCTTTGTCGAGGCTGATAATAAAAACTTTTCAGGGTTTATTTTTAAGATCCAGGCGAATATGGACCCGAAACACCGCGACCGAGTGGCGTTTTTGCGAATTGTGTCGGGTAAATATGAAAAAGGCATGAAAATGCGGCAAGTGCGAACCGGTAAAGATGTCCGAATTAGCGATGCACTGACCTTTCTTGCAGGCGACCGTTCGCATGTTGAAGAGGCTTTCCCTGGCGATATTATTGGTCTGCATAACCACGGTACTATCCAAATAGGCGACACCTTCACAGCCGGTGAGGAGTTTAAATTTAGTGGTATTCCAAACTTTGCACCGGAGCTATTCCGTCGCATTCGCTTGAAAGATCCTCTTAAGCAAAAGCAACTGCTAAAAGGCTTGGTTCAGCTATCAGAGGAAGGTGCTGTGCAGGTATTTCGGCCGCTTATCAGTAATGACCTTATTGTTGGAGCGGTAGGTGTGCTGCAGTTTGATGTTGTGGTTCATCGTTTGAAAACCGAATACAAAGTGGAAGCCATTTACGAAAACATTAATGTCGCTACAGCACGTTGGGTTATGTCGAAAGACGAGAAAAAGCTGGATGAATTCCGTCGAAAAGCAGAATCGAATTTGGCGCTAGATGGCGGTGATAACTTAACCTACATAGCGCCGACTATGGTGAACTTAAGTTTGGCTGAAGAGCGCTACCCTGATATCACCTTTACCCATACACGCGAGCACTGATAGCTAATATGCGGCTCTTTGATACGCACTGTCACCTCGATTTTGATGCCTTTGATAAGGATAGAGAGGCGGTGCTGGAAAGAGCCAATGAAGCTGGCGTAAAGCGATTTATGGTGCCTGGGGTGACACGAAACCAGTGGGAGAAACTGTCATCTTTAGCAAGTAAGAACACTAGTTGGTCTTATGCACTGGGTTTGCATCCCTGGTTTATTGAAGAGCACGACATCAGCGATATCGAAGTGCTGGAGAGGACGCTGGAGCAGAAAAAGGGGCAGGTAAAAGCGGTAGGAGAAATTGGTCTTGATAAAACCTGCCCGGACTATGACAAGCAACATACGCTTTTCATTCGTCAGCTTGAGCTGGCAAAGCAGTTGAAACTACCGGTTATTATTCACCACCGTAAAACGCTCGACCGTACTCATGCCGATATTAAGAAGTACGGGCCTGAGCGAGGTGTTATTCATGCGTTTAGCGGCAGCCATCAACAGGCGATGAAGTTTGTTGAGCAAGGCTATAAGCTCGGTGTGGGGGGAGTGATCACTTACGACCGTGCACAAAAAACTAGGCAGGCTATCCAAGAAGTACCGATAGAAAGCCTGGTACTCGAAACCGATTCACCCGATATGCCGCTGTCCGGGTATCAAGGACAGAGAAATGAGCCTTATCGAGTGGCCCTTGTATTAGAAGCTTTAGCTGAATTAAAAAGCACTGATAAGGAAGCGCTGGCGTCACAGTTATGGCAGAACAGTGTCGAGCTGTTTAGCTAAAGCTAATATCGAAAGTAGTGCCTATTTCTGCCAGTAACGGTCTCGTATTCGGTTAAAACCCAGCATAATAAACACGCCCGCTAGCATGGCGAGCAACAGCAGTACTTTGCCTTGCTGCATTAGGCCGTCGTGCGCTTGTCTGCTTTGGGCTAACAAAGTGCTTTTATCAAATACTACCTGGATATAGCCACTGATATGTTGCTCTTCGTTGATTTCTTCGATCAGTATCCAGGGATCCGCCTTTAAACTGGTTGCCGGCCAGTCGATGATAGATGTCGCCGCCCCTGATGTGACCATGTCTTCACCAAAGCGATCGCGAATAACCGCAGACAACACATGTGGCTGGCTGGTTACATAGTCAACCAATTGCTGCAATTTGTCGGTTTCTCGTTGTTCAACCCAATGATGTGCTTCGTGCTCAACTTGCTGCATTAGCAGTTCGGTAATTGATTGGGTTTGGTTAAAAAGTTGCTGCTGTGACTGAACACTGGCAATATTCCAGACGTTAATAATAATAAATAGCAAACCTGCCGCAGCACCCAGTCGCAAAGCGCGTTTGGTCGCAATGTGCATAAAAGCGCGAGTTGTATCCTTCAACAACCAGCTTTTAAGTGGTTGCCAGAGATTATTTTGTTGAGTACGCATAGCACAGATTCAGGAGTTTTTGATTCATGAAGTATCCGTCTGGTTTAATCGTTTTCGATATGGATTCTACCCTAATTGGTATTGAGTGTATCGATGAAATTGCTCGACTCAATGATTGTTATACTAAAGTTGCAGGCATAACAAAAGCGGCGATGGAAGGAAAACTGGATTTCAGTGAGTCGTTACGCCAGAGGGTGGCTTGTCTTAAGGGCGTTAGTGAGTCGTCACTTCAGGCGCTATTTAACCCTATTCCTTTGCATCCAGGAGCAAAAGAATTGTTCTCCACCTTAAAAGAAAAAGGATGGCAGCGTGCGATTGTTTCAGGAGGCTTCACTTGGTTTGCCGACAGGCTGGCTGCTGAACTTCAGGCGGATGCCGTTATTGCGAATCAACTAGAAGTGAGTGACGGGCTTCTCACAGGACGGGTTTTGGGTGATATAGTCGATGCCCGCATCAAAGCCAGCTCCCTGCAGGACTTAGCAAACAAGTGGAATATTCCGATGTCTAAAACGGTCGCTGTCGGTGACGGAGCCAACGATGCTATGATGCTTGAACGGGCTGCCGTGGGTATTGCTTATCAGGCTAAACCGTCATTAAAACGTATCGCGGATTATTGTATTGATGAACCTGACTTGCGCCAGGTTCTTTTCTGTTTAGAGAGTTCAAAGCTTATCTAACCATGAAACCAGCCGCTCTTCTTGTTCGTTAATGGAAGCCGAATCCGGCAGTGTGAAGCTGAGTAAGCTGGACGTGACATCGATAGTTTCGGCAACGCCGAAAATTTTCCATAGTTCTTCTTCTAAGTCTTCCGCTTTGTAGGCCGCGTAGTAGCTCATATACGCGAGTTCTGCCTGAATAAATTGGATATCCGGCTTGCCGGCTCTTGATAAATTGATAGCAATAGCGCGAAAGACCGAGTTCGGCAAACATTGATCAATAAAGCCATGGATATCGTCGGTAGCGTGAGTTTCACACCATTGAGTTTGAACAATGTACTCTCCATTTTGACGATAAAGCCTAATAAGGAGCAGAAGTGACTCCGGAAACGCATCACGCTTCATGGACTTGAGTTTGGGCTCAAACACCTCAGTTACTGAATTTCCTCGTAACAGTGGTTGTAAGTTAATAATAGTGTCGCGGCTACCGGGTAAACGCTTCAGAATACTTAACCAACCGGAGGTCCATGAAGAAACGCCAACCCGGCGAGTTGAGAGTGCTTTTTGTTTTGAGCGATTAAAAAACACCGGTACCGCTGCTGGCGCATAACAATATAAATTTCTTAAACATAACGGCAGACCGTTAACGGATGTGTTTTCGACTTGTAGCTTTAAGACATCTCGTTGCTCACGTATCAGAAAGCGAATAAAGTCAGACCCCCGGTGAGGCTCCGCGGTTGTATCCGCTTTTAGCCGTAATGTCGTTCCTGCGCGGTCGGTTGATGCGACAAGGTAAGGCAGCTCGCTGAGTTTGGCTTTTTTATACGTTTTTAAAAAGCCGGTCATAGAGATATAGACGGTATCGCCTGCAGAGATACTGGCTGGGGTATCCATTTGTACCTGTAAGCCACTTATTGAGAGATCGATAATCATCGCATCTCTGACAAACTTACCGGCTTTCACGCGGCAACGGCTGCGGTAGTTAAAGCGCCGTTCTTTGCGCAGGTTAACGAACTCTAAACGCGCTTCTTTGGTTCTTAACGGTACCGCAGGCGGATGTGCAAAGGCCTTTAAAGAAGGAAGTTGTGACTTATTAACTTCTCCAACAGTTAAATCATTAACGTAAGCGGTAACATCGGAAACCGCCGCCAGGTATTTCAGCGGCTTAACTGCCTGCTTTACCTCAACTGAAGGAGGATTGATACGAAAAGGGACTTTTATATGCTCCGGAACCGCTTGTGGTTGCCAGGCCAGCTCACTATTGCAAGAACGAACGTCAACCTGAAACACTCGCCAGGAAGCTTTTTGACGACCAAAGGCAATATAGGTATCCCAAAGCCCGGCTCGCTTTAACTCATCGACGGTGGCTGAATAGTGATAGATTTTGCCTCGCGCTGTTATGGAAAAGCTCAAAATAATCAGCTGTGCTGTACCGGCTGACTCTAACTGTTCGAAAATCTGCTGACTGCGCCGGACATTAAATATTGAACCGAAACTAATTTGATTGAGCTCATTTAACCAAGTATCTAAAACAAAACGATTATTGTCTGTCGTTAACACATAGTCCGCAATGAGCCGTTTGTTTGCTTCTGAAAAGTAAACCGGTAATTGCCGCGTTCTCGGTAAGAAAAACTGCTCGTACCCTTTATTAATGACACTGTCATAGGTGTTATCAATATTAACGCGATAACGTTTTTTGTAGCCATTAATGAAACGCTGGAAGAAACGGTCAAGTTCGTCGGAGCGAAACTCTGACGCTCGATTTAAATTAATGTACTGCTTTCCATCAACTTGCTGTACGCCAACGACGACATAGGGAATGCGCATTTCAGGGTCGACGGTAAACTCTTTGGCTAAGCCGACAAAGGACAGCTCGAGTTGTTCTTGTGCCTTAATGTCTCGTGGTTCGTCCAGCCTTATGCGCATACCGGTAATGGATATGTCGGCGGTAATCCCTTTAAACTGCTGCTCGTCAGCGTCGGTTAACAGAACATCTATGGTAAAATTCATGCGCTCTTCTGAGCGATACGGATAACGACCAAAATGGAAAGTTTCCGCTAAATAGGAATAGGGCTCGTTAGACTCATCTCTGAATGGCGACTGGCCGCTTACCGGCTCAGCATTTTGAGACGCAAGGCTTTGTGCATAAGCTCGCTCTTCCTCCTGGGCACGACGTAGCTGATTATCGGCGTCAAGAATTTGTTCAAATGTGTCTTGAGTAAATACGCCTTTGTAGGTCTCCAGACCTTTTTCAAAGATCTCGATAGCAACGCTGTCCAGTTGATGCCGACGGCCTTGATGCTCATAAGGAAAACATTCGTCATCGACTTGATTCCGTAAATCAACTGTTCGACGACAAGGAGCAGCAAGTCGGTTAAGCTCCATTTTTAATTTGAAACGAGTGGGACCGTCCAGATCTTTGGTTAAGGTCTGGAAAATAGCGTCGAAATCAGAATCGTAAATAACGGGTTTCAACTGTTCAATTAATTGGTCAAAATAAGAGTTTGGCATCAAGATCCATTTTTATTCGTTATTCTTGAATATTACCTCATATTAAAACGAGAAGCAGATTAATGGCAAAAGCAAAAACGGCATACGTGTGCAACGACTGTGGAGCAGACTTCCCTCGTTGGTTAGGGCAGTGCACAGAGTGTAAAGCATGGAATACCTTAACCGAAGTTCGTCTGGCATCAAAACCTGCTTCTCCGGCAGTCGCGCGTCAGGGGTTTGCGGGAATGACTGAAAGCAAAGTGCAAACGCTTAATGAGGTTGATCTGCAGGAAGTGCCGCGCTTTAGCTCTGGCTTTAAAGAGTTCGACCGAGTGTTGGGCGGCGGCGTTGTACCGGGCTCGGCTATTTTAATTGGTGGCTCGCCCGGAGCCGGGAAAAGTACTCTATTGTTACAAACGCTCTGCCAACTCGCTGAGAAAATGCCTGCATTGTACGTGACCGGGGAAGAGTCGTTACAGCAGGTTGCCATGCGAGCACAGCGCCTGAATTTGCCGACTGATAAATTACGAATGTTGTCAGAAACCTCTGTAGAAACCATTTGCCAGCTGGCTGACAAAGAAAAACCAGCCATTATGGTTATCGACTCAATACAGGTAATGCACTTGGCGGACATTCAGTCGGCGCCAGGCAGCGTATCTCAAGTGCGGGAAGCGGCCGCTTACTTAACGCGTTACGCAAAGCAAAAGAATGTTGCCATTATTATGGTCGGTCATGTGACCAAAGAGGGGTCTTTGGCAGGACCTAAGGTACTGGAGCACTGTATTGACTGTTCCGTTATTTTAGATGGCTCTTCCGATTCACGTTATCGAACGCTCCGAGGCACTAAAAACCGCTTCGGCGCGGTAAACGAGTTAGGCGTATTTGCTATGACGGGAGGAGGCCTGAAAGAGGTATCAAACCCCTCTGCAATATTCTTACAGCGTGCTGAAGAACAAGGTAACGGCTCTGTGGTTATGGTGGTTTGGGAAGGTACTCGACCATTACTCGTTGAAATACAGGCACTCGTCGACTATTCCGCATTAGCAAATCCAAGGCGTGTAGCGGTGGGCTTAGAAGCAACGCGGTTGGCGTTATTGCTCGCTGTTTTGCATCGTCATGGCGGTTTGCAAGTGTCCGACCAGGATGTGTTCGTTAATGTGGTTGGTGGGGTAAAAGTGGCAGAAACCTCAGCCGATTTGGCGTTACTTCTGGCGATTGTATCGAGCTTTAAAGGCGATCCGTTGCCCAGGGAGTTGGTGGCTTTCGGTGAGGTCGGCTTAGCTGGCGAAATCCGTCCTGTGCCAAACGGGCTGGAGCGATTAAATGAAGCGGCCAAGCATGGCTTCAAAAAAGCCGTGGTGCCTATTGCCAATAAACCTAAAATGGCGCCGGAAGGTATGGAAGTTATTGGTGTGAAAAATCTACAGCAGGCGTTGGATGTTATTTAAATTTACTACCATAAGCGCTCTGCTGATTGCGTTGACAACCCTACCGGCTCAGGCTGAGAATAAAAAGCGCTGGGTTTCCCTCAACCAGTGTGTCGATATTGCGCTGGCGCGTTGGAGCGAACGCGGTGAGCTGGTCGGTATTACTAAATTGCATAAAGATAGTGAACTGTCCGGTATCGAAAGGCACAACGGTACTCTGGAAAGCATTTTGTCTTTAAGACCAACGAAGGTTTTTGCGACGGAGTTTAACCAGCGGAGGTTGATTGAGGCGTTGAAGGACTATGTGGATGTTGTCATTTTGCCGCAACCCCGGAGCTGGGAGGATTATGAACAGTGGTTGTCTATTATGTCAGCCCAAACGGGGTATTCTGAAAAAGTAGACCAACATAAAACGAAGCTGCAAATTGCGCTTGAGTCGCAAGCGGATAGCCGATCGGCAATTGTTATTATGCCGAATCAGTATAGCTGGGGAGAAGGTAGCTGGACGGACAGCATATTTAGCCAAATGGGCTGGCAAAATCTCGCCTCTACAGCCGGCTATGACTTAGTATCGATCGACTTAGAGCAGCTGATAAGCTGGCAGCCGGACACCGTCATTATGGAAGGTTTCACCGATGACGCCAAGTCAGCTGACTTCGCTCTGGCCAATATTTGGCGGCATCATCCCGTAGTACGCAGATGGATGGAGGAACAAGACAAAGTCCATTTCATTCCTCATGAAACGTCGTCATGCCCAGTCGTGAATGCAGTTGAGTACGTCGAAGCGCTTGGCCACAGGAGAGGCAACCGTGAGTAGGTTAATGAAATGGATGTTAGTGCTCACTACCGGCATTATAGCACTCTCGTTGTGGCACGCATCGCAAGGTAGTAGCGGAGTCACGCTTTTGGACTGGTGGCAAAGTGGCACTTTGTCGGTTTATCAAAAGACCATTTTAGTGGACATTCGATTGCCAAGGTTGGTACTTGCACTTGTTAACGGCGCAGCGCTTGGACTGGCAGGGGCAGCCATGCAGTTGTTACTCAGAAACCCACTGGCAGAGCCAGGACTGACAGGTGTATCGTCTGGCGCAGCTTTAACAACGGTGGCTGTACTGTACTTTGGTTTGCTGCCCACGTTTTCCTGGTTGTTACCGTTTATTGCATTGGCTGGTGGCTTGGCCGCTATTATTGTCGTAGTGATGATGGCGGGAGGCTACGCCGACGTTAACCGGGTCATTTTAGCGGGGGTTGCGATTTCCTCATTGGCGGGTGCTGCAATGGCGCTGCTGTTGTATTTAGCCCCTAACCCATTTGCTTTTCAAGAATGGAGTCAGTGGACATTAGGAAGCCTGGCAAACAGAGGCTGGTCACACGTCATGTTGATGCTACCACTTGCCTTTGTCGGTGCAGTCTTGGTGTTGACTCAAACGCGTTTCTTAACCGCACTCACTTTTTCCGAAGAAACCGTTGTCAGTATGGGATATAGCTACCCGATAAGACGCAATCTGGTGTTGATTGCTGTGGCATTACTGACAGGAAGTAGCGTCGTTAGTGTTGGTATTATTGGTTTTGTGGGCCTGCTTGCACCTCATGTGGTAAGGCTCTTGGGACTTGGCCACCCCAAACACGTTTTGTCTATGAGCGCGTTAACCGGAGCTTTGCTGGTGTTATCGATTGATATTTTTGTGCGCCTAATGAGTGTGGGGCGAGAGTTACCACTGGGGGTCGTTGCTGCGGTTATTGGGGCGCCCTTACTGATTTTTCTGTTGGTAAGGCAGAAAGCTCGGCATGCGGTAGGGTAAATACAGTGCTAACCATAGATAATGTGAGCTTGAAAGGCATTAATCGACCAAGGCTGAGCAACGTCGGGTTGTCTCTTGATAGCGGCAAATTAATCGGTCTGATAGGCCCCAATGGCGCTGGTAAAAGCTCTCTGCTAAAGGCAATAGCTGGGGTTGAAGCAGCTTCGGGAAAGCTTTTATGGAATAGACAGTCGCTATCGGGCATGAATGATAATGAAAGGGCAAATACGTTGTCGTATATGGCTCAAGACGATACCCCACAGTGGGATCTGACCATAGAAGAGATTATCGACATTGGCCTTTTAAAGAAGCGACTTCCTCGCTCAGAGCGACAGCGGCGTATTGAAAAAACGAGTGAAACACTTAATCTTTCTGAATTTACTGGTCACTCGATTCAACGACTATCGCGAGGTGAGTTACAGCGGGTTTTGCTGGCTAGGGCACTTGTTTCTGAGCCCGAGCTGTTACTTTGTGATGAGCCAGCTAATGCTCTGGATATCTACCATCAACTTAATGTGTTGCAGCTACTTAAAAAACAAAGCGAGAAGGGGCGGTTAGTAATGATGGCCATTCACGATATCCCACAGGCGGCTGAATATTGTGATGAATTAGTCTTGCTGGATAAAGGCCGGCTAGTTTGTCATGGACAACCCTTTGAGGTGTTAACCAAAGAGAATTTGGCGGCCACTTTTGGGATCCATGCGAACTGGATTTGCAATAAAAGGGGCGTAGCCTGGCAGCCTCGCCCCTTATAACGGTTATTAGCCAATAGGCTTATATTTAATACGGTGCGGCTCCATTGCCTGTTCACCGAATTTGTCCTTCATATAAGCTTCGTAATCGCTGTAGTTACCTTCGTAGAAGACCACTTCGCCTTCGTCACGGTAATCCAGAATATGCGTGGCAATGCGGTCAAGGAACCAACGGTCGTGCGAGATAACCATCACAGAGCCCGGGAATTCCAGAATGGCTTCCTCAAGTGCGCGCAAGGTTTCAACGTCCAAGTCGTTGGTTGGCTCATCGAGCAACAGAACGTTACCGCCGGCTTTTAACAGCTTAGCCAAGTGCACCCGGTTACGTTCACCACCAGATAGCTCGCCAATGCGTTTTTGTTGGTCGGTACCGCGGAAGTTAAAGCGACCGACATAAGCGCGACCATTAACTTCAAAGTTACCAATCTTCAGGATGTCGTTACCGTCAGTAATTTCTTCAAAGACGGTTTTCTTGTCATCCATGTTGTCGCGGAACTGATCAACACTGGCCAGTTGCACGGTTTCACCCAATTCGATAGAGCCACTGTCAGGCTTTTCTTCGCCGCTGATCATACGGAACAAGGTTGATTTACCCGCGCCGTTAGGACCGATAATACCGACAATAGCGCCTTTAGGAACACTGAAGCTTAGGTTGTCGATAAGCTGGCGCTTCTCGTAAGCCTTACTAATACCGTTAACTTCAATGACCTTATCACCCAGGCGAGGGCCTGGCGGAATAAACAACTCGTTGGTCTCGTTACGTTTCTGATAGTCGCCACTTTGCAGCTCTTCAAAGCGGTTAAGACGCGCTTTGCTTTTCGCCTGGCGACCTTTCGGGTTAGTACGTACCCACTCAAGTTCTTGTTTAATCGTCCGCTGGCGAGCTTTCTCGGCACGTTCTTCCTGCTCCAGGCGTTTCTCTTTCTGTTCCAGCCAGGACGAGTAGTTACCTTCCCATGGAATACCATAGCCACGGTCAAGTTCAAGGATCCAACCTGCAACGTTATCGAGGAAGTAGCGGTCGTGGGTAATGGCAACGACGGTCCCCGTGTAATCGTGCAAGAAACGCTCTAGCCAAGCAACCGACTCTGCATCAAGGTGGTTGGTAGGCTCGTCTAACAGCAGCATGTCCGGCTTAGATAACAGTAAACGACAAATAGCCACACGACGTCGCTCACCACCCGACAGGTTGCCGATTTTGGCGTCCCATTCAGGAAGGCGTAAAGCATCTGCTGCGCGTTCCAGAATATTTTCAATGTTGTGACCGTCTTTGGCTTGCAACAGTGCTTCCAGTTCGCCTTGTTCTTTCGACAGCGCGTCGAAATCAGCATTCTCATCAGCGTAGGCCGCGTAAATTTCATCGAGGCGGCCCAGCGCTTCTTTTACGTCTGTAACAGCCTCTTCAACCGTTTCTTTGACCGTTTTGCTTTCATCGAGCTCAGGCTCCTGTGGCAGGTAACCAATTTGAGTCCCTGATAATGCGCGAGCTTCACCTTCATACTCTGTATCAACACCCGCCATAATGCGGAGCAGGGTCGACTTACCGGCACCGTTAACACCCAGAACACCAATTTTGGCCCCTGGAAAAAACGACAGAGAAATATCTTTTAAGATGGTTTTCTTAGGTGGCACTACTTTGCTCACCTGAGACATTGAATAGATATATTGCGCCATAGCGACGTAAAATCCTTCCTATCAACAAAAAAGTTACTGCATAGTTTACTGTTATTTACGAACATCCCCAAACTTTGTTGTGCTGAACTAGGCACTCATTTGTGTTTTAAGGTAAAATACCCGACAAATTAAGACCATTTAATGATTTGGAGAGCTGTAATGCTGAAATCTGAGATGAACATTGCCGACTTTGATGCGGACTTATGGCAAGCGATGCAAGGCGAAGTTGAGCGTCAGGAGCAACACATTGAGCTGATTGCGTCAGAAAACTACACCAGTCCGCGAGTCATGCAGGCGCAAGGTTCTCAGTTAACCAACAAGTACGCAGAAGGCTATCCACATAAGCGTTATTATGGTGGCTGTGAGTTTGTCGATAAGGTTGAAGACTTAGCCATTGAGCGTGCCAAAGAGTTATTCGGTGCAAAATACGCAAACGTGCAACCGCACTCTGGTTCACAAGCAAACACTGCGGCTTTTATGGCATTAATGGAAGCGGGCGATACTTTCTTAGGCATGAGCCTGGCTCACGGTGGTCACTTAACTCACGGCTCTGGTGTTAACTTCTCCGGTAAATTGTACAACGCAGTGTCTTACGGTCTGGATGAAAGCACTGGCGAAATAGACTACGCCGAAGTTGAAAAGCTGGCGCAAGAACATAAGCCGAAAGTGATTGTTGCCGGCTTCTCAGCATACTCTGGTATTGTTGACTGGAAAAAATTCCGTGAAATTGCCGATAAAGTAGACGCTTATTTAATGGTCGATATGGCGCATGTAGCGGGCTTAATTGCTGCCGGTGAATATCCAAACCCAGTGCCTTATGCGCATGTTGTTACAACGACTACGCATAAAACCCTGGCGGGCCCACGTGGTGGTTTGATTATTTCCGGTAGTGATGACGAAAAGCTACACAAGAAACTGAACAGCGCCGTATTCCCGGGTAACCAAGGTGGTCCACTCTGCCATGTTATTGCTGGTAAAGCGGTCGCATTCCAGGAAGCTTTACAGCCTGAATTCAAAGCGTACCAACAACAAGTGTTAAAAAATGCGAACGTAATGGTCAAAGCAATGCAATCTCGCGGCTATAAGATTGTCTCTAACGGTACTCAGAACCACCTGTTCCTGGTTGACCTAATTGACAAAGACATTACCGGTAAAGATGCAGATGCTGCTTTAGGTGATGCATTTATTACGGTTAATAAGAATGCGGTTCCGAATGACCCACGTTCACCTTTTGTGACTTCTGGCTTGCGTTTAGGTACACCGGCAATTACTCGCCGTGGCTTTAAAGAAGCGGAAGCTGAACAAGTTGCTAACTGGATTTGTGACGTTCTGGATGATATCTCGAACGAAAACAAAATCAGCGAAGTTCGCGAACAAGTAAAAGCGTTATGCGCTAATTTTCCAGTATACGGATAATTACGCACTATCGTTACTCGAGTCGTAAAGCGCACTTAAAGGAGTCAGGCAATGCATTGTCCATTTTGTGGCACACAAGACACCAAGGTTATTGATTCGCGATTAGTTGCGGATGGCGCCTCGGTACGTCGCCGGCGAGAGTGTAATCATTGCAAGGAGCGTTTTACGACGTTTGAAACGGCTGAACTTATCATGCCGCGGGTTATTAAAACCGATGGCTCGAGAGAACCATTCAATGAAGATAAGCTCCGTAACGGGTTGTTAAGAGCACTCGAAAAGCGCCCAGTTAGTCTGGAGCTTATGGAACAGGCTATTAATAAAATTAAATCGAGTATCCGTGCGACGGGTGAGCGTGAAATAACCAGTAATTTTATTGGCGGATTGGTTATGGAAAACCTGAAACAAATCGATAAAGTGGCCTATGTAAGGTTTGCTTCCGTTTATCGCTCGTTCGAAGATATTCGAGAGTTTGGCGAAGAAATCGCTCGTCTGAATGATTAAACCGTCGCAGCTAAAAATTGATCACGAAATGATGCATCGTGCCATTGAGTTGGCTCGGCGCGGTATTATGACAACGCGTCCTAACCCTGCTGTCGGTTGTGTGATAACCAAAGACAATAAAATCATTGGTGAAGGCTGGCATCAGCGAGCCGGCGAACCGCACGCGGAAGTTCATGCGTTAAAGCAGGCCGGTGCTGACGCAAAAGGTGCAACGGCTTATGTGACTTTAGAGCCGTGCAGCCACATGGGACGCACGCCGCCCTGTGCGGACGCTTTAATTGAAGCGGGCATTGCGCGTGTTGTGGTTGCTATGCATGATCCGAACCCTCGGGTAAGTGGCAATGGCATTAAGCGTTTGCACGAAGCGGATATTGACGTGTTGGTTGGCGTGTTGGAAAAATCTGCGGAACAGCTGAACCCAGGGTTCTTGTCCAGAATGCGAGAAAACCGTCCTTTCATTACTGTCAAAATGGCCTCATCGCTGGATGGAAAAACAGCGTTATCGGATGGCCGCAGCCAATGGATAACAGGTTCCCATGCGCGTGCCGATGTTCAGTATTGGCGAGCTCAGTCCGACGCGATCCTTACTGGTGCTGATACCATTTTAAAAGATGACCCCATGCTGACGGTTCGGCAGAGCCAGTGGCCAGCGACAAGGTCTTTACCTGAACCGTTAAAACAGCCGATACGTATTGTTATCGACAGCCAAAACCGAGTGACTGATGATGCTAAAATCTTTGAATCATCCGCACCGGTATGGTTAGTTAGATGCGAGCCGGGAAAACCGATCCGCCATGCCCATTGCCACGAGGTTATAATTGATAAAGCAGCCAGCGGAAAAGTTGAGCTGAGCGCTTTGATGACTGAGCTGGCTAAACGGGAAGTGAATCAAGTTTGGACTGAATGTGGTGCCTCTTTAGCAGCAGCACTTATAGAGGCGGGTTATTGTGACCGGCTAATAATGTACAGCTCAGGTCAGCTACTGGGCAACGCGGCGCGTTCACTCTTTGATATTGACGAACCGAATACTTTAGACAAAGCGATACGCTTTAAAATAACTGACAGGCGTCAGGTTGGTGATGACCAACGAGTTATCGCAGTACCCCAATTTATGACAGGAAAAGGTTAAGCGTTATGTCATTGCATAGCACAGAAGAGATTATAGAAGACATCCGTCAGGGAAAAATGGTCATCCTGATGGATGATGAAGATCGCGAAAATGAGGGTGACCTTATTATTGCTGCGGAATGCGCGACGCCAGAAGCGATTAACTTTATGGCGCGTTATGGCCGAGGACTTATCTGCTTAACCTTAACTGAAGAGCGTTGCCAGCAACTGAATTTACCGCTGATGGTGGACAAAAATAACGCGCCTTATGCAACAAACTTTACCGTTTCTATTGAAGCGGCAGAGGGCGTTACAACAGGAATTTCGGCAGCCGACCGCGCGAAAACAGTGCTGGATGCGGTGAAAAAAGATGCTAAGCCTGAAGATTTAGTCATGCCGGGACACATTTTTCCATTGAAAGCAAAATCGGGCGGTGTACTTAACCGCGCAGGTCATACCGAAGCGGGCTGCGACTTAGCGCGCTTAGCAGGGTTCGAACCTGCTTCTGTTATTGTAGAAGTGCTGAATGAAGACGGTACTATGGCACGCCGCCCAGATCTTGAGGTCTTCGCAAAACAGCATGATATTAAAGTTGGGACTATTGCCGATTTAATCGAATACCGCTCAACGCAGGAGAGAACTATTGAGCGAGTGGCCGAATGCTCCTTGCCAACCGCGTTTGGCGAATTTCACTTAGTGACGTATCAGGACACTATTGATAAACAGGTTCATCAGGCGCTTGTGCACGGTGACCTATCAGAAGATAAAGTGACCAACGTACGCGTGCACTTACAGGACACTTTCCATGACACTTTCCTGACGGATCGAGCTGCAAAACGCAGTTGGCCAATTCAGAAAGCAATGTCTTACATTGCCGAGAATGACGGTGTATTAGTGATTATTGGCCGCCAGCAAACGCCAGAAGATATTATTGCGCAGGTAAAAGAGTTTGAAGCACAAGACCATGGTGAGCATAAACCAACGGCGTCGGCTTCAAATGCGTCACGTAATGTGGGCTTAGGCTCGCAAATATTGGCGGATTTAAACATTCATAAAATGCGCTTGATGAGTTCGCCGAAGCGTTACTCTGCGTTATCCGGCTTTGGTTTAGAAGTGGTCGACTTTATTGAGGATAGAGACTGATAAAGTCGCTCATTAGTTTTTCGTGAGCCGGCACTTTTAAGCCGGCTTTTTTCGCTCTTTTGATAATATAACCCGTCAGGTAGTCAATTTCTGTACGGCGATTATGACGTATATCTTGTCTCATTGAAGACTCGTTGTTTCGGGTTTCGCCAGCGACTCTTAGTATTTCCTCGTAAACACTCTTGGCATCTAAATTGACCTGTTCGACGCGAGCAACGCAGACCGCTTCGTCGACCAACGATTGAATAACTTCCTGCCACTCAGCTTTAAGCAGTTCGCCATTGTTACACTGATGAATGGCGGTTAATGGGTTTATTACGCAATTAATTAAAAGCTTTGACCAACGGCGGGTTTGAATATCGCTTTCAAAAAGAATGGGCTTAAAACTCTTTGCTAAAATCGCCTCGAAGTCTGCTTTATTTTCTTTCTGCTGCAACCAACTTCGACCTTTCCCTCGGTGCTCAATGACAATATGTGTTGGCTCTTGAGCAAGCTTCACCGCACCATGGGTGGTCACTAGGTGATAAATATTCAATGAGGTTAGTGAGTTAGGCAACTCAAGCATACCATTGTGACTCAGAATTATTGGCGTGTCTTTGTCAAAGCCGGGAATTGCAGTGATACTTTCCAAAGTATTTACGACATCAAAGGCTTTTACTGCAACAATAAACACCGCGTCTTTGGCCAACTGACATTTCTGTGTCGGTAGAAAAGGTAATGTATAAGTGCTGTTTATTGTGCCTTCTTTTAAAGTTAATTGACCGTGCTTAGATTCTTTTTTGCGAGTTAAAGCCGAGCATTGCTGCTTAGCTTCAAGCAAATGGGAGGCGATGAGCCCGCTAATGGCACCAGGACCTAACACGTACCAATGATAGTCAGCTTGCATCTCTTGCTTCCTCAAGCTTTTTCAGCGGCTTACGAATAAACCAAAGGAAACAAAGGCTGGGAATGACCATTACCGCCGTTAAAACGAAAAATAGCGGCCAGTTACCGTTCATCGTATCGACCAACACACCGCTGTACGACGCCAATACCGTTTTACCCAAAGTTCCCAGCGACGCCATTAGCGCATACTGAGTTGCCGTAAAGGTTCGGTTGCACAGCAAGCTAATGAACGCAACAAAAGCCACAGTGGACCAGGCACTGGTAAAGCCATCAATAAGAACGGCACTTAAGAACAAATTGGTGTTGGGACCGACTAATGCAATCCAGGAGAACATAAGATTTGAAGCGGACATGGCTAAACCACCAATAATCAGTCCTTTCACAATGCCCAGTCTTAGGTTAACAACGCTGCCTAACACTGCAAAGACAATAGTAACCCACCAGGTTACAAGCTTGGAATAGGTGCCAATTTCCGTGTTGGTAAAGCCAATTTCTTTATAGAACACAATAGACATGCGGCCTAAAAAGGCTTCACCAATTTTGAACAAGAAAATAAATGCCAAAAGTGACAACGCGAGTTTTATGCCGTTTCGTGTGAAAAACTCAGCAATGGGTGAAACAACGGTGTGCTTTATGCGCTCTTTGAAAAAGCTAAACCAATTCGATATAGGCTCAGCTGTCTCTGAAACGGCGGTATAAGTCGTGCGGCGAACAAGCAGTACAATAGCGGCCAGAAACAGCATGACACAACCGAGACCGAAATAGGCGTGTTGCCAACTCCAGTTGACGCCGTCGACGATAAAAAAGGGCAGTGCGCCTAAGCCGCTATAGCCTGTCCACCAACCTGCGGTTGCCATGGCAGCTCCCGCACTTTGTAAGCGGCCTTCGCTCTCAGAGAATGATTCGATACGGTAAGCATCAATAGCAATGTCTTGCGTGGCTGAACTTATAGCGATGGCTAATGCGGTTAAACCCGCGATGTGCAGACTGTCAGTGATATTCAAGCTAGCAAGTGCAAAGCAACCAGTGGCAATCAATAGCTGGCACAAAAATATCCAACTTCGACGTTGCCCTAACCACCTTGTTAGTAAGGGAAGTCTCACATTATCGATAAGTGGTGACCACAAAAAGTTAATGGAGTAAGCCCCAAAAACAGCGCCGAAATAGCCGATAACAGAGCGAGTTAGCCCTTCCTCCTGAAGCCAGGCGGAAAGCGCAGAGCCAATCATCACCCAGGGAAATCCGCTGGCGATGCCGAGCACGAAAATAACCCAGACGCGCGACTGCTTATAAACATCCATGTCTTGCCAGAAGGGGATATGCTTTTCCATTAATTTTGAGGAACTATTTCAATTCGCTTTAAAACCGGTGGATTCTTTGCAACATCCCGCCAACCGGTTGTATCGTCAAAAGGTTTTGACTCAAGCTGAGCCATTTTTTCCAGCACATCTAAGCCATCCACAATACGTCCAAAAACGGTATACCCCCAGTCGCCCTTGTCGGGGTTTAAAGACGTATTGTCGTTGAGATTAAAGAAAAACTGACGAGTTGCTGTGTGTGGATCTCGTTCTCGGGCCATTGCAATAGTACCGTATTCATTGAGCAGCCCATTGCCAGACTCATTGACAACCTGTTCAAAAGTGGGTTTTCCCTGAAAGTCTTTATCATAGCCGCCGCCTTGAATGACAAAATCAGGCACTAAACGATGAAAAATCGTGTCGTTGTACTGTGCCTTTTTGACATAACGAAAAAAGTTCTTAATGGTTAATGGAGCAGCTTCGCGATTCAATTCAACAGTGATATCTCCCATAGAAGTGATCATTCTCACTCTGGGAAATGGGTTGTCAGGTTGTATTTCGGCACAGGCGGGTGCAACAAAAGAAGCGGCCAGAAAACTGGCGAGTAAAATCCAAAACTTCATTAGTAAACCTCTCTCTCACTCAATCGGAGTTTAGGGTCGTTGGCAATATCGTTCAATACGTTATTTAAGAGATCACGGAACTGACGCTCAATAGTTGCCTGAGCAGGTTTCAGCGCGCCACTCGATTGTGCTTTGCCGGTATAAAAGTTGCTATAACGGCGGTTATCTCTAACTGCTTCCACTCGTATGCGGACATGATGTTCTAACTCGTATTTCAAAGCACTGACCTTTGCATCAATTAACGCTTTTTCTATCGACACATACCATTTTAAACCTTGTCCTTTTGGTGCATTTGCGGTTAAAGGCTTGAGCGACTCTTTAACGATGTCGGTCAACGGTTGCTGAGTTGGCGCAAATGTCGCTTTATCATCGTCTTTTTTGTGCCGGTATAAATAGGAGTAGGTTCGCGTATCAATAACGTCCAGCTGGTTTACTTTTATTGAAAAAGTATCGTTTACGGGTGTTGTGCTAATAATAAGTGGATCCGGCTGGCTGGAACAGGCAGCTAAAATCGGAGCCAAAATAAGTACCAGAATTAAACGAAGCATAAGCATTATCCTTTTTCCTCAGATACATTCACCTGACAAATATTCGTGCTATGATACGAGCAACGACTGCTGTCTTGACGTAGCTTAGCACGCAGATAGCATTGACTGACAGAAGTAAAAGGTTTTGCCGTGACAAAATATGCAGAAATCACGGGTTGGGGAAAATGCCTTCCGCCGGCCGTTATGACAAACGATGATCTTGCCACTTTCCTGGAAACCTCCGATGAATGGATTGTTTCGAGGACCGGTATTTCAGAAAGGCGAGTTAGCCATGTAGGCACGTCGGAGCTGGCTACAGTGGCTGCGCGCAACGCATTGGCTGCGGCTGACTTAGACCCTAATGAAATCGACTTGATCATTGTCGGAACTTGTACCGCAGACGAAATCATTCCGAATGTTGCTTCGGCGGTTCAGCAACGTCTTGGCGCAAAAAATGCGGCGGCGTTTGACTTGAATGCCGCCTGTAGCAGCTTCTTATATGCCATGCATTTCGCGACTCAATCTATAAGAACGGGTGCGCACAGCAAAGTATTGTTAATAGGTGCAGAATGCCTCACGCGTATTTTAGACTGGACGAAGCGCGAAAGCGCCGTGCTGTTTGGCGATGGAGCCGGTGCTATGGTGCTGGAAGCGTCAGACAATGAAGTCGGTTTGTTGGCAAGTCACGTCAGTTGTGACGCCGATGCGCGTGATGTATTGAGTCTTGATTTTGGTCTCAATTTCGATCGTTTCAACTTCGATGGCATTATGCAATTTGACTTTGTGGGTCAGGAAATTTTCAAGCGTGCAGTTAAAGGTATGAGTGCGGCGGTTGAGAACGTTTTTGAACAAACCGGAATGACAACGGAAGACATCGACGCTCTGATACCGCATCAGGCAAATAAGCGGTTAATCGACTTCCTGGGCAAGATGTGTAAAGTGCCGAGTGAGAAAACGGTTATCAATATTCAAAAGTATGGAAACACATCCTCTGCAACACTTCCCATTGCGTTTGCGGAGGCTGCAGATAACGGCATTATTAAGCCCGGCGATAGTATTATGTCGGCGGTGTTCGGTGGTGGGTTAACGTGCGGGGCTGGCCTTATTAAATGGGGGGAACGAGTCACTCCTAAAAAGCCAAACCAAATGGAGCTGCCAGCGGGGGATAAGACAGCGTTGGATATTATCGTGCCAATGCATGAAGCAACCGCTAAGGCTTGGAAAAAGCGCCAACAATAAGGAGGGAAAGGCTAATGTCTGAACAGTCAGTGATAGTAAAAAAAGATAACGGTGTTGTTAGAATTCGCCTGAACCGTCCAGAAAAGAAAAATGCGTTTACTCAAGCAATGTATACTTTATGTGAAGAAGCGCTAAAAGAAGCCGATAGTGACAAATCAATTAATGCAGTTGTGTTTGAGAGTGAAGGCGACAGTTTTTCAGCCGGTAATGACTTAAACGACTTTCTAGCGATAGAAAACCTCGATGAATCAGCACCGCCATTCCGTTTTCTACATACCTTGAATAAGGTGGAAGTACCCGTTGTCGCGGCTGTTAACGGCCTAGCGATCGGTATTGGTACTACCTTGCTACTTCACTGCGATATTGTTATCAGTAGTAATGAAGCGCTTTACGCATTGCCGTTTGTGCAATTGGGACTTCTGCCGGAAGCCGGTTCAAGTTTATTGTTGCCGCAAATTTGTGGTTATCAGAAAGCGGCCGAGTTATTGTTGCTGGGGGATAATTTCGATGCACAAACTGCTTTGGAGCTTGGTTTTGTGAATCATGTTGTTTCTGCCGAGCAGTTGGAAGGCAAAGTAGAAGAGGTGTTGAGTAAACTACGAGCTCAATCTGGCCAGTCTTTGCGGATGTCGAAAAAATTACTTAAACACCCCGTTGAATCAACGGCTGCACGCATAAGCCGTGAAGCTGAATATTTTGCTAAAGCGTTAAGCTCTCCTGAGGCAAAACAAGCGATTGCCCGTAAACTGCAGAAAAAGTAAGCGAAAGACCGTTGTTGGGTTGTTTACCCATGGCAAGTAAGTCATAATGCGCCTGCTTTGAATAAAGCGTCAATGGTGACTCTGCGGGTCCCCCCGCAACGCTAACCAGCGAACCCGGTCAGGCCCGGAAGGGAGCAGCCGTAGTTGGGGATGTGTGTGCCGGGGTGTGGCTGGTAGAGTCGCCACCCAATCCTTCTTATTAAATGCTCTCATCTCTCTTTCTATTTTTCAGAAACTCTAAAGCTTCCGTAATCGCTTTGTGGACCTGCATTTCCATGTCCAGTCGTTTTGACGGCGGAAGGAAAAAAGCCATATCGACCTCGTGGCGAATATAGCGAGGCGGCAGTTGGTTCAGCACCAGACAGCATAAGTCAGCCAGAAACTCTTGCTCGTATTGCTTATCGAGCTCTAGCTCCTCAACTCTATCCGCAACTAATCGCTCATAATAATTGTGAATATCATCGTCAAATTTCATTTTCCGGACTCCTCAGCGCTGTGTCAGGTAGATACTGATCTTCAGTATAGACATAATATGCGGCTCTGAGTAATTGGGCGTGTCCTCGCACCAGTCGCTCCAGGTTCCGTTGATAACCTCCACCAATGACCGCTGCGACAGGAATGCTATTTTGTCGACAAAATGAAAGCACCGTCATGTCACGCTGAAATATGCCGTTTAAACTAATGTGAAAATGGCCTAGCTCATCTTTTGTGTAGATATCCACGCCGGCGTCGTAAAGGATGATATCGGGCTTTACGCGCTTCACAATCAAGGTAAGTGCATTCTGCAACGCCTGAAGGTAACTTTTATCAGTCGTTCCTTTGGGTAACGGAACATCTAAATCTGACAATGATTTTGAGAATGGAAAGTTCTTCTCACCATGAATAGAGCAAGTAAAGACCCGAGGGTCATTTTTGAAGATAGTCGCTGTACCGTCACCCTGATGCACGTCCGTGTCCAGCACAGCGATTTTTAAATTGGGGTGTTGTAAAAGTAACTGATGACAGGCTATAGCCAAGTCGTTAATCAAGCAAAACCCGCTGCCCCAATCTTTATGGGCATGGTGATAGCCTCCCGAAAAATGAACTGCAATGGACGAGTCTAGTGCTATTTGTAAAGCTAAAGCCGTTCCGCCGGCCGATGTTAAAGAACGCGTAAGTAGCTGCTCTGACCAGGGGAAGCCAATTCTTCGCCATTCAGCTTTTTCAAAGCTATTGGCTTTTAGTTTTTCAATGTACGAAGCGCTGTGTGTCTGTTCAACTTGTTCCCAGGTTACTGCTACAGGCGCCTTCCACTGACTTGCGTGTGCTCCCCGGCTTATGGCCCAGTCATGCAATAAACGATATTTTTCAATAGGGTAGCGGTGCCGTTCAGGAAGCGACAGTTGGCTGTATATTGGAGAGTAGATGAAGGGAATATTAACCTTCGTCATAACGCTGAATCTGTCTCTCTAATTGCTCAATTGCCATTTGGCAGCGGTTTAATCGCTTTTGAGCGGCTTGAATTACGTCCTGAAAACCCGTGCTTTGTGCATTTTCAAGGTTTTCAGTTAAGCGGCGCTCATAGTCTCTATAAGTCACTAATTGTTCGTGAAGCTTTTGGTAATGACTGGCCTTTACTTCTCGCTGCTCCTCTCCCATTTCCGGGAGCTTACCTGAACGCAACGCAGTTGCTAACGCTTCTACTTGAGCGCAAAGTTTTTCAGCCACATAACGTTGCGATTCTTTTGATGTTGTTTGTAAGAGTTGACTTAACAAACGCTCTGTCTCTTTAACGTAATCTATAGCGACTGATGAGCGCGTTTGGAACAGTGAAGGACTGAACCATTGCTCCGTGACTTTCTTTGAGTGGCGTCTGTTTTCTTCGTCAATATGCAGAGCTTGCTCGGAAAACTCATTGAGTAATCGTTCAACATGTTGAATTGACGTTAAATCATTTATTGGTCTCATAACCCCATAATAAAAGAATTTTTCTCTTATGACACGGTCAAATCAGAAAAAGAGGTTAAGCCATTACACATAGGCTCAAAAATTACTTGTATAAAAAACGTTGAAATTTATAAGGCAGTGTTGTTCGTGGATCAAAAAGTGATACTATTCAAGACAGGAGTAGTAGCTAAAAAGGGGTATGTTTTACTTCTTTGAGGCTATGAATTGATTTGACGACAGGATGTTGTCTGAAAATCTGGAGATTGTACGAGTCCAGATCCGTGTTCTACAGTATAGAATTGAAACGATAGCTATAGCGCGGTTAACTCAGGTAACTTGGTTGACAGCGTATAGTCATCGTGGGAGTATTCTTGGTTATTGTCACTTTTGTCGACAATAACTATAAACCGTAGAACGAGATCTTTTCGTCATTCAAACAACTGGTGTTTCGCGCCTTAGGCGTTGAAGCGGAAGTTAAGTCAAATTGGTTGGGAACTATGACCAAAGTAATCAAAAGAACCAAACTCGCTGCAACCCTGATGGGTGTGATGGCGTTTGCTGGCACTGGCGTTGCCGCTGCACAGCAAGTCGATGTAGCTAAGCTACAAAACGAAGAGAAAAAGATTCTTAATGCGGCCGCTCAGTCTCAAGAGAAAGTAAACTCTCTGTTTGAGCAAAGCCAGGATCTTCTTATCGAGTATCGCTCAGTCATTGCTGAGTATGAGAACTTGAAAGTATACAATGACCACGTTCAGCGCTTGGTTAATGACCAAGAAGCAACGCTAGCGTCTTTGCAAAAGCAAATTGACGGCATCGAGCGTACTAAGCAGGGCGTCGTTCCTCTTATGTATGAAATGATCGATGCGCTAGAGCAATTTGTGAAATTGGATATTCCAATTCACCGTGAAAAGCGTATGGAACGTGTTGAGCGTCTGCGCGACATCATGGACAGCGCTAACGTTTCAACGTCTGAGCAGTTCCGTCAAATCATTGAAGCGTACCAGACAGAAATGGACTACGGTTCAGGCTTGATCTCTTACCAAGGCAACTTGGAAGTAGACGGCGAGCAAGTGGCTGTTGATTATTTCCACATGGGTCGTGTTGCATTCCTGGCACAGTCTCTCGATTTGAGAAATGCTTGGATTTACAACAACGAAACTGATGAGTGGACTGCTTTGGAAGACGAGTTTATCCGTCCTCTGACCCAAGCGATTCGTATGTCACGTAAGCAAACAGCTTACGATCTGGTGAAACTTCCAGTATTCGCAGCGGAGAGTGCAGAATGAATAAATTAGTAAAATCGTTAATGATTGCAGCAGCAGTCACCCTTTCTGCCGGTACGACTCTCGCTGCACAAGCTCAGGATACATCTGAAGCTAAGAACCTTGACGAGCTGTTACAGCTAGTTGAGAAAAACCGTGTTTCTTCTCGTGAATTAAATGCTGAGCGTGAGCGTGAATTCACAGCAGCGCGTGCTGACAAGCAAGCTATGCTAAACCGTGCTAAGCAACAGCTTGAAGACGAGAAAGCGCGCGGTAAACGTTTACAGAATGAATTTTCTGAAAACGAAGTCGCGTTAGCAAACAAAGAGCAGGAACTTGAGAACGCCAAAGGCACCTTAGGTGAAATGTTCGGTGTTGTTCGTGGTGCAGCAACCGAAACTATCGGTCGCATCGCAACGTCAATTGTTAGTGCTCAGTATCCAGGTCGTGAAGACGTTCTTCAGAGCTTGTCTGAAGCAAAAGAACTTCCGACTCTGGAAGAACTAGAAGAACTATGGCAAGCACTTCTTACTGAAATGGTTCAGTCTGGTAAAGTCGTTAAGTTTGATACTGAAGTGACTTTACTTGACGGTGGTACTGAGCAACGTGAAGTCGTTCGCTTAGGTACTTTTAACCTAATTTCTGGTGACCAATATTTGGTGTATAACGACACGACTGAACAAGTTCAGCCATTAGGTCGTCAACCAGAAGGTGGTGCGACAGGACAAGCACAAGAGTTCTTCAATACTGAAAGTGGTTATGAAGGTGTGTTCCTTGATCCATCTAAAGGTCAGATTCTTGGTCTGTTAACTCAAAAAGCAACGCTTTCTGAGCGCTATCACCAAGGTGGTACAGTTGGTTATGTTATTACCGTTGTACTGATTATTGGCTTATTAATTGCGCTTTATAAGTTAATTACGTTAACTGGGGCGGCAGGCAAAATCCGTTCACAGCTTAAAAATCCTGAAAGCCCTAAAGACAGCAACGCTTTAGGTCGTATCCTGAAAGTGTATCAGGAGAACAAGAGTGCAGATCCTGAAAACTTAGAACTGAAATTGGACGAAGCAATTCTGCGTGAAACTCCGAAGATTGACAGCGGCGTAAACGTTATCAAGATCTTCGCAGCAATCGCACCACTGCTTGGTCTATTAGGTACAGTTGTTGGTATGATTGGTACGTTCCAGTCAATCACACTGTTTGGTACCGGTGATCCGAAGATCATGGCGGGCGATATTTCAATGGCGTTGGTAACAACAGCTATGGGTCTTATCGCGGCTATTCCATTGATTTTGGCTCACAGTATTGTGGCATCTCGCGCTAAGTCTATCGTTCACATTCTGGACGAGCAGGCAGCGGGAATCGTAGCTGCGCACTCGGAGAAGGAGTAACCCATGCTTTACCTGATGGAACTTTGGGAATCTATCAGGGATTTTCTGGCTACCGGTGGCGATGTCCTGTACATCGTCATGGGGGTGCTCTTTCTAATGTGGGTACTGATGATTGAGCGTTATTGGTACCTTACCGGCGCATTCCCTAAGCTTCGCAACGACATTATTGCGAAGTGGGATGCCCGTAAGGACACCACCTCATGGTACGCCCATAGAATCCGTGAAGCATGGATTTCCGAAGCGAACGATAAACTGAATGCTCGTATTCTGTTAATTAAAACTTGTGTTGCCTTATGTCCGCTGGTCGGACTGTTGGGAACCGTAACCGGTATGATTACGGTCTTCGAAATCATGGCAGTACAAGGGACGGGTAACCCTCGTCTAATGGCATCGGGTATTTCGATGGCAACTATCCCAACGATGGCGGGTATGGTTGCAGCTTTATCCGGCATGTTTTTCGCAACTCGACTGGAAAGTAAGGTTCGTCGTGCGAAAGAAGGCCTGGTTGACAGTTTGCCACATCACTAAGAGAGTAAAACTATGGCACGTAATCGTAATCGAGAAGAAGAAGATGCGTCTATCGATATGACGCCGATGCTCGACATCGTCTTCATCATGTTGATCTTCTTTATCGTAACGACTTCATTCGTTAAAGAAGCTGGTATTCAGGTAAATAAACCTGAAGCTAATCAGGCGAACAAGGAGCCTTCAGCAAACATCTTTATCGCAATTCGTGATACAGGTGAAATCTGGATGGATAAACGCCAAGTCGACGTTAAGCGCGTTGCAGCAAACTTAGAACGTATGCTAGCAGAGCAACCAACTGACTTAGTGGTTATTCAGGCCGATAAAGAAGCTGAACATGGTCGCGTCGTTGAAGTTATGGACCAAATTAAGGAAGCGGGTATCGATAAGATATCCATAGCAGCGGAGACTAACTAATATGGTGCGCTTTTTAGTATCTTTACTACTAGGTGCGGCCGTTACGTTTGCTTTGTTTGCTTTCATGGCTTACTTAATCGGTGGGGGGGCGAAAAGTAATGAAGCTCCGCCCCCAACACCGGTCATTGACATCGTAACGTCGCCACCTGAGTCTGACGTGCAAGAGCGTCGGCGTACTCCGCCGCCGCCACCGCCGCCACCTGAGCAGCCGCCAGAGACTCCACAGTCTCAGCCTGATACTTCGGACTCCAGTCTGAATTTGAATATGGGCTTTGATGTGGATGTAGGTGGAGCTGACACCGGTCTATCTGGTCCGGGAGGAGGTTTAAATAGTGACGGTGATGCAACTCCTATCGTTCGCATCGAGCCGCGCTATCCGCCTCAAGCGGCGCGTAATGGCACTGAAGGTTGGGTTCAATTACGGTTCACTATCGATCAACAAGGTGGTGTAACTGACGTTGAAGTCATTGACTCTGAACCTCGTCGAGTATTTGACCGTGAAGCTCGTCGCGCATTGTTGCGCTGGAAGTACAAGCCGAAGGTTGTCGATGGCAAACCGGTTCGTCAACCGGGGATGACTGTCCAGCTCGACTTCACAATGGATGGGAACTAAGAAATGAACTATTTATCAAAAACATTTGTTAGTGCCCTGGCTTTTGTCGCGGCTATGTCGTTGACCATGGTCCAGGCTTCGGCCCAGGACCTTGGTTTCAACATTCCGGATAAAGAGACCGTTGAGGCGCAGAAGAAAGCACGAAAAAACCAGACTGCATCACAAAGTATCGGTCGGGCTATCATGAACGCGTTCGAGGCTTATGAGGAAGATAATATTCCTGAAGCAATAGCAATTTTAGAAGACGAGGAACCTAGCGACTCATACGATAAAGCGTATCTTGCTAGATTCCTGGGAAATCTATATGCCGCTCAGGAGCGTATCGACGAAGCATTAAGCCTGTTAAAGAACGCAGTGGATGAAGATATTCTTGGTTGGAGTGATCAGGCTGCAGCCATGAAGCTGGTCGGTCAGTTAAGTCTTCAAGAAGAAATGTATGACCAGTCTATCGAGTACCTTCGTAAATGGATTCAGTTTACTGGCGAAAAAGATCCAAAAGTCTTCCTGTATATGGCTAATGCCTACTACCAGAAGAAAGAATTCGCTAAAATCATTCCATTTGCTGAAGCCGCTTTAGAGTATGGAGATCCTGATAAAAACGTTTACACGTTAATGATGGCTTCATATTACGAGCGTAAAATGTACTCGGATGCGATAGGCGTACTAGAGGAAGGCTTGAATAAGCTTCCTGAGGTGACTCAATGGTGGCCGCAGTTAGCTCAATTTTATATGCTCGAAGAAAACCTGCCTAAAGCGCTTCAAACTATGGAAGTGGCTTATTTAGCGGGGTACCTGGATAAAGAAAGCCAGTTTAAAATGCTGGTTCAACTTTATGATAACGAAGGTATTCCTTATAAAGCAGCTACCACCATGGAGAAGCATGTGGAAGCAGGCGATATCGAGCAAACGGCTAAGAATTTCGCTACCATAGCGAACAGCTATCACCGTGCGAAAACTCTGGATAAAGCCGTTGAGTGGTACCTTCGTGCAGCAGAAGCTGCAGAAGATGCGGATGACAAAGGTGAGTACTATCGTAAGCGTGGCAATATTATGTTGCTAAACGAACAGTACATTGCAGCAGCAGAACCTTTGAAAAAAGCATTGGATTATTTGGAAGGTCGTGACGAAGGTCGAGTTTATATGTCTTTAGCCGAAGCGTATTTCTACGGTGGTGATTACCGCCAAGCGATGAGATACGTTAATGAAGCGGCTAAATTCGACGGACAACGTCGCAGCGCCCGAAGCTGGAAAGGTTATATTCAATCAACTGCGAAACGCAAAGGCATTGAATTATAATTTAACCTGATAGCGTTAATTATCAGAATAAAACCCGACCTAATCAGGTCGGGTTTTTTATTGGCTGAACTGCTTTTATCAGCGCATAGGATCAAGTATGATCTGCCTCGACTTATTTAGGAGGTAGATGTCATGTCATCAGAGTCGTTCAAAGAGCCTGCCGGGTTCGGTTATTTGTTATTCGCTATTGTATTGTTTGTTATCGCAGGCTGCTTGCCATTAGTACTGCGCTTAATACAAGTGTTATCTGCCTAATAGTCAAGCTGTAAAAGGCTTAAGGTGTAAGTGACAGTTATGTCTATTTCAATGCTTATTGTCGAAGATAAAGATAATACGCTTCGGACAATTCGTAGAATGTTGGAACCTTTGAAGCTCGATATTCAGACGGCTCAAGACGGGTTGGATGGCTTAAGTAAGGCCAAAAAAGACTACTACGATCTTATTCTTATTGATCATAAAATGCCGGTAATGGATGGCCTTTCGCTATTGAAGAACCTGCGAGAGTTGGAAAGCTATCGCAATGCACCATTACTCTTTATGTCCACAGACTCATTAGTCGAAGTTGAGCCAAAAGCGTTGGCTGCTGGTGCGACACAGTGTTTATCAAAGCCACTTGATGCAGAGTATTTAATTGACTCTGTAAATAATTGGTCAGCAAAAGCAGTTGCATAAATAAAGAGCAAAGGTTTATGGAAGCAAGTCTAAAGGAAGTGAGAGATTCAATCGGCGCTATTCCGGATTATCCGAAACCCGGCATTATCTTTCGGGATATTACTCCGTTACTGCAAAATCCAAGTGCGTTCAAAAGCAGCATTGAGGCTTTTAAAAAGCGTTACCAAGGGGAAGGAGTTACCCAAATAGCTGCTATTGAAGCAAGAGGTTTTTTATTTGGTGCCGCACTTGCTTATGCACTGGATTGCGGTGTCACTCTCCTAAGAAAGCCTGGAAAGCTGCCGGGCAAAACGGTCTGTCAAAGCTATGAGTTAGAGTACGGTAGTGATGAGCTTCATATTCACGAAAATGCCTTGTCAGCTGATGATAATGTGTTAATTATTGATGACTTGCTGGCAACTGGTGGTACCGTACTCGCCGCTGAGAAGCTGATTTGTTCAACTGGAGCGTTGGTAAAAGAGGCGGCGTTTGTCGTTTCATTAACTGAGCTTGGCGGTGAGGATAAATTGCGGCAAGCAGGTATTGCATGCTATACCTTGTGTCAATTCTGAAAATTTCAACCTGAGAGCCTTATGAGTTATCAAGTTCTGGCAAGAAAGTGGCGACCGTCCCAGTTTTCTGAGGTGGTTGGGCAACAGCATGTATTGAAACCGTTAGAACATGCACTGCTGAAGCAAAGGCTTCACCATGCTTACCTCTTCTCCGGAACGCGCGGCGTTGGCAAAACCACAATAGCTCGAATTTTGGCTAAGGCTCTGAATTGCGATACGGGAGTGACTTCAACCCCATGTGGCCAATGCTCAGCCTGTCAGGAAATTGATCAGGGACGCTTTGTCGACTTATTAGAAATTGACGCGGCGTCGCGCACAAAAGTCGAAGATACGCGAGAGCTTCTTGATAACGTGCAGTACCGGCCAACGCGCGGGCGATATAAAGTCTACCTTATTGACGAGGTTCACATGTTATCGCGCCATAGCTTCAACGCGTTATTGAAAACGCTCGAAGAACCTCCTGAGCATGTTAAGTTTTTGCTGGCGACAACTGATCCACAAAAGTTGCCGGTAACCGTACTGTCTCGCTGCTTACAATTCAATTTAAAGGCTTTGTCAAAGGAAGACATTGCTGGTCAGCTTAAACATGTTTTACAGCAGGAAGGTATTTCGGCGGATCCGGAATCGCTTTCTTTGCTGGCAAGATCCGCTAATGGCAGTATGCGCGACGCGCTCAGTCTAACCGATCAAGCTATTGCCCAGGGGCATGGTGAAGTGTTGTTAGACAGTGTCCGGCAAATGTTGGGAAATGTACCCACCGCCGATATTGCTGGCTTATTGAATGATGTATTGAATAATGACGCCGTTTCGTTAATGCAGCGCGTTGATAACATGGTCGCTGTGGTTCCTGATTTAAGCTCAGTGCTGGTTGAAATGCAGAGCGTGTTGCATCAATTGGCCTTGATGCAACAACTGCCGGAATCGCAGCAAGCCTTCGATAATGTCGATACGCTTCAACCACTGCTGCGACAAATGCCCGCTGAGTTGATACAAGTATTCTATCGAATTGTGTTGGAAGGGCGCCGAGAGCAGCCGTATGCTGTGGATGCCAAAAGTGGTCTGGAAATGACGTTACTGCGTTTACTGGCGTTTCGTCCCAAAACGGTGAGCTCAAAGGATAACTCCTCCGACGAATCTCTTTTATCTGGAAAGCCTTTAGAAAAGGCGTCGTCAGACCTTACCGCGTCAAATGAACAAAACGAGATGAGCGCGCCGACAACGTCGCAGCCTCCAGTCGAGTCCGGTGCGGCACTAGATGTACAGCACAATAACGAAGTCAATGAAAGCTCCGCGAGCTTTTCACACAATGATGAGCTAGTAGACTCGTACCAACCACATGAAGAGCTAGGCAGTGAACTTTCGGATGTTGATACCTATCGACAACCACCTGAACCAGAGCAGAATGAGCAGACCCTCTCTCAAACTGAGACTCCGGTATCCGGTTTAGATGATTTGCTGCAAATGCGGCAAGATTTAATGCAAAAAAAAAAGCCCGGTGAAGTAGCATCGAAAGGCACTTCTGAAGCGTCAAGCCATCAGGAGTCAACGGCTCAACCTAGAGCCGCAGCGGCAACACCTGAATCAAAGTGGGAATTAAACCGGGTAGAGACTTCTGAACGACCACACGACAATGCTGCGCGCAGTGATACGCCGCAGCCGGTGGTTACCGCAGAGCACAACTACGACTATCCGGAAATTACCGACGATATAAAAGAGGCGGCGGATATTGATCGCTGGAGCGCAATGATAGCGGGCATGGACATTTCTGGCTTGGCGCGACAGGTATTACTGAACTCGGAGTTACAACAAAGTGGCGATGATAATTGGACAATTCTGGTTAACAGTGATCAACAGTCACTACTAAATAGCGCAACCGAGCAGGCTGTAAGGGAGTCTTTGCAAGAAGTTTTGGGACAACATACTAGGGTGTCTTTTTCGATAGGAACGCCGACACAGCCCACGCCACTTATGTTGCAGCAACGTATTAATGAATACAGACATAAGCGCGCTCTAGAACGTTTAGAAAAAGATAATGGCGTGATGGAGTTGAAAAAACGCTTTGGCGCACAAATTGATGAAGAATCGGTGCAAGCGCTTTAACGAATTAAATAAGAGATGAGGAAGTAAACATGTTTAAAGGCGGAATGGGAAATATGATGAAGCAGGCGCAGCAAATGCAAGAGCGCATGCAAAAAGCCCAGGAAGAAATCGCAACGATGGAAGTCACTGGCGAAGCTGGTGCTGGTATGGTAAAAGTCACAATGTTGGGCAACCACAACGTCAAACGCGTGAGCATTGATCCAAGCCTTATGGACGACGACCAGGAAATGCTGGAAGACTTAGTGGCAGCGGCGACGAACGATGCCGTGCGCCGTGTCGAAGAAACCAGTAAAGAACGTATGTCAGAAATTACCGGCGGTATGGGTTTACCTCCGGGCTTTAAAATGCCGTTTTAACGCGGAGCGACAGTAGTGAAGTTAAGCCCGGCTATCGAACAATTGGTGGAAAGCTTGAAGCGTTTACCTGGTGTTGGTCAGAAAACGGCGCAGCGTATGGCGTTTCACTTATTGGAAAGAGATAAACCGGGCGCATCAAACTTGTCTGAAGCCTTAAAGCACGCGGTTGAAACTGTCGGACATTGTGAACGTTGCCGTACATTGACGGAAAACGAGCTTTGCCCTATTTGTCTGGACTCAAGCCGGAGTCAAAGTGGCGTGCTTTGCATCGTTGAAACGCCGGCCGATGTTTTAGCCATCGAGCAAACCTCCCAGTTTAAAGGTCGCTACTTTGTTCTAATGGGTCACTTATCGCCGCTCGATGGTGTTGGCCCATCAGACATTGGCTTAGATAAGCTCGAAGAGCTGCTTCACTCAGACAGTATCGAAGAAATCATACTTGCCACCAACCCTACCGTCGAAGGTGATGCAACCGCTCATTACATCGCGGACATGGCGGATCAACACAAGATTAACACCACTCGCATCGCTCACGGCGTTCCTGTAGGTGGTGAACTGGGCTACGTTGACCAAACCACATTAGGTCACGCGTTTAGCGGCCGAAAACAATTCATTCGCTGACTTGAAAACCGTAGTGTCATCCCCATTTTAAAACGTTAGGTATCACTGTACGTTTTAAACAGTAGGAGAAAACACTATGGCGGAAGCCGGTCAAATGGAAAAACACGGGTTTCAGACAGAAGTAAAACAGCTGCTTCATTTGATGATCCATTCTTTGTATTCCAATAAAGAAATTTTCTTGCGCGAATTGGTTTCCAACGCGTCTGATGCGGCCGATAAGCTGCGCTTTAAAGCGCTGAGTGACAACTCTCTATACGGCGACGACAATGAGCTGTTTGTCCGCATCTCGGTTGATAAGGAAGCTAAGACGGTTACTGTCAGTGACAACGGTATTGGCATGACGCGTGACGATGTTATGAATAACCTGGGTACTATCGCTAAGTCAGGAACTGCAGAGTTCTTTGGCCAGCTTTCCGGTGATCAGGCAAAAGATAGTCAGCTTATTGGTCAGTTTGGTGTCGGTTTCTATTCCGCATTTATTGTTGCAGATGAGGTTACCGTGCGCACTCGCTCAGCGTTAGGTAAAGATACTGCGGGTGTTGAATGGCGTTCGCGTGGTGAAGGTGAGTTTGAAATTGCTGACATTGAAAAGGCACGTCGCGGCACCGATATCATCTTGCACTTGAAAGATGATGCCGAAGAATTCTTAGACGAGTATCGCCTGCGAGGCATTATTAATAAATACTCAGAGCACTTGAGCATTCCAGTGCAAATGTGGAAAGAGCCGGTTGCTGAATCTGAGGACGGTGAAGGCAACAAAATTGAAGCGCAGCCCGGTGAGTGGGAAACTATTAACTCAGGCAAGGCGCTATGGACGCGTGATAAGTCAGAAATTACTGACGACGAATACAAAGAGTTTTACAAAACGGTTGCGCACGACTTTGACGAACCGCTGCTGTGGACGCATAACAAAGTTGAAGGTACCACGGAGTACACAAACTTGCTGTACATTCCGAAAAGGGCTCCATGGGATTTATGGAACCGCGAACAGCAGCATGGCGTAAAGCTTTATGTTAAGCGCGTCTTTATTATGGATGATGCAGAACAATTAATGCCGACTTATCTGCGTTTTGTACGCGGCTTGGTGGACTCGAATGACTTGCCGTTGAATGTGTCTCGTGAAATTCTTCAGGACAACAAAATTACTCGTTCAATGCGTAACGGTAGCACTAAAAAAGTGCTACAAATTCTGAAGAAACTAGCGAAAGACAACAAGGAAGAGTATCAGCAGTTCTGGGACACCTTCGGTAATGTCTTAAAAGAAGGTCCGGCGGAAGACCATAGTAATCGCGAGCGTATTGCGGAGTTATTACGTTTTGCGTCGACCCATAATGACAGTGCTGTTCAGTCAGTCAGTCTTGATGACTACATTGAGCGCATGAAGGATGGTCAGGATAAGATCTTCTACATTGTGGCGGACAGCTATGAAGCGGCGAAAAATAATCCCGCATTGGAAATATTCCGCAAGAAAGGTATAGAAGTTCTGTTGCTCTCCGATCGTATTGATGAATGGCTCATGAGCCACTTAACCGAGTTTAAGGAAAAGCAGTTACAGTCGGTAACTCGAGGCGATTTGGATCTTGGTGAGCTCGACGACGAACAAGATAAGGCCGAGCAGGAAAAAGCCGAAGAAGCCTTCAAAGAGAGTCTTGAGCGCTTTGAGAAAGCGTTGGGTGATAAAGTGAAAAAGGTTCGCGTAACGCACCGCTTAACGGACTCTCCAGCGTGTATCATCACCGACGAGCATGATATGAGCACGCAAATGGCGAAGTTGATGGAAGCGGCAGGTCAGGCGGTGCCCGAAACCAAGTACATTTTTGAGGTGAACCCTGAGCACGCTTTGGTTCAGAGAATGTTGGAAAAAGACGATGAAACCTTCAAAGAGTGGGCTGATGTATTACTCGATCAAGCCACACTTGCAGAGCGTGGAAATCTGAAAGATCCAGCTTCATTTGTGACGAAACTGAATAAGTTAATGCTTAACGCATAAGCCTTCTGCTGCGGTCATACCATTGGCCGCAGCACTTCTCTGTGCTTGTAATACCTTGCCTGTCAGGGTAAAGTTCGGGGCAGACTTTTGAATCACGCAAAGAGGTTTCTTATGCGCATTATTTTATTGGGCGCTCCGGGGGCAGGTAAAGGCACCCAGGCTCAGTTCCTGATGAACACATTTGGTATTCCTCAAATTTCGACAGGTGACATGTTGCGTTCAGCAATTAAGTCGGGCTCGGAGTTAGGAAAAAAGGCCAAGCAGGTAATGGATGCCGGTCAGCTTGTTTCTGATGACATCATCATTGAACTGGTGAAAGAGCGTATCGCTGAGCCAGACTGCCAAAACGGCTTTTTGTTAGATGGTTTCCCTCGCACGATTCCGCAAGCTGATGCAATGCGTGATAACGGCATTGAGATCGACTACGTATTAGAATTTGATGTGCCGGATGAAGTGATCGTTGAGCGCATGAGTGGACGTCGCGTGCACCCTGGTTCAGGTCGTGTTTATCACGTTGAGCATAACCCGCCAAAAGAAGAAGGCAAGGACGATGAAACTGGCGAAGAGCTGGTTATTCGCCCGGATGACCAAGAACAAACGGTCCGTAAACGCCTGTCAGTATACCATGAGCAAACTGAACCACTGGTTGAGTATTACCAGAAATTGTCGGAAGAAGGCAAAACTGAGTATTACAAAATCGATGGCACACAGCCGGTTGAAAAAGTTAGCGACCAGCTTGGTGAGCTACTGAAAAAATAAACACAAAGGCTCACTTGGTGGGCCTTTTTTGAATAAAGGGGCGACACAATGGATATTCGCATCACCGGTTTTTACGCTGGCTTACTTGCAGTACTTTATTTAATTTTGGCTGTGCGAATTGTTCGCTTACGCTGGAAGTATCGCGTTGGTATTGGTACCGGTGGAGAAGACGAGCTGAAAGTGGCAGTACGGGTCCATGGTAACTTTATTGAGTATGTCCCGTTTATTCTTATTTTGCTTGGTATGGTTGAAGCTAATGGGACTTCAACGGAGCTAGTTCACGGAATTGGTATTGCTACGCTCATTGCCCGTATAAGCCATGCTATCGGTTTAACTAAGACAATAGGGCCAAGCATCTTTCGCACTATTGGTGTTCTGGGTACCTTCGCCGTTCTGTTATTCAGTGCGGGAATTTGTGTCGGTCAGTTCATTGGCTTTAGCTTGCTGTAGAGAAACAAAATGTCAGAGTTAGGTTCTGGAGTGTATGTTTTTGGTGAGAAGCACAACCCACCGGTATTGTTGCTTCACAGCTCTCAAAGCGCGAGTTCTCAGTGGCGAGACTTAATTCAAAGGCTTAGCCCAACTCGTTTTGTTATTGCCGTTGACTTACTCGGTTATGGGAAAGCACCACAGCCTGAAGCTGTGGCGAACTTTCGCTTGGCAGACGAGATACCCCGGGTCGTTGAGGCTGTTTCGGCGTTAAAAATAGATACTGCAATTGATGTGATTGGTCACTCTTACGGTGGTGCCTTGGCGTTGAAACTGGCCTTGGAGCAACCTTTTACCATCGCAAAAGTAGCCGTGTACGAACCCGTTGCATTCCATGTGTTAACCGATGACTCCCCCGGAATGATTGAAATACAGGAAATCAGTCAGGCGATGCATGGGAAAGATGCTGAAGAGTGTACCCGCACCTTTGTCGATTACTGGAACAGTCCTGGCTATTTCGACGCCTTGCCGTCCAAAATACAGACGTTGATGGTGAAGCAGGCAGCCAAGGTGGCATTGGATTTTGATGCGCTGCTTAACGAGCCTAAGCGCCTGAACGATTATGCCGGTCTTGAGCAGCCTGTGTTGATGGTTCAGGGCGAGCATACTCGTCGTAGTGCTAAGGCAGTGGCTGATGCACTCTCGACGGTTATTAGCCAGCTGAAGCGTGAATCCATTGCCGCAGGACACATGGGGCCTCTGACACATCCGGCAGAGGTGAATGAGAAGTTAGTACAATACATCAACAGCTAACGCTACACGTGCAATACAGCCTAAATTAGCGAGACACTCCAACTGTGAAACCCTGGCAAGACAATAAAAGCGAAGTAATCAAACTGGCTCGACTCACTGGCCCAATACTTATCGCACAACTCACACAGATGTTGATGAGCGTTGTTGATACGGTAATGGCCGGTCGAAAAAGTGCAATTGATCTTGCGGCGGTATCCGTTGGCGGCAGTATTTTTGTACCCGCGACACTATTAGTTTTCGGTCTTGCTTTGGCGCTTGCCCCCATTATTTCTCATTTTGACGGCTCCGGTGGTCATCGAAAAATGGCGAATATGCTGCAGCAGGGGTTTTATGCTTGTGCCATAGTCGGAGCTATTACCCTAGTAGGGATGTCTTCAGCACCTTGGCTGCTCGACTTAATGGAAGTAGAGGATAAGTTCCGTCAAGTTACGCTGGACTACTTGTTCTATATTGCCTGGGGTATTCCCGGCTTTGTTATTTATGCCGTTCTGAGAAACTTCTGTGAGGGCATGTCGAACACCATGCCGTCACTGATTATTGGCTTCATCGGACTTATCATCAATATTCCGGCGAACTATATTTTCGTCTATGGCGAATTTGGCATGCCGGCACTTGGCGGCGCCGGTTGTGGTGTGGCAACCGCATTAGTGCTCTGGGGGATGGCAATTTCGATGGCCATTTATACATTCGGCGCCAAGCGCTATAAAGAATTAAAGTTATTGCGTCGCTGGTACAAGCCGAGTTGGGATGACGTGACTTATGTCATTCGTCTGGGTTTTCCCATTTCAATGTCGCTGTTTTTTGAGGTGAGCTTATTTGCCGCGGTTGCGCTATTAATTGCTCCGTTAGGTCCTACTGTGGTCTCCGCCCACCAAATAGCCTTAAACATAAGTTCACTGGTTTATATGGTCCCGCTCAGTATTTCTATGGCGGTGACTTTGCGTGTTGGTTTTGCACTAGGTGCCGGAAACCCGGATAACGCAATGCGAAACTTCAGAATTGCCCTATGGTTTGGCGGCGTCTTTGCAGCCGTTAACGGTCTTATTATGTACTTAGGTGGCAGCTTTCTGGCTAGCTTGTACACACCCAACACAGAAGTCATTAACTTAGCAGCGACCTTGATGGGGTTAGCTGCTATTTTCACCTTGTCTGACACGTTCCAGGTGGTGGCAATGGGCACTCTCAGGGGCTACAAAGATACGACACTGCCAATGGTCTTGGCGTTCATATCGTACTGGCCTTTCGGTTTAACCGTGGGGTATATACTCGGACGAACCGACTTAGTGGTGCCGGCAATGGGAGCTGCCGGTTTTTGGATAGGCTTTATTAGTGGCCTGAGTGTGGCGGCCGTTTTATTGTCTGTCAGGCTGAAAAAAGTTTCAAAAGCCTATAAGCGCCGCCACTTTCAAGAGCAACTGAACAACGCATAATTAGCTATCAGCTAATTATGGCGTTGTTTAAGCACCTTAAGCACATCGTTCATTGACAAGTCGCTGGCACTGAGTACCACCAATAAGTGATACAGCAGGTCGGCGCTTTCATTAAGCAGTTCGTCTTTGTCGTTGGTTGCTGCTGCCAGCGCCACTTCGACGCCTTCTTCGCCAACCTTCTGAGCGCAGCGTTTAATGCCTTTCTGGAAGAGGCTGGCAGTGTAGCTTTCACCGGCATCGGCGCCTTTTCTTGAATTAATAACCCCTTCTAAGTGGTGTAAAAAAGACCCTGACGTCTCAGCGAAACAGCTTTGAGTGCCCAAATGACAGGTTGGCCCGTTAGGCATTGCTTTAACTAGCAGTGCGTCACTGTCGCAGTCGGTATGAATTTCTTCCAACTCAAGAACGTGGCCGGAGCTTTCACCCTTAGTCCATAAACGCGCTTTGCTGCGGCTGTAAAAAGTGACCTGACCTGACACTAATGTCTTTTCAAGTGCCTTGTCGTTCATGTAACCCAGCATCAGGACCTCGCCGGTCAGAACGTGCTGGACAACACAGGGAAGCAGGTTGTCCATTTTTGCCCAGTCAAGGCTGTTTAAATTTTGCTTGTCGACTCTCACTGTCACTCCTTAGGGTTCAATTGGACGCACGACAATGCCATTGTTGTGCATTGCGCTTTTCACATCGGCAATTGAAAAAACGTTCTTATGAAAGACTGAAGCTGCCAGAGCTCCATCAACTTTGGCGTCATTAAAAACATCGACAAAATGCTGTATTTCACCAGCGCCACCAGAGGCGATTATGGGTACTGAACAGTAATCGCGTAAAGCGGCCAGTTGCTCAATATCGTACCCCTTGCGTACGCCGTCCTGATTCATGCAGTTTAAGACAATTTCACCGGCGCCCCGTTTAATCACTTCCTGTAACCAGTCTTTGGTTTGCCATGCCGATTTGCGTGACTTTTTCTCGTCGCCGGTAAATTGGTGCACCTCATAGGTACCGGTCTCCTCATTGAAGAAACTATCAATACCGATAACAATACACTGTTGACCGAACTCTGCCACCAGCGTGTCGATCAATGACGGATCCAGTAACGCAGGGGAGTTAATTGACAATTTATCAGCGCCTTTTGACAGCAGTTCTTGCGCTTGTGCCACTGAACGAATACCGCCGGCGACCGTAAACGGGATATTAATTTCTTTGGCAACTCGCTCTACCCAGGACTTATCGACCGTGCGCCCATCGGACGAAGCGGTAATGTCATAGAAAACCAACTCGTCGGCACCGCTCTCGGCGTAATGGCGAGCCAACGGAATAATGTCACCAATGACTTCGTGGTTGCGAAATTTAACGCCTTTAACGACCTGACCGTCACGAACGTCCAGGCAGGGAATTACTCGCTTTGCCAACATGCCAGTGCATCCTCCAGAGTGAATTGGTTGGTTAGCAGCGATTTACCCAGAATCACAGAGTCGCAGTTAATGGCTTTTAACGCTTTTATATCGTCTAAACTGCTTACGCCACCCGACGCTTGCCACTGCACGTTTGGGTACTTACTTTTGTACTTTTGATACAGTTCGACGTTGCTGCCGCTGAGTGTGCCGTCCTTACTAATGTCGGTGCACAATACGTGTTGGCAGCCTACTTCAAGGTATTGGTCTAAAACATCTTCCAGGGCCTTGCCTGAAGACTCTTGCCAGCCGTGCGTTGCCACTAACGCCTGACCGTTGGGTTGAATGTTGACATCCAGCGCCAGCACAATCTTTTCAGGACCGTAGGTTTTAAACCATTCGAGCACCTTCTCTGGTGAACTGACAGCGGTTGAGCCTATCACTACGCGCTTAACGCCAACAGCCAACAGAGCGTCGATGTCTTCAGTGGTGCGAATACCGCCACCGACCTGACAATTCATACCTGACTCTTTGATCAGCTTTTCCAACAGCTTTGTTTGACGCTGCTTAGGGTCCTTGGCGCCGTCTAAGTCCACTAAGTGAAGCCATTTTGCGCCAGCTTTAACGTAGCTCTGAGCTTGTTCAACCGGTGAAAACTGATATTCAGTTTTCTGAGAAAAGTCACCTTGGTACAGTCGTACAACGGCGCCATTAATTAAGTCTAACGCAGGTATTAGCACAGCTTAGCCTCCAGAAACTCACGTAAAATTGACTCACCCACTTTGCCTGAGCGTTCTGGGTGAAATTGCGCGCCGAAATAATTGTTGTGGCGAATCATTGATGCAAAGCGTTGGCCGTACTCCGCTTCGGCAATGGTATATTCGTCAACGGCGACCGCATAGCTGTGAACAAAGTAACAGTATTGTTCGGCAGACTTCAGTAGCGGATTATTATTGGTTGGCATCGACGTATTCCAGCCCATGTGTGGCAGCGGCAGTTCGCCAACCTCAAGCCGTTTAGTCAATGACGGAATTAATCCTAGGCACTCCACATCACCTTCTTCCGAATGCGATGTCATGAGTTGCATTCCCAAACAAATGCCGAGCACTGGCTGGTCGAGCGACTTCAGCACGTCAACCAACTGTTTTCTCTGTAGGTTACGCATCGCTGCAGCAGCAGTGCCAACGCCGGGCAAAATGACACGATCAGCAGCGCGAATCGCGTCTGCGTCGTCTGTCACTGTGCATGAATATCCCAATCGTTCAATCGCAAAGCGAACCGATGTCAGGTTTGCGCACTCGGTATCGACTATCACTACCTTCATGCCAGCATTCCTTTACTCGATGGCAGTTGTTGGTCTCCGGTTTTAGCAACCGCCTGACGTAACGCGCGACCAAAGACTTTAAACAGGCTTTCTACCTGGTGATGACTGTTGCCCTCGGTTGTTGAGAGGTGCAGGCTAATGGCCATAGCATCGGTCAGCGAGCGGAAGAAATGTTCAACCATTTCTGTCGACAATTCACCGACTTTGTCGCGACTAAAGTCCGCTTGCCACTTCAAGTATGGGCGCCCGGATAAGTCAATCAGGCACTCGGCTTTACATTCGTCCATCGGCAGCGCGAAGCCAAAGCGACCAATACCGCGTTTGTCACCAAGTGCTGTGCGCAATGCCTGACCCAACGCTAAAGCCGTATCCTCAATGGTGTGGTGATCATCAATGTGTAAGTCACCTTTGACGACGGCGCTCATATAAATGCCCGCGTGTGTGGCAATTTGTTCCAGCATGTGGTCAAAAAAGCCAATGCCGGTACTGAATGTGCCGCGTGCAGAGCTGTCCAGATCAATGGCGATATTAATGTCAGTTTCATGAGTTTTACGAGACACTTTGGCGGTACGGGGACGGTCAACAATTTCGTGGACAATGTCGTCCCAGCTGTATTCTTCCCGGTTGTAGCGAATACCGCGAATGCCCATGCCTTGTGCCAGTTGTAAGTCAGTTTCTCTATCGCCAATAACGAAAGAGTTAGCAAAGTCGACTTTCCCTTCCGTTAGATAGGGTTGCACAAGCCCCAGCTTAGGCTTACGACAGGCGCAGTTGTCTTCGTCAAAATGTGGGCAAATTAATACGTCATCAAAACGAACCCCTTGCGACTCAAATACCGACATCATTAAATTGTGCGGAGCCTCAAAGGTGTCCGTCGGGAAGCTCTCGGTACCCAGCCCGTCCTGGTTAGACACCATGACCAGTCGGTACCCGGCATTTTGAAGCTTTAACAGTGCCGGTATGACATTTGGCTCAAAAACGAGCTTGTCGACACTGTCGAGCTGCTTATCGACGAGGGGCTCTTCAACCAAGGTGCCGTCGCGGTCAATAAAAAGTATGGATTGCTGTGTCATGAAAAATACCCTTTTAATCGTTGTGCCAGCTCGTCATTTTCTTCGTGGCTACCTACCGTTATTCTAATACAACCGTCTAACCCGAGTTGTTTAGATTGGTCCCGAACCAACACACCGTGTTGTTGTAGCGCACTGACAATGTCGGCCGCATTGGTCTGGGTGGTATCACAACGATACAGTAAAAAATTCGTTACGCTGTCAAACTCTAGTGTAAGTGGTAAGTCACTGAGTAACCCCATCAGCCGCTCGCGCTCGCCGATAAGTGTATCGACCTGCTGCTGCATACGCTTAATATTGCCCGGGCTCAGAGCCTGCGTTGCTATATTAATGGTAGGCTCCGGCAGTGGGTAGGGTGCCAGTATCTTTTTCATTAGCTCAATAATGTCATCATTGGCGAGTAAAAAGCCGCAACGAATGCCGGCAAGCGCAAAGGCTTTTGATAATGTCCTCAAAACTACCAGGTTAGGGTAGGTCGTCAGCCAAGGTGCTTTGCTGTCGTCATAACAGAATTCAATATAGGCTTCGTCAACCACAATAACGGTGTTGGGGCAGGCATCCAGCACTTGCTGAATGTCTGCTGCATTTAGCGTGTTACCCAGGGGGTTGGACGGTGAGCACAGAAACGCGACCTTACAATTCTTAGCCTGCGTGATCACCTGCTCAACGTTCAGTTGGCCTTTTCGCTGCTCTGAATCTATTAGCGGCACCTCAATAGTATCGACGGCATAGGTTTTAGCCGATATCGCATACATGCCGTAAGTCGGCGGACAAATGAGAATACTGTCTTGACCCGGTTCGCAAAACGCCCGAATTAACAATTCAATACCTTCATCAGAGCCGCGAGTACTCAACACCTGGTTGGGTTGTATACCAGCATAGTCGGTATAAGCGTTATTCAGCGCCTCTGACTGAAACTGTGGATACCGGTTCAGAGCGGCATCGTCAAAGCGGTAACCGTTATCAAAAGGTGACTCATTGGCGTTCAGCCACACATTACCACCGCTCATACTGCGTCTGGCCGACGCATAGGGCGTCAGTGTTTTTAAGTGCTGGCGCTGAGACTGTTCCACTAATGACATTATTGGTCCTCCATGCGAATGGTGACAGCTTTAGCGTGCGCATCGAGCCCCTCAACATTCGCCAGGGTTGTAATAGCCTCTGACAAAGTCGCTAAGCCTTCGTAGGACACTTCTTGCACGGTGTAACGGCGATAAAAGTCCAGTAGTCCCAAACTACTGTAATTGCGCGCGTAACCATAGGTCGGCAATACGTGGTTAGTGCCTGTTGCGTAGTCACCACCAGACTCCGGTGTATAGTGACCCACAAAAACAGAGCCCGCGCGGGTCAATTTGGGTAGCAATGAGCGGGCATTATCCGTTTGTATGGATAAGTGCTCAGGCGCATATTGCTCGCTAATGGTTATTGCTTCATCAATAGTCTCGACAACCAGTAAACGGCTTTCGGCTAACGCCTGGGCTGCAATATCAGCCCGTTGTAACTGCTGACACTGCTCAATGAGTGCTTGTCTTACTTTGTCTGCCAGTGTGCTGGATGGTGTGACCAGAATAACTTGTGAGTCGGGGCCGTGCTCGGCCTGAGACAACAAGTCGGCCGCAATATAAGCCGGGTTAGCAGTGTCATCACCAATAACCAGTAATTCAGAAGGACCGGCGGGTAAGTCGATAGCACAGCCACTGGCGTCATTGCTCACCTGTTGCTTAGCTTCGGTGACAAAACTGTTGCCCGGACCAAATACTTTATCAACCGGGATGATGGACTCTGTACCATAAGCCAGGGCGGCAACGGCTTGAGCACCGCCGCAGGTGTATATTTCTGTAATGCCGCAACGGTTTGCGGCGTACAACAGCGCATCCGGTAAGTCACCACTTTTGTCCGGCGGACTGACCAACACAACGCGTTGACAGCCGGCCAGTTGGGCGGGCACGCCGAGCATGAGTGCAGTGGATGGCAAGGTCGCGCTACCACCAGGAATATAAAGCCCAACGGCAGCTAATGGCGCATAGCGAAGTTCACACTGAACACCATTTATGGTTTCAACAGCAAGGTTTTCAGGGACTTGTGCCTGGTGAAAACGACGAATCGTCCCGTAAGCGGTATCAATCGCCTCCGCCACTTTTTTGTCGAGACGTTTCACGGCTTGCTCTATACGCTGTTGCGATACACGCAATGAGGTCGCATCAGAAGAATCAAACTGTCGAGTGTAATTCAGCAGTGCACTGTCACCGTTGTCACGAATATCGGCAAGGATCTTTTTAACCGTTTGTTGCGTGTTTGTCGCTGTCGCCTGACGGGGACGCGAGAGCCGTTGCTCTTGTTCGTCGGCAGACAAGTCTGCCCAGCACTCAACGTTAATATTGAGGTTTTGCATAATTACCCCATCATTTTTTCAATTGGCAGAACAAGTATCGAGCTGCAACCTTTTGCTTTTAAATCTTCCATGGTTTCCCAGAACAGCTTTTCTGTGCTGACCATGTGCACAGCCACTTGTTTGTCAGTGTGACTGAGCGGCAAAATGGTCGGGGTTTCTGCACCAGGCAACAATTCAACCACTTCTTCAAGCTTATCTTTGGGCGCGTGGAGCATAATGTATTTGCTTTCCTTCGCCATTTGTACGCCATCGATTCGAGGCAGAAGCTGGTCGATCATCGCCTGTTTTTCATCAGAAAGACCTTCTGCGTTTTGAATAAGCTGCGCCTGTGAACGGAATATCACTTCTTTCTCGACGAGACCGTTAGCTTCCAGTGTTGCCCCTGTTGATACCAGATCACAAATCGCATCGGCTAAGCCCGCTCTAGGGGCGACTTCGACGGAGCCCGTCAACATGACAACTCGGGCATTAATGCCATTGTCTTTCAGATAACGTTTTAGAAGTTGAGGGTACGTCGTGGCGATTCTCATACCGTCTAAATCAGCCTGTGACTGATAAGACAGTTCGCGAGGCACAGCGATTGATAACCGACATTGACCAAACTCCAGCGCTCTGAGTGGCTGAAATACGGCAGCGGTGTCGCTGGCTATACGCTCAAGTCGCGCTTCTTCAAGCACGTTTTCGCCGACTAAGCCTAAGTCGACAACACCGTCCATGACTAAGCCGGGAATGTCATCGTCACGCACCCGGAGTAAATCGATAGGATGACTGGTGCTGTGGGCAATGAGGCGAGCTTCATTAATGCTAAACTTTACACCGCAGGCATTTAATAACGCCATTGACTCTTTACTCAGACGGCCAGATTTTTGTATCGCTATCGTTAAACGGTTAGTCATAATTACTCCTAAAAATTAAAAAACCTCCGAAAGTTGCCTTTCGGAGGTTGTATAGTCAATCGAAAGGCTAGCGCTTATGCGGCTAGCCAGAAACTCGCTCTCAGCTAGCCCATAAAATCCAATGATGTGCATGATGATGATGAACGAATTTCATTTTGTTGACTCCAATGGTGTACGCTGTATTTCGCAAAGTTGTATAATACCTTAACAGGTTGATTTTGTAATGCAAGCGTAAATTTATTCCTTTACGGGTCGATAGTAGGTTAATATTTAATCAGTGGTTGTATAATCAAGACGGCAACGTCGGTAACAAAAAGCAAGGAAACAGCGGAGCACGCTCATGGCAAACTTTGATGCAATGGTGCCATTAATACCAAAGGATACCCGGGTACCGGTTGACCACTCTCAGGACCAAATGAGGGTTAATCAAATTGAGAAAACCAAAGAGCTTCAAGCGATTAGCGATGAGGAAAGCACCACTATTGATAATGATCCTAACCGAGAGAAGCAGCGGCAACAGCAGTCTTCTGAACAGCAGCAGTCTGAATCCGAGGTGACTCAGGATGAGTCAACAGAGGACAACTTGGATAGCAATTCGGGTCATATAGACACCTACGCCTGACTCTTTTTCTATGTCATAATGCGCGCTAATTATCATTAACTAGCGCGAATTATGCCGACCGTTTCCTCCATTTTTCAGCCCGATGGTGAGCTGGCTTCAACAATAGACAACTTCCAGCCTCGTCCGTCGCAAACGACAATGGCACAAGCTATTGAAAAAACGCTGAAAAAGAAAAGCCAACTCGTGGTTGAAGCTGAGACCGGTACCGGCAAAACCTTTGCTTACCTTGCGCCTATTCTGCTTTCCAAAGGTAAGGCGATTGTCTCTACCGGCACGAAAAACCTGCAAGAACAGCTGTTTCACCGGGACTTACCCGTATTACGAAAAAAGCTGGCACCGCAAAAAGTGGTCGCCTTGCTGAAAGGGCGCTCAAATTACCTCTGTCTGCATCGACTTGAACAAGCAAAGCAGCAGGCGGGACAGCTTCCTAAAGAGATTCAGGATCAGCTCATTACCGTGACGCGTTGGTCAACGACAACTCGCAGCGGTGATATGGGTGAGCTGAATGTGCTTCCGGAAGGGGCGGCGGTTTTACCTCAGGTAACCAGTACTCAGGATAACTGCCTGGGGCGTGACTGCCCGGTTTATGATGACTGTCATTTAGTACAAGCGCGGAAGCAGGCTTTAGAAGCCGATGTTGTGGTGGTTAACCATCATTTGTTTTTTGCGGACATGGCATTAAAAGATACGGGTTTTGGCGAGCTCATTCCTGCTGTAGATACCGTGGTATTTGATGAGGCCCACCAAATCCCTGATATTGCCAGTCAGTACTTTGGTGAAACGGTGTCGACGCGTCAATTGAGTGAAATGTGTGAGGAAATTCAGCGCTTATGTCTGACGGAGCTGAAAGACTTGTCACAGGCCAGTGCGATGGCGCGAACGTTATTACAATCGCTGCGCGATTTTCGGTTACTGTTTCCTCATGATCCAATGCGCGGCAATTGGCGCGAATGGCGCAATAAAGAAGACATTGTCGAAGTGACGGATCGTCTCGATGAGCGCTTAACCCTGCTTATTGATGTATTGAGAACTGCGCAGGGGCGGAACAAAGATCTCGACAATTTATTAGAACGGGCAGAGGATTACAGGGTCATTTGGCGTCAGTTAATGGACGTTGAACGTACTGGCTACAGCTTTTGGTTTGAAACGACGCCAAGACAAATCAGCTTGCATCAAACGCCACTAAGTGTGGCGAAGACCTTTGGTGGCTATATTAAGCGCAATAACATGAGCTGGATATTCACTTCGGCGACATTAGCGGTTAATGGCAACTTTGAGTTTTTCACACGCCGACTGGGGATTGAGCAAGCGGCCCCCCTGGTTCTGGAAAGCCCCTTTGACTTTAAAAAGCAGGCTACCTTGTGCCTGCCTCGTTATTTACCGGACGCTAATGATCGTAACCGCCATGAAATGCTGACGGATATTGCCAAACAATGCATAACACATAACGACGGCGGAACGTTTTTATTGTTTACCAGCCATCGAATGCTACAACAAATGGCAGGAATTCTGAGAGAACACGTCGACAATGAAATTTTGGTGCAGGGCGAGTCGAATAAAGGTGAGTTGTTAGAGCGCTTTACCAAAGCCGGCAATGCGGTATTGTTGGGCACCTCGTCGTTCTGGGAAGGTGTGGATGTCAGAGGTAATGCTCTGCGTTGTGTGATTATTGATAAACTACCGTTTGCATCGCCGGATGATCCTTTATTGAATGCCCGGGTGGAAGACGCACGCCTGCGAGGAGTAGATGCCTTTGGCACCATTCAGCTTCCGCAAGCCGTTATTGCGCTAAAGCAGGGCGCAGGGCGGCTTATCCGGGATAAGTACGACTCAGGTATTCTGGTGGTTTGCGATAACCGACTGGTAACACGTCAGTATGGTAAGCAGTTTTTGGCCAGCTTACCGGCTATGAGTCGCACCCGTAGCTTAGATACCGCGCTTGAATTTCTGGCGCATAAAAGTTCTACAGAAGAGCAAAATGTATGAAGTCGTTATTAGCTATAGATACATCAACTGAAAATTGTTCTGTCGCGCTTGTTCACGATGGCAAGCTGACAACCCGTGATATTGAAAGTCCCCGGGAGCACTCACAAAAGCTGCTGCCTTTTGTGGAGGGGGTTCTCGACAGTGCTGGCGTGTCTTTAGCCGAGCTGGACGGGCTTGTGGTTGGCGCTGGCCCAGGTAGTTTTACAGGCGTGCGCATTGGCGTGTCTATGGCGCAGGGACTTGCATTTAGCGCTGATTTACCCGTTTATCCCGTGTGCAGTTTACAGGCGCTGGCACAGCAAGCCATCCGCAAAAACGATGTTTCTGGTGTGGTGGCTTGTATTGATGCACGCATGGGCGAGGTTTATTACGCTTTGTATACGAATGAGAACGGAGTTGCTGTGGCTCAGTCAGAGCCGGCTGTAGCAAAACCAGACACGAACCTTATTGATACAGAGCGCTTGAAGGGCTGGGGTACTGCTGGTACAGGCTGGGACGTCTACGCAGATATTCTTGATGAAAATCATGAGCTAAAACATAGCGATAATAGCCGGCTACCGTTGGCGGAGGATATGCTGACAGTAGTGAATGGTGCTGGTGTTGAGCCGGTTCAGGCCGAACTGCTTGAGCCACTCTATGTGCGTAATGAAGTGACCTGGAAAAAGTTACCGGGGCGTTAACTTGCTGAACGCTCAGGAACTCGCCATAATAGATCCTGTCTTACATAACAGATGAGCCAATATTGACGTGCAGATAAATCCGCAAACGGTGCAGCCGTTAAGTAACCAGCAGCAGGCATCGCAACAGACGGTGCAGCGTGACAACGAGCAGCAGAAAAATGCCGCCGTGTCTAATGCTGTGGAGTTACCGCAGGTCGTTCCTGATGCGAAGCAAAGCCGCCGTCAAGCAGAGCGTTGGCAGTCTTTAAACACGGTGTATGATGAACCACCACAGCGTTCACAAAAGGCGTTGGGCGCTTATCAGGCGGTGGCTTTGAATGAAAAACGTGAAGAAGTTGCGTCAATGTTTGGTGTCGATGTTTATGCCTAAAGAGAGGTCTGTTATGAGATTACTGACATGTTTGTTACTCACCATCGGCTTAGTCGGTTGTGCGTCCGTTCCTACCGAACTGGAGACGCCCAACGAGGATGCGCTGGTTGAGTATAAGCAAGCGAAAGTGCAACAGGATAAAGTGGCTGGTCAGCCGGCTCGTTGGGGCGGTGTTATTGCTGACGTTCGCAATACAGAAGATAAAACGGTATTTGAGGTAGTGAGCTTCCCACTACAACGTTGGGGACGTCCCGAAGTGAGTGATGACAGTGATGGTCGTTTCTTAGCGGTTATTGATGGTTTTATCGATCCAGAAGTGTATAAAAAAGGTCGGGCAATTAGCTTTGTTGGTACCATAGGTAACACTCAACAGGGCAAAATTGATGAGTACACTTATGTTTATCCGGTAATCGAGGCCGATAACCACTATTTATGGAAGCCAAAAGCTCAGAGAAATCACGTCGAGATTGATTACTCGCCGCTATGGTTCCGCCATAACTTTTACTCACCTTACTATCCTTATCGTTATCCAGTTCCGGTGCGTGTACGAGTCGAGGACAACTCTGGTACCCCTGCAAAAGAACGTAATTAGTATTAATGAATTTCCGGACAACGGCAGCGAAAGCGACACCTGTCAGCTATGAATTAGAATGGGGCGTTGTCCGGGGCTTATGCTGGGGCGACCCGCATAACATAAATACCATTGCGACCCATGGCTGGCTCGATAATTGTCACAGCTTCCTGCCTGTAGCTGAACACTGGAATGATGATGACGCTGGTTTGGTTGCACTTGATTGGGCAGGGCATGGACACAGTGATCACCGCCCGCCCGGAACCCACTATCACTTTATCGACTACGCCTACGACCTCTGGCAAATTCTCACTCATCATATTAGCAACCCTGTCACATTATTAGGGCATTCGATGGGGGGCTTTGTCAGTAATGTGGTGTCGTCTCTTTGCCCTGAAAAAGTCGACAAACTGATATTGGTCGAAGCTTTCGGGTTGCTGGTTTCTGATGAAATGAACGCTCGGGAGCAATTGATAAAAGGCTTTGCCAGTCGTTACAAAAAGCGAAGTGGTCGCTGGCGCGGCTACTCAACGCTTGAAACTGCGATTGATGCACGCGCTGCTCAGGCTGACTTTTCCAGAGACTTAGTAGCGCTGCTGGTTGATAGAGGCTTGAATAAAACGTCCGACCATTCGTTTTCTTGGCGCGCCGACCCAAGGGTTAAGTCTGTTTCACCTTACCGTTTGCACTCAACGGCGGTCGATGAACTTCTTCAGGGCTTGAACATGCCGGTGACCGTTGTAAGAGGAGATAACGGTCATGAAAATCTGTCTCGAGCTATCGAAAGGTGGCAGCATCACGTTGCTGATCTAAGCTTAATAACACTGAATGGTGGGCATCATGTTCACATGGAGCAACCAGAAAAAATAGCTGAGTTGCTAAAATCAAGCGGTTAGCAGCGCTGTATGACTAGGATTAACTGGTCGGATATGCGAAGATAAAGTGTTAACAAAACAAAATTTAAGAGTGAGAGGCAGAGCCTTTTATGGAAAAGATTTGGCTGAAAAACTATCCAGCGGGTGTTCCGGAAACTATTGACCCGGATCATTTTTCTTCGCTGGTTGATATTCTCGAACAGTCCATCGAGAAGTACGGCGAGAAAACCGCATTCGTAAATATGGACTCAGAGATGAGTTTCAAAGAATTGGGACTGAAATCTCGCGAATTCGCCGCCTACTTGCAAAGTCAGGGTTTGAAAAAAGGCGATGCGGTTGCGGTAATGATGCCAAACCTGTTGCAGTACCCTGTTGCTTTATTCGGTATTTTGCGCGCCGGCATGTCGGTGGTGAACGTAAACCCTTTATACACGCCACGCGAATTAAAGCATCAGCTGACTGACTCTCAGGCAAAAGCGCTGGTTATTTTAGAAAACTTTGCGCACACCTACGCTAAAATAAAAGACGAGGCACCGCTTGATGTGGTTGTGACCACTCAAATTGGTGACCAACTGCCGCTCCCTAAGCGGTTTATCGTCAACTTTGTGGTTAAGCACATTAAACGAATGGTGCCGTCTCACAACCTTAAAAATACCATTAGCCTGAATCAGGCAATGGCAAAAGGTGCCCAGACAGAATATCAGCGTCCTGAAGTGACCGGTGACGACATTGCATTTTTACAATACACCGGCGGCACCACTGGCGTAGCCAAAGGGGCAATGCTGTCTCATCGCAATATGGTTGCCAATTTAGAGCAAGTGTCGGCCTGTATTACGCCTATTATGAATGACGGCGAAGAAGTCATTATTACGGCATTGCCGCTTTATCACATCTTTGCATTAACGGCGAACTGCCTGACCTTTATAAAGCACGGCGGTAAAAACGTGCTAATTACTAACCCGCGCGACATGCCGAATTTTGTGAAAGAGTTGAATAAGTACCCGTTCTCAATGATTTCAGGGGTTAACACGTTATTTAACGGTCTGCTCAACACCAAAGGGTTTAAGGACGTTAACTTTTCTAACCTGAAAGTGGCGCTTGGCGGCGGTATGGCGGTACAAAAAGCCGTTGCGGAAGAATGGGAACGGGTGACTAAATCCCGCCTTCTGGAAGGCTACGGCCTTACCGAGTGCGCTCCGGTTGTTACGGTGAACCCTTATGATATCGAGCATTACACTGGCAGCATCGGCTTACCGGTTCCTAGTACCGATGTTCGTATTGTTGACCCTGAAACGCGCGAAGAAGTGCCAATGGGCGAGCCAGGTGAACTGGAAGTAAAAGGTCCGCAAGTTATGGTCGGGTATTTGAACCGCCCTGAAGATACGGCCGAATCTATTAAAGACGGTTGGTTTGCAACCGGCGATATGGCGACGGTTGACGATCGCGGTTACTTTAAAATTGTCGACCGTAAGAAAGACATGATTTTGGTGTCTGGCTTTAACGTCTATCCGAATGAAATTGAAGACGTGCTGGCAGATCACCCGAAAGTACTCGAGTCTGCGGCTATTGGCGTACCGCACGAGTCGTCAGGCGAGGTCGTTAAAGTGTTTATTGTGGCAAAAGATAAGTCGTTAACAGAAAGAGAAGTTATCGATTTCTCGCGCGAGAATATGACTGCTTATAAAGTGCCCAAGCTTGTCGAGTTTCGTGACGAGTTACCGAAATCGAATGTTGGCAAAATTCTACGTAAAGAGCTGCGTGACGAGGAGAACTCTTGACGCAGCTTGAACTTCCGGAGTCGGTGCGTCAGTACCGGCTCATCTCTTCTACCGATGAGTTAGCCGACTTCTGCTCTAAAGCTCGTCAGGCGGGTTGGTTTGCGATCGACTCTGAGTTTGTGCGAGAACGGACGTTTTACGCGAATCTTGGACTGTTACAGATGCATGCTGGCGGTGACACGGTTATCGTGGATCCGTTGGCTGATATTAATTTAGAGCCAGTATGGTCGCTCATTTCTTCGGATAGCATTGAAACCGTCTTGCACGCCGGTGGGGAAGACATTGAGCTGTTTTTCTATGAAAGTGGCGGTGCTCAACCAAGCCGTGTGTTTGATAGCCAAATAGCTGCCGGGTTTTGTGGTATTGGTGAGTCCATGGGCTATGCTCGCTTAGTCAGCGATCTATTTGATAATGTGGAGCTCGACAAAAGCCTCTCCCGCACAAACTGGTTAAAACGGCCTTTAAGCCCTGAACAACTGGATTACGCTGCCGCTGATGCCAGCTATCTGGCTGTTATGTATCCTTATTTGAAAGAACTTTGCGAAGAAAAGGGCTGTTTGGATATCGTCTACGAAGAATCGGTACTTCAAGTTCGTAAGCGAACGACTCGCATTCCTGACGATCTCTTATATTTGCAAGTGGGTAATGCCTGGCAACTCAATGATGAGCAGTTAGCGGTTTTACAAGAGTTGGCCAGTTGGCGGTTCAACAAGGCTAGAAAGAAAAACATTCCATTAGGCTTTATCGCTAAAGACGGCGCATTGTTAGAGCTGGCCAGACGCAAACCCAAATCACAAAGCGATCTAAATCACATTCGTGACTTACCGCCGTTATCAAAGAAGTATTCCGGCAATGAAATGATGACAGTCATTAGAAAAGCCGAAGAGCAGGCGACTTCTAAATCGCTGAAGCCCTTAAGTCGGTTGGACGATATGCCGGGCTACAAGGAGACGTTTAAAGCGATAAAGCAAAAAGTTACCGAGCTCGCTGAGTCACTTGATGTGCCTGTATCATTAGTGGCATCACGAAAACAAATAAATGACCTGATTAATTTTTTCTGGCAATACTCGCCGCAGCAACAGGAACGTCTGCCGCAACCAGACTTACTGACGGGTTGGCGAAATGCAGCAATTGGGGCAGAATTACGGGCTATTGTTTCGTTATAGCTTCGGAGACACTTATGTTGTGCGATGTGTATCGCAGTTCCCGCAAAGCGGATACCTATATTTACCTTCCTCATGGTGAAGATTTCAGTGAATTACCGGATGCGCTTGTGCAAAGCTTTGGTAAAGCTGAAAAAATATTGACCATAAATTTAACCACTCGTGAACAACTGGCGCGGTTGAGCGTCAAAGAGTTAATTGAACGCCTTGATAACGATGGTTTTTATCTACAGCTTCCACCTAAGCAAGAGGACATTTCATGTTAAAAAAAATAGTTAGCCGTGCATTAATTGGAGTTTTGGCCTTGGTCAGCATGAGTGTCTCTGCCCAGGACGAGAATGTCGAGAAGAAGTTTTCTGACTACGTGGAAGCATTGAAAGACGAAGCTCGAAGCAATGACTATAGCGACGAGACCCTAGAAAAAGCGTTTGCTAATGTGAAGTATTATCAACGTGCGGTAGAGCTTGATAAAAACCAGCCAGAATTTAAATTGACGTTGGATACTTACCTGCCAAGAGCGGTTCCAGAGTGGAAAGCCAAAAAAGCGCAAGAAAAGTATGAAGAGCATAAAGAGCTGCTTGAAAAAGTAGGCAAAGAGTACGGTGTTCAGCCTCGCTTTATTGTTGCGTTGTGGGGGATTGAAACAAATTTTGGTTCATATACAGGTGGTTTCGATGTTGTGTCGGCATTGACGACGCTGGCGTTTGACGGACGGCGCGAAGCGTTTTTCAAAAAGCAATTATGGCACGCGTTAACGATTATCCAGGATGGACACATTGCCCCGGAAAAAATGCAGGGCTCATGGGCGGGCGCTATGGGGCAGACTCAGTTTATGCCAAGCTCGTTTATGAATTACGCGGTCGATTATGATGGTGATGGGCGTAAAGACATTTGGGGGAGCTATCCGGATGTGTTTGCGTCTGCCGCTAACTATTTGAGCTCGGTGGGCTGGCGCGACGATGTTACCTGGGGCCGCCAAGTGCAACTGCCAGAAGGGTTTGATACTTCTCTGTCGGGACTGGACACGAAGAAAAAGCTAAGCGAATGGGCTGACTTAGGCGTGACGCGATATGATGGCTCAAAGCTTCCGCAGAGAGACGATATTACAGCATCTGTGGTCATTCCGGATGACAAAGAAGGGCGAGTGTATCTGGCTTATGCAAATTACGATGCGTTAATGCGTTGGAATCGCTCGCATTACTTTGTGGCTGCAGTGGGATACTTGTCCGATCGCATCCGCTTTCCTCGGTAGTTATCGAAGCTGCATATGGGCAGTTTAATGGCTTGGTACGAAAAACCATTGCAGGAGCTGACCACATCCGAGTGGGAAGCGCTTTGTGATGGTTGCGGCCAGTGTTGCGTCAACCAACTGCTCGATGAGGAAGACAACCTCTACTCTACGGATGTCGCTTGTCAGTTGCTCGATACCGAGACAGCACGCTGTACCGATTATGCAAACCGAAGTCAGCGTGTGCCTGCCTGTGTGACGTTAACGCCAAAAAACATTGAAGATGTTTACTTCATGCCTGCGACTTGCGCGTATCGCTTGAGGGCGCAAGGACAACCTTTGCCCAAATGGCATCCGTTAAAGCATAACGGTAGCAAAGAGCCCATGAAAAAAGCCGGCTATTGTGTTGCCGGCCAATGCATCAGTGAACGGAAATACAGTGGAGATCTGGAGGACAGAATCGTTACCTGGCCGCTCAACTAAGATCTATTTATGGTAAAGCACTAAGCCTTTACGCTTTTTAAATAAGCCAATGAAGTGGGCTAGCGTGACAATAACACCTAAGAGCAGTAACCCACCAAATATCCATGTCATCCAGCCAGGCATACCCATTCCAAGCCACTGCCAGTCGATATCACCGCATAACCCCGGTGCGGCGAAAAGGCCCGGAAGCCACTCGTGGAGAGGTGCCCACTCCGGAAAGTCAGGAGCGCTTTCGCAGACGGCGAAAAAAGCGTTTTTAGAAGTTTGTAAGTCCCAGTGGTCATAGGCAATACGGAGGCCTTCAAAGCTGCTGTAAAGCCAACCCAGCAAGCCAATCCAACGCAGTAATGCGAAGCCTGAGCCGATGAGGCCTATAATGGCGGATAGCGCAATGCCGACAACAGCCATGCGTTGATAGACACATTTAACACAAGGCTCAAGCCCTAATACAGCCTGAAAGTACAAGGCAGTCCCTAACAGTGCAGCGCAACCCAGAAAAAGAAGCAGCCAGGCAAACGGTTTGGTCGGCCATTGACCTATAGACAGCATCACTCTATTCCTTAAGAAAGTGTAAAAACGATGAAACCATACCCAAATGCTTTGGGAATGTCGATATAAAGGCTGAAGTTATCTTGTCCGACCTCGTATAAGGCTGCTAGAATCACTCTATCATTCAGCATTTGGGCGGGAAAATGATTATAAAAGCCAAAAGTCCGGCGGGATTTGCCGAAGAGTATATCGTTAAGTCTATTTGGAACGGGCATTTTGCGCCAGGAACCATTTTACCCGCAGAACGTGAATTATCGGAGCTAATTGGCGTTACTAGAACGACGTTACGCGAAGTTCTGCAACGCTTAGCTCGTGATGGTTGGTTGACCATTCAACATGGCAAACCGACCAAGGTGAATAACTTCTGGGAAACTTCCGGGTTAAACATACTGGAAACCTTAGCTCGCCTTGACGAAGATGGCATGCCTGAACTGGTGGACCAACTGTTGTCTGCGCGTACAAATATTAGCGCAATTTATATTCGAGCTGCCATCCGCCATAATCCGACCCGAGTTATTGAGCTGATAGAAGCGGCCAAAGAGCTTGAGGATGACGAAAAGAGCTTTGCTGAATTTGATTACCAGTTAAACCATGATTTAGCGATGGCGTCCGGAAATCCTATTTATGTACTCGTCTTAAACGGATTCAAAGGTCTGTATTCTCGTATTGGGCAGTACTACTTCTCCTCACCCGAGGCTCGTCAGTTGGCACGGGACTATTACGAAAACTTAGTGAGTTGTGCAAAAGAAGGTGACTATAACGAGTCGGTAAACTTGGTGCGCCGTTATGGTTATGAGTCTGCGGAAATATGGCACAGTTTGCGCGGCGACATGCCGAATAATCTAGTCGAATAAAGCGCCGGAATGGCGCTTTTTTTATGGCTAAAATTTTTGCGTTGCTTAGCTATTTACAATTCTATAACCTAGTAGCTGATACCTACCTAATAGCCAAAAGGAAAATAAGAAAATGAAGGGATCAGTACTAGATTTTGACGAGGGCAACCGTAGCGGCATTATCTCTGGTGAAGATGGTAATCGTTATACTCTCGATATTTCAGAATGGAAAGGAAACCAGTTGCCGAAAGTGGGTGCGAAAGTCGATTTTGCAGTGACCGGTGACAAAGCTGAAGCGGTTTACCCAGACTCTGCTGCCTCAAATACCAGCACATCGTCGAAGAAAATTGCCGCCGCTGTCTTGGCCTTTTTCTTAGGCGCTTTTGGTGCCCATAAATTCTATCTGGGATACACCAAAGAAGGCGTTATTATGCTGTTGGTGTTCTTGTTTGGTTTTATCCTACTGGGAATTCCATCATTTATTATCGGTATTATCGCGTTTATTGAATTCATTATTTATATCGTTAAGCCTGACGATGAATTCGAGGAAACCTATGTTCAGGGACATCGTCCTTGGTTTTAAAAGGGCATCGTCCTTGGTTCTAAAAGGGCATCGTCCTTGGATGTAAAATTGAATTCGAACAATAAAAAAGGCGCCAGAGGCGCCTTTTTGTTTTGTATTTGTAAAACTCAGAACTATTAACCTAAGTTTTTGTTCACAAAGTCCCAGTTCACCAACTTCCAGAATGCTTCCAGGTAGTTAGGGCGAGAGTTGCGATAATCAATGTAGTAGGCGTGTTCCCATACGTCGACAGTTAATAGAGCTTCAACACCATCGTGTGCAACTGGAGTGTCTGCATCATCGGTGTTCAGGATATCAACAGAGCCGTCAGATTTTTTCACTAACCAAGTCCAGCCTGAGCCAAAGTTGCCTGCTGCGCTTGCGTTGAATTCTTCCTGGAATTTTTCGAAAGAACCCCATTTGTCGTTGATAGCGTCAGCAATAGCGCCAGTTGGAGCGCCACCACCATTTGGGCTCAAACAGTTCCAGTAAAACGTGTGGTTCCAGACTTGAGCAGCGTTATTAAACAAGCCACCTTTTTCTGACTTAATGATGTCTTCTAACGACTTACTTTCAAGGTCAGTACCTTTGACGGCATCGTTCAACTTGTTGACGTAAGTCGCGTGGTGCTTGCCATAGTGATACTCTAAAGTCTCTTCTGAGATATGAGGCGCTAATGCGTTTTTCTCATAAGGAAGAGCGGGTAGTTCAAATGCCATAGTCTCTCTCCGTAGTTTTTCTTTTAAGGCAACTTAGTATCTGGCGACGCGTATTTATAATCGCCAGAAGACGAATTTTATTCTTGTATCTACGTTATATAGGGTTGGTTAGATTGCTTTTCAAGGAAATCTTTCAATTTAGGCAAATCTTTTCTGCTGTGCTAGAATACTTGAGTGTTTTAATCAACCATTATGTAGAGCAGAGGTGTTATGGAAACGGTTGACAGAATTAAGCAACAAATCGAAGAAAATCCCATTTTGTTATACATGAAAGGCTCGCCGAAATTGCCAAGCTGTGGCTTTTCGTCACAGGCATCACAGGCTCTTATGGGATGTGGTCAGGCGTTTGCTTATGTGGATATTTTGCAGAACCCAGACATTCGTGCGGAACTGCCAAAGTACGCAAACTGGCCAACCTTCCCACAGCTTTGGGTTGAAGGTGAATTAGTCGGTGGTTGTGATATTATCATTGAGATGTTCCAAAATGGTGAATTGCAGCAGCTGATTACAGAGGTAGCAGAACGCCACCCGGAACCGTCAGCAGAGTAAAATAGCTGAACAAATAGTAAGCAATCGGTCAAAAGTTTTGACAGAGCCCTTGTTTTTAACTTGGGCTATCCCCATTACCGATTGTGAAGGTTTCATTAACTTTAACTGAAATGGAGAGAATCAATGTCTGTATTAGTAGGTCGTAAAGCACCTGATTTTACTGCAGCAGCGGTACTTGGCTCAGGTGAAATTGTTGAAGATTTCAAATTGTCTGACCATATCAAAGGCAAAAAAGCAGTTATTTTCTTCTACCCACTGGACTTCACTTTCGTATGTCCTTCTGAGCTAATCGCTTTTGACAAGCGTTTAGAAGAATTCAATAAGCGTGGCGTAGAAGTTATCGGTGTTTCTATCGATTCTCAGTTCACGCACAACGCATGGCGTAACACCTCAACTGACGATGGTGGTATCGGTCAGGTGAAATACCCATTGGTTGCTGACGTACGTCACAGCATCTGTAAAGCGTATGACGTTGAGCACCCAGAAGCAGGCGTTGCGTTCCGTGGTTCATTCCTGATCGACGAAGACGGTATGGTTCGTCACCAAGTTGTTAACGACTTACCATTAGGTCGTAACATCGACGAAATGCTGCGTATGGTTGACGCATTGAACTTCCACCAGAAACACGGTGAAGTTTGCCCAGCAGGTTGGGAAGAAGGTAAAGAAGGCATGAAAGACAACCCTGAAGGTGTTGCTTCTTACCTGTCTAAAAACGCTGACAAACTATAAGCGTTTAATGATAGTAAAAAAGTCGCTCCGAGGAGCGACTTTTTTGTTTTGTGTTTCTAAAGTTAGTCATTAGAAGCCAGTGGCCAGCCACCTAAATCTCTCCAACGGTTGACCATCCAGCAGAATAACTCTGCCGTACGCTCTGTGTCATAAAGAGCGGAGTGCGCTTGTTTCCCATCAAACTCAATTCCGGCAGCCTGGCAAGCTTTTATCAGTACCGTTTGCCCCAGTGTCAAAGCCGCTAATGACGTAGTGTCAAAGCTTACAAAGGGGTGAAACGGATTACGTTTTAAATTGGCTCGCTCAGCCGCAGCCATGACAAAACTATGGTCAAAATTCGAATTATGACCGACCAGAACTGAGCGCTGACAACCTGCTGCTTTTTGTGCTTTTCTAATGGGTTTAAACAGTTCGCGTAATGCTTCTGACTCTGCGACTGCGCCGCGCAGGGGGCTATCTGGATCAATGCCGTTAAAATCGATAGCCGCTTGTTCTATGTTGGCGCCTTCAAAAGGTTCGACGTTATAATGCACTGAATCAACCGGCTTTAACGTACCGTCGCTGTCAAAGTCCAGCAGTACCGCCGCTATTTCTAAAAGGGCATCTGTTCTTGCGTTAAAACCCGCAGTTTCAACGTCAACAACGACCGGCATATAGCCACGAAACCGTTTCTTCATTAGCGACTCAGAAGTGTCAGACATAAAGACCCTTTAGTTATTTAAGTGGTTATCTCAATTGGCGTCTATTATGCCAAAGATATATCGACAATGCTGAGAGAAACGCTAAAGCGCGGCGAATAAATGCCGATAAAAGCGTATTCGAACTTTGAACCGGAGTGCCTATGAAAAACTGGCCGATGTTAACTGCGGCTGCAGCTTCAGTGTTGCTGGCAACAAGCCAGGCAAACGCCAATGCAGTTAGGCATTATAGCGCTGATCTTGATAGCTCGTCGTGGCAGCTAAGTGAAGATACTCGGCTGGAATGTGCGTTAGAGCATGAAATTCCGCGCTACGGTAAAGTTCGCTTTCAAAGCGAAGCAAGTAAACAGCTCAACTTGCGTATGAAAATGGACATGAGAAAGTTGCCTGACAGCTATGGTGTCTCGGTGATTGAATCTGTGCCACCTCGCTGGCGTCCGGGTGAAGCAAGTTACCAAATTGGCTCTATGCAGCTTTATAAACAGTTTAATGGCGAGTTACAAAAGCAATTAGCCTGGACACTGTTAAGCGAACTGGAAAAAGGTCGGTATCCAACTTTTTTCTACGACGACTGGTATAACAACCGTGATCAGGTGGCTGTGTCGTTGTCCTCGGTGAATTTCCGCAATAAATACGATGACTTCTTAAGTTGTGTCAACGCGTTACTCCCGTTTAGCTTTGAAGATATTGCTTACACGGTGTTGAATCATGAAGATGGCAGTGAAAAACTGACCGTATCGTCACAGCGTAAGTTAAAGCAAATTAGCGATTACTTGAAAGTCGACAATGACCTTGAGCTTGTCCTTGTTGATGCTTACACAGATTCGCTCGGTGCGCGGGGACCAAACCAGGAGCTGACAGAGCAGCGAGCCAAAGAAATACAGACGTTTTTTGTTGAGCGTGGTATAGCGGCTGATCGCATAAAAACTGTTGGTCACGGTGAGGATCGACCTATCAAGTCAAATGACAACGAGATTAACCGACAGTTAAACCGCCGGGTTATCGTACAGCTCGCAAAACCCTCAGGGATTGAGCTTTAACAGGCTCAATCGCTGGTTTTGTCTTTAAACTCGCACAAGTCTTCAATAATACACGAGCCACAACGGGGTTTCCTGGCAATACAAGTGTAGCGACCGTGTAGAATAAGCCAGTGGTGTACGTCGACTTTGAATTCCTTTGGCACCACTTTTATCAGTTTTTCTTCCACTTCTTTCACGTTCTTCCCTGGTGCCAATTTGGTTCGATTAGAAACGCGGAAGATGTGCGTATCAACGGCAATGGTCGGCCAACCGAACGCGGTATTTAAAACGACATTAGCCGTTTTACGTCCGACCCCCGGTAGAGCTTCCAGCGCGGCTCTGTCTTCCGGCACTGTACCACCGTACTGCTCCACCAGAATCTTACAGGTCTTGTAGGCATTCTCGGCTTTCGAGTTAAACAAACCAATGGTTTTTATGTACTCTTTTATCCCCTCAACCCCCAGGGCCAGCATGTCCTCAGCCGTTGGAGCGGCCGGAAATAGCTTACGTGTTGCTTTATTAACCCCGACATCGGTTGCCTGAGCAGACAATAATACGGCGATAAGTAGTTGGAACGGCGTTTCATATTCCAACTCTGTGGTTGGGTTTGGGTTATTGTCGCGAAGACGGCTTAAAATTTCGTAGCGCTTATTTTTATTCATAAGTAGTTGTTATTGTTGTGCGGTTACACGGGCGCGGGTGACGGTTTTCTTCTCTGCTCGCTCGGCTTTTATAGCATCAATTCGGTTTTTCAGGGCAATGATAAAGCCCATGCCAATAAAGGCGCCTGGCGGCAATATGGCGAGCAGAAGCGGATAGTCAACGGTGAATAACTCAATTCGTAATTGGGCCGCCCAGTCCCCAAGTAGCAGTTCAGCACCGTCGAACAATGTGCCATTACCAATAATTTCACGCATAGCGCCAAGCAGCATTAGTACCAGTGCAAAACCGATGCCCATCATCAACCCGTCGAACGCCGCTTTCTGCCAAGGGTTTTTAGAGGCGTAAGCTTCAGCACGGCCGATAATGGCGCAGTTTGTAACAATAAGCGGAATAAAAATACCGAGCGACTGGTACAGCTCGAACACATAAGCGTTCATTAGCAGTTGAATAACGGTCACAAAGGTAGCAATGACCATAACAAAGACTGGAATACGTATTTCCTGAGGCACGAAGCTACGCACCAGTGAAACGGTCACATTAGAGCCAATAAGAACGAACAGTGTGGCTAAGCCAAGTCCCATCGCATTGGTTACAGAGGCGGTGACTGCCAGCAACGGGCATAGCCCCAGTAATTGTACCAGCGCTGGGTTGTTGTCCCAAAGTCCTTGCCAAGTCAGTTCTTTGTACTCGTTCATTGTGCGGCCTCCTGACAGCGCTGAAGCTCAGCATTGAATAATGTGCCTGCGTTTTCTTCTAAATAGAGTGTGGCTCGTTTAACAGCGCCAACCACCGCACGCGGTGTAATGGTTGCGCCTGTGAATTGATCAAACATGCCACCATCGCGTTTTACCGCCCAGCGATCATCGTCTTGGAATTTCACTCGTTTGCCTGAAAACGACGTAATCCAGTCGTTTTTCTCTATTTCTATTTTGTCGCCAAGCCCTGGCGTTTCCTGATGGCGCAATGTTCTGACACCAAGTAACTCCCCTGAGGGCTTTACCGCGACTAATAAACGAATGGCCCCGGAATAACCGTCGGGTGCAACAATTTCGGCGGCTAACGCGGTGGGTTCATCGTTAACCCAGGCTCGATACATTGGGTGCGGTTCGTTGCTGCCAAGAGCGGCATGAGTCAGCAGACGACAGGACTCATACAGATCGTTGTCGTGCATAGCGGGCGGAATAAGCTGATTCAAAGTGCGCAGTACCTGAGCTTGTTGTTGTTGCGCTATTTTATCTTTAGTGAGCACTTGTACGCCCACCACTAAAGCCGTGGCAATCACTGCGAAGGCAGCCAATATCAGGCCGTTTTTCTGCATACTATTAATGGTCATTTGCGCTCTCCGTGACCATACACGGTTGGTCTTGTATAACGATCAATAATAGGCACACACATGTTGGCTAACAGCACAGCAAATGCAACGCCGTCGGGGTAGCCCCCCCAACTACGAATAATAAACACCAGCAAACCGATTAATAGACCAAAAACCACTCGGCCTCGGTTTGATGTGGCTGCTGATACCGGATCGGTTGCAATGAAAAATGCGCCTAGCATGGTTGCACCGCTCAGTGCATGGACGATAGGACCCGCCATTAAGTCCGGTGCGAACAGGTAAGCAAAGAAGGCCGGCACGCACAGCCCAGCGATAACGCCGACAGGAATGTGCCAGCTAATAATACGTTGCTGTATGAGTAACAAGCCACCAATGAGAAAGCCAAGGTTAACCCATTGCCAGCCTGCTCCTGCTAAGAAACTAAACTGTGGTTTGTCATATATCTCGGTTAGGGTGAAACCCTGGGTTAGTCCGGTTTTTATAGCATCTAATGGCGTCGCCATAGTAACACCGTCGATACCGGCGCGCAGCTGTTCGACGCTGTAGCCCGCGGGTGTGTATTCAAACAGAATGGTGTGCAGTGTCTGCCATAGTGTGAGTGAATGTTCACCTATTGTTGATGGCGGTAGCCAGTTGGTCATTTGTACCGGAAAAGAGACCAGCAATAATACATAACCCGCCATAGCAGGATTAAACAGGTTTTGGCCCATGCCACCGTAAACGTGCTTCACAACAACAATAGCAAACAGCGTACCGATAACAATGATCCACCAGGGGGCTAACGGCGGAATACTGATGGCTAATAAAATAGCTGTAACCAATGCAGTGTTATCGCGCAGGGCTGACATGGCAGGGCGGTCACGCGCGATAATGCAGGCCGATTCAGCGAGCAACGCGGTAATGACTGCCAGAACGATTTGAAACCAAACACCGAAGCCAAAGAAGTAGCTTTGTATCAAGACGCCCGGCACGAGCGCATAACAGACCCAGCGCATCATGCTGCTGGTGCTGTGCTGGCTATGTCCGTGAGGCGATGATGCTATTTTAAAACTCATGACTCATTTCCTTTCGCTGAGCTATTTTCTTCATCGGCTTTTTGTGCCTGGGCGGCCTTTTTAGCTTTAGCGCGGGCGATAGCGGCTGCAACTGCCGCCGATTTGCCGCCTGACTCCGGCTTTTCTTTACTGTCCGAACTTGGCGTCTCGGCTTTTTCAGCCTGAGCTTTTTTACGCGCCTCGGCTGCTTTTCTATGACGCTCCAAACGCTCCTGTTTTTCACGTTCTAAACGTTCTTGGCGCGCTTCAAAACGCTGACGCGCATGCTCAGCTTTGGCTTTTTCCCGGGCAATGTTGCGTATCTCTGCTTTCGCTTTACGATAATAATGCACTAATGGAATTTCGCTGGGGCAAACATAGGCACACGCGCCGCACTCTATGCAGTCAAACAAGTTCTGCTCGTCTAACGCATCGTAGTCTTTTGCTTTGGCCAATAATTGCAGTTGCTGAGGTTGTAGGGTTGCAGGGCAGGCATCGGCGCAGGCACCGCAACGAATGCAGGCCAGTTCAGGTCCGGGGGCAGGAAGCTCTTCCTCTGTCGGCGCTAAAACACAGTTAGTGGTTTTTATTACCGGAACTTCAATGCTCGGTAGTGTAAAACCCATCATTGGTCCACCCATAATCACGCGTTGTTTGGTTTGGGCGGTAAACCCTGACTCTTTCAACAAGTGCTCAATGGGAGTCCCTAACAATGCCCAGACATTGCGTTTCTTCGCAATAGCGTCGCCGGTCATCGTCACAACACGCTCCAGTAATGGTTCACCATGAATAATAGCGCGTTTGACGGCATAAGCGGTGCCAACATTTTGCATGAGAAAACCGATATCCATTGGCAACTTACCACTGGGAACCTGCTCACCGGTGAGCAGTTCAATAAGCTGTTTTTCGCCACCCGAAGGGTATTTGGTTGGTACAACTTTCAATGCTATTTGTGAATCGTCCCCAATAGCAGCGAGAATAGCATCAATAGCCTTGGGCTTATTATTTTCTATGGCAAAAAGCACAGAGTCACAATGGGTGATGTACTGCAGAATTTTTACACCCGCAACAATATCGTCTGCGTATGCCTGCATGAGTCCGTCGTCTGCGGCAATATAAGGCTCGCACTCAACGCCATTAATAATGAGATGACGTAAAGGCTTTTGTTGTGCCAGTTTTTGTGCGGTTGGGAAACCAGCCCCACCCAAACCTGCGATGCCGGCTTGTTGAATCAGTTCAAGTAAGCGAGAAACCTCAACTTCCCGGTAGTCCGGGATGGCGTGTTTATTGCCCCAGCGATCTTCGCCGTCGGGCTTTATTACAATGGCAAGTTCGGGTAGACCCGACGCATGTGCCGTTGGGCGTTCTTCAATCGCATGAATAATACCGGACGTCGGGGCGTGTAGAGGTAGCCCCAAGCTCAAACTGGCCTCGGTTAGCTGCTGACCTTTATCAACTCTCTGGCCGGGCTCAACCAGTAAATTACCCGATGGGCCAATGTGTTGACGTACCGGTAGTATTAACTCGTCAGGTAAAGGCAGTGAACGTATGGAGTTGTTGCACGCCGGCGCTTTTCTCTCCGGAGGGTGTATGCCACCAGGGAAGTGTCCAGAGACGTTACTCGATACATAAATGGTGTTGTTATCTGAATGGCTCATTCAACCACCTTCACCGGAATGCTGTTCTTTTTGATGTTTTCTTTAACTGTATCGAGGTCCCATTGCCAGGTTTCCGGACTAGCCTTCACGGCGACCATGTCGATGCAGTCGACTGGGCAAGGTTCAACACATAAGTCGCAGCCTGTGCATTCGTGCTCAATAACGGTGTGCATTTGTTTGGCGGCACCTAGAATAGCGTCGACCGGGCAAGCTTGAATACACTTGGTGCAGCCAATGCATTCGTCTTCACGAATGACGGCCACCTTTTTTACGTCCTCTTCACCGTGGGCTGAGTCTAACGGTTTCGCCTCAACGCCCATTAAATCGGCTAACTGTTTTATGGTCGCCTCGCCACCGGGAGGGCACTTATTAATATCGTCACCGTTTGCAATGGCTTCTGCGTATGGACGACAGCCGGGATAGCCGCATTGACCACACTGGGTTTGTGGAAGAATTTCGTCGATTTGGTCAACGATAGGGTCACTTTCCACCTTAAACTTCACCGCCGCAAAGCCCAGAATAACGCCGAATATCAGCGCTAGAATACCAAGTGTAATTACCGCTCCCAATACACTCATTTAACTGCTCACTAATCCGCTGAAGCCCATAAAGGCGAGAGACATAAGGCCGGCTGTTATCATCGCAACCGCAGATCCTTTAAACGTGACTGGTACGTCGGCTGCAGCCAGACGTTCGCGCAAGGCTGAGAAAAGAATAAGAACCAAAGAAAAGCCAATGGCAGCGCCCAGTCCATAAACAATTGACTGAACAAAGTTGTGCTGCTCATTAATATTCAACAAAGCCACACCCAATACCGCGCAGTTGGTTGTGATTAACGGCAAAAATATGCCCAGCAAACGGTACAAAGTCGGGCTGGTTTTATGCACGACCATTTCAGTGAACTGAACCACGACCGCAATCACCAAAATAAAGCTCAGCGTTTGCAGTGACATAAGCCCCAACGGCTCAAGTAAATACTCATTCACCAAATAACTGCAAACCGACGCCAGCGTTAGTACGAAAGTAGTTGCAGCGGACATGCCAATAGCGGTGTCGAGTTTATTGGACACACCCATAAATGGGCACAAGCCAAGAAACTTAACGAGCACAAAGTTATTTACCAATACTGTGCCAATTAATAGCAGCAAATAGTCGGTCATTGAGCAGTCCGCAACAGTGAAAAAATAAAGAGGGCATATTATCGGCGTTTTGTGGCTTATAAACAACCGCCTTTGGGCGGGGTTTATCGGTGAATATCGGTAAATTGTCACTTTATTGTCACGCTAACGCATAAAAAACGTCATAAATGGCTGGCAAAGTGGCTGCAACTGGGGTTAAAACGGTATAAAAGCCATGGTACTGCTCAGTTATTTACAGCGTTTCGATACCTACTGCTATTGTTTGTTTTCAGGCATAAGAGGGCGTCCAGTTGCCGGACGATTCGCGGTCTGGGTTTCGCGTTCAGGTGATGGCTATGCATACTTTGCTATCGCACTGAGCAGCGTTTTACTGCATGACTCTGGAACCGCGTATTTCAAACATTTATTGCTCGCCTTTCTCATTGAACTGCCCATTTACTGGCTATTAAAAAGCAGCTTCAAACGCCGCCGCCCTTGCGACTTAGGCTTATCACTGGCCGCGTTGATCGTCGCTTCTGATAGATTCAGTTTTCCATCCGGCCACACCGCAGCAGCCTTTATATTCGCAGGCGTAACCGGGCTCCACTTTCCCGAGTTTGGCTTTCTTTGCTACGTGTGGGCGTCAGCCATTGGCCTCTCACGGATCATTGTGGGTGTGCATTTTCCTTCGGATATTGTAGCCGGTGCTTTGCTTGCTATGTTGATTTGGGAGCTAGTGCTATGAGAATTCTTTATGGCATTCAAGGTACAGGGAACGGACACTTGTCCAGAAGCCATACCCTGGCAGGGTACTTAAAACAACGGCCTGTTGACGTTGACTACCTGATTTCCGGGCGCGGAAATACCGGAGTATTTGATATGGATGTTTTTGGCGCTTATCAGAGCTTCGGCGGGTTGTCTTTTGTCACTGAAAATGGCGCGTTGAAACGTCGAAAAACGGTCCTATCGAATAATTGGAAACAATTTTATCAGGATGTTAAGGCGTTGGATGTGACATCGTACGACGTGGTTATTACCGACTATGAGCCTATTAGTGCCTGGGCAGCGAAACGCGCAGGAGTTCGTTGTATTGGCTTAGGGCGTCAGTACGCATTTCTTGAACCCGATCTTTATAAAACACTGAGTTTGTGGCAACGCCAAATTATTAAGCAATTTGCACCGTGCACCACACCCGTTGGTATGCATTGGGTCGAATGCGGCAATGCGATACCTCCAGTCGTTAAAGAGTCAGGTGACGACTGTGAGGGCGGCTTAGCACAACGAATTGTTGTGTACTTGCCTTTTGAGGATCCTGAAGTGATCATTAATGCGCTTTACCCTCTGGATGATTATGAGTTCTCAGTCTTTCACCCCAAGTTAACGCGGTGCAGTTATGGACATATTGAATGCTTTGCGCCGTCCAGGAAACAGTTTTCAGGGCACTTTGGCCGGGCATCAGCGGTTATCTCAAATGCAGGCTTTGAAACGAGTTGTGAAGCGTTAAGAGAAGGGAAGGCGCTCATCATTAAGCCTCTGGTTGGTCAATTTGAGCAACAGAAGAATGCTGAAATACTAGCGCGAAAAGGGCTGGCGACGGTTTTGACAAGCGTGAATTATGTTTCAATTGAGCAGGCGCTAAAGAGCCGTCAAAGCACCCACATACAATGGCCTAACGTTGCGAAACATTTGGCGAATTGGATAACTGATGGTGCAAAGGAGTCGGTTCGGGACTTAAGTAAAAGACTTTGGGGGATTTAGCGAATCTTAGGAAAGCGTTCTTTGAAACTTGGCTCCCCAGGTTGGATTCGAACCAACGACACATGGATTAACAGTCCACCGCTCTAACCAACTGAGCTACTGGGGAATAGATAAGTTCTGTAAACGTTGCTTGGCTCCCCAGGTTGGATTCGAACCAACGACACATGGATTAACAGTCCACCGCTCTAACCAACTGAGCTACTGGGGAACAACGTTTAACGGCTGCGAATATTAAAGCTACTGTGTTAGACTGTCAACTGTTCCATCAAGGTTTTTTAGGGAAATGGACTCGTCTGCTGAAAAACTCAACAATTTAGGAAAATAGTCTAAATTGTTCGAAACAACTGTCTATACCTCGCTGTTAACAATGTCAAGCTTTGGTCATAATCGCGGCTATAACATTAGGTATAATCCGATCGCTGATGTGATTATCCACAGATCACTGAATTGCCCGTTGGTTAAAGGCTGTAGGATCTTATCCACGGATTCTGTGGATAACCCTGTGTTTAACTCTGTTAAATAATACGGTTTACGCGGTGTTGAGCGCCATTTTTGGAATGGTTAAAAATTGCCTAAATAAAAATATATCTATAAAAATCATTAACTTATAAGATATCGATGAACATTTGTTCAGTTTGATGGATTGTTCGACAAGCAATGCGTACAGAATCAGCAACTTGTGTATTTCTTAGTTAAATTGATTGAAAATTGGTCCTGTTCACCATCAAATTTTTGAGTTTTTTCTCTTGACTTCCTGTAAGTCATTTAAAGAAAAGGCACGGAAAGGATCGTAGTGAATTTTGTTAATTTGTAATAAAAGCGTCAAATGAAAATAAGTGAGAAATTTAACAGATAGGAATAAATAAAGTCAGAAAAGAGAAGGGTTTTGGTGCTTAGATTATTTTTTAGCACCAAAACCCTATTTTTTATAAGTTTTCTGCAAAAGTTTTAATGCGTTTGACCGCTTCTTTTAGCGTATTGAGGTCCGTTGCAAACGATAATCGGCAATAGCCTTCAGCACCAAAGGCTGAGCCTGGCACTAGTGCAACATTAGCGTCAGAGAGTAATTTTTCGCAAAACGAGACATCGTCAGATGTTCCGGCTTTTTGCATCAGCTTTTCGATGTGCGCAAACGCATAAAACGTACCATCGCCTGGCACGCAGTCGATACCGTCAATTGCATTTAAGGCCTCGACTAAATAATCGTGACGCTCTTTAAACGCGGTCACCATTGTCTTTATGCAACTTTGATCGCCATCGAGAGCAGCGGAGGCGGCATATTGACTGATACTGGCTGGGTTGGACGTACTTTGTGATTGCATTTTTTTCATCGCAGCAATAATCGGTGCCGGGCCTGCAGCGTAGCCAATTCGCCAGCCTGTCATTGCATAGGCTTTGGACACGCCGGTAAGAATTACCGTACGATCTTTAAGATCGGGGGCAACCATCGGTAAATTTGCAAAAGCTGAGTCCGACCAGAGAATATGTTCATACATATCATCGGTTGCGATAAGCACATTTGGATAGTCACGCAATACATCTGCTAACGCTTTTAACTCGTCTGCCGTGTAGGCAGTGCCCGCTGGATTTGACGGGCTGTTAATGAACATTAGGCGGGTTTTATCTGTTAGCGCAGCACGTAATTGCTCGGCCGTGATTTTAAAACGCTGATCAATGCCTGCCTGCACAATAACTGGCTCAGCCCCCACCAGCTTGGTCATATCCGGGTAAGAAACCCAGTAAGGCGCAGGAATAACGACTTCGTCCCCCGGGTTTAACCAAGCACTTAACAGGTTAAAGATACTGTGCTTACCCCCCGAGGAAACGATAATTTCGTTGCGCTCGTAGTTTAAGTTGTTGTCACGCTGCAGCTTTCTGATAACAGCGTCTTTTAATTCAACAATGCCATCAACAGCCGTATATTTTGTCTTGCCCTCTTTAATTGCCTGAATAGCGGCTTCTTTAACAAACTCGGGCGTATCGAAGTCTGGCTCCCCAACGCCTAGACCAATGACGTCTTTGCCTTGCTGGCGAAGTTCATTTGCCTTTTGAGTTACCGCTAGTGTCGGTGATGGTTGAATCGAGTTGATACGGTCGGAAAGTTGATAATCCACGTTCAGATCCTGTTTTTCAGATAGAGGAGAATTGCCCAATACTATACGGATTAGGGCGGTTAAAGTCTATTCTCCGTAGCCACAAACAGCGGTCTGAGTTACACTACTGGGCTACTTAACTGAGGAGGATTAGAATGGCAGCTGCCGACGCATCACGAAGTCTTATCAGCGCGCCGGTAGGACAGAAGCTTTGGGAAATGACCTGGCCTGTTATTTTCGGTGTGGCCACCCTTATCAGCTTCAATGTTGTCGACACTTTCTTTATCAGTTTATTGGGCACCGACCCATTAGCGGCTGTTAGTTTTACCTTTCCCGTCACGTTTACTGTAGTGAGCCTGGCCATTGGTCTGGGCATTGGCACGTCCGCTGTTATTGCCCGAAAGTATGGCTCTGACCGACCCGATGAAGCCCATTTTGACGGTTTCTCGGCACTCTCTGTCTCTGCGTTGCTGGTTGCCGCGCTGGCAGTCATTGGTTATGTGTTGATGGAGCCTATCTTTAGTCTGCTGCAAGCTCAAACCAGGCTCATGCCGCTTATTCGGGAGTATATGACGCTGTGGTTTTTTGGTTGCGTTATGTTAGTCACGCCAATGGTAGGAAACGCAGTTTTACGGGCCGCAGGCGATACCCGAACGCCTTCATTAATTATGGCCTCAGGCGGTCTGGCAAATGCCATTTTTGATCCGATTTTAATCTTCGGCTGGGGGCCAATACCAGCGATGGGCGTTGAAGGAGCCGCATTAGCCAGCGTTATATCGTGGTTTAGCGGGGTATTTTTAGTTTTCTGGCTGTTGCGTCGTAATAAGTTGGTGTCTTTTACGCCGGCTAACGGGCTCAGTTTTGTGGCCGCTTGGGTGAAGTCCGCAAGAGAGGTCTTAAAAATTGGCATGCCCGCCGCCGGTGCGAATATGCTCACTCCACTGGCTATGTCGGTTATGACAGCGATTGTTGCCGCTTACGGTGCGCCTGCGGTTGCCGCCTTTGGAGTTGGCTCGCGCTTAGAGTCTCTGGCGAGTGTTATTATATTGGCTTTATCGATGTCGCTGCCGCCGTTAATAAGCCAAAACTATGGTGCCGGCAGGATTGATCGGGTGCAGCAGGCGTATCGTACTGCGTTAAAGTCAGTGCTGATGATTCAGGCTGTTATTTACTTGCTCATGCTCGCAACGGCGCACTGGATAGCGATGGCTTTTGCCGAAGAAAAGGCGGTAGCCGACATTGTTAAGCTGTTTATTTATATTATGCCGTTGGGTTATGGACTACAGGGCGTAATTATTCTGACAAACTCAAGCTTTAACGCAGTGCATAAGCCGATGAATGCATTATGGCTGAGCATTATTCGCTTATTTGTATTGTTCGTACCGTTGTCGTATTTCGGTAGTTTGCTGGCGGATTTAACCGGTCTCTTTATTGGCGGTGTGGTGGCAAATCTGCTAACGGCGACCATTGCCTATGTATGGTTTTCAAAAGAACTCAGGAGGGAGCATGGCTAAGTCATTTCAGTTGGTTTCCAAGTATAAGCCAGCAGGCGACCAGCCGAAAGCCATTGACAGTTTGCTCGATAACTTGGATGCAGGCTTAGCTCATCAAGTCTTACTGGGTGTTACTGGCTCGGGAAAAACCTTCACAATGGCGAATGTGATTGAGCGCTCGCAGCGCCCAACATTAATACTTGCACACAACAAGACGCTCGCTGCCCAGCTTTATGGAGAAATGAAGGAGTACTTTCCGAACAACGCGGTGGAGTACTTTGTTTCTTACTATGACTACTACCAACCCGAAGCCTACGTGCCAACGACCGATACCTTTATTGAAAAAGATGCCTCCATTAATGACCACATAGAACAAATGCGCTTGTCGGCGACGAAAGCGTTGATGGAACGCCGGGATGTTGTGCTGGTGGCGTCAGTGTCGGCCATTTATGGTTTGGGTGACCCAGAGTCATACATGAAAATGATGCTGCATTTACGTCGCGGCGACATTATTGACCAGCGCGATATTTTGCGTCGTTTAGCTCAGCTTCAATACAAGCGAAACGATGCCGCTTTTGAACGTGGTACGTACCGCGTTCGTGGTGAAGTGATTGATATTTTTCCGGCCGAATCGGAAGAGATGGCAGTACGTGTCGAGTTGTTTGATAACGAAGTTGACAGAATCAGCTTCTTCGAGCCATTGACAGGGCAAGTTACAGAGAAGGACGTCGCCCGCGCAACGATTTACCCGAAAACACACTATGTAACGCCGCGTGAAGTGCTGGTCAAAGCGATTGATAAGATTAAAGACGAGCTGAAAGATCGTCGCGATATATTACTGAAGCAAAATAAGCTGATAGAAGAGCAACGTATTAATCAGCGTACTCAGTTCGATATTGAAATGATGCTAGAGCTCGGATACTGCTCGGGCATTGAAAACTACTCCCGTTACTTATCCGGCCGCGCGCCGGGCGAGCCGCCCCCGACGTTGATGGACTATTTGCCGGATGATGCGTTGCTCATTATCGATGAGTCTCATGTAACAGTGTCGCAAGTCGGCGCTATGTACAAAGGCGACCGTTCTCGTAAAGAAAACTTGGTGGAATACGGGTTCCGGTTACCGTCAGCGTTGGATAACCGTCCGTTAAAATTTGACGAATTTGAAGCGATAGCACCGCAAACTATCTATGTTTCAGCAACGCCTGGTAAGTATGAACTTGAACGAAGCAGTAACGAGGTGGTTGAGCAGGTCGTTAGACCGACAGGGTTGGTCGATCCAACGATTGAAGTACGCCCGGTAGCGACGCAGGTTGATGACTTGATGTCAGAGATACGTTTACGCACAGAGCAGGGGGAGCGTGTATTGGCAACCACGCTGACCAAGAAAATGGCGGAAGATTTATCCGATTATTTGGATGAGCATGGGATAAAAGTCCGCTACTTGCACTCGGATATAGATACTGTCGAGCGCATGGAAATTATTCGTGACTTACGATTAGGCGAGTTTGATGTGCTGGTCGGAATTAACTTGCTGCGTGAAGGTTTGGATATGCCGGAAGTGTCGCTGGTGGCGATTTTAGACGCCGATAAAGAAGGCTTCTTGCGTTCCGATCGCTCTCTGATTCAGACCATCGGTCGAGCCGCACGTAATGTGAATGGTAAAGCGATTTTGTACGGTGACCGCATTACCGGCTCAATGCAGCGGGCGATTGATGAAACTGAACGCCGCCGTGAAAAGCAGATTGCGTTTAACAAAGAGCATGGCATAACGCCGAAAGGCTTGAATAAGAAAATTACCGATGTCATGGATTTGGGGCAGGGCAGTGCGTCTGCTCGTAAGAGTAAAGCGGACAAAGCTCTGGCGGAAGTCGCATCAGGCTATGATGCACGCACGGTGGTGATAAAAGACACCAAATCGTTATTAAAAGAAATTGAGAATAAAGAGAAGCAAATGTATCAAGCAGCGCAGGATCTCGAATTTGAGAAAGCTGGGCAGTTGCGAGATGACATTGCACAGTTGCGAGAACAACTAAAGCGCGCCGTATAATTTGCCAGTAAGCGCATTGATGGTAGCGAACAGCTTTATCGGTTTTATCTGTTAGATATAAACCTCCCAATCGACCAGAATAAAATAAAGGTCATGCGGGAGGAATCTATGAAAGACGCAGCGAAAACCGTTTCATTTGGTATTATGCATTTTACCATCGCGTTTAGCGTTGTATGGTTAATGACAGGTGACGTGGTTCTTGGGGGCGCAGTGGCGCTGATAGAACCGTTAGTAAATACAGTAGGTTATTATTTCCATGAAAAAATCTGGCAGCGCACAGACAAGCGCCGGACAACAACTGTACGAGAAAGCACGTTACTTGGATAAAGAGGGCAGAGCGAGCTTCCCGCTCTCGCTCCTGCTTGTCATTTTGTTTCAAATGCGCGGCTATGTCGCCGGCATTATTTCCATCACCTTCGCGGAAGATCGAACTCGACTTCTCAAACTCTTCTATACCAACACCGAGCAGTTCGGTGTCATGTTATTGGTGGGCCTACCGGCTCTAGTGGTGCTTTTGGCGACCGCTTTTGCGGCTGAAGATGACCGCAACTGGGCAAATGCTGTTATGCGATTCGCCCAGCCGTTATTGATGCTTTCTTTACTGGTTGATGCGGTACTAATAGGCTGGCTTTTTGTCGAGAGCTATGGGGCGTTCTCGTTTGGACGTGCCGCCATTGTCTTTGGTTGGTTTATTTGTATTTGGTATTTATTAAACTCTCGCCGCTGGCGCTTTTACCGCTCCCACCTAAGTAACATTTAGAAAACAATAAAAGATTGATTTCATTAAGATAAAGCTCTTTAATGGTTACTCGTTAACGAACAAGTTGTTATATGGGCTTTTTAAATCGTTTTTTCTTATTTTATAAAGAAGGGAACTCAGATAGTAATGTTCCTTACTGGAGAGTTAGCGCATTAAGAATTATTCTTTTTTCCGGAATGATTCTCTGTCTTGCTGTTTTTCTTAACAGCTTTAGTGACGCTGTCGACGCAAACTTGACCCATATTTTGGTAATAACTTCCTCATTTCTCATTGCGATGCTTGGCTTATTATGGCTTAGCAGCGGCTACTATCGTTTTTGTGCCCATTTATTATTGTTAACGATTGTTGGAGCCAGTACGGCCTGTAATCTTTTTTTAGCAGACCCCGGGTTAGCTCAAATCGGTTCTATGCTGATGTATGCTTGCCCTTTAATTGCCTTGATGCTTATAAGCGGCCGCGTTGCGTTATTTTATGGCGTGATTAATATCATCCCATTTCTTCTTATTTCGAATAATATTAACCTCGCTTTTTTTGCGCAACCTGAAGTTCAGTTTCCTAACGTGACTTGGTACATCTCGGGAACCATGTTTGTTTTTTTTAACGTGTGTATACCGTTAGCATTTGGGAGAACCATAGTCGCAGCTAAAAGGTTGAATGATCAGGTTATACAAGTTAACGAGGGGCTAAAAAACAAAAACGCTTTATATCGCGTTTTTTTTGCCGAATCACGACGCCCTAAAATCGTTGCTGATTGTGACGGAATAATTATTGACTTTAACAGAAGAGCAAAAGAAGTATTTTTTCTTAATGAGAACATAAAAAGCAGCGATGTTTCTATTAGGGAGCTTTTCTCTGAACTGAGTGAGGAAAGCTTAAACTCAGGTCACCAAATTATTTCGCACGAGAATACTTATCAGCGAGTAGTTAAGCTATTGATACCTGATGCTCAGTCTTATGTGTATGAATTTGTAGACTGTACTCAAGAAAAGCGCTTACAAGGCCATTTAACGGAGTTAGAAAATCAAAATAAGCGACTTAGATATATCGATTCGCAAACGAACCTACCAAACAAAGAGTGGTTTGAACTACAGTGTAGTAAACTTATAACAAAGTCAGGGAGAGACTTTTACGTTGTCGTTGCTCAAAGTGAAAGCACGGATTACCTTCGTTTAAAACATGGGGACGAAGTTGTTAAACAATTTTTAGTATCCAGCTACAACAGGTTAAAGAAAAATTCACTTAATCCCTGTTTAATCGCGAGTATTTCACTCAATCAATTAGTTTTCATCCTGCCAGGTAAGTTCAGTCACAATCTGAGTAATATTCTTTCAGAGCTAAAGAATGCCTTAGACAGAGAATATGTATCACAGGGAGTGCGATCTCAACAATCCTTCAAATTTGGGGTGGCTAGCTTCCCCGAGCACAGTAAGCTGTCTGGTGAGTTAGTCTCGTTTGCAAACGAGTCGCTTAAATTTGTTTCAAACAATCAAGTTTTTAGCCTTTACGATGCTGAAAACTCGGAAGACTTTGTTGAGCAACATGAAATTTCTATTCTTTTAGACGAAGCAATATCGCAGAGTGAATTGGATATTCATTTTCAACCAAAGGTTGATAGTAGCGGAAAATGCGTAGGGTTAGAGGCTTTAGCACGCTGGAATAGCCGGCTTTTGGGGCATGTTTCTCCCGCTAAATTTATCCCTATCGCAGAAGAGTACAGGATGATCAGTCGACTGACTGATCTCGTTGTCCAAAAAGTTTGTGCGGCTATTGCGAACTGGCGGGAACAAGATATGCCTTTGCCCACTGTAGCGATAAATATTTCGTTCCTTGATTTCTCTCAACCTGATTTTATATCGAAACTTGTAAAACATTTGGCTGACTTTTCTGTGAAGCCTACCCAAATAGAACTAGAGCTAACAGAGTCGTGCTTAGAGTCTGATGTCGTTGACTCTCTAAAGATTATTGAAGAGCTGCAATCGTGGGGATTTAAAGTCTCTGTTGATGATTTTGGTGTTGGTTACTCAAGTATTACTCGTTTGGCTTATTATCCAATCAAAAAGCTAAAGCTCGATCGCACTCTTATTCGTCAAGTTCACCTGTCTAATCGCCAATATAATTTAGTAAAAGGTATTCACAGGATTTGTGAAGAGTTAGATATAAGTTGCGTTGTTGAAGGTGTTGAAATTCAGGAACAGTTAAATTCACTGATCAAGATTGGATTTTCTGAATTTCAGGGGTTCTATTTCTCTAAGCCACTGAGCAAAGCGTCATATGAACAGCAGCTTAGAGAGAATAATGGCGTATTTGTGTCGTCTTCTCTGGCTAGTCGGCTTTGACTACTCTCGAACGAGAGTTCATTGTGGTTAGCACGGTTAGTGGCACCACAATCAACATAGAGCCGATGTAAAATCGCATATCGGGTTGCTCGGCAAAGAACACAACACCGAAAAATACCGCCCCGAGTAGCCCTGTGTATTCTGCGCTGGTGACTTGGTTACTGTCCGCTGCACGGTAGGCATAAACGCAGGTTGCCGCATAAATCATTGAAAATAAACTCGAGCCCACCGCAATTAACAGGACATTCCAGTCAAAAGGCGCAAACTCAATCAGCGCCAGAATCAGAGCGGTTGGAATACCTAACAAATTTGTCAGGTATAAAGTGTCGATAATACCGTGTTGCGTCGGTAGTTTCTTAATAAGCAAGTTGTTAAGAGCCAGCGTGGTCGCCACCACTAGTGCCGCTAAGGCAAAGATATTGGCGCCGCTCGGGTTCAATATAACAATGACGCCCACCATGCCTAAAGCGGCTGTTGCCAAAGAAATAATGGTCACTCTTTCTTTAAATAACAGGCGTGCAAAAACGACCGTAATTAATGGCGCTGCGTAAAAAATCGCGTTAGCGGTTGCCAGCGGTAGCGTCGTTAAAGACACCACCATAAATACTGTACCCACTAAAAATATGTGTGCGCGGGTTGCGTGCCAACGCAGGTTTTTAGGCAATAGGGGTCTGCGAAAATAAAGAATGACCGGCAATAAGATAAGCGTCGCGCTGAGCTGCCGGAACAGCACAAATTGAAATGGTGCCTCAAAACCATCAAGCAGTTTAATGAGAGAGTCAGACAGAATGACCACATTATTGCCAAGAACCAAAAGCAATACCGCTAATATAAGGGAACGATCCATACCAACACCTCCGTTAAACTGCTTGAAAGTGTGAGCATTGTACGAAACACTTTATATAAAATATAATGATATTAAATAATCATTATATGAGATATTTAGATAGTGAGTGTTCCGTTCCGAGCGATACATTACTTTGTTGAAGTGGCCCGTTTACAGAGTTTTTCCAGGGCTGCTGAGCAGTTGCATGTCTCTCAAAGTGCAGTCAGTCATCAGGTTAAATTATTAGAGTCCTATTTGGGTAAACCACTGTTTGTCCGCAAAGGCCGCACCGTTATGCTTACCGCGGTTGGACAGAGCTATTTCCAAGAAGTGGTTGGTGCGCTGGAGTTAGTCGAAAGCGCAACACGCAACGTGAAAGAAAATGACACACGGCAAGTACGCTTGGCCATTCATGGATCACTGGCTGTTAAATGGTTAATTCCAGCACTTGATGACTTCAGAGAGCGGTACCCAAATATTGATTTAACCTTGCAAATGCTGACTCAGGATGGTCAGTTCGACAGTCAGTGGGCGGACTGTTTTATTACCACACAACCGCCGGGTACGGGGTACCAACGCTATCATTTGTACGATGAAACACTGAAACCTTACTGTTCTAAGTCGGTTTGGACCGAAGCGCATCGCATTACCGAGCCTGTTGAATTGGCTCGTTTTCCTTTGCTTTCAGCAATTTCTGCTTTCGCAAACGGTAAGCCGGGTACCGACTGGCAACGTTGGTTCGAAAAGGTGTCATTACGACTCCCTAAAACCGCAAAAGTGCATCACTTCAGTCATTTATTGTTAGCGGCAGAGGCGGCTAAATACGGTCAGGGCATTGCGCTTTTAAATGAGTTTATGACCACCGAAGAAGAGCGGAAAAATAGTCTCTTTGAATTGCCTTTCCATAGTATTCGTACAGACGACAGCTTCTATTTTGTCTATCCGTCATCAACCGCAAAAAGTCCGGGGCTAGAAGCCTTGGGGGATTGGTTAGTAACCTTGTGCAGAAATCGTTAGGAGATAGAAGCGTGCGCCAGGCACGCTCTATTGCTTAATTTCTAACCAATCGACCTTGCTTGTCGCGGAAGCCGCCAACCAGAATAACGATAAAGTCGATAAGCGTCCAAAGGCCTAGGAAACCCAAGGTTAGAAGCATTAAAATGCCAGTGCCTACCTTGCCAACGACAAAGCGGTGAATACCCAAACTACCCAGGAAAAAGCAAACAATCGCCAAAACAACGCGACTGTGCGGACTGACTTCTACAGGATCCATAAAGAACTCCAAATGTTGTTGTTATATCCTAAGGTGTTAATTAACGAAGAATTAACACCTTAATAATATGCAGGTAGGAACTCTTTCATTCAAGAGTTTTTAATTTAGCATCCATTCGACTAGGGCTTGGCAGTGAACTTCGGTGGTATCAAACAGTGGTAGTGCAGAGTGCTCTTGCTGTACGAGTAAGCCGATTTCGGTGCAGCCTAAAATAACACCTTGGGCGCCTTTAGCTGAGAGGTCATCAATAACTTTTAGATACTGTTTCCGTGCATCATCGGTAAATTGACCGTGACAAAGCTCTTTAAAAATGATGCTGTCTACAGTTTTGCTGTCATCCTCTTTGGGTATTAAAACCCTTATACCTTGCTGTTCAAGACGTTCTTTATAAAATGGCTGTTGCATAGTAAAACGAGTGCCTAAAAGTCCAGCTCGTTCAATTTCATTCTTTTTAAGATGGTTGGCCAGAGCATCAACAATATGGATAAGCGGAATAGAAATAGCCGCCTCAATTTCAGGGGCGACTTTGTGCATCGTGTTGGTTGCAATAACAATACAGTCAGCTCCAGCCTTTTCAAGTTGTTGGGCTTTAGCTTTCAAAGCTCTCCCAGCAGCCTCCCAGTCACCTCTGCTCTGCATTTCTTCAATAGGTGCAAAGTCGACACTGGCAAGCAAAATTTCAGCACTATGCAAACCGCCTAACCGCTCATTAATTAATTGATTTAGACGGCGATAATAAGTGCTGGTGGACTCCCAGCTCATACCGCCAATAATGCCGACTGTTTTCATCTCGCCTTCCATTACGTTGTGTTATAGATAATCAGAGTAGCTTAGTTTATTGATAAGGTTAACAAGATGGTTATATCAGAAATGTCTAATGTATGTTTCTTAGACACATAAAAAGAAGTATGGTGCTTACCAAGCTTTAATAATAGGGAATTTATATTTATGCCGTCTGTATTAGCCGTGTTGTCAGGCAAAGCGAAAGCTTACACACGCCCCAAAACTTTTAGCGCTATCGACAAGCGCATGTTAACGGGGGGTATTGAAGTGAATGAGTTGGGACTGGTTGGTGATGAAGTCGGCGATCCCAGGGTGCATGGAGGTAAAGACAAGGCAGTACACTGTTATCCCAGTGAACATTATGAGTACTGGAAAACCGCAATTGGCGGCAAAAGTGTACTGAATACTCCCGGAGCCTTTGGTGAAAACCTTCACACAACTGGGTTAACTGAACAAACGGTCTGCCTGGGGGACCAATACCAGATCGGGAGTGTTGTATTTGAAGTAAGTCAGGGCAGACAGCCCTGCTGGAAACTGAATGATCGATTTGATGTAAAGGATATGGCTTTGCATGTGCAAAATACGCGACGTACTGGTTGGTATTTTCGGGTGCTTAAACCTGGTGAGCTAAAAGCTGGAGATGCTATCGCTTTACGGGAGCGACCGTATCCAGATTGGAACTTATACCGTATTTGCAGAACGCTTTATGAGCGGGATGTGCCACTGACTGAGCTGGAGCAGTTAAAGGCGTTGCCGCTACCTGAGTCGTGGGCTCGCCTTGCTGAGCGAAAGTACTCTAATGCACTAAATAAAAACAATGATGATTTCGATCTCTCTGCTCGTACTGATGGGCCGGCTCGTTATTGATACCCACCCGAATCAGTAGAGTGTTAACTCTGTCGAGTGGGCATCCGCGTAAACGGTTAACAGTTAACTAAGTTATGTTCAATCCCCAGTCGTCATAAGCCGCTTTTGCCAGTTCTTCACGGAACTTCGGGTCGGCAATATGAATCAGTTCGCGCGCGCGTTCACTCATACTCTTGGCGCGTAAGTTAGCGACACCATGTTCAGTAACAATGTAATGAACATGGGCACGCGTGGTGACCACGCCGGCGCCTGGCGCAAGCAGTGAGCTAATGCGTGAGACAGTGCCGCCGCAGGCTGTTGAAGGCAGAGCAATAACCGAGCGACCACCTTCCGATAAGCTGGCGCCGCGTACAAAGTCCATTTGCCCGCCGACGCCCGAGTATATTTTAGTGCCAATAGAGTCTGCGCAAACCTGACCGCTCAGGTCGACCTGCAAGGCGCTATTTATAGACATAACCTGCTTGTTTTGGCGAATCACCGAGGTGTCATTGGTGTACTCAACATCAAGGAAAAAAACTTCCTGGTTGTCATCAACAAAGTCATAAAGTGCCTGAGAACCCATCGCAAAAGTGGTGACAATGCGGCCACGGTGCTTACGCTTACGGCTATTGTTTATGACGCCACGCTCAACTAAGGGCAATACCCCGTCAGAGAACATTTCGGTGTGAATGCCCAAGTCTTTATGATGATGCAGACACGCTAGCGTCGCATCGGGTATGGCGCCAATGCCCATTTGCAGACAGTCACCGTCGTCAATGAGACCGGCAACGCGCTCACCAATTTTTTGTGTAATGGGATTTTGTGCTGGTTGCTGGTGCAATGGAATAGGGGCAGCTTCTTCAAAGTAGCGATCAAATCGTTTTAAGGAAACTAGCGCGTCGCCATGCGTCCGAGGCATATTAGGGTTTATCCAGGCAACCACTTTTTTTGCCACTTGCAATGCAGCCCGAGTTGCTTCAACCGAAATCCCTAAGCTGCAGTTGCCGTGTTTATCCGGTGGTGATACCTGAACGATAGCCGCATCCAGCGGCTGCTCACCTGAGCGAAATAACTTAGGAATTTCAGACAGGAAAATAGGGACATAGTCGGCTAGCCCTTGATTCACGGCTTGACGAGTTGAAGCGCCAACAAAAAAAGCACGCTGGCGAAGGTGCCCTTTAAGCTCCGGGTCGCAAAGTATTTCGCTGTATTCCGTGTGCAGCTGCAGTAGTGTTAGGTCTTTTCGTTGTTTTGCGACTTCTTTCAGACCTTCCAGTAATTTATAGGGTGTGGCCGCCATCGACTGACACCAAATAACATCACCATCGTTAATAATCGAGAGCGCTTCTGCAGCTGAATTAACTTTCATTACGGCTTCCTTTTTAGCGAGAAGTATTGAGCGAGATCAGAAGTATAACCGCTTTGCGTGTGAGGGTATTTACCCAGTAAGTGATACTTATTTTGCCTGTCATACAGTTGTCATAAAAAGTTCATATCATTAACAAAATTGATCATTGCGGAATTATTGACCGCTGTCTATTATTCCGCCACTTTTTATTCTCTGGTATTTGCTATGTCAATTCGTAATAAGCTTCTTTCCGTCGGTCTGATCGCAACTGCAGCTTTCATTTTGTTGCTTGCCTTAATGATGCTTTTCCAGTCACAAGTGAGTGACTTACATCGTGCGAGTGAACTTCGAGAGTCCGTAAACAATAGCTTGCTGCAATTGCGCCGTGCAGAAAAAGACTTTCTGTTGCGAATGGATAAGAGCTACGCAGAAAAGTTAGCTCAACAAGCTGAAGTCACAGACAATCGGCTTGAGCAGCTTAACGCTCTGGTTGATGATAAAGCTTCCTCTCAACTGATTACACAGCTAGAAAGCCAGGTAGAACGTTATAGCAAAAACTTTGAGCGCTTGGTCAACGCATTTCAGCAGCGCGGGTTAGATGAAAATAGCGGCGCTTATGGCGCGCTGCGTTCGGCAACTCATGAGTTAGAAAAAGCGATTGATACGGCCGGGCGGACTGAGCTTCTGGTTAGTTTGCTGCAGGTTCGTCGCAGCGAAAAGGACTTTATGTTGCGCTTTGACGATAAGTATCTCGGCCGGGTAGAGGGTTTGCTGGACGAATTAAAAAGAGAGCTATCTGCAACGCCTGAACTTGCGGAAAAAGTCGAAGCGTACCGCCGTGACTTTGGTCGTTATGCAGCTCTTTCTAAGGAAATAGGGCTTGATGAAGAGTCTGGAATAAAGGGCGAGGTCAGAACTATTGCCAGCAATATGGAAGCGTCGCTTGAGCAGTTAGATAAAGAGCTGAGCGAATTGCTCGCCTCTCGTCAGGCAACCATGAAGTGGGTACCTGTCGTTGTATTTGCTGTTATCGCACTCATTGTTATTGCAATGCTGGTCTGGGTGATACGTTCCATTAATCAGCCGCTGACCCAATTGCGTGAAGATATGCAAAAGGTCCAGACGAGTAATGACCTGACGTTGTCTTCGGAGAAGTTCCGTGATGATGAGCTTGGCGATTTAGTTGATAGCTTTAATGAACTGCTTAGTTATTTCCGGAGTGTTATTCAGCAAATAAACCAGTCTGTCGAAACGGTAAATAGCCTTACACAGCAAGTGTCTGATACGGTGACCCATACTTCACAAAACTTGGATATGCAGTCGCATGAAGTGGATCAGGTCGCTGCTGCTATTAATGAAATGGGTAGCACGGCACACACTATTGCCAATGATGCGGAAGATACTGCTGAGCAAGTGAACAGTTTGTCTGAACAGGCGAAACATGGTAGTACCTCGGTACAGGCTGGTGTTGAGAAAGTGCGTTATTTAGCAGAACGGTTGAACAGTAGCGTAACGGAAGCGAATACCTTGGCAGAGCGCAGTGCGTCTATTACACAAATTGTGACGGTGATTAATGGTATTGCTGAACAGACAAATTTGTTGGCGCTAAATGCCGCTATTGAAGCGGCCCGAGCGGGAGAGCAGGGGCGTGGTTTTGCCGTGGTTGCGGATGAAGTTCGTACACTGGCTTCTCGCACGCAGCAGTCTATTGGCGAGATAGAATCTATCACCAGCCAGCTAAACCAGCAAACGCAGATTATTGTGAATACCCTGCAGGAGTGTAATGAGCTGGGCGAAGAAAGTGCGCAGCACTCGACTGAATCCGATGAACTATTCAACCGCATTCATACTGAGTTGGTTAAAATTAACGATCGCTCCGCCTCTATTGCTACTGCTGTTGAGGAGCAGTCTGCGGTTGTGGATGAAACCGCAAGAAATATTACCCGGGTGCGGGACGCAGGAGTGGAAGCGGCAAATGATGCACAGTCAAACGCTGACGCAGTCACTCAGGTTCGTCAACAAACCGAGCAGCTGCGTCAGGCGGTTATTAAATTCACCGTATGATATGGCGTATCACGCGGTGAGATACTTCGCATGGAAGCGAAGCTGAGCTTCGATAAATGACGAGATAAAGTAATAGCTGTGGTCATAACCGTCGTGTAAATGAACCGTACCGCCGCCGTTAACTTCGCTAATGGCGTCTTTTAAGTTCTCCGGTTTTAACTGTTCTTCTAAAAATCCGTCAGCTAAGCCCTGATCAACTCGAATGGGCAGTGTCTGACCTTTAGACTTTATGATCTCAACAGCGTCGTATTGCTTCCATTGTTCGCGATCATTGCCCAAGTAAGCGCTAAAGGCTTTTTCTCCCCAGGGGCATTGCGTTGGGTTGGTAATGGGTGAGAACGCGGAAATACTGGTGTAACGGTCACTGTTACGTAAACCAATAACCAAAGCACCGTGCCCGCCCATCGAGTGACCGGCAATGGCGCGCTTGTCGCTAACCGGCAGCTCCGATTCAACCAATTCCGGAAGCTCCTTCACAATGTAGTCGTACATTTGATAATTCGACTTCCATGGCTCCTGAGTGGCATTAAGGTAAAAGCCAGCGCCTAAGCCTAAATCATAAGCGCCGTCGGCATCGTCGGCTACGTTGTCTCCACGTGGGCTGGTATCGGGAATAATTAAGGCAATACCAAGCTCTGTGGCGACACGCTGCGCACCGGCTTTTGTAGAAAAGTTTTCATCAGTGCAGGTTAGCCCCGATAAAAAATAGACCGCCGGCACTTCCGTTTTTTCTGCGCGCAATGGCAAAAAGACACTGAACTGCATAGCGCAGTTCAGTACTTCAGAGTCATGTTCAAAGCGCAGCTGACGGCCGCCAAAACAGCGGGTTTCGCTAACTTGTTTCATTACAGACTCCATTAATAATGAATAACTGAACGAATCGATTTGCCTTCGTGCATTAAATCGAACGCTTTATTAATGTCTTCTAATGGCATGGTATGAGTAATAAAGGTATCTAAGTCAAACTTACCGTCCATGTATTGTTTAACATAGTCAGGCAGTTCGGTACGACCTTTCACGCCCCCAAAAGCACTGCCGCGCCATACGCGACCTGTCACCAACTGGAACGGGCGGGTGGAAATTTCCTCACCGGCGCCAGCAACACCAATAATAACGGATTCGCCCCAGCCTTTGTGACAGCATTCAAGTGCGGCGCGCATAACGTCAACGTTGCCAATGCACTCAAACGAGAAGTCGACACCGCCGTCAGTCATATCGACAATAACTTCCTGAATAGGTTTGTCGTGTTTCGTTGGGTTCACAAAGTCGGTTGCGCCCAACTCTTGAGCAATCGCCTTTTTGTCGTCGTTCACATCTATGGCGATAATGCGCGAGGCCTTAGCTTGCACGGCACCAATAATAACAGCCAGACCAATACCGCCCAGGCCAAATACGGCAACGGTATCGCCTTCCTGAACCTTGGCGGTGTTTTTAACCGCACCCATGCCGGTAGTAACACCACAACCCAATAAGCAGACCTTTTCTAATGGTGCTTCTTTAGGAATTTTAGCCAGTGAAATTTCAGGTAGAACGGTATATTCAGAGAACGTTGAAGTGCCCATGTAGTGATAAATGGTCTCACCGTCTTTTGAGAAACGGCTGGTGCCGTCCGGCATTAAGCCTTTCCCCTGAGTGGCACGAACCGCCTGACACAGGTTGGTTTTACCCGAGGTGCAGAACTTACATTCACCACATTCTGCGGTGTATAGAGGAATGACATGGTCTCCCACCTCAACGGAAGTGACACCTTCGCCGACAGACTCAACGATACCGCCACCTTCGTGGCCTAATACTGATGGAAAAATACCTTCCGGATCTTTACCCGACAAAGTGTAGGCATCAGTATGGCAGACACCGGTTGCAATGATGCGAACGCGCACTTCGCCTTTTTTCGGTGGTGCAACATCAATAACTTCTTCTTTGAGTGGTTCGCCCGGACCCCAGGCAACCATTGCGCGTGACTTAATTGTTTCCATGATGTTTCCTTTTAGACAGTTAATTTAATTACGTAAAAGCGTAGCCTAAGTTTAACTTTTTCTCATAAGCAGGTAATCTTATGTTTATACAAATTACTTTTTCATAAATGAAATAATAGGTTGAAATGAAAGCTTGGCAGGGAATTAGTGAGTTTGCCGCTGTCGCTGAACGGCAGAGCTTTACCGCAGCAGCGCAGGAGTTAGGTCTGTCTGTCGCACAGGTCAGTCGGAATATAGCTGCGCTGGAGAGTCGACTGCATATGCAACTGCTTTACCGGTCGACCCGCAGTGTCAGCTTAACAGAAGAAGGGGAGTTATATCTGCCGCACTGCCAGCATTTAGTCGCCAGCTTGAGGGATGCCGATCAGGCCATTCAGCAGCGCACACAACAACCTCAGGGACTTATTAGAATTACTGCGCCTGTCTATTATGGTGAACGTTTTATAGCACCACTTTTAAATAACTTTCTACAAGTTTATGAAGACTGTTGGCTTGATCTGCAATTGACCAACGAACAGGTCGACCTAATCGAAGGTAGTTATGATGTGGCGATACGTTTAGGGCAACTGGGTAACCCAAGATTAAGGGCGCGTAAGTTGGGAACTCGTCGCCACTATGTTGTAGGCGCACCGAGTTATTTTAAAAGCTTTGGAGAGCCTAACACGATAAATGAACTGGAAGCTCATCGTTGTTTTACGGGCACGGTTAAACAGTGGCGTTTTGAGGTAGAAGGGCGATCTGAAACTTTCCGACCTGAGCTTTATTTGCATTGTAACAACGGCTTGGCGCTTAGAGATGCAGCGATAAAAGGCTTGGGTCTAGCGATGCTACCTGATTACTACGTGACAGAGGCACTGGAAACCGGTCAACTGAAAGAGGTTTTGGGACAATTTAGACAAGAAGACGACGGTATTTGGGCGCTGTATCCTGAAAACAGGCAAGTGATTCCGAAAGTCAGAGTTTTGTTAGATTATTTGCTTGAAAATCTGAAATGAGCAGGAATAAAAAATGGTGGTTGCTACTGGGCTCGAACCAGTGACCCTCGCCTTGTAAGGGCGATGCTCTCCCAACTGAGCTAAGCAACCATCCTGAAGGTCTGCAACTAAGGGGAAGAAGAGAAGTGGTGGTTGCTACTGGGCTCGAACCAGTGACCCTCGCCTTGTAAGGGCGATGCTCTCCCAACTGAGCTAAGCAACCATTCTCACTGTGACACTTCTGCGTCGTTGCGAGGAGGCATTATAGGGATCAGATAAAAACTGTCAAATAAAAATTGCGAACTTTGTGCTGTTTGCTGACATTTTAATCATTTCGATTAGCAGATGCGCTGAGCGCTCAGTCTTGATAAACTTGCCGCCATTATTTTGACCGGTTTAAATGAAAGGAAAAAACATGAGTGTGGTAACGCGTTTTGCTCCCAGTCCAACAGGTTATTTGCATGTCGGTGGTGCTCGTACCGCTTTATATTCTTGGTTAGTTGCCAAGGCACAAGGCGGTGAGTTCGTATTACGTATTGAAGACACCGACCGTGAGCGCTCAACACAGCCTGCTATTGATGCAATTTTAGAAGGCATGGAATGGCTAGGGTTGAACTGGGATCGTGGTCCTTATTATCAAACTCAACGTTTTGACCGCTACAAAGAGCTTATTGATAAGCTTTTGGAAGAAGATAAAGCTTACAAGTGCTATTGTTCTGCCGAGCGTTTGGAAAAAATGCGTGAAGAGCAAATGGCAGCCGGTGAAAAGCCTCGCTACGACGGTCATTGCCGTGATAATCCTAACGTTGGCGGTGACAAATACGTGATTCGTTTTCGTAACCCGCAAGAAGGTAGCGTGGTTTTCGATGATCACATTCGCGGGCGTATTGAATTTGCGAATACTGAGCTGGATGATTTGATCATTGCCCGAACCGATGGCACGCCGACCTATAACTTCTGTGTTGTCGTAGATGACTGGGACATGGATATTACGCATGTTGTTCGTGGTGAAGACCACATTAACAACACACCGCGCCAGATTAATATCCTTAAAGCTCTAGGGGCGCCTGTACCAGAATATGCACACGTTTCCATGATTTTAGGTGACGACGGTAAAAAGCTTTCTAAACGTCACGGCGCGGTCAGTGTCATGCAATACCGTGATGACGGTTATGTACCTGAAGCGGTCGTTAACTACTTAGCGCGCCTGGGTTGGTCTCATGGTGATCAGGAAATATTCAGTCGCGAAGAACTCATTGAATACTTCAAACTGGATGATGTGAATAAAGCAGCATCTGCCTTTAATACCGAAAAGCTGAACTGGCTAAATCAGCACTATATGAAAACGCTGCCGGCTGAAAAAGTGGTGCCCCAACTGCAGTGGCAGTTTGACCAAATTGGCGTGGATACCAGCAACGGTCCTGCTCTTGAAAAAGTGGTTGGTTTGCAAGCAGACCGGGTGAAAACCTTGAAAGAAATGGCTGCCATTAGCCGCTATTTCTTTGAGTCAGTAGAAGAGTTTGACGAAAAAGCGGCGAAGAAGCATTTACGTCCGGTGGCGAAAGAGCCCCTACTGAAAGCAAAAGAACTGCTTGGAGCAGTGAACGACTGGAATGCTGATACTATTCAGGCCGCAATTAATCAAACTGCCGCTGATTTGGATGTGGGCATGGGCAAAGTAGGTATGCCTTTAAGGGTAGCTGCTACCGGTGGAGGTAACTCTCCTTCGTTAGGTGAAACCCTGGAATTAATACCCCCAAAAACCGTTTTGGCGCGAATTGACCTTGCTTTAGAATTTATAGCTCAGCGTGAGAGTGCGTAACATTGCGTTAAAACGGCTTTAGGATACATCATGCCAGACATTAAGCATTTGATTGAAAACAATAAAGCGTGGGCGGAAGAGCAGATCCAAAGAGACCCTGACTTCTTTAAACGTTTGGTAGGGCAGCAAGCTCCAGAGTACTTATGGATTGGCTGCTCTGATAGTCGAGTGCCGGCGAATCAGATTGTTGGTATGGATCCTGGCGAGTTATTCGTACACAGAAATGTGGCAAACCAGGTTATTCAGACAGACTTTAACTGCCTGTCTGTGATTCAGTTTGCTATTGAAACGTTGAAGGTTCGACACGTACTAGTCGTGGGTCATTATGGCTGTGGCGGTGTCAAAGCTGCCATGGAATCAAAGCCCCATGGGTTGGTTGACCACTGGCTGTATCCGATTCGCGATGTTTACCGCGAGCATGCCGATGAAATAGCTGCTCTGGAAGACTCTCAAAAAGTTGATCGTTTGTGCGAATTGAATGTCATAGAGCAGGTAAAAAATCTAGCTAAAACTAATGTTGTTCAGGAAGCCTGGGATAGAGAACAGCCTCTTACGTTACATGGTTGGGTTTATCGTTTGGATAACGGTTTAGTGAATGACATGAATGTGTCTGTTTCAAGTCGGGAAGGGCTGGAAGAGGTGTATCATGTTTATCACCAAAAACTGCCGGACGGCTTGAAAAAATAGTTTTTGATGAATAACTGAACAAACTGCCATAAAAACAGCCAAACAGTCTTATTTTTTCAAAAAATAGTTGACACATTAGCGCCGCTCGAAATAGAATGCGCCCCGCTGTCAAGGCAGTCTGTGATTGCCAGGTGCGGGGCTATAGCTCAGCTGGGAGAGCGCTTGCATGGCATGCAAGAGGTCAGCGGTTCGATCCCGCTTAGCTCCACCACGTTGTTTTCGGTAGAGCGCCGACAGTAGTAAAAGTATTTGGTTGCGTCCCCTTCGTCTAGAGGCCTAGGACACCGCCCTTTCACGGCGGTAACAGGGGTTCGAATCCCCTAGGGGACGCCATTCAAATACCGTGATGCAAAGTGATTATTGCGTCCCCTTCGTCTAGAGGCCTAGGACACCGCCCTTTCACGGCGGTAACAGGGGTTCGAATCCCCTAGGGGACGCCATCTCTTTTAAGAGGGTCACAACGCACAGAAAACAGTCCAGGGTCCCCTTCGTCTAGAGGCCTAGGACACCGCCCTTTCACGGCGGTAACAGGGGTTCGAATCCCCTAGGGGACGCCATTTTCAGGACAATACATTAACCGCCAGAAGGCGGTTTTTTTGTGCCTTTATTTTGTCAGCTCGAGTAAATAGGGTTCTAAAAAGTCAGCGATTTTTGGCTGGGCTTCCGCGGTGGGGTGAATGCCATCGTTCTGCACATAGCCTGGGTTAGTCGCTATTTTCTCCATAAAGAACGGCACGAGTTTAACGCCTTCTTCTTTCGCAACTTCTGCAAAAACTTGTCGAAACTGTTCGGCGAATCTCTGACCATAGTTGGGTGGTACCATAACCTGGCTCAACGCTACTTTAACGCCTTGTTGCTGCGCTTTATCGATCATTTGTTTCAAGTTTGACCGAACTGTGTTGAGGTCAAAGCCTCTAAGTCCGTCGTTGCCGCCGAGTTCTATAAATAATGCGTCGGGTTGGTGACGCTCTAAAACGCCTTCTAAGCGGCTTAAGCCACCACGTGTGGTTTCGCCACTAATGCTAGCGTTTATGATATTAATATTGGGATGAGATTGGTTCCAGCGGCGATCGAGTTCGGCCACCCAGGTTTGCTCCTGAGAAAGTCCGTAACCGGCGCTTAGGCTGTCACCTAAAACGACAAGTGAGACATTTGCGGAAACACTGCGTATAACTAGCAACAGTGATAAAAATAGACACGTTTTCAAAAGGAAGTTTTTCATTTTATGCTCATTCAAGCTCAACAACTGGAAAAAACCGTAGACACCTCTGAGGGTCCATTACAGATTCTGCAGCCAATTAACGTCAGTATCAATGCCGGCGAGACTGTTGCCATTGTTGGTGCGTCAGGCTCTGGCAAATCAACGTTGCTGTCGCTGCTTGCGGGGTTAGACCTCGCATCCTCCGGAGAGGTTCTTATAGAGAACGAAAAACTGAGCGAATTGGATGAAGAGCAGCGCGCGAAAGTTCGTGCTGATAAAGTTGGCTTTATTTTTCAGTCGTTCCTATTGGTGCCAAGTTTAAGTGCTCTGGAAAACGTCATGTTACCCGCTGAACTGGCGGGTCATAAAGGCGCAGAGAAAGAAGCCCGCGAACTATTAGCCAAAGTTGGGCTGGAAGATCGCTGGCACCATTACCCAAACCAGCTGTCAGGCGGTGAACAGCAACGGGTTGCTATTGCGCGTGCGTTTGTCGGTCAGCCAAAAATTCTGTTTGCCGATGAACCTACTGGTAATCTTGATGCTAAAACCGGTGGTAAGGTCGAAGAATTACTATTCGACCTCAACAAAGACTATGGCACAACATTAATAATGGTGACGCATGACCAACAGTTAGCGAAACGTTGTCAGCGCGTGCTGCAAATGGAAGCTGGGCAGTTATCGGAGGCGACACAGGATGTGGCATAAAATTTCGTTTCGTTTGCTTAAGCAGGAGCTGAAACGAGGTGAGCTGACAATTATGGCGCTGGCAATTATCTTGTCGGTTACCGCCGTGTTGTCTCTTTCTATTTTCAGTGACCGCCTACAAGCCGGACTGACTGAACGCAGCAGTGAATTCTTAGCCGCGGATCGTGTTTTGAGCTCACGTCGTGACATACCCCAGGAATGGCTGGATCAAGCCGGACAAATGAAACTCCAAACGGCTTGGAAAGTCGTGTTCAACTCCATGGCGTTTTCTGGCGAGAATATGACCCTGGTGGATGTCAAAGCGGTCAGTGACGGTTACCCATTACGAGGTGAGCTAGAAATCGCAGACCAGCCGTTTGGGCAAGGGTATGTGGCTGAAGGACTTCCCGCCGAAGGTGAGGCTTGGGTTGCATCGCAGTTGTTTCAGGCACTGCAGTTAGACATTGGCGACTCAATTGAAGTGGGCAACAGCAGCTTTAAGGTGACTAAAGTCGTCACTTACGAGCCTGATGTCGGTTTCTCGGTCTTTACTGACAGCCCAAATGTCATTATTCGCCATTCTCAGCTAGAAGAAACGGGGCTCATTCAACCGGGTAGCCGTGTGCGTTTTAACGCACTAATGGCTGGCGAACCAGGCGCTATTGATGCTTACGAAGACTGGCTGTTACCTCGACTCAATGACGACACCCACAGTTGGCGTAGTATTGAAGATGGTGATAGCCCGTTATCGCGTTCTTTAAATCGAGCTGAGCGCTTTATGATGCTGGCAAGCCTGCTCGGTGTGGTACTGGCCGCAACAGCGGTGGCAGTAGCAGCGCAGCGTTATTGCCAGCGAAACTATGATGTGGTCGCTATTTTTAAAACCTTAGGGGCTGATAAAAAACAAATACGCCGTATTTTCATTCTGCACTTGCTGTTATTAACCGCAGTGAGTGTTGCTATTGGTATGTTGCTGGGCTGGGCTATTCAGTACTTTGTGATTGAGTGGGTCTCTCAAAAGCTTGACGCAACCTTACCGCAATCCGGTTGGCAACCATACGCACTGGCGGCAGCAACCGGTGTTATCAGTGCTGTTATGTTTACTTTGTATCCGCTGTTTCGCTTGGTGGCGATTCCGCCATTGCGTGTATTGCACCGTCAGTTAACCGCGGGTAACGCTATTCGTTGGTTGCAGTGGGTATTGAGTGGCGGAACCATTTACGCACTGCTGGTAATTTACAGTCAGCAGTGGTGGCTCTCGACGGCTTTGTTCGCGGGGGGAGCCGTCGCAGCAGTCATTTTACTGGGGCTGGGGCGTTTATTTATTACGGCAAGCCGCAAGGCGGGGATGCAGGCTGGTAGCAGCTGGCGCCTCGCAATGGCAGGTTTGCAGCGAAGAGCCGCGCAAAACAGCGTACAAATGCTGAGCTTCTCAACAGCTATTATGTTGCTGTTATTAGTGATTGTTTTACGCAACGACTTACTGGAAGACTGGAAACGACAGTTACCAGCAGACGCTCCGAACTACTTTGCCATTAATATTGCCCAGGACAATGTTGATGATATGCAGGCAATGTTCGAGCGTGAAAATATTCCGTCGACTGATCTCTACCCTATCGTGCCGGGGCGTTTAACTCATATTAATGGTGAAAAACTTCATGACGAAGTGACCAAGGAAGATCGTGAAGACGACGAAGCAGAAGGACGCGAGGGCATTGGTCGGGAGCTGTCGCTGACATGGCGCGATACCTTACCACCTAACAACGAGCTAACAGCCGGTGAGTGGTGGGGCGATGACGCAAAACCTCAGGTGTCTGTTGAGCTAAATGTGTCAGAACGACTGGATATTAAAGTGGGTGATGAACTACGCTTTAATTTAGGTGGGCAGGAGTTTACAGTGCCGGTGACCAGTTTGCGAAAAGCCGACTGGAACACGCTGCAGCCGAACTTTTACATGATATTCAACACCTCGACATTGGAAGACTTTCCGGCGACATATATCACCAGCTTTAGGTTAGGCGAAGAGCGCAAGAGTGAGCTTTATGAACTCTTTAAGCCTTTCCCACAAACGTCGTTGATTGATCTGGATGCGATGATTGATCAGATACGTGAGGTGATTGGGCAAGTAAGTCTGGCGATAGTGTTTGTGTTGGTTCTCGTGATTATCGCTGGTTCACTGGTCTTGGTTGCACAGGTTCAGGCGAGCATGGAAGAACGGCAGAAAGAACTTGTGATTCTGCGGACGCTGGGTGCGCCTGGTAAATTATTGAGTCGTAGCATTACTTACGAGTTTTTGGTGTTGGGTGCTATTAGTGGATTAATAGCCACACTGGCGATGGAAATATCCTTGTTCATATTGCAAAACCAAGTATTTAACATGACGCCGGTAATCCATTGGAAACTATGGCTTGTAGGACCACTTTGCGGTGCTTTGGTAGTGGCTATTTTAGGTCGTTTGTCATGTTATCGCCTAATTAAACGCAATACAGCGCAACTTATCCGCAAGCTCGCGTAAGTTTGCGCCAGTGACTGACTCAGGAGGTGACCGATGAAGATTTTGATGACGGGAGGTACAGGCCTAATTGGCTCTGCGTTTATTCGCAAATACCGCAGTGATCATAAGTTCACGGTCACCACACGCGACAAAGAGCGAGCCAGGAAGCTGTTGGGCGACGATGTTAGTTTATTATCCTCAGTGGACGAGGTGGCGGATATCGGCCAATTTGATGCGGTTATCAATTTGCAGGGTGAGGGTATTGCTGACAAACGCTGGAGTGACTCTCGTAAGCAAGCGTTAAAAGACAGTCGTTGGCAAGTTACAGAAAAGATAGCTTCCTTAATGAATGCTGCAGAAGCTCCGCCTAAGGTGTTTCTGAGTGGCTCTGCGATTGGCTATTATGGCCCGAGAGACTCAGAGCCTGTCAACGAAGAGGGCAAGCCCGAGCACACGGACTTCGCGGTGACGTTGTGTCAGGAGTGGGAGCGTAGGGCTTTAGCGGCTGAAAAGGGCACTCGCGTTGTATTGCTTCGCACAGGCGTGGTGCTGGCAAAAGGTGAAGGTGCGTTAGCGAGAATGATCCTTCCATACAAAATCGGTTTAGGCGGACCTTTAGGTGAAGGTAAGCAAATGATGTCCTGGATACAACTTGAGGACATGGTTCGGGCCATCCAGTATTTACTGCAGCACGACAATTTATCGGGCCCCGTTAACATGACCGCTCCGGGGCCGGTTACCAATGAAGCCTTTAGCCGTACTTTGGCGTCGGTATTGAATAAACCACACTTTATGAGAGTCCCCGCATTTGTGCTTAAGCTTGGCTTGGGTGAAATGTCGTCGATGTTGCTTGAAGGGCAAGCTGTGGTGCCGGACAAACTGCGGAACCATGGCTTTGAATTCAAGTATCCAACCGTGCGTGAAGCTTTTCAGGTGAGTGTGTAAATCTTTACAGTGCCTTTTTATTTCCTTAACGGACAGGGTCTTCGGAACTCAGTAAGATTAAGGAATGAAAACAAAAAACACACACTCCGTTAAAAATCTTATGTTAGGCGTCAGTTTATCCATACTGGCGCTTAGCGGTTGTAGCTCCATTCCGGCCAAGAGTCCCGGTAACTTGATTGGCAAACAAGAGTCCGGAAAGGCGTCGTATTACGCCATGAAATACCAATTCAGAACCACAGCCAGTGGTGAGCGGTATAACCACTTCGCAGACACCGCCGCTCACAGAACCTTGCCATTTGGCACCAAAGTTCGAGTCACCAATATCGCTAATAACAAAAGCGTTGTGGTTAAAATTAATGATCGAGGCCCCTTTATTGACGGGAGAATCATCGACCTATCGCGCTCTGCCTTTGGCGAAATCGCCGACTTGGATGCCGGGATTATTGAAGTGACTACTGAAGTTATTCGATAAGCTTCACGGGGCTTACCAACCCATAATGCGTTGCCAGGTGTTATGTGAACCATCACTCATTAGTACGTGGTAAAGCGGATGCATGGCGGCGGTTGCACAGGCGTGGTTGGGCAATATGCGCAATTGCGAGCCAACGGGAAAGTCGTCTAGTTGGTAAACGTCGTTTAATTCGATAACGCCGTGCTCTTGCGATGTGCTGTTAACGCGTAAGCCTTCCAGCAGAGAACCGTCTACTTTACAGACTTGTCCGTAGCCAAAATCCTCATCCTGGCTCGCGGTACCGCGATCACGTGACAGTGCCATCCAACCGCTGTCTGTCAGTACCCAGCCTTTCTCTTTGTTGTGCCCGATGACAGTTGTCACTACCGACATGGCTATGTCAGAAAAGTCGCACACGCCGATATTTTTCATTACTAAGTCAAAGGTAGTGTAAACGCCAGCGCGCACCTCTGTAATGTCACTAAAGTCTTCTCCATAATGAGCGGTTGGTGTTGATCCAACGCTGGTTATTGAGCAATGAATGCCAGATGCTTCTAATCTGCTTTTGGCAATGCGAACCGCATCACACTCTCGTTTAGCGAATGCTTTTAAAGCGTCTGGGGTATGACAACCGTATGAGCCACCTGCATGGGTCATAAGTCCGGTAAAGTTGTGACCAAGTTGCTGCGCAATATCAATAAGCTCAGGTGCTTCGGGCTTAATACCGCCACGGTGATCATCACTGTCTATTTCAATAAAAACAGAGAAGTCTTGTTGGTGTTTTTGTGCAAAGTCACTTACTGCCTTTGCCTGCGCTATATTATCGAGCAGGATATGAAGGTTAATACCGCGCTTACGCAGTTGAGCGACGCGGCTCAGTTTTGCCGGTGCAATGCCTACGGCGTAAAGTAGGTCGGTGTAGCCAGCTTTTGCGTAGGCTTCCGCTTCTGCCAGCGTTGATACTGTCGCGGGTCTGGTTTTATCCGCAAGTAAGTAATCGGCAGCCTCTAACGTTCGCAAAGTTTTCAAGTGAGGGCGTAAGTGACTTCCCAGTGATTCAACTCGAGTTTTTAAATGCGCGATATTGCGTTTTAGAATGGTTTCATCAATCAGCAAATAAGGCGTATCGAGGGTATCTATCCACTGGGGTACTGTCATTTAATCATCCTACTTTTTAAGAGCTTAAGAGTTCTGCATAGTGGCTTATATCGACATTGCCACCGCTAATGATAACGCCAACACGTTTGCCCCGCAGCTCATCTTTAAGTTGCTCTACAGCAGCGAAGCCGAGGCATCCCGTCGGTTCAACAACCATCTTCATTCGTTCAGCGAAAAAGCGCATGGACTCAATTAAGCTGGAATCGTTGACGGTTAGAATATCGTCGACATTATCTTGAATGATGGGAAAAGTATATTCGCCCAAATACTGTGTTTGAGCGCCATCAGCGATGGTTTTGGGTGTTTCAATACGAACAATTTCACCTTTTCGGAACGACTGCTGACCGTCGTTTCCGGTTGCCGGTTCGACACCGTAAACCTTGCAGTCAGGTGCGAAATGGCGCGCCGCTAACGCGCAGCCGGATAGCAAACCGCCGCCACCTAAACACACAAATAGTGCATCAAGTTCTCCTACTTCTTCAAACAGCTCTTTTGCGGCAGTGCCTTGCCCTGACAAAATATGCGGATGGTCGTAAGGCGGTATGAGCGTATAACCGTGCTCCTCAGCGAGCTCTCTGCCTATTTTTTCACGGTTCTCTGTGTAACGATCATAATGAATAATTTCAGCGCCGTAGCCGCGGGTCGCGTTCACCTTCGACTTTGGCGCGTCTTCTGGCATGATGATGGTCGCTTTAATATCGAGCAACTGAGCCGCTAAGGCTATCGCTTGTGCGTGATTTCCCGAGGAAAATGCAATGACGCCGGCTTTCTTCTGCGCTTCATCAAACTGCAGTAGCGCATTCATGGCGCCGCGAAATTTAAACGCGCCCATACGTTGGAAGTTTTCACATTTAAAGAAAAGCTCAGCCCCCAGCTTTTTATTTGCTGTGCGTGACGTCAACACAGGAGTCTTATGGGCGTATGGGCGAATACGCTCAGCGGCGGCAGCGACATCATCAAAACTAGGTAGTAATAGCAAAACTCCTCCTTTAAAGTACGTTCAAGAAGCCGTAAAGCAGTCCGGGAACGATGGCCAAAGTCATGTAAACGGCGTATTTATAATGCAGCTTTATGCCGGCAACAGATGCAAACATAATGCCTTTCAGTAGGGTATTACTGGCGCAGGCCAGGATGATGCCCATAACAGCCACTTCCGGAGACAGTTCATTCTGAGCCGATCGGGAAAGCGATAACGTAATAGCGTCGACGTCCATTAAGCCTGAAATAATAGCCAGGCTGTAGATACCCGCGTCGCCAAACCACTGCTTCATGGCCTCTGACAATAACAAGATAACGGCCAAAAGCACGCCAAACTGTATGGCGGTACCTAACTGTAATGGATTATTAATAGTGATATCAGAGGCATTTGAGGGGGCTCTCTGTTTTTGCTGGCGGTATATCATCACCATCACGACCAGCGCCCCTAAAAACATGAGCGTAATCGAGGGCCAGAGTATTCCCAGAAGTTGATGATTGACAACAAAGACTTCTATCAGCACTCGCGGAAACATAATGCTGCAAGCCAGTAACATGCCGCTCACATAAATAGCGGTGTGAGAGTTTCTTTTAGCAAAGCGGGCCATGGTCAGAGTGACGGCGGTGGATGACGCAAAGCCTCCGGCTATTGCGGTAATGAGCGTGCCTCTCTTTTCGCCGAGCAGTTGGGTAAATAAGTAACCAATAAATGACAGCCCGGAGATTAACACCACCATCCACCATAGCCAGTAAGGGTTTAGCGCTTGCCATGGACCGTACCCTTCGTCGGGCAGCAGCGGGAGCACCACCACGGAAATAAGCAGTAAGGTAATGCCAGAATAAAAGGCCTTAGGAGAAATACGTTTGAGTAATTTATGTAAGTTTTTCTTATGGCCCAAAAGCGCAACGACGACAGCTCCGCAGCTTAGAGCCGGTAGTGGATCGCCAGAGGCGCCCCAAATGGCTAACGCGAAGGTCAGCAACATAGAAAACTCAGTGGTGATGCCAGCGTCGTCTGAAAGCTTACTGTGGCTGATGTATGAAGCCGCAATAAGAATGGCGACAACAACAAAACCGGTAATAATGAGCCATACACCCCATTGTTGGGCGAGTATGGCGAAAACACCCCCACTTAAACCAATAAGGCTAAACGTGCGCACCCCGGCAACGCGAGCTCCTTCTTCGCTGTCACGACCCGACCAACCTCGCTCAATGCCTATCATCAAACCTAAAGCAAGCGCTGCCAGTAATGAAAGTGCCATTTCCATTTGATAATGCACGGTCTAAGAGTCCCTGATTACTTCGTCAATACAAAGACTTTAATTGACCTCTAGGGCGTCTAGCAAGCTTTTACGCCAAAGTGACTCTTTAAATTGACTACGGAAGAAGTTGAAGTGACCAATGCCTTTGCTGTTAGTCATCTCGGGGGTTAAGTCCGTTAACGACTTTTCGGCATTTGGGTAGTGACTCAGTAAACTCTCAATATTTGAGCGCTGGAGTAGCTCGTCGTCGGTAATATGGAATGCGCGAATAGGTGCTGAAAAGCGGTTGTAACGCTCTTGTTGTTCGGCGGAGATGTTGTCAAATAGATAATCTTTGCTGCGGCACCAACGGCTCCATTGCATCATGGCTGGCGCAGGCATATCACCCACCATGTTCAAGCGTTTACCGGGGAAGTAGCCGGCTATGGGCGTACTGATAGGAGCGGCAAAATACCACAACAACCAGGATGTCCAGCGAACTTGTTTGCTAGCCTTTAACCAGTAACCGGTGCCACTGGCAACTGTGACCATTTTGTTGATACAGTCACTGTTTGGAGCTAGACCAACAATTTGACCGCCCAGGCTATGCGCCAGCCATATTAACGGCTCACCTTGCTGGCAGGACTGGGCGTAGTCGAGCACTGACTTAATATCCAGTTCAGCCCATTCAATAATATCAGACTTTATCTGTTTTAATGGTTTATCAACGGACTGACCAATGCCGTAGTAGTCGAAAGTAATAACTTGATAGCCCTGCTCACTCAGCCAACGCGCAATGGGTTGGTAGAAGCGTTGTTTTACACCAAGAGCCGCAGCTATGACGACAGTGGCTTTAATTTTGGTTTGTGGCTCGAACCTTACACAGTGTAAGTAGCGATTATTGTTCGTGAGCTCGATACTCTTCATGTTTTTCGACATAACGACAATAGCGGGTTAGTTTGGAAGTGCAGCGATAAAGGGCTTTACCGAAGCTTGTTTATAGACACCTGCTTCCCAGTATGGGTCGTCATTTGCCCATTGTTCAGCGTCTTGTAATGTGTCGAACTCCGCAATGACGACAGAACCGGTATAACCGAGTACGCCCGGGTCAAGTTCGGCTATCGCTGGACATGGACCTGCAACTAACAAACGACCATCGTTTTGCAATGCTTTGAGTCGCTCAAGATGAGCGGGGCGCGCTCGCTTACGCGCCTCCAGTGAGTCCGGGTGATCTTCTGCAAAAATAACGAACCACATTAGTGCGAGTTCTCCTCTTCACTGGCATGACGATACATATAAAGGCCGGTACCGATGGTAAATACTAAAGTGATGCCTAAAATACCGAAAACCTTAAAGTTTACCCAAGCCTCCTGACTCCAAAACTCTGCAATGTAAAGGTTGAGCGCAGCTAATGCCAGGCAGAACACAATCCAGGCGTAAGTTAATTTTAACCAGGCGGCATCCGGTAATTTAATGTCTTTACCCATCATCGATTGTATCGGACTGCGTTTTTTCCAAAACAAGCCGCCCAAAAGCAATAGTGCGATGGCGACATAGACAACCGACACTTTCACTTTAATGAACCAGTCATCACGCAGAAGTAGAGTGACTGCGCCGAACACCATAACAACAGCCAACAAAACCCAGTGTCGGGTGGTTAGTGGCTGCCGGAGAAGTTTCAGTCCAAGTAACTGAACCACTGTCCCTGCCATTAAAACACCGGTTGCGACATAAATGTCCGCCATTTTGTAGAACACAAAAAAGGCGATTATCGGTATATATTCTAATAACAGGGCCATTTACTACTCCGGTTTGTCTTTACTTCAGCGATGTGGCGGCTTTCATGCTTCGGATAAACGCTTTTAAGTCCGCTATCTGTTGCGCGTTATTGTCGAGGTTTTTCTCAATAAGCGCAACCACAGCCGAGCCGCTAATGGCACCATCGGCTCCCGCAGCCAGAGCTTTTTCGACGTGCTCCGGTTGTGATATTCCGAAGCCGAGCAAAATAGGAGGCGCTCCGGCGTTTTTTAACTTGTCGATAAGTTCTGAAGCGGGGGCCTGCATTTGTGTCTCAGCACCGGTAACCCCAGAGCGGCTCAGTAAATACACATAGCCTGAGCACTGCTTTGCAATGGTTTGCAGTAATGTGTCGCTGGCATCGGGTGGGGCGATAAAGACAGCCTCAATACCAATTTCCCGTGCTATTTCAGCGAAGCGTTTCGCTTCTTTGGTTGGAACGTCAGCAATAAGTACTGAATCGACTCCAACATCTTTCATTTGTTGGTAAAACTCGCGAACACCTTTAGCGTATATCAAATTCGCATAAACCAGTAAACCTATGGGTATTTGCGGTGAGTAGTCGCGAACAGCTTTTAAAAGCTTTAAAATGTCACTAAAGTTAGTCCCTGCATTCAGCGCACGTAAGTTAGCACGCTGAATCACAGGTCCGTCGGCGACGGGGTCGGAAAACGGCAAACCCAGCTCCAAAGCATCAGCTCCACCGTCGATAAGCGCCTTTATGACTTCAAGACTTTGATCGGGGTTCGGATCGCCAATTGTAACGAAAGGAACAAAAGCGCCTTGGTTATCGGCTTTTAATCGTGCAAAACAAGTTTCATACCGGCTCATTGTTGTCTCTCCGTAGCGTGTTCCTGGGCACTAAAAATACGACGAACATGATCAATATCTTTGTCACCACGCCCCGATAAATTAATAAGCAGAATTTCAGGAGCGTCAGGCTCGGCGGCGCGTTTTAATGCATAAGCTAATGCATGAGCTGACTCCAGAGCCGGAATAATACCTTCATGACGCGACAATAGTTTAAAAGCCTCTAAGGCTTCTTCATCAGTCACCGACTCATAGCGAGCGCGACCAATAGCTTTCAAGTGTGCGTGCTGCGGGCCAACACCCGGGTAGTCCAGGCCGGCAGAAACGGAATAGGATTCTTCAATTTGCCCTTCGGTGTCCTGCATTAGGAATGAGAGGCATCCGTGTAAGATACCGGGTTTGCCCGCAGTAAGCGTCGCACCGTGATGCGAGGTTTCGACGCCTTTACCCGCAGGCTCAACGCCGACCAAGTCAACACCTTCTTCGTCAATAAAGTCCGCAAACATGCCGATTGCATTAGAACCGCCGCCAACGCAGGCAATAACCTCGTCCGGTAAGCGCCCGGCCTGCTCTTTAATTTGAGCTTTTGCTTCTTCACCTATCATGCGATGGAATTCGCGCACAATAGTTGGGAAGGGGTGTGCACCGGCCGCGGTTCCCAATAAATAATGAGTATTAGGGTAGCTAGCCGTCCAATCGCGCAAAGCTTCGTTAACCGCGTCTTTTAAGGTGCCGCTGCCGGTATCGACGGACACTACTTTTGCGCCCATTAGCTCCATGCGAAATACATTGGGTTGCTGGCGCTCAGCGTCCTTCTTGCCCATGTAAATAATGCACTCTAAATCGAGCAGGGCGCAGGCAAGTGCTGTGGCAGTACCGTGCTGACCGGCACCGGTTTCCGCAATAATACGTGTTTTGCCCATACGTTTTGCAAGCAGTGCCTGCCCCAGCACTTGGTTGGTTTTGTGGGCTCCACCGTGAAGTAAGTCTTCACGTTTTAAATAAATTTTGGTGTTGTTTGGGCTCTCAAGCGGCAAATTACGGCATAAACTTAACGGGGTTGGTCTGCCAAGATAGTTTTTCAGTAACCCCCGAAACTCAACCTGAAACTCTTCGTCTTGCTGCGCGTCAATAAAAGCTTGCTCGAGCTGCTCAAGCGCCGGTAATAAGATTTCAGGAACGAACTGGCCGCCGAAATCGCCAAAATAAGCGGGTAATGACTGACTCATACAGCCTCCTGTTGAATGCGTTTAGAAACTTGTTGATCTGAAAATCGCCCATATTGGCGAATCTTCATGAATGTTTGCGATACTTTTGAGGCATTTTTAATGCCCGGAGCCCATTCCACGCGTGAATTCATATCGACGCCGACAAAGCCAAGGGTGACAGCTTCGTCAATACTTTCAGGGCCGATGCCGCCAGCGAGCAAGCAACGTTGACGTTCCGCAGGCGTTAAGCCTTCTAATAATGACCAATCAAATGTCTGGCCACTACCGCCTCTGCGATTATCCAGTAAAAAGCCATCGATGGGTAAATCGGGTAACTGAGCGGGTGTCTCAATAGCCAGCGCCTTCCATATTCTTACAGCGCTAAGTCCTTGCTCACGAAGTTGCTGACGTAGTTGCACGACGTAATCGATGTCTTCGTGCCCATGCAATTGAATCACTGACAAACCGACCTTAGAAACAACGTCAATAACTTTCTGCAAGGCGGTGTCAGCAAATACGCCAACGTAATTCAGGCCGTTGACTTCAGAAGTGATTTGCTGAGCCTGCTCGACGTTAATATAACGAGGAGAATGTTCGACAAAGATCAAGCCGCCGTAGGCTGCGCCTTGTGAACGCGCATTAATGGCATCTTCTGCACGAGTTAAACCACAGACTTTGTTTTGCCCAAAAAGCAGTTCCCGACAGGCTAAATCGACATTGGGTTGCGCACTCAACGCACTGCCGACTAAAAAGCCATTAACGAAAGGGGCAACCCGGCGAATGTCTGCATGTGTTGAAAAGCCTGACTCAGCGACTAATAACGCTTTCTGCGGAGCTAACGATGCCAATTTAGCGCTGCGATTCGGGTCAATGCTTAAATCGGTTAAGTCGCGGTGGTTAATGCCAATAATCTTGGCGTCCAATCGCGCGGCGCGCTGCATTTCATCCTCGTTAGCGACCTCAGTCAGTACATCCATGTTAAGTGCCTCCGCAACGTTGCGGAGGCCACTGTATTGCTCGTCATTAAGTACTGATAGCATTAACAAAATAGCGTCAGCGCCAAAGTAGCGAGCACGGTAAACCTGTTCTTCATCAATAAAGAAGTCTTTGCACAGCACTGGCTGTTTTACCTGCTGACGTACGGCGGTCAGGTAATCCAAACGCCCCTGAAAAAACTCGGGCTCAGTCAGAACTGAAATGGCCGCTGCATAGGGTGCATAAGCTTTTGCCAGCTCAGGGGCATCAAAATCGGCACGAATGAGACCTTTCGACGGCGACGCCTTTTTGCACTCCAGAATAAAGCCCGCCTGCTTACCGCACAAAGCTTCATATAAGCTTCTGTCGCTGGGCGTTAATTGCGTTTTTAAGTCACTCAAAGGCATAAGTTCAGACTGAACTTTGTTTTGCTCAACTTTGCGTTCCACAATGGTTTTCAATACGTTTTTTTGCAGTGATATCGCATTAGACATGATACGTCTCCTGAGCGTCCTGAACGCGGCGTAAGTGCAATAGCGCCTGTCCTGTGTCCAAATGTTCAAGCGTCGCCGCAGTGGCTGCTTTCATATCGTTATATTGTCCGCTTAAATACAGCAAGGCGGCAACATTCATGGCAACTGAGTGGCGCTGAGCCGGACTGCCGCCGCCGGCCAAAATATCTTCGAGTATGCGTGCATTAAAGTCTGCATCACCGCCTCTTAATTCGCTCAACGGCGCAGAAGGAACACCAAAGTCAGTGGGCTCGACCTGATATTCATTAAGTTCACCGTCGCGCAATTCAACAACTCGGGTCGGTCCGTGCAGAGCCAATTCGTCCAGACCACTACCGTGGACAACCATAGCCCGCTTTACGCCCAGTCTTTGCAGGGTTTCAGCCATAGGTTGTACCCATTCGTCACTGTAAACCCCCAGAAGCTGTGCGTCAGGGCGTGCCGGATTCACCAGCGGCCCGATTAAATTAAACAGCGTGCGTGTTTTTAAGGTTTGCCTTACCGGCATCGCGTGTTTAATACCCGGGTGGTAGTGCGGCGCAAACAGAAAGCAAAAACCGTTATCTGCCAGTTGCGAAGAAGCGTCAGACGGATCTAAATTGACGCGCAGTTTTAACGACTCTAAAACGTCAGCAGACCCTGAACGCGAGGAAACGCTACGATTACCGTGTTTGGCAACCGCCAGTCCCATACTGGCTGCCACCAAAGCGGCGGTAGTCGAGATATTAATGGTGTTACTGCCATCGCCACCGGTACCGCAACTGTCAATAACCGTTGTGTCCGGTCGTATAAAAGGCTTAGCAGCGGATAGTATGGCCTCCGCAGCCCCGGCTAGTTCTGCAGGTGTTTCCCCACGCATTTTCATGGCTATCAAAGCAGCAGTGACTTGAGTGTCGTTGAGCTCGCCTTTAATCAGGCGCTGAAAAAACTCACGGGTTTGATCTTGCGTCAGAGACGCACCGGACATCAGAGTTTGTAGGGCCTTCATGGCTTTGCTCCTTCCAATAAATAGTGAATGCTGTTACTGAGTAATTGCTTTCCCTTTGGCGTTAATAACGACTCGGGGTGAAATTGAAAACCAACAGCGTCGCTGTGGTCTTGTCCATCGATAAACTCTGCAGCCATAGGAATGGTGCCTTCGGGCCCGTTAATTTGCGCAATGATTTTTACGCTTTCTGGCAGATCGTAACCACTTAACGAATGATAACGAGCGACAACACATTGGTTGTTGTCGGTTGCGTTGGTAAATACAGCATGTTCGATGGTATCGATGACCGCAGTTTTGCCGTGAACAATTTCGCCACAGGTATCTACTCGGCCTCCATAGAGCTCAACCAAGGCCTGAAACCCTAAGCAAATTCCCAACATAGGAATACGACCGCTGCAAAAGCGAACAATATCCATTAAGTTTCCCGCGTTGGCAGGGTGACCCGGTCCCGGAGACAGACAGACCAGTTGTTGGCCTTGATAACTCTCCAGTTGTTTAATGACGTTTGCAGCGGCCAGCTGATTACGGTAGACCACCAGCGGGTAACCTAGCTGACGAAGCTCATCAACCAGGTTGTAAGAAAATGAGTCGACGTTATCAATGAGTACAATACGAATCGGTTGCGTCATGATTGCACTCCTTGTTGAGCTTTATCTTGCTGAACTGAATGCGCCTGCTGAATCGCCAAAATTACCGCTTTGGCTTTGCCTTCCGTTTCAGCAACTTCGCTGTCAGGATTTGAGTCATGCACGACACCAGCGCCAGCTTGAACTATCGCTTCACCGTTTTTAACGAAGGCTGAGCGAATCACAATGCAAGTGTCCATGTCGCCATTTCCTGCCAAATAGCCAACCGCACCGCCATAACTCCCGCGACGCTGCTTTTCAACCTGACGAATTAACGTCGCGGCGCTGACTTTGGGAGCTCCAACTAACGTGCCCATATTCATGCAAGCCCGGTAAGCGTGCAAAGCGTCGCAGTCGTCTCTTAACTTCGCCACAACGCGTGACACTAAATGCATGACCTGTGAGTAACGGTCCACTTGCAGTAAGTCGGCGACATAACGGCTGCCGGTTTCACTAATACGCGCCAGGTCGTTACGAGCTAAGTCCACCAACATCAAATGTTCAGCCAGCTCTTTTTGGTCAAGTCTTAATTCTAACTCCATACGGCTGTCTAGATCTGGGTTAATGCTGCCATCGGCATTTTTTCCCCGTGGGCGCGTACCGGCGATAGGGTAGAGTTCAACCTCGTTTGCTTCTTTTTGGTATTTTAGAGCTGACTCTGGTGAGGCGCCGAACAGAGAGAAGTCCGGGTGGCTCATGAAGAACATATAAGGTGACGGGTTGTTTTTCTTTAGCTGATTATAGGCAGCCAGAGGTTCCGGGCAGGGCATTTTAAATCGGCGCGATGGCACTACCTGGAAAATATCCCCAGCGACAATGTTCTTTTTCAGTTGAGTAACAATGTAAGCAAACTCGTCAGCCGAGGGTGTTGCGGTTACTTCAACGTCAATCGGCAGTGGTTTGGGTGTTATTGCCGGCAACTGGCAGCGAGCCGCTAGTTCACCAACACGCTGACTCATGGCCTGGTAACGCTTATCACGGCCTGTGCCCCCAAAAACACTGCCAAGTAGCTCGGTGGTTTGCGCTTGATGATCAATAATGAGCAGGGTTTCAGCTAAGTAAAAAACGTAATCAGGGCAGTCGTTTTCACCTTCTTCAACCTGTGGTAACGGCTCGTAGCTGGCGACAAAGTCGTAGGCAAACGCACCACCGAGAAACACTGAAAATGGATGCTGCTGCGCTGTATCGTTTGCTTTGATTAATTGCTGCTGCAGAGTGCGTAGTGGCTCCATATTGCTGATTTGGCGAAGCCGTGAATCTTCATCGATTGGCACGTCCCTCGTCGTGTTTCCAGCAGCAGTAAAATCTGCGACTAAACCATCCTTAATAGTGGTGATTGCCGCGCAGTCCTCCAGTTTTTTCTGAATCCATGGAAGCAGGGCGTTACCATTGTCTGTCAGCGCCTGAATAGTCACTTGTTGCTCGTTACAGGTAAGCTGCAACGCGGCATCAATCAGCAATAAGCTTTTGACTTGTTGTTTGGTACCAATGTCAGCCGAATCAAGCAATAAATGGGCACCATTGGCATGGCAGGTATTTTGGTAAACCTGTAGCGGTTCCGCTTGATAAGGCAGTGACACTCTCAGCGTCTCTAAATTGCCGTCTTGTTCAGTTGTCAGGTTGTTCACCTCAGACCTCGTTTTTTCTTGTTGATTTTTAAACCTGCTCCAGTGAAACGGCAATAAAAAAACCCGCTCAAAGGAGCGGGTTTTTCAAAGTGAAGCTATTTACGTTACACGCACAACTACACCACCCGCTCGTTCGGGAAGTGCCACCACCAATGTTGGGTTGTTGTACGTAAAAACATAAGTTGTATAGCTCTCTTAATTTGCGTTAATGCTGACAAACTAACGCTTGAGCGAAAGTCTGTCAACAGTTGTTTTGACTTGTGTATGCAAATAATTACTTATATTCAGCAGGCTGACCATTAGAATCAGACTGACGAATAAATTCGCGCAAGTCGTTATTGGCTTTTTCTAAGTCGGCACGACGCAAGTACATCATGTGGCCGCTGCGGTAGCCTTTAAAGTCAATACGGTCACTCATTTGCGCACTTGGGTCTAAATGCCACATGTTGTACTTCGCATCGAAGTAGTTAGTCGCACCATCAAAGTAGCCTGACTGAATTAAAACATTCAGATAAGGGTTTTGCGCCATGGCTTGACGTAACTGTTTACCGGTGTTGTTGTTTGAGCGATCCCACGGATGAACCGGACCAAACATGTTGTATTTGATGTCGGTCTCAAAGTTGAGCTCTTCACTCAGATAGTAATTAATGGCTGGGGTGAAAGAGTGCAACCATGACGTGAGTTCAGCATTGTAGTCAGGGCGGTCGCCAGCACGTTTTTCATCTAAGCCCAAATAACGCGAATCTAGGCGGCCAATAGTGCGGTCGCGGTCACGCAGTAGCTCTTTCCAGAAGTACCAAGTGCTTGGCGCTAGGTTATTATCCAGTACCGCTTGTTTCGACAAACCTGAGTAATAGGCTACACGCTCAGCCATTTGCTCGCGGGCTTCACCGGTTAGCATAGCGCCTTTCGCTAGTGCAGGCAGATACTGTTCAAGTGCAAAGCGCTCCACTTCCGGAAGCATTTCTTCCAGGTCTTTATTTTGTAAAGCATCTGGCAGTGCATCGTGATACCAGGCTGCGGCTGCAAAGTATGGCAGTTGGTTGGCTTGTTTTACCGGGCCATCGCGGTCAATACCGATATCGGTTGGCGATACAAGAATAACGCCGTTGAGGTACATCCACTGGCTGTTTTGCAGCTCCAGTGCAAGACCAGAAACGCGTGTTGTGCCGTAACTTTCACCGATCAAATACTTTGGTGAGCGCCAGCGATCCATACGAGACGTAAAAGTGTTCATCCATTCGGCTAAATACTTAATGTCGGCATTAACGCCATAGAACATGTCCTTTTGCTTCTCGCGTGACGGCATTTCGCCTTTTTCATTGGGCAGAACGCGCGAGTAACCGGTATTGACCGGGTTAATGAAAACAATGTCAGCTACGTCGAGAATGGAGTGGGGGTTATCTTGTACGCCGTAAGGCTGCACTGGATAACCTTCGTCGCTTAGGTTTAAGACTTTGGGTCCCGTGTAGGCGATGTGCATCCAGACTGACGCAGATCCGGGGCCACCATTGAACGAGTAAACAATTGGGCGTGATTCACGGTTGTCGACGTCCTGGCGCTCATAATAGGTATAGAATAATGACGCCGTTGGGTTACCTTCCTCGTCCCATACAGGCTGAGTGCCTGCAGTGGCAGTGTAGTCAACAGTTTCGCCATTAATTTCAACGCTATGTTCGGTAACGACCTCGGTGTCGACCGGCAGCATGCGTTTATGATTGGTTGAGCTTTCTTCGGCAACAACAGGTGCTGATATTACTGAGCAGCCCATCAGTGACAAAGTGGCAATAAGAGCAAGACTCTTTCGCATGAGATTGTTCTCCATTTTTATAATGTCGCTTCAGATTAACAAATAATTACTTTAAAGAGTCAAAGGTTATGCGATTATTGGGTTTATTCCTGCGACTGGACTCTCGTTTTTAGTCTGGTTTTAAAAGATTGGATTTCAGAGGTTAACTATGATGAACAACACGTTAGTGACTGCGACTTTTGGCCTTTTATTGTCAATGACCAGTATAGCAGCGTCTGCCCAAAGCCTGTCCGACGCAATGAAAGATGGCTTACAAACGATGGCGTCAGAGCAGTTAAACGCTGATTTAGACGTCGGTGAATTACAGGTCAATTCATTGACGGATGGTCTGACGGCGAACAAAGTACGCCTGGCGACTCGTGTTGACGAATTGTCAGAGCCGGAGAATCAGCTATTACTAGCAAAACAGCTTGTTTTAACAGGAGACTGGCAGGCTTTAGGCAGTAGTCGTGTCGATATTTCTAAAATCGCAGTGTCCGACGCGCAGCTAACGGTTTCTTATTATGGTACCGGGCGCTCAAATTTGCATGAGTTTTTAAAGCAAATGAGTGGTATGAAGGTGCAAAAAATCAACTCAGTGCCGCTTCGCTGGCAAGTCGATGAATGGATGATGGACAATGTCACTATTAATTTGTTTGATAAAGGTGAGCCGATTCTCAGTGTTCACGTGGATGAATTGGCGTTAACCGACTTACAGTCAATGCAAGACCCTGATGCCCAGGTGAAAGAGCTTCTCTGGCCAATTCTCGATCAAGTGATTGAACAAGTGCGTAGGGGCAACTCAAGCTTGCAGGTAGACAGTATGGCGCTTTCGAGGTTTTTATTGCGTGAAGCTATGGCGTTCTAGACTTGAGTTAAACGGGTTTACGAAGTACAGTTAAGAAAAATTAAACACCCGTTTAAAATAAGAGGTTGGCGTGGCAAATTCATACCCAAATTTACTAAAACCCCTGGATCTTGGCTTTACAACGTTAAAGAATCGAGTCTTGATGGGGTCAATGCATACTGGCCTGGAAGAAGAAAAAAATGGCTTTAGTAAATTAGCCAGCTTTTATGAAGAGCGCGCTAAAGGTGGTGTCGGGCTGATTGTCACCGGCGGGATTAGTCCAAACTTCCGCGGTCGGCTGGCGCCTTTTGGCAGTGAAATGTCCAAGCCCTGGCACGTGGGAAAACACCGTCAGGTGACCGATGCGGTGCATAAATACGGCAGTAAAATCTGTCTGCAACTTCTACACGCGGGTCGTTACAGCTACCATCCGTTTTCGCTAGCGCCGAGCGCGATAAAAGCACCTATCAATCCGTTCAAACCGAAAGCCATGTCTGAACGGCAAATTCTCAAAACCATTAAACACTATGCCCGTGGTGCTAAGTTAGCTCAGAAAGCCGGTTATGATGGTGTTGAGATTATGGGGTCAGAAGGTTATCTGATTAACCAGTTTTTGTGTCCAAGAACGAATAAACGCACGGACGGTTGGGGCGGTAGTTTTGAAAACCGCATGCGTTTCCCATTAGAAATTGTTAAAGCCGTGCGCGCGGCAGTGGGCGAAAAGTCGATTATTATTTTCCGTTTGTCGATGCTGGACTTGGTGGAAGACGGGCATCAGCTGGACGAAGTATTAAAGCTGGGTAAGCTGCTAGAACAGGCGGGGGTGACCATTATTAATACCGGTATTGGCTGGCACGAAGCTCGTGTCCCGACCATTGTCACCTCAGTGCCACGGGGCGCTTTCAGCTGGATAACCGAGCGCGTGCGCCGAGAATTGTCTGTACCTGTTGTTGCCGTTAACCGTATTAATACCCCAGAAATTGCTGAGCATATTCTGGAAAGCAATCAGGCCGACATGGTGTCGATGGCACGACCTTTACTGGCTGATCCGGAGTTTGTGAATAAAGCAGAGCAAGGCCAGTCCGAGCGCATTAATACCTGCATTGCCTGTAATCAGGCGTGTCTGGATCATGTGTTTGAAAATAAACGAGCGTCCTGCCTGGTAAATCCAAGGGCCTGCTATGAGCAGGAGTTGGTGATGAAGCCAGCAGAGAAGAAAAAGCGCCTTGCCGTTATTGGCGCAGGACCCGCAGGCTTAGCCTTTGCTTGCAATGCGGCAGAGCGGGGGCACCAAGTTGACTTATATGACAAAGCTGCGGAAATTGGCGGTCAATTTAATTACGCGAAACAAATTCCGGGCAAAGAAGAGTTTTATGAAACGCTGCGTTACTTCAAACACCGTATTGAAGATACCGGTGTTAATTTGAAGCTTGGAAAAGAGCAGACTTGTGAAGGCCTGCTGGCAGAAAAATATGATGATGTGGTTCTGGCAACCGGCGTCAGCCCGCGTCAGGTTGATATTCCGGGTGTTGATTTGCCGCATGTACTGGGTTACTTAGATGTGCTGCGTGATCACAAAACCGTCGGTAAAAAAGTAGCGGTTATTGGTGCCGGCGGTATTGGTTTTGATGTGTCCGAATATTTAACGACGGACAAGTCGCTGACGCTGGACGAAAAAGAATGGTCCGAGCGTTGGGGTATAGACAAAGACTACAGTAACCGGGGCGGCTTAAAGCCTCAGCAGCCTGAACCAAGTCCGCGCCAAGTCTGGCTGTTGCAACGTAAAGAAAGCAAAGTTGGTAAAGGCTTAGGTAAAACCTCTGGTTGGGTGCATCGTAACGAATTGAAGAGCAAGTCCGTGAATATGTGGAACGGCGTCACTTATCATCGCATTGTGCCGGAAGGCATTGAAATAGAGCGCGATGGCGAGAAGCAGTTACTGGAAGTCGATAACATTGTTATTTGTGCCGGTCAGGTGTCTCAGCGTGAACTTCACGACGCCCTGGAAGCGGCCGGTCAGTCAGTACATTTAATTGGTGGTGCTGATGTTGCAGCTGAGCTTGATGCTAAGCGAGCCATTCGCCAGGGAACAGAACTAGCGGCAAGGCTTTAATGACTTTATATGACCTGCATTGTCATAGTACTCACTCAGACGGCTCTTTATCGGTCAAAGAGCTACTGCACCGTGCCTGTGAGTACAACGTTGATGTACTGGCGTTAACCGATCATGACTGCATTGAAGGGATAGCTGAGGCGAAAGCACTGATCGAAAAAGAACAGTTGCCGCTTCAGTTTATTAACGGCGTGGAAATTAGCTGCCGCTGGGAAAGTTTTGAAATTCATATTGTTGGTTTGAATTTTGACCCTGACGACGAACATTTAAAAGGTTTGCTGGCGCAACAACAGCAACGCCGTCAGGAACGCTTCACTGCGATTTTAGAAAAATTGGAAAAACGCGGTGTTATGTTGTCGGCCGAAGAATGCAACGCCGATGGTATGCCAACTCGCAAACATATCGCTGATACAATGGTTGCAAAAGGCATTGTCAGCCATCCACAAAAGGCCTTTGATCATTATATTGGCAAAGGCAACAGCGCCTATGTTACCCCGCAGTGGTGCGACATTCCGGAGGCTATTGAAGCCATTCATAAGGCGGGTGGTCAGGCAGTGCTGGCGCATCCTCATGCGTACAAAATGTCGAATAAATGGCTGCGTCGTTTGCTGATAGAAGGCAAAGAATGGGGGCTTGATGGCATGGAAGTCAGCTTGAGTCAGCAATCGCCCGGACACCGTGATACGCTTGCTAAAATGAGTCAGGAATATGGTTTAAAAGCGTCTCAGGGCTCTGATTTTCATTACCCGGGCAATTGGCGTGAGCTCGGTAAAAACCTTTGTCTGCCAGCCGACTGTGTGCCAATATGGGAGCATTGGTCACACTAGAAAAGGTTGGGGTAGGTTATGAGTCAATTTTTTGAAATTCATCCGGAAAATCCTCAGGCGCGTCTAATTCAGCAAGCCGTACAAATTATTCGCCAGAGCGGGGTCGTGGTTTACCCAACCGACTCAGGCTACGCCATTGGTTGCCAAATTGGTGATAAGGCCGCTGCCGACCGTATTTGTCGAATTCGCGATATTGATAAAGAACACAATTTTACGTTGATGTGCCGTGATCTCTCGGAATTATCAACTTATGCCCGCGTTGACAACGATGCGTTCCGCTTACTGAAAAACAACACGCCGGGACCTTATACTTTTATATTAAAAGGCACGAAAGAGGTGCCCAAACGTCTGTTGAACCCAAAACGGAAAACTATCGGTATTCGTGTACCAACCAACCGTATTGCAATGGCGCTTTTAGAAGAGCTGAATGAGCCGTTAATGTCGACCAGCCTTATTCTCGGAGATGGCGAACTGGCCGAGTCGGATCCTGAAGAGATTCGGGATAAGCTCGAAAAGCTAGTTGACTTGATTGTCGATGGTGGTCATTTAGGTGAGCAGCCAACCACTGTGGTTGATTTGTCAGAGGGGGCGCCGGTGATACGCCGGGAGGGCTCTGGTGAGACGGAACCTTTTGACTTTTAAAGGTAACTAACCATGGCTGAACAGCAGTCACTTCCCTTAGGTTTTGTTCGTGGTGAGCCGGTTATTGAAAAACCGGAAGATCTCTACATTCCTCCCGACGCACTGGAAGTGATTTTGGACTCTTTCAGTGGCCCTATGGACTTGCTGTTGTACTTAATTCGAAAGCAAAAGCTCGATATTGTCGATATGCCCATTTTGACCATTACCCGACAGTACGTTGAGTACGTGGAAATGATGAAAGAGCTGAAGCTGGAGTTGGCGGCGGACTATTTGGTGATGGCGGCGATATTGGCGGAAATTAAAAGCCGATTGCTGTTGCCGAAGCCACCGCAGGAAGATGATGAAGAGGAAGACCCGCGAGCAGAGCTGGTGCGGCGCTTAAAGGAGTATGAGGCGATACGCGAAGGGGCGGAGTATATTGACGGACAACCGCAGGTTGGTCGGGATATTTTATTAAGCGAAGTGGCAACTGATGCGCGCGAGCATGTGACAACACCACCACCCGAAGTAACCATCGAAGACTTAACGCTTGCGTTTAGCCGGGTGTTGCAGCAGGTTGAACTCAATGCCCATCATCATATTCAACGTGAGCAGCTGTCGACCCGTCAACGAATGAGTCAGGTTATTGAGCTGTTGTCAGAAAAAAAGTACGTTGCCTTCAGTCAGTTGTTCAAACGTTCAGAGGGACGTGCGGGCGCAGTGGTCAGTTTTTTAGCAATTTTAGAACTTGTGAAGGAATCAATGGTAGAATTGTCACAAGTTGAACCCATGAGTGATATTCGTATCAGCTTGAGAAATCGTCAGCAGGATGAATCAGTTACAGCTTAAGCAACTAATAGAAGCGGCGTTGTTTGCCCATCCACAGCCATTATCGGCGGAGCAGCTTTATCAACTGTTGTTGAGTGAAGGTGAAGCCTCATTGGCTACGGTTAAAGCGTTGTTGAAAGACTTGCAAGCGGATTATCAGGAGCGCGGTATTGAGTTAGTCAAAGTCGCCTCTGGTTATCGATTTCAGACGCGTGCAGAATTGGGGCAACGCTTAGCGTCGTTATGGCAGGAAAAACCACAAAAGTATTCTCAGGCCTTGTTGGAAACGCTGGCACTGATTGTCTACAGGCAGCCCATTACGCGTGGGGAAATCGAACAAATTCGTGGGGTTAGTGTCAGTAGTAATATTATTAAGACACTACAGGAACGAAACTGGATAAAAGTGGTGGGCCACAAAGAAGTGCCGGGACGTCCACAACTGTATGCCAGTACAAAAGAGTTTTTAGATGATTTTAATTTAAGCGATTTATCCGAATTACCGGATATCGATACGCTTGATGAAGACGATGAACGTACCGCTGAGACAGCGATTAACGAGAGAGAATAGTAAGAATGACCGAAAAGTTACAAAAGGTATTAGCCCGCTCAGGACATGGTTCCAGACGAGAAATTGAAGCCAAAATTGCGGCTGGACGCATTCGTGTCAACGGAATGGTCGCACAGCTGGGCGAGCGAGTTGATGCAGACGCAAAAGTTCGTATCGATGGTCATGAAGTTGAAATAAAGCCTGAAGAAGAGGTTATCTGCCGGGTTTTGATGTACCACAAGCCCGAAGGCGAATTGTGTACGCGCAAAGATCCAGAAGGGCGCCCTACGGTATATGATCGTTTACCGCGCATGAGCGGCGCACGTTGGGTTGCCGTTGGCAGGTTGGATGTTAATACTTCGGGCTTACTGTTATTTACTACCGATGGTGAATTAGCTAATCGGTTAATGCATCCTAGCCAGCAGGTTGAGCGTGAATACGCTGTACGTATTTTCGGTGAAGTCGACGATAAAATGATGAGCCGTCTTAAAAAGGGCGTGCAGTTAGAAGACGGCCCAGCGCACTTTAATTCGATAAAGCCTGCCGGTGGTGATGGCATGAACCGTTGGTTCCACGTAACCATTAGCGAAGGTCGTAACCGTGAAGTGCGCCGTTTGTGGGAATCACAGGAAGTGCAGGTGAGTCGCCTTATCCGTGTTCGCTACGGTGATATTCCGCTTGAGCAGGGATTACCGCAAGGTGGCTGGTCGGAAATGCCGCTGGAGCAGGTGAATGTGTTGAGGAAGCAAGTGAAATTGCCGCCTGAAGAGCGTTCATTTATCGATCCGCGGCACCAGGAGTCCAGACAGCGAAAATTTGCCAAAATACGCCGGGCAACAGCAAAACATCGTCAACATAAGAAGACTGATAAGCGTCGCAAATAATGAAGGGCTCTGCAAAGCGTTGGTTAGCAGACTTCTCTGGTAATCAACGTTTACTCATAGCGTGGCCTTATCGTAAAGACGTTTGGCGAGGTAATGCGGTGCCTGCTCGCGAAGTTATTGCTGAGTTAGTGCGTCTGGTCAGTCACTATACCCCTGTCACATTGCTGGTTCACCCGGACTACCTGGACTCTATACCAACCGGGCTGAATGAATATTGTTCTATTACCATCGAGCGATACGATGATATTTGGCTACGTGATACGTTGCCGCTATGGCTTTATCAGAATGAAGAAACGTCTGGTTGTGTCTTTCAATTTGATGGCTGGGGCGGTGTGCAGTCAGCGGTGCAGTTTGATAAAAGCTTAGCGTCGCAAGTTTCCTCAAAACTAAGGCGTCCGTTATCGACACAAGCGCTGATTAGCGAAGGTGGGGCTTTTACGCATAATGGTGAGGGTACTTGGTTGGTTAGCTTGTCCAGCATCATGCAGCGTAATGCTAGCTTCTCGAAAGAAGCTATTAAGAGTAAGTTAACGGACTACTTTTCGGGCGAATCCCTGTATTTCTTTGAAGGAGCGCTGGTAGCCGATGAAACCCATGGCCATATGGATAATATGGCGTTGTTTCTTAATGAAAACACCCTTATCTATGCCGCAACCAGCGACAGTAGGCACCCTGACTATAAGACTTGTATGCGAATAGCGGAGTTTGTCAAACAGCTGCCGGATTCTATTCGGAAAGTGCCGGTTCCGTTACCTAAACCACAACGACCTACTACTGGCGAGCGCGGCGATCTGGAGCAGCTCCAAACCAGTTTAAATAGAACCGAAGAGGTTCCTTTACTATGCAGTTATATTAATGTGCTTCAGACAGAATCTGTTGTAATCGTGCCCGAATTTGACTTACCTTCAGACGCTGAAGCATTGTCGGTAATACGAAAAGCGGTTGGTGATAAAACGGTACTGAGTGCACCGGCTCGGGAATTGGTGCTTGGCGGTGGTGGATTGCACTGCATTAGTCACAATCTTGCGGGCTTACGCAATGACCAAACGTTGGCGCCCTGATTTTTTCGCCTCATAAAGCACATCATCAGCACGTTTGTATAGATCATCAAAGGAGTCACCGGGCTGAGCCTCAGTAAAGCCCATGCTAAAGGTGATTTGATAGTCCTCTGGGATTCCTTCAATCGGCTCGCTATTCAGCCCATCCTGGAGCCGGTTGAAGATTCGTTCGGCGTCTTCTTTGGAGGCATCAAGGAAGAGCAGTAACCACTCCTCACCGCCTAAGCGACCAAAACCATCTTGTTCACGAAGACTGTCTTCTGCAACTTCAGCAAAGCGCTGAAGAACATGGTCCCCCGCATCGTGGCCAAATTTATCGTTGATACTTTTAAAGTAGTCAAAATCAATAACGGCTAGAGCAAGGCTGCGATTTTGAGTATGAGACTGCTCCAGTTCATTTTTGCAGCGCTGTACAATGGCTCTTCGGTTCGGGGCTTGGGTTAAGTCATCTTTGAGCGCAAGTGCGGCGAAATTTTTATGCGCTCGCCACTGTTGTATTAGGAACGCTGAAATTACAACAACTAACAATATTGCGGAAATAATTATCCAAACAAGTAAATAATAAGAGGTTTTTTGCTCCTGCAATGCGAGTTGCTGCAATTGGTTCTCTTTTTGGAGTAGTTGATTCGTTGTTTCCTGCTCTTTAATTTCGAGACGAACTAAAATCTCCTGTACTTGCTTGTCCTGACGACTTTTTTGCACCGCTTTCATTTCATCAACGGAGCGCTTGTAGTGCTCGAGAGCTTGCTGAAACTGCTCGGTTTGCTCATAGTAAAGAGACCATTGACTTTCAATACGTTGGCTGAGTTCTTGGCTATCAAGTGTATTGATAAGTGATGTTGCTGCTTGTAATTCTTGTTTGGCGCTTTTCAACTGCTTAGTTGCTAAATAGACTGAAATTTTACTGAGACGGGTCTCTGCTTCCATCGGGTGAGCACCAGCTGCTTTGAATTGGGGTAATGCTTGTTCAAAGTTTTCAATAGCACGTTCGTAGTGCTGCTCTTCTAATTCCAGTGTACCGAGCCTGAACATGGCGTAAGCCACCCCTAGCTCATCGTTAATTTCATGACTTATGGCGAGTGCTTTCTCAAAGTGCTCTTTTGCTTTTGGAAATATACCTGCTTGCTGATAAATTCGGGCAAGATTGTATTGAAGAACAGAAACATCCCATTGGCCTAAATGTTTTTTGCTTATTTCAAGCGCATCTTTTGTGTGCTCGATAGCAATATCATAAGCGCCCACATCGGTGTAAATAATACCAATAAGCGAGTGGAACTCGACTTGTAGCTTGGGAATTGAGCTATTGGCGTCTCGGTTGAGCTCTTCGAGAATTTCTAGAGCCTGAGCAATGTCCCCTGCATTTTGCATGACCTGAGCGTGGAGAATTTCTGCTTCAATGAATAAGTCTTCATTCCCAGACGCTTTTGCATGCTCAATGGCATAAATCACGCTAGCGTTAGCTTGCTGCAATTGACCTCGTTGGAGGTGATACCAAGTTTGGTTAATACGAAGGAGAGCGGATGCAATGTTGGAGTCTGCCAGTTTGGCGAAGCGCAAGCCTTCTTTTACTGTCTCAATGAGCTTGGTTTCATTACCTGAATAACGATAAGCCTCTGATTGCAGTGCATAGGCTAGTGCAAGCTTGTCAAATTGACGATTCTGATCATATTGGTTTATCCACTGGCTTGTTTTCGTTATCCACTCATTTGGATTACTGCTTGCGTCAATGCGCTGCTGTTGCCACTCTTGTGCAAAGAGTGGCAACGACAGTAACAACAATACGACGTAGGTGAACCGCAACTTAGAAACCAATAGATATTTTTCTGTTAATAGAATGTTTTAAGCATTCTACCCGACTGAGTGATCGACGCAATTGGTTAGTTGCTTTTATTTTGTACGTTTTTGACAGAAAAAACGACCTCAACGGATGCCTCTATTGTTTGTTGACCCGGCAGCGACACTTTGTCCGAGCGAACGCTAGTTTCTGCCATTTGCATCATGAAAGGGCGTGAAATTGAGCGCTCGGTAATGCTTAACGTTCCGGTGAGAGCAAGACCAGCGGTTTCAGCCAACTGCTCCGATTTCATTTGTGCCTGTTTATAGGCCTGAATGAGTGCTTGCTGATAAAGCGCCTGTTGGTTACTAATTTCAAACTGAATTTGTCCAACCCGGGTGACGCCCCGAGACAATGCTAAATCAATCACGTTGTCATAGTTTTCAGGGTTACGGAGAGTGACCTTTATTTCTCGTCGCACGATAAAGCCACTTTGTTTGGTTTTACCGTCAGAGTCCTGTTCGTACTGAGGGTATATTTGCAGCTGATAAGACTGGATGTCTTTTTCGGCTACGTCTTTTTTTAATAAATCGTTTAATAGGCGTTCAGTGGTATTGTCGACCACCGTCTTTTGTGAGCTGAGCTTATTGCCACGCTCCTCAACCCAAAACGTCACTCGCATTAAATCTGGCACCGCGTTGACGCTGCCATTGCCAGTTGCCGTGATACGCTGCTCTGCTGCTTGAGTGACTTGGTGGAATCCGGCTGTAAGAACTAACAGACAAACCGAAAGAACGCTTGATTTTAAGTAACTCTTGGTCATGATTAGTGTCCCTGTTTAGAATTCCCATAACGCTTAGCTATGGAGTATAGGTCATGGGTGAAAGTTCAGAAGAATATGATGAAAACGCACTGCGAGACTCGGTGTTTCGCCTGTTAGGTCGCCGTGAACATAGCTATCAGGAGCTACAACGAAAGCTAATTCAAAAGCGCTGGCCCACTAAAATGGTGGACGAGATATTGGCGGACTTTAAAGAAAAGGGCTGGCAAAGCGACGAGCGGTTTGCCGAAATCTTTATACGTGAAAAGGTGTCTCAAAAGCAAGGGCGGCTTAAAATTCTGGCGCAAGCTACCCAGCAAAAAGGGTTGTCGATAGAGCTTGTCGAGCGGCTATTGGAAGAAATGGAAATAGACTGGTTTAGTTTGTGCTCTGAATTGAAGGAGCGTCGTTTTGGCGATGAACCACCGAAAGATCAAAAACAATGGATGAAACAAGTGCGCTTTTTGCAGCAACGAGGCTTTAACTCAGAGCAAATATTCGCTTGTGTCAATCGACCAGAGAGCTAGGCTGAGCAATGACTTCGTGATAATCTAACAGTATATTAGTAATTAAACCCACAGTCTTTTGAAAAAGCGAGTAGGACAAACTATGAGCATGAACAGTGCCCAAATTCGTGAAACATTTCTCAGTTATTTTGCGAAGCGAGGACACGAAAGAGTGCCTTCGGCATCAATGATACCGGGCAATGACCCAACGTTATTATTTACTAATGCGGGTATGGTGCCGTTTAAAGATGTATTTTTGGGAACCGATAAGCGTCGTTACGACAAAGCAACTTCGGCACAACGTTGTCTGCGTGCCGGCGGTAAACATAATGACCTGGAAAACGTCGGTTATACCGCACGTCATCACACTTTTTTTGAGATGATGGGTAACTTTAGCTTTGGCGACTACTTTAAAAAGCAAGCGATTGAGTACGCGTGGGACTTTCTCACCAGTGAGTTGAAACTACCGGCTGAAAAGCTGTGGGTGACTGTTTTTACAGAAGACGATGAAGCTTACGATATCTGGGCAAAAGATATTGGTGTACCGGAAGATCGCATCTCTCGCATTGGTGAGGAAGATAATTTCTGGTCGATGGGTGACACTGGCCCTTGTGGACCATGCTCGGAAGTATTTTACGACCATGGCCCGGATGTTTGGGGCGGTCCTCCGGGTACGCCGGAAGAAGACGGTGACCGCTACATTGAAATTTGGAACCTGGTTTTCATGCAATATAACCGTCAGGCAGATGGCACGCTTGAGTCTTTGCCAAACCCATCAATCGATACAGGAATGGGGTTGGAGCGTATTTCTGCCATTATGCAGAATGTTCATAGTAACTACGAAATTGATCTGTTTCAGGCCCTTATTCAATCAGCAGCGAAAATTATTGGTACGGACGATTTAGATAATAAATCACTGCGTGTTATTGCGGACCATATTCGTTCATGTTCGTTCTTAATCGCTGACGGCGTGATGCCTTCAAATGAAGGACGAGGCTATGTCTTGCGCCGTATTATTCGCCGTGCAGTGCGACACGGTCACTTACTTGGTGCGAAAGCAACGTTTTTCTTCCAGCTGGTTGATGAGCTTGTTAACCAGATGGGTGACGCGTATCCGGAACTGGTAGAAAAGCAGGCAGTTATTAAAGATGCATTGGAGCGTGAAGAGCAGCAGTTTGCCCGCACGCTTGAGCGTGGTCTGGCAATACTGTCTGATGAGATCAGACAGCTTGATGGCAGAGTTATTCCGGGTGACGTGGTCTTTAAGCTTTACGACACTTATGGCTTCCCGGTTGACTTAACCGCTGACATTGCGCGTGAGCAAGAGCTAACCGTTGATGAAGCAGGTTTTGAAAACGCCATGGCAGAACAAAGACAAAGAGCACAGCAAGCTTCTCAGTTCGGCATGGACTATAATGAGCAAATTAAGTCCGAGCATAAAACAGCGTTCACAGGCTACGAACAAATAGATGGCGATTCTAAGGTCGTTGAATTGTTCAAAGAAGGAAAACCTGTTAAGAGCTTAGAAGCAGGAGAAAGCGGTATTATTGTGCTGTCAGAAACACCGTTTTATGCAGAAAGCGGCGGCCAAACAGGCGATACCGGTAAATTGGTTGCGAATGGTGGTGTGTTTGAAGTGACTGATACGCAGTATATTGGCAAAGCGATTGGGCACCATGGTAAAGCGTTATCGACCATTCAACTCAATGATTCGGTAAAAGCTGAAATTGATGCTGAGCGCCGTGAAAATATTAAGCGGAATCACTCGGCGACACACTTAGTGCATGCCGCACTGCGAAACTTGTTAGGGGATCATGTTACTCAAAAGGGTTCTCTGGTTGAAGCGGATAAAATGCGCTTTGACTTTTCGCACTTTGAGCCGGTTTCAGCAGAGCAAATTGCTCAAATTGAGCGTGAGGTGAATGCGCAAATCCGCGCTAACTTGTCGCTTGAAACTCAGTTAATGGACATTGAAGAAGCAAAAGCCGCTGGCGCAATGGCTTTGTTTGGTGAAAAATACGATGAGCAGGTTCGTGTAGTGCGTATGGGCGACTTCTCAATGGAGTTGTGTGGCGGTACGCACGTCCGTTCTACTGGTGATATCGGTCTGTTCCGTATTATTTCAGAAAGCGGCATAGCGTCCGGCGTTCGTCGTATTGAAGTGGTAACCGGCGAAGCTGCGGTGCGTTATACTCAAGGACAGCAGGCGTTACTGAACCAAGTTGCTGGAGAAGTTAAAGCCAAACCAGACAATTTAATTGAGAAAGTTCAGCAGTTACTGCAAAAACAACGTGAATTAGAGCGTCAGAATGATCAATTGCAGAAGAAGCTCGCCTCGCAGGCTGGAGGCGGTTTGGTTTCGCAAGCCGTTGAAGTTGGTGGTGTCAAAGCGATTATTGCTGAACTTGATCAAGCAGACCCTAAATCACTGCGTGAATTAGTTGATGACCTGAAGAACCAAATTGGTTCTGGTGTCGTATTACTAGGAACTGCGAATGGCTCAAAAGTGAGTTTGATTGCTGGGGTAACTGGTGATTTAACGGCTAAAGTCAAAGCAGGGGATTTAGTCAATCAAGCCGCTAATGTGGTTGGTGGCAAGGGTGGTGGTCGACCCGATATGGCGCAAGCTGGAGGATCACTGCCTGAACATTTAAATGAAGCCTTAGCTACGGCAACAACTTGGTTAGAGCAGCATTTATCGTAACTTGGAGTTATGAGTTTCGTTATAGTGTAATCGCTATCATTATTGGTAGACTGCTTACATCAATTTAGGGAAACGTTCGATTGTTGCGGTAACATCGGGACAGTATTGAAGGAGCAATTATGCTAATTTTGACACGCCGTGTAGGTGAGACACTAATGATAGGTGATGATGTTTCGGTCACTGTCCTTGGCGTAAAAGGGAACCAAGTACGTATTGGTGTAAATGCCCCGAAGGATGTTTCCGTCCATCGAGAAGAAATTTACATGCGCATTCAGTCTGAAAAAGACGATGAACATGACGAGAAAGAATAATTAGAAAAAACCGGCTTTTGCCGGTTTTTTTATACTTTCTTCCTAATTTGTGGAAAAATCCAACGAGATGGTCAATTATCCCACACTTGAACCATTGTTTTTAAAAAACCAATTGACATTATTGCCAACATCGCTAGAATTCACGCCACAACGATTTGGAGAGGTGGCCGAGTGGCTGAAGGCGCTCCCCTGCTAAGGGAGTATAGGGTTTGTAGCCCTATCGAGGGTTCGAATCCCTCCCTCTCCGCCATTCGTTAAGTGAAAATTAGCGCCCGTAGCTCAACTGGATAGAGTACCTGGCTACGAACCAGGCGGTTAGAGGTTCGACTCCTCTCGGGCGCGCCATTTTCACAAAAAACACTTCAGGCAATGCGCCCGTAGCTCAACTGGATAGAGTACCTGGCTACGAACCAGGCGGTTAGAGGTTCGACTCCTCTCGGGCGCGCCATTTCCTTTACTTTCCCTTATAGTCTACTTTCTTATTTCTTTTGCTATTTCGCTTATTTAGCTCTTGAATACCGATTATTTCGCACTGCAAATTCTTGCGCGACTTGCTACCATAGTATTTAATAAATTTATAACAATTTGCAGTCGTTTCGAGGTGTCTTTTGCAAGAACTACTTACCCAAGCAGCTCAGCTCATGCTCGTTGGTATGGGTGCTGTCATTGTCTTTTTATGCATATTAGTTGTCTGTATGGCCGTCATGAAATGGTTGATACCGACGCCTTCGTTAGCACCACAGACACCGAATCAACCTCGCTCTGACGCTTCCGCAGGGAAGTCACCGACATTGGTTGCAGCAGTATCAGCTGCCGTACATCAATATCGTCAGCGCCATTCGGCCGCAGAAAACAAGGAGATGTCTAAATGAGTAAGCCTTTGCTGTTAACTGAGCTTGTTTTAAGAGATGCTCACCAGTCTTTATTAGCGACCAGAATGCGCTTAGACGACATGTTACCGATAGCGGAAAAGCTGGATAAAGTCGGTTATTGGTCAATGGAGTCTTGGGGCGGAGCAACCTTTGACTCTTGTATTCGGTACTTAGGCGAAGATCCGTGGGAACGTATTAGAGAGCTCAGTAAGGCAATGCCAAACACACGCCAACAAATGCTGCTACGAGGGCAGAATTTATTAGGCTACCGCCACTATGCGGATGACGTCGTGCGTCGCTTTGTCGAGCGGGCGAAAGATAATGGTGTGGATGTATTCCGTATTTTTGATGCAATGAACGACGTTCGGAACTTAAAAACGGCGATAAAAGCAGCGAAGGATGTTGAAGGACATGCTCAGGGTACCTTGGCTTACACCGTAAGTCCTGTGCATACTCTGGATAAGTGGGTTGAGATGGCACAAGAGCTTGAAGACTTGGGCTGTGACTCGTTATTCATTAAAGACATGGCCGGCTTGTTGCGACCGAACGATGCTTACGATTTAGTCAGTGCGTTGAAAGAAAAGACTGACTTACCGATTTCTATGCAATGTCATGCCACGACTGGTTTGAGTGTGGCGACTTACCAGAAGGCCATTGATGCGGGTATTGATATGCTCGATACCGCTATTTCGTCGATGAGCATGACCTATGGTCACTCACCAACGGAAACATTGGTGGCGATGACGGAAGGCACGGATAGAGATACAGGCTTGTCACTACCCGATTTAGCGGAGATTGCGTCTTACTTCCGCGATGTGCGAAAAAAATACGCTAAGTTTGAAGGTTCACTGAAAGGCGTGGATGCTAGAATTCTGCTGGCCCAGGTGCCTGGCGGCATGCTGACTAATATGGAAAACCAGCTGAAAGAACAGGGTGCGATTGATAAGTTTGATGAGGTATTAGAAGAGATACCTAAAGTCCGTGAAGATCTTGGTTTTATTCCACTGGTGACACCAACTTCTCAAATTGTGGGAACGCAAGCGGTACTTAACGTATTAAGCGGTGAGCGTTATGCCAACATTTCAAAAGAAACTGCAGCGGTTCTCAAAGGTGAGTACGGTGCTACAGCGGCAGAGGTGAATAAAGAGCTGCAAAAACGTGTGTTAGATGGTGATAACCCTATTACCTGTCGTCCGGCTGACTTAATTGATGATGAAATGGACGCACTGACTGAAGAGCTGAAGAAAACAGCAAAAGAGCAGGACATTCGTTTGGCCGATAATGTTGAAGACGACGTATTGACCTACGCGCTGTTCCCACAAATCGGTCTTAAATTCCTGAAAGACCGCGATAACCCGGATGCTTTTGAGCCAGCCCCGGAAGAGCCAGGTGAAGGTTCGTCTGAAGGAGATCAGGCACAGCCCGCTCCGGCACAATCAAGTGGCAGTGTCGAGCTTTATGATGTGGAAGTCGACGGTCAGAAGTTCAGTGTAAAAGTGGGTCCTTCTGGTCAGGTTGACTCAGTAGAAGCGCAAAGTTCAGGTAACAAACAGTCAGCACCGACATCCCAAAATGGTGGTGCAAGCGGTGGTGAAGGAACAACGATTAAAGCCCCATTAGCGGGGAATATTTTCAAAGTCGTCGCAAAGGAAGGCAGTCAGGTTAAAGCCGGAGATGTCGTTCTGGTCATGGAAGCAATGAAAATGGAAACCGATATTAAAGCGGAAAATGACGGTACCGTGAACGCGATTCATGTAAAAGAAGGCGATGCGGTAACAGTTGGCGATAGCTTAGTAACGGTGGGTTAACATGGATAAGTTAATGACTTTGTGGGAAACCACCGGTATTTCCGCAATGACGCTGGGCCAGTTCAGCATGATATTGGTCGGCGGGTTATTGTTGTACTTAGCGATATCGAAAAAATTTGAGCCGTTACTGCTATTGCCAATCGGCTTTGGCGCAATACTGGCCAACATTCCGCTGGCTGGGTTCACCGAGCCGGGCGGAGTGTTGTATTACGTCTATTCGGTTGGTATCGACACTGGCGTGTTTCCATTGCTGATTTTTATGGGGGTCGGAGCATTAACAGATTTTGGTCCGTTGTTGGCAAACCCTAAGATGCTGTTTCTGGGCGGCGCTGCTCAGTTTGGTATTTTCGCAACATTATTTGGAGCCATTGCTTTGAACATTGTTCCGGGCATTGAGTTTTCAATGTCAGATGCGGCTGCTATTTCAATTATCGGTGGTGCTGATGGACCCACTGCAATATTTCTGGCGTCAAAATTAGCTCCGGATTTATTAGGTGCCATTGCGGTCGCAGCATACTCTTACATGGCGTTGGTGCCGATTATTCAGCCACCAATTATGAAGCTGCTTACTACTGAAGAAGAGCGCCAGGTTAAAATGGAGCAGTTACGACCCGTCGCACGCCGTGAAAAGCTGTTTTTCCCGCTTATAGCAATAACCTTAACATTATTATTTCTACCGTCGGCAACGCCGTTGGTTGGCATGTTCTGTTTAGGTAACTTAATGCGTGAATCTGGAGTTGTTGAACGGCTGACCAAGACAACCCAGAATGAGCTGATTAACATCGTGACTATCTTCTTAGGTTTAGCGGTAGGCTCAAAGCTTCAGGCGGATCAGTTTCTAAGCTTCCAGACATTGGGTATTTTATTACTTGGTGCAATTGCTTTTGCGATAGGTACGGCAAGTGGAGTGCTTATGGCGAAGTTAATGGCGAAGTTTAGTAAAGATCCTATCAATCCGCTTATTGGGGCGGCAGGTGTTTCTGCGGTTCCCATGGCAGCGCGTGTTGTGAATAAGGTGGGGCTGGATTCGAATCAACAGAACTTCCTGTTAATGCACGCTATGGGGCCTAATGTGGCCGGTGTGCTGGGGTCAGCTGTGGCTGCCGGTATACTGCTTGCGCTGGTTTAGTCCGGCTACTCCTCTAATGACTAACGCCCTGTAATAAACATCATCGCCGTGTAAAAAGCGGCGATGACTGCGCTTATAACGGCAATATAGACAAATCCTTTGTAGCCTTGCTTAATAGTCCAGCCATTGGTTTTAAGGTATAGCAACCAAAGCAGACTTAGCAGCAGGGGTATTAGAAAAAAGTAACGTATCATAATTAACCTTAAGATTGATGCTGCTGAATAGTTTCCAGATCTTGTGCTGCCTGGTGTGCGAAACGCAAGCGTTTTTCAAGCTCGGTTATTTGGTCAGCGACTTTATCAATTTCACCTTCCGCCATAAAAGACTCTAAATCAGCGGCTTTATTTTTAAGCTGCGTAAAGCCTAAGTTAGCTGCTGCACCTTTCAATGAGTGAAAATAACGTTTGGCGCTGTCATGTTGGCCGCGCGTGATAAAGTCTGACACCTTGGTCGCACTACCTTGATAGCTCTCGTAAAGCTGCTCTACCAGTTTTAAATACAATTCAACATTGTATTGTAGTCGAGCGAGGGCAGACTCAAAATCAATCCCTTTGACTTGTGGTATTTTTATTGGTGTATTTGCGGTGGGTTCCGGCTGCTCATCTACAGCTCCAGTATTGTTGGCGTTCTCATCCGAATAGTCACCGGGAACTGCCCATTTTGAAATTGCTTTCAGTAGCACTTTTTCGTCAATGGGTTTAGGTATATGGCCTTGCATACCCGCCGCCAGCGAACGCTCTTCATCGCCGCTCATTGCATTGGCTGTCATGGCCAGAATGGGCAGTTGTTTGTATGTGAACTCAGTTCGAATCTGTTGTGCAGCTTTAAGTCCATCCATCACTGGCATCTGAATATCCATAAGTACGATGGCGTAATTTTTTTTGCGCACCGCCTCTACAGCAAGCTGACCGTTCTCTGCGATATCAACCTGAAACTTATGACTGTTGAGTATCTCACGTGCTACCTGTTGGTTAATTTCGTTGTCTTCCACAACCAATACGGGCGCGCCAATCAGATTATCAGGAATACTACTTGATGATTCCGGACTGATTTCTTCGTCAATATCTCGGTGCAGCAGTGTCGAGGTTAAACTGCGTCCAAGTGTCGATGCAGTAAATGGCTTCGATAAAATATCGTTTACACCAGCACGTTTGGCTTTTTCCGACAATTCTTCAGCGTAATAGCCGGTAGCTAACGTTAGCTTAGGACGTATATCGGCATCGTAAGTTTGAGTTATTTTCTCGCACAATTGCAAACCGTCCATACCCGGCAATCGCCAGTCAACGAGTAGTAACTCGTATGGGTTGCCTTCCTGAACGGATTCTTCGAAGACTTTAAGCGCTTGCTCGGCAGTACGGCACACCTTGACGTCAACTTTATAACTGCGCAGCATTTCATAAAGCATTTCGCGAGTACTTAAATTGTCATCAACCGCCAAAATTCGTTTATCAGTTAAGTGCTTCAGCAGATATTCGTGGTGGCTGTTGTCTTGCTCGCGCTGCACCGGCAGTTGTATCTCGATATAGAAAGTCGATCCTTGTTCAACTGCACTCGTCACACCGATATCACCTCCCATCAAGAGAATGAGTCTACGGGATATCGCAAGACCAAGCCCGGTGCCACCATACTTGCGTGTGGTTGAGGTATCGGCCTGAGTAAACTCTTTAAATAAATTGGCTCGTTGTTCTTCGTCCATGCCAATACCGGTATCGGTGACTGAAATACGCAGCAGAACGTCGCTGTCTGAGCTGTCGAGCAAGTTAACCGCAACATTGATCTCACCGTCTTCGGTGAACTTTATGGCGTTGCTAATGAGATTCACAAGTACCTGGTTTAAGCGCAGCGGGTCACCAATGAGTTTGGTGGGAATATTGGCCGGTAAATTAATAATGAACTCGAGATCTTTGTCGTAGGCGCGATAGGCAAACATGTCGGCTAACGACGTCAGTACGTCTTGCAAATCAAACGGTATTTCTTCAACGGTCAGTTTACCGGCATCAATTTTTGAAAAGTCGAGGATGTCATTAATCACACCTAACAACGCTTGCGAGGACGAGTCGATGACTTTGATGTAGCGTTTCTGCTTCTGATTCAACTCCGTTTTAAGGCACAAGTTAGCCATACCGACAATGGCATTAATCGGTGTGCGAATTTCATGACTCATGTTAGCAAGAAACTCGCCTTTAGAGCGGTTAGCATTTTCTGCGGTTTCTTTGGCCTTTTCCATTTCCTCGGCAACTGATTTAATGCCGGAGATGTCGTAGTAGCTGCCTAAAATACCAATGATGTTACCGTCGTCATCGTGCAGCGGTACACTGGAGTGCTCAACCCAGCGACTCCCCTGAGCGAGGGTTAACTCCAACTCTTCGTTGGTTGAGGGTTGTTGTTCTTCAAATGTCGTCTGGTCTTTCTTCCGGAGAATTAAGTTATTGGCGAGTATTGGAATATCACTATCGGACTTCCCGGTAATAGCCTCTGGCGCAAGACCTAAGTCCTTAGCAAAAGCCTCGTTGCCGCCGAGTAAATTTAGCTCAGAATCGCGCCAGTAAACCCGAGTCGGCAAGTCATTAAAAACTTGTTCAAAAAGCTGCATTGAGTCAGATGACAAAAACGGCTGCCGGAAAGGAGCGGTTAACGCGTTACGGCGTGACCACCACCAAATAGCAATGCCAATAATTAAGCTGAACGTTATCATTGCGACCAGAACGGTGTCGCTCCAGGGGGAAGGCAGCAGCGCGTAAAGCACAAGGCTTGATACTTGCAGAACAACGAAAATCAGCTGTAAAAACGTCCAGAATGAGCTCATGGTAATCCATAACCGAAAGAGGGTTGTATACGTGCGTTAGTCTGCCATGTTGATGGTGAATCGCCAAGCAATATCAGGAAAATTACGACCTCTATCATGGACGTTTAAAGTATTTACCAGTAAGCTTAGCAGCAGAAAATAATCCGTTTTTGTCAGTGGAGTAGTCTCTTGCAAGCCACATTTCAATCAGTTGTAGAAACGCTTAAGCAAAGTGATAAGCCGAATGTTTGGCAGGGAATAAAACGTGGTATCGAGCGCGAAGCCTTGCGTATTAATGAAAATGGCACACTCGCAACAACCGATCACCCTGGTAAGTTAGGTCGTACCTTGACTCACCCAACCATCACAACAGACTATTCTGAGAACCTTCTGGAATTTATTACGCCAGTAGCAACGAATATTGATACTACGTTAAAGCAATTACGTGATATTCATCGGGTTACTTATAATGCTATCGGAGAAGAGTTGTTATGGCCAATGAGTATGCCGTGCTATCTGGGCTCCGACAAAGACATCCGTATTGCTAAATATGGAGACTCTCACTCCGGGCGAATGAAAAGTTTATATCGTCGAGGATTAACTTACCGCTACGGAGCGACCATGCAAGTCATTGCGGGGGTTCATTATAACTTCTCAGTATCCGATGAGATGTGGGAGCAGCTCGCGCAAATTGACGGCGAGGTGAATGACAGTGATTATCGCAGTAAAAGATATTTCGGTTTAATTCGTAACTTCAAACGAATTGCCTGGGTTATTCCCTATTTGTTTGGCGCATCACCGGCATTGTGTAAGTCGTTTTTCACCCAGACCAATAATGAAGAGCTGTTGAAAAAGTGGGACTTTGACACTGTTGGTAAAGGAACGGTGTTTTTGCCTTATGGTACGTCTTTGCGCATGAGTGATTTGGGCTATACCAATAAAGAGCAGGCGACGTTAAAAATTACCTATAACTCTTTGGGGGAGTACGTAGAAGGTTTGCGTAAAGCAATAACTACTCAGTCTCAGCAGTTTTCGAAAATAGGTGTAAAAGTTGACGACGAATACCGTCAATTAAACGACAATATTTTGCAGATAGAAAATGAGTTTTACTCGCCAATTCGGCCTAAGCAGATTGCCCGGGATGGCGAAACGCCAAGTCAAGCTTTAGAACGCGGTGGGGTTGAGTACATTGAAATAAGAGCGCTGGATGTGAATCCATTTAGCGACGTGGGGATTACCGCTCAACAAATGCGCTTCCTCGATTTGTTATTGTTGCACTGTTTGTTGCAGCCAAGTGACGAGATGACTTGGGAGCAGCAACAACAAGCGGATAAGAATTTTACCAAAGTGGTTATGCAAGGCCGTAACCCACGCTTAAGTCTGGCGCATAACGGTATCGACAGACTAATGGCTGACTGGCTTGAAGAGCTGTTTGCCGATTTTTCGCTGTTGGCAAAAACGCTGGACAACTCGAGTCATTCGAAGGACTATCAGAATGATTTGGCGGACTTGTACGAATGGGTTTTGAACCCGGAGCGAACACTTTCCGGGCAAATTATGCATCAGCTACAGTCTGAAAACTGGGACAACAGCCGCATAGGAATGCTTTTAGCGAAGCGATATCGTCAGCAAATGATAAGTTCGGGTCTTGAGTTATACAGTCAGGCTGATTTTAGTGAATGGGCCCAGAGTTCAGAAAAAGCATTCAATGATCGGTATGAACAAGACAATAAGGTCGACTTTGACACCTTTTTAATGAATTATTTTGAAAGTGCGAAGCAGCCGGGGCGTTAGCTTTTTTATATGACACATAAAAAAACGCAGCCAATGTTGGCTGCGTCAAATAAAACGTTCAGGGGATGAACAAATACGTTAACTCTCAATGTGTTCATATATTCAGAGTAACCTATTTGAAGAAAGTTCAATGAAAATACATTTTTTTAAGCCAGTTAACCGAATCACCTTTTCAGCTGCGGCTTTTGCTGTTCTGTTAAGTGGTTGTGCAACCCCACCCCCTGAAAACCCAGAGAACATTTGTGCTATTTTTGAAGAGCATCGCGATTGGTATGACGCTGCCGAAGATGCACGTGAACGTTGGGGCGTTCCTATTCATGTTCCTATGGCTATGATGTATCAGGAAAGCTCTTTTAAGCATGATGCGCTGCCGCCTAGAGATTATTTATTAGGTTTTATTCCGTGGGGGCGGGTCAGTTCCGCTTACGGGTATTCGCAAGCAAAAACTATGACTTGGGAAGACTATCAGCGTGAAACAGGCAACAGTTGGGCAAGTCGCTCTTCATTTGAAGATGCTATCGACTTTATGGGTTGGTTTATCTATAAAACGTACCAAGTCAATGGTGTTTCAAAGTGGGACGCTTACGGACAATACCTGAATTATCATGAGGGGTGGGGCGGCTATCAACGCAAAAGTTATTTGAAAAAGCCTTGGTTGGTTCGCGTATCAAAAATTGTTAAGCGCCGCTCATTAACGTATGCGACGCAGCTCAAGACTTGCGAAGAAGACTTGCAAAAAGGTTGGTTGTGGCGCCTTTTCTTTGGTTAGTCATTTTGGGTTTCTGTCGGTGCCTTGTAGAGTTCAGGCAAAACCCGAGCTTGTTTAATCATGGTGTCACCGACTTCAACCAGCTCTACCGGATAGCCGCCAAGGCGCAGGCATAAGCGTGAGTCTGGTATATCACCAAACTGTTCGATGATAAGACCACTGAGTGTTTTCGGACCATCCGTCGGGAAGTCCCACTCCATTTCTTTATTCAGTTCGCGAAGGTTTGCTGACCCGTCTACTACGTAAACACCATCGCTTTCTTGAGTCACCGACTCGCTTGGGGCCGGTGCCATCGTAGTAGTGAAGTCACCGACAATTTCTTCCAGGATATCTTCCAGTGTTACTAAGCCTTGAATATCGCCGTATTCATCAACGACTAGCCCTATGCGCTCTTTACTGCGCTGAAATTTTAATAGCTGGACATTGAGTGGCGTGCCTTCTGGAATAAAGTAAATATCCCGTGCGGCGCGCACTAATATAGACTTGTCTGCATTAAACTGGTTTTTCGTCATTAGCCGCATGACATCGCGAGCGTGCAGGAAACCTACGGCGTCGTCTATTTCGTTACGGTAAAGCAATACCCTGGTGTGTTGCCCATTGGACAATTGCTTGACGATAGACTTCCACTCATCATTAATGTCTATGCCGATAATTTCATTACGTGGCACCATCACGTCTTCTACGGTTACCTTTTCTAAGTCAAGTATGCTGACCAACATCTCCTGGTGAGAGGTGGGTATTAAATTTCCCGCTTCATTAACCACTGTCCGAAGCTCTTCGGTACTCAGTGCATCAGCCATACCAGACTGTTTTGGGTTGACTCCCAGGAGCCTCATGAATGAGTTGGTTATTGCATTAACGCCAATGACCACCGGGTACATGACCTTAAGCAAGGGCAGCAAAATTAATGAACTTGGAAAAGAGATCTCTTCTGGGTGCAGCGCGGCAATCGTTTTAGGGGTTACTTCTGAGAATATGAGGATGATAAGAGTCAGGCCGAAAGTAGCGACGACAATACCGGCGTCACCAAACCAGCGCAAACAGATAATAGTAGCTATCGCTGAGGCACCAATGTTGACCAAATTGTTGCCAATAAGAATAAGACCAATGAGCCTGTCGGGACGGTCTAATAAATGCTGGACGCGCTTGGCTCCGCGGTGATTACTTTGCACCAGATGTCTTAGGCGATACCGGTTTATCGACATCATCCCGGTTTCAGAGCCTGAAAAGTAAGCGGATAAAAATATCAGTACGGCTAAAATAACGAGCAACAGGCTCGTCGATATCTCGTCCAACGGTTATTTCCTTACGTTAACTTAGAATGTGACAATTTAGAGTGCTGAGCGATGAAGTCAAGGGTTGTTTAGCCTATTAAGAAGTCTTTCACAAAACGACTTCCAAAATACCCAAGCGTGAGTAACGTGCTAGCCGTCAACGTCAATAGAACAATGAGCCGCCCACGTAGGCCGGAAACTCTATGTAAAACAAGCGCAATTAAGTAAATGACGGCTGCCAGGCTGGTTAATATGGTCTTATGTGCTTGATTCTGGGCAAACATATCTTCTAAAAATAAAAAACCACTGCCCAAGGCAACAAACAGCGCAACGGTGCCAAGTGCCAATAAATTAAAAAAGTTTCTTTCTATGGTCATTAGTGGCGGAAGCTTATTGAGTAGCGAGTGACTCTTACGCTGTTTTAAAATACGGCTTAAGTAGCTGGTTTGTATTGCGTATAGCGTGGCCAGCGCAAGAATGCCGTAAGCAATTAGCGACAGTGCAATATGAATAAATAACGCATGTTTTGAGCTAATGTCTGCCCCCAGATGAACGGGAGTAAATACCAGTAACACACAGGTTAACGCTGAAAACAGATAAATAATGGGCTTAAGAAACAGGTTACTAAAACGCTGGAAGCGAATGAACGAGGTTACGGTGACAAACAGGGCGACCATGCTCAGGCTGGACGATAGGTTAATATGGTCAAAGTCATCAACAGCAAGCTGCTGAACAATAAGCCAGCCATGCGCAATGATAGCGATCCCTGCGGGAATAATCTGTGACGCTGGCTTATGCTCTTTACCGTTAAATACGGTTTGCAAAATGATGAAAGCACTAGCCGAATAGCCGACGACACTGATTAGCAGCAATATAAAGAGCATCACGCGCTCAGTTTCCCTGATGTTTGTTGTTCTTGATGTTGAGTATACGTTGTCAAACGGTTAAACCCAATACTTTGGGGGGCGAAACTTTCTTGCAATTCGGATATACTGCCCCCATTCACTTTGTACGCCAGAATTCCGAAATTAAAAGAGACGACCGATATGTTTGAAAATTTATCAGAACGCCTATCGCAGACGATGCGTTCTATCGGTGGCCGAGGTCGGCTGACAGAAGATAATATAAAGGAAACGTTACGCGAAGTGCGTATGGCGCTGCTTGAGGCTGACGTTGCGTTACCGGTTGTAAAAGATTTTATCGCAAAGGTTAAAGAACGAGCGGTTGGTACTGAGGTCAATAAAAGCCTGACACCGGGTCAGGTGTTCGTCAAAATCGTCCAGTCAGAATTAGAAGCGGCGATGGGCGAAGGCAACGCTCCTTTGCAACTGAATACACAACCACCGGCTGTGATACTAATGGCAGGCTTGCAGGGTGCGGGTAAAACGACCAGTGTGGGTAAGCTCGCCAAGTTTTTGACCGAGCGCGAGAAAAAGAAAGTCATGGTGGTTAGTGCCGACGTGTATCGTCCGGCGGCCATTAAACAGTTGGAAACCATTGCAGAACAGGTGGGAGTCGATTTTTTCCCGTCGTCTACCGAACAAAAGCCGGTTGATATCGCCAATGCGGCCATAGCGGCTGCGCGTAAACAGTTTGTCGATGTGGTTCTAGTCGATACGGCAGGTCGTTTAGCGGTCGATGAAGACATGATGGCGGAGATTCAGCAGCTTCACTCAAGCATTAAGCCTATTGAAACGCTGTTTGTCGTTGATGCGATGACCGGTCAGGACGCGGCGAACACGGCAAAGGCGTTTAGTGATGCATTGCCGTTAACCGGTGTTATTTTAACGAAAACCGATGGTGACGCCCGTGGTGGTGCTGCATTATCGATTCGCCATATTACTGGCAAGCCTATTAAGTTTCTTGGTGTCGGTGAAAAAACGGATGCCCTGGAGGCTTTCCATCCCGATCGGGTTGCGTCACGTATTCTTGGTATGGGCGATGTGCTGTCGCTCATCGAAGAAGTCGAACAGAAGGTCGACAAGGAGAAAGCTGAGAAAGTCGCCAAGAAAGTTATGAAAAAAGGCCAGTTTTCACTGGAAGACTTTCGGGACCAGCTTGTGCAAATGCGTGAGATGGGCGGCATGATGGGGCTCATGGATAAAATGCCCGGCATGGGTAAAATGACCGATCAAATTAAAGGTCAAATGGATGATAAAATGACGCTTCGTATGGAAGCGATTATTAATTCAATGACCCCACAGGAAAGACGTCACCCCGATGTCATAAAAGGCTCTCGTAAACGCCGCATAGCAACGGGTTCAGGCACACAGGTGCAGGACGTGAACAAGTTGCTGAAGCAGTTTATGCAGATGCAAAAAATGATGAAAAAAATGAAAGGCGGCGGCCTTCAAAAAATGATGCGTGGTATGGGCGGTAAACTCCCTCCGGGAATGTTTCCAGGCCGTTAGGAAAAAGCGCGTCAAGCTTGCATTTCAACGAAAAATCAGTAGAATTGCCGAGCCTTCCGACTCAGTCGGAGGGCTTTGCTATTTTTTACATTTAAACAACAGTTATATTGAGGAACGCAATGGTAACCATTCGTTTACAACGTGGCGGTGCGAAAAAGCGCCCCTTCTACCAAATGGTAGTTGCTGACAGTCGCCGTTCACGCGACGGTCGTTTCATCGAGAAAGTAGGATTTTTTAACCCACTGGCTCGTGGTCAGGAAGAGAAACTTCGTGTTGATGTTGATCGCATTGAGCACTGGGTAGGCAAAGGCGCACAATTATCTGAGCGCGTTGCTAAATTAGTTAAAGATGCAAGCGCTGCGGCGTAAGCATTAATTGTTCAGGATAGTTAATGATGCCTCAGTCAGAACACATCGTTATAGGTCGCTTAGGTGCGGTATATGGCGTCAAAGGTTGGCTGAAAGTGCAATCATTCACGGAAGATCCTGAATCAATATTTGAATACAGCCCTTGGCTGCTCAAACAAAAAGGTGAGCAAACTATCGAAGTCGCTGAGTGGCGTCGCCACAATAAGGGACTGATTGCTCGACTGGAAGGTGTGTCCGACCGTGATCAAGCTGCGCGCCTGACCGGAGCGGATATCTGCATTACTGCAGATGAGCTGCCTGAATTAGCTGATGATGAGTTCTACTGGCACGACCTAATTGGTTTGCAAGTGGTGAACCTTCAAGGCTATGACATGGGGGTGGTTGAACAGATAATGCCAACCGCATCGAATGATGTATTGGTGGTAAAAGCAAATAGCAATGATGCGTTTGGAAAGTCTGAGCGTCTTATTCCGTTTATTCAAAGTGAATATATCACTGAGATTAATCGGGAAGAGAAGCGTATTCAGGTTGACTGGCCGTCTGACTTCTAATGGAAGTCCCATTGAAAATTGGTGTTATTAGCTTATTTCCTGACATGTTTTCTGCCGTTACCGATTACGGTGTTACTGGTAGAGCCATAAAGGAAGGTTTATTACAGGTGAGTGTTTGGAATCCTCGTGATTTCACTCACGATCGCCATCGCACGGTCGACGACAGACCATACGGTGGGGGACCTGGCATGCTGATGATGGTACAGCCTTTGGTTGATGCTATTGAGGCCGCTAAAAACGACCTTGGTCAGGATACGCCGGTTATTTATCTGTCACCTCAGGGGCAAACATTGGATCATAGAGGAGTGCAGTCGCTCTCCGGTAATGATCGAATGATATTAATTGCTGGCCGTTATGAAGGCATTGACGAACGCGTTATTGAAAAGTATGTCGATGCACAATGGTCAATTGGGGACTATGTGTTAAGCGGCGGTGAGCTACCAGCAATGGTGCTGATCGATGCTATTTCAAGATTAGTGCCCGGCGTGTTGGGGCATCGGGACTCTGCAGAGGAAGATTCTTTTGCAAATGGTTTACTGGATTGCCCGCATTACACGAGACCGGAAGTTTATAACGAGCAGCAGGTTCCCTCAGTACTTTTGAGTGGAAACCATGACAAAATACGTCGCTGGCGGTTGCAGCAGTCCTTAGGGCGAACATGGCTGCAACGTCCGGAGTTAATTAAAGACCTAGCTCTGACTGACGAGCAGGAAGCCTTGTTGAGTGAATTTATTGAACAACGGTCATCCAGCTAACAGCGGACAGTTTATCTAGGATAGGAGATATAAAAATGGCAAAAGTTAGCCAAAATATCATTAAAGCTCTTGAAGAAGAGCAAATGAAAAAAGATTTACCTGAGTTTGCACCAGGTGACACTGTTGTTGTAAATGTAAAAGTTAAGGAAGGCAACCGTGAACGTCTGCAGGCGTTCGAAGGTGTTGTTATCCGTGTCCGTAACCGTGGTCTTCACTCTGCATTTACGGTACGTAAAGTATCGAATGGTGAAGGTGTTGAGCGTACTTTCCAAACGCACAGCCCATTGGTAGATAGCATTAAAGTGAAGCGTCGCGGTGCAGTTCGTCGCGCGAAACTTTACTACTTGCGTGAGCGTTCAGGTAAGTCTGCACGTATTCGTGAGAAGCTTTCATAAGAACGCGATTAAAAATCGAAATAGCAAAGAAAAACCCAGCCTTGAGCTGGGTTTTTTGTTAGCCTAATTGCTATGGAAGAAGACATTGAAATACTTATCCAAATTTTGGCTGAATGTTTGGACTCCCAGCATCACTGGACAGAGCATCAACTCATTGAGGCTTTGCAGGCTGAGCCGTACCAGTTTTTTGATAAAACGGCGCTGCGCGATCCCCTAAACCTGTTTCAAACGCATTTCATTTTGTTCCACAGCTTATATAAGCTGCGTGAACGTTGGCGTTTGCAAAAGAAATACGAGTTATTCATTCATACGCTGAATATTGAATGTCAGCCGTGGCAGCAGGGTGAAGAAACGCTAGCCGAAAACGACTCTCTGGCGGAGTATTATTTAGACTTAAGTCAACTGAGCAATACTTCTGAAACCGATGTAGAGTCGATGCTTAATGACTTTTGGGAAAGAATGGGGCAAGATTTTTCCACTAAGCAACTGATGCCGACCGACGAAGCTTGTGAAGTGATGGAATTAACACCGCCGTTGACCGAAAAACAAGTAAAAAAGCAGTATCGTCGCCTGGTACATAAGTACCACCCCGATAAAGGCGGTAGTGTTGCTAAGATGCAAAATGTTCAAAAAGCGTACCGCGCTATTTTAGTCAGCCTTAATTAAAGCGATACCCATGAATAAAACACCGCAAGAAAAATTAGACGAGCTAAGGCAGTCGATAGACAGCACCGACGAAGAACTCATCCGCTTACTGGCGAAGCGCGAGGCATTAACCGCCAAAGTCGGTGATGTTAAAAAGGCCTTGCGGCAGCCGCTTTATGTTCCTGAGCGGGAAAACAAAATGATACAGGCGCGCAAAAAAAAAGCGATTGAACTTGGCGTGTCAGAAGACTTTGTTGAAGACATTTTACGCCGAATTATTCGCAACTCCTACCAAACCCAAACCGGACAGGCTAGCCAAACTTCAGCCACTCCGGAAAGGCCGGTTATTGTGGTTGGCGGCAAAGGAGCCTTAGGTGCTAAGTTTGTTGAGTTCTTTGAGCAAACTGGTTACCGAACCGTTATTGTCGATAAAGGCGACGCCTGGCCGGATGGCGAGACTTTAAGTCATACACAGTTGGTTGTTATCAGCGTTCCCATTAATCAAACAGAAGCTGTTATCGCGTCATTACCTAAGCTACCCGATGACTGTGTTCTGGCTGATATTACAAGTACCAAAGAAGGCCCGCTAAAAGCTATGCTGAGCGTTCATGCAGGCCCAGTGGTGGGTCTTCACCCAATGTTTGGCCCGACAATAAAGACCTTCGCAAAACAGCTAATAGTGGTTACACCGGGACGTAGAGCAGAAGAGTACCAATGGCTCATGGAACAGCTGTCTAATTGGGGAGCTCATTTATACCAAACCGACGCTGAGGCGCATGATGAAGCCATGGGCTGGGTACAAGCGTTTAGACATTTAAGCACCTTCGTGTATGGTCTGCACATGGCAAAAGAAAATGTCGATATAGAGAATCTGCTTAATGTTAGCTCGCCCATTTACCGAATGGAACTCATGATGGTCGGTCGACTCTTCGCCCAGAACCCGGAGCTGTACGCCGATATTATGTTGTCTCACGGAGAGCGGACCGAGTCCATTAGCCGTTATCTGAACCTGTTTTCAGAGTTGCTGGAAGTGCTTAAAGAAGGCAATAAGGACGAATTAATACACTTATACAGCGAAGCACAAACGTATTTTGGTGATTTTTCACAGCAGTTCTTAAAAGAGAGTGAAGCACTGGTTCAGTTGGCTGATGACCAGCGCTTTAAATAGTATTAAGGCTTCACATACTCGTTGAACAGCTCCTCCAATGCTTCGGGAGAAACCGGTTTGTGCAACGTCGCGTCCATGCCAGCCTCACGGCACGCTGTCATTTCACTGGCGCTTTGGTGGCTGGTTATGGCGATAATGGGCGTATTTTCAAATTCAGGCTGACCACGTAGGGTTTTGCAAACCTCAGCACCCGACATATCAGGCATTTCGTAATCAAGGAAAATGAGGTTGGGCATTGTTTTGGCTTGAGTCAGTGCTTCTTCACCAGTGGTTGCGGTAAGAATCTCGACATTGTATTGGCCGAGCATCGCTTTTAGGACTTCCAGACTAATAAAGTCATCGTCAGCAATTAAAACTTTCGTCATGCCTACTACCTTTTTCATTGAATTAACTATACCCTAGCACCTGGTATCGAGTTTTCCTAGTGTTTTGGAGTTAACACGATGATTCAGAAAGAGAATTCTGTAAAGGTTTGGGACAGCTTTGTACGCCTTTTTCATCTGATGATCATTTTATTGGTGATTGGTTTATGGTGGACCGCTGATAACGGTCGTATGGACTTGCATAAAGACTTTGGTGTCGCCATTTTGTCGCTGTTAGTCATGCGAGTTGCGTGGGGGATCTTTGGTAGTAATAACGCCCGTTTTAACGCCTTTGTGCGTTCTCCTTTACGCATTCCCTCTCATTTGAAAACGCTTTTTAATGGTCAATACCAGCCGGAAACCACTCATAGTACCGCCGGTGGTTGGGCCGTGCTGCTAATGTTAGCTTTGCTTATTGCTCAGGCTGTGACCGGGCTTTTCTCTAGTGATGGCATTTTATTTTCAGGACCGTTAGCGAGCTGGGTGTCGTCTGACACACAAGAATTGCTGACTGACTGGCATAAAACTCAGTTTGACGCGATATTAGTTGTTATCGCATTGCATATTTTAGCGGTTGCTATGTATCGCCTGAAGGGCATTAAATTGGTTGGTGCGATGGTTCACGGCTATAAAAATACCACACAGCCGGCGCCGCAATTAAAGCCAGGATGGCAAGGTTTACTGCTGGCAATAGCTGTGTGGTTGCTCTTTATGTTATTGCTGTAATTCAGTCTTTATATTCGTCGTGACAGCCTTTACAGGTTTGTGCTGCGTTCATAAATACAGGCTTGATGTTATCCATTGAGCCTGTTTCAGCTGCAACGGCGAGCTCTGATGCATATTGCTGTAAGTCATTCGACCGTTGCTGGAAATCTTCCCAGTTATCCCAGATAGCCGTTAGCGCATCGGTATTGTCGCCTGGCATAGCGCCTTCGACGGCAAAGCCGCTCCATGGAATACCTGCTAAACTTTCGAAGTCTTTTGCACGGTTCGTAAAAACCTGTGCGTCGTAGTTCACTTCGCCTTTCACCATTTCAGCCATAGCCGCGAAGTTCTGCTGCATAATAGACAAGGCTTTTTGGCGATACTCAACAGCCTTTTCGCCGTCGTTAAATGCGTGCTCGTTAGCGATAGTACTGGCAGATAAACTAAGAGCAACGCTCGCAAAAAGTACGGACAGTGATTTTTTCATTGGATATTCTCCTTATTATCGTGCACTTACCGTTAATAATACACGATTTATCGGTTCGTGCTTGTTTCTAACATAATTAAGGCTTTAACTGGTAGACGAAATAATAAAAGAAAATCTCATTAGAATGGGGAACAAACTCATGAAGACAATGCACAAGCTTAGTGCGGCAGCGTTAGCGGTGACATCCGTGTTAGCGTTGCCAACGAGTGCTGATCAAACGTCCCGGACGAATGGTATGCGGGACAACACGCCGAGCCTAACGGCTATTCAAAATGCAACGGTTGTGACGGAGCCCGGTGAGGTTGTCAGTAACGCAACGCTCATTATTGAAAACGGTAAAGTTAAAAGTGTAGAAAGCGGTAATCGTGCGCCGGCTGGCGCACGGGTCATTGATGGTACGGGCTATACAATCTACCCAGGCTTTATTGACCCATACAGCAGTTACGGTATTGACGTTACTTACGCAAAAACGGATAGCGACACACCTATTTATAACAATGAACGTGAAGGCGGTAATGCCGCAAACGATGCTATTCGTGCGGAGAAAGATTGGTATGCAGCGTTCAAAACCAACTCTGAGGATGCCAAGAAGTGGGTGTCTGAAGGTTTTACCAGCGTACAAACCGCTAAGCTCGATGGTATTTTTCAAGGTCAGGCAGCGACCGTTTCGCTTGCCGATAAAATTGCTAACGATGTGATTTACCGAAGTGAGTCAAAGCATTTTGGCTCGTTTGACAAAGGGAGCTCCCAGCAACAGTATCCGTCTTCTTTAATGGGCAGTATTGCGCTGGTGAGACAGACTCTGTCTGACGCAAACTGGTATGAAAATGCCTACGGCAAGCAATCACATAATCAACCGGTTGAGTTTAATGCGGCGCTGGATTCACTGAAAGATATTGAATCTGAAGGCATTGTGTTCAAAGTCTCAGATGAGAAAACTTTGCTGCGAGCGGACGATGTATTTGATCAGTTTAACGTGCCAAGCGTTTATGTTGGCTCGGGTTATGAATACGCTCGTCTGAACTCGGTTAAGAATACTGAAAGTGATTTGATTTTACCGCTGAACTTCCCGGCAGCGCCAAATGTCAGTGGCGTCGATGCCCATCTTGATGTCGACTTGGCGAAATTACGCCACTGGGAACGCGCGCCTTCAAATCCGGCGATGCTGGCAAACGCAGGTGTCAACTTTGCGTTAACCTTAAGCGAACTGGAAAAATCGGAAGACTTTTGGCCGAACCTGCGTAAAGCGGTTGAGCATGGCCTGAGTAAAGAACAAGCGCTGGCAGCTTTAACGACTACTGCAGCCAAAATTGCCGGTGTTGATGACAAAGTGGGTAAATTAGCCAGTGGTTACATGGCCGACTTTGTGATGGTGAAAGGTGATATTTTTGAAGACGGCGAAATACAGTCGGTCTGGTTACAAGGTGAAGAAAACGAGTTGGTTTCTCGTGAGCTGGTCGACTTTGCCGGTCACTATACCATTGACTGGAATGGTCAGAATGTCTCGCTGACATTGAAGCCCGGTGCGGTTTTAAGCGGCGAACTCACGATCGGTGAGAGCACTCAGCCCCTTCGTAATGTTGAGCGCACCGATGATACCGTGTCATTTGTTGCTGATATGGATATTCAGCCAGCAGGGACGTGGCGCTTTCAGTTAACACCCGCGTCTCAGCAAAACTTCACTTTGGAAGCGGTCTCTCCGCAAGGGGAGTCCAATTCGCTTGTTGCACAGGTCGCCTCACAAGACAGCCAGGCGGACGACACTCAAAGTAGCAGCAGTAATAAAGTGGAATACGTCAGTCAGTTGACCTTCCCGAATGTTGCTTATGGTTTAGATGGTTTGCCTGAGCGACAAGATGTATTAATTCGTAACGCAACGGTTTGGACTGCCAGTGATGAAGGCATTCTGGAAGAAACGGATGTGCTTGTCCGTAACGGTGAATTTGCCGAAGTGGGTAAAAACCTGAGCGCATCGTCGGGTGTCAAAGTCATTGATGCCGCGGGTATGCACTTGACGCCGGGCATTATCGATGAGCATTCACATATTGCGATTGACGGTGGTGTGAATGAAGGCTCTGAAGCGATTACATCAGAAGTACGTATTGGCGACGTGGTCAACCCGGACGACATTCATATTTATCGCTCACTCGCTGGCGGCACCACCATGGCTCAGTTACTGCACGGATCGGCTAACCCGGTTGGCGGTCAGGCGCAGGTCATTAAACTGCGTTGGGGAACAGATGCTAACATTATGAAGTTTGATGCAGCGCCGGAGTCTATCAAGTTCGCACTGGGTGAAAACGTTAAGCAAAGCAACTGGGGTGACAACATGACGGTTCGTTACCCACAAACGCGTTTAGGCGTTGAAACTATTGTTCGTGATGGCTTCCAGGCGGCGTTAGAGTACCAGCAACGTAAACAAGCCTATGATCGCATGAGTCGCTCAGAAAAGAAGAAGACAGCGCCACCACGTCCTGACTATCGTTTGGAGACGCTGATCGAAATTCTAAACAGTGAGCGCTTTGTTCATGCCCACTCTTACGTCGCTTCTGAAATTCTCATGTTGATGGAAGTAGCGGAAGACTACGGGTTTACTTTGGATACGTTCACTCACATTCTGGAAGGTTACAAAGTGGCCGACGAAATGGCTGAGCATGGTGCCAGCGGATCGACATTCGCTGACTGGTGGGCATATAAATTTGAGGTATATGACGCGATTCCTCAAAACGCCTGCTTAATGCATGACAGAGGTGTGCTCACCAGCATTAACTCGGATAGTAATGACTTGCAGCGCCGTTTGAATACCGAAGCGGCTAAGTCAGTTCGCTATTGCGACATGGATCCGCATGAAGCCTTTAAAATGGTGACGATTAATCCAGCAAAACAATTGAAAGTTGATGACTACGTCGGCTCTATTGAAGAAGGCAAACACGCTGACTTTGTACTGTGGAGTCATTATCCGTTAAGTGCCTATGCCCGTGCGGAACAAACCTGGATAAATGGACGTAAATTCTTTGACCGCGAACAAGACAAACAACGCCAAGAAGCGGTAAAACAAGAGAAAAACGCACTGATTCAGAAAGTTCTTGCTGCCGGGGATGAAGCGCTTAAAGGCGCCACTAATGGCTATAAAGAGGCACAGCCAACTTGGCATTGTGATACAGAACACGACTTCTGGCTGGATCACTTCACCACGCAAGCGCATCAGCATGGAGGACAACACTAATGAAGACTTTATTATCCACATTGAGTGCTGCGCTGATTGCTGCAGTGACCGCATCGACAGCCGTTGCTCATGACGAAGTTCCCGGCGAGACGCAACAACAGCCCATCGTTCTGCAAGGCGGGACCTTGCATACTGTAAGCAATGGCGTGTTAACCGACTCAGACTTGGTTTTTGAAGACGGTAAAATTACCGCTATTGGTCAGGACCTGGAGGTTCCCAATAATGCTCGAGTCATCGATGTGTCCGGTAAGCATGTTTATCCGGGTGTTATTGCGATGGATACCACGTTAGGCTTGAATGAAATTGAAGCGGTTCGAGCAACGCGTGACGCTCGTGAAGTAGGCGAAGTGCATCCGGAAGTTGCTGGGCATATTGCCTTTAATGCGGACTCGGAAATTATCCCAACCGTACGCTATAACGGCATTACTCATGCGCAAGTGGTACCAGAAGGTTCACTGGTTATGGGGCAGTCGTCATTGCTGCACCTGGATGGCTGGAATTACCAAGACGCATTGGTTTCCGGCGAAATGGGTGTGCATGTGAATTGGCCGAGAACGTATGTGATTAACACGTGGTGGGAGCGCCGCTCTCCGGAAGAGCAACGCAAAGCCAATGAGGAAGCTCGTAAAGAGTTGATGAACGTGTTTGCCGACGCCAAAGCTTATTTTGATGCGAAGAAAGCAGACAGAGACATTGACGTGGATCAGCGCTGGGAAGCGATGATGGGATTATTCGATGGCAGCAAAACACTGTATGTGCATGCCAACGACAAACGTCAATTGGAGCAAGCTATTGATGTGAGTCGTGAGTATGGCTTTGAGCTTGTTCTAATGGGAGCGAGAGATGCCTGGCGTATTGCTGACAAACTGGCAGAGCTTGAAGTGCCAGTCGTTTTCGGTTCACCTTTCGGGTTACCGGGGCGTGACGACGAAGGCTATGATCAAGACTTCTCTACCCCTGCGAAATTAGCCGACGCTGGTGTTAACTTTGCTATTTCGTATCCGGGCTACTGGGATGTTCGTAACCTGCCTTTTGCGGCCGGACACTCGGTTGCTTTTGGGTTAGATCAGCAAAAGGCACTGGAGGCTATCACACTTCAGCCGGCTAAGTTTATGGGCGTAGCTGATAAGCTGGGCTCGTTAGAGGTCGGCAAAAGTGCGTCGCTGATTGTGTCAGAGGGTGACTTACTGGATCCTATTGGCCAAAGCTTAACACATATGTTTATTGACGGTCGCAATGTCAGTTTAGAAAGCCGTCATACTGAACTCTACAATAAGTATCAGGAAAAACCGGCGAATTAATTTCAGCTAGTTTACGGTACAAAAAAGCCCCTGACGGCACACAACGCGCCAGGGGCTTTCTTTTATTGGTTACTGTTGGTCAAGCAGACGTGAAATTAAGCCTTTTATGGTCGCAGGCTCAAACGGCTTGTCGGTCAAAGCATCGACACCGCTTTGTTTTATATTTGCCAACTGTGGTTCGTTCGCCCGCGCCGTTACCATAAGTACCGGTGTGTGCGCATGCGACGAGCTGTTGCGAATGTACTGAGTCAATTCTCTGCCATTCATTTCAGGCATGTTGAAATCAGTAACAATTAAGTCGAACTGATGCTCTTCCAGAATATCAATGGCTTGCTGCCCATTTTCAGCCTCAACAAATATCTCAACACCAAGGTTTTCAAAAACACGGCGCAACACATGGCGTGACGTGAGGCTGTCATCGACAATAAGAACTCGCAAGTCTTCTATGTCATAGAGCTCAAGAGTCAGTGGCTCAGGCTCCATTAAGTCCATAGTAGCCGTAATAGCGCGCTGCAATTGCTCTGGGGTAAAAGGTTTCGGTAAAATAGCAATAATGCCGGACTGTTTAAATTGCTCGAGCTGGTCGGCGCGGTGCTCAGACGATACCAACATAAAGTGCAGGGTATCGTGAAGGTCATTGCGGTTGATGAACTGGATGAGTTCATGTGCCGTACCATCTTCAAAGTACATGGCGCTAGTCACAATATCAGGTTGCCAACGCAGGATTTCTTCTTTAGCTTCCGCTATAGTAGAAGCACCTCTGGTATGCTGAATACCAGCTTGATTAAGGTGTTGGGTAATGACTTTACGCTGCACATCGGAAGGCTCGATGAGCAAAATTCGGAGTTCGTCGAAGGCTATCGCCATAATCGGTCAAAATGAGTTTATGATGTAGCAAAGATTAGGGTATTCAAGCAATAAACTCAATCATAAAATTGTGTTAGGCTCATGAAAAAAGAGGGGTACCTATGAGCGTCAGTCGCGAGTTTTCAAATGATGGCAAGCAACTTATTATTGCCATCCAGGGTAAATTTGATTTTAGTTTGGTGCAGGAGTTTCGGCAGGCTTATAGCCACATTGGCGATTCTCAGCCGACCGTAATTATTGACTTGAGAGAAACCGAATACTTGGACAGCTCGGCGTTAGGTATGCTACTCAATATGCGAAAGTCTCTGGGTAATAGTGTCAAAGGCATTCAGTTGATAAATGCGAAGCCCGATGTTCGTCGTATTCTGGATATATCCCGTTTTGAAAAGATGTTTACTATCGCCTAATGCACGTACTCGTCGTTGATGATCAAGCCGCCAATAGGGTAATGCTAAAAGGCCTTATTGAGCGTTTTGGACACAATGTAAGCTGTGCATCAAGCGGTATGCAGGCGTTGGAACTCTTTAGTAGCACGGGCGCTGACATTGTCTTGCTTGATGTGATGATGCCGGTTATGGACGGTCTGGCAACGGCTAAACGACTAAAGCAACTCAGTGGCGATATTCACCTTCCAATATTGTTCATTACGGCACTGGATGACCAAAAGACACTGCTAGAATGTCTTGATGCTGGCGGCGACGATTTTATCAGCACACCTCCGGAACCTATTGTTCTGCAAGCAAAGCTCGACGCGCATGCGCGTGTTCGGGAGCTCAGCTTTAAATTAAAAGAGAAAAACGAAGTACTGGCTTACCATTCTAACCGTATGGAGCGCGAGCAAAACGTGGTCAGCCACATGTTGAGTAATGCGCTTTTAGAAAATGAATTAACCTTTGATTTCCTGCACACTTATTTGTCTCCCGCGACTGAGTTTAATGGCGATTTGGTTTTGTCGAAAGGCGGGCCTCTGGGAAACTACTACATTTTTGTCGGGGACTTTACTGGTCACGGACTGGCTCCTGCGACAGGAGCGTTACCCGTTGCACAAACGTTTTTTGATTTAGCGGAGAGAGGCTTGTCGGTGGCTACCATGGTAAAAGAGTTTAATCGTCGGTTGGTAAAGTTGTTGCCTGACGACATGTTCTGCGCTGCATTTGTTGCCGAATTGTCAGCCGGCGGTGACCGACTCAGTTATTGGAACGGCGGTATTCCGGACGCACTTTTTATTGATAACAATGGACGAGTCACTTACCGCTTGCCGTCAGAGCACCTGGCGTTAGGTATTTTGCCGCCAGAAGAATTTAATAGCTCGTTGAGTCACTGTTTTATCGAACCCGGGCAACGGTTGGTTGCGTATACTGACGGCGTTATTGAGATGACGAACACCCAGGGGCAGCGCCTTAACGAGAGTGGTTTTGAAAAAAAGCTAAAACAGTTTGGCAGTAAAAAACAGTTTGACCAGTTGGTGAACTCGCTTGAAAGCTTTCAGAAGGGCACTGAGCAAAGTGACGATATTTCATTGATTGTTGTCAGTTGTGAACCGACTCAACTGCCCGTAAAAAAAGACGACCATTCTATCACTCACCTTCCTTTTGAGTTGAAAGTACGACTCAGCGAAAAAAATATTGTAGGGGAAGATCCTGTGACCCGGCTTGTCGATTCATTGTCGCACCTGGAAGGGATAAAAGCCCATAAAACAACGCTGTACTTATTATTAGCGGAAGCGTTTAATAATATTTTGGAGCACAATCTTTTACGGTTGAATTCCGATGTAAAGGAAGAAAATGAAGGGTTTGAACGCTATTATGCAGAACGAGAACGACGTCTTGGTAGCCTTGAAGACATTGAAGTATCGATTGATGTTAACTACCAACCCGTTGATAGCCTGATTTGTTTTGGCATTCGGTCTAACGGAGAAAACGGGTATCCGGCTGATGAGTTTTCTCCGGTATTGGATGAAGAAAAAATGCACGGTCGAGGTATGCAGCTGATTAAAAACTTTTCCCGCTATTATGAATGGAAAGACGAAGGCCAATGCTTATACATTGAGTACGACCTTAACCTCCCGATCGCTTAACTTTATAACCTTCTGCTTTTAGATAGGCCTCAATACTGTCTCGCTGATCACCCTGCAATTCAATGTCATAGTCTTTTACTGAGCCACCAACACCACATTGCTGTTTGAGCTTCTTCGCAAACTTTTTCAATTCATCTTTTGGTAGCGCAAGGCCGGTCACAATAGTCACTCCCTTACCTTTGCGGCCTTTGGTTTCCCTTTTTAGTCTTACGATACCGTCGCCTTCTGGTATCTGTTCAGGCTCCTCGTCAGGCTCAATACGACCTGAGTCTGTCGAATATACCATTTGGCTGAGTTGATCTTTCCAGTCAGACATAGACTACCACTTCTTTTTCGGTTGAAAGAGTTCTTCCAAATCGTCTTCTTTTTTGTGTTTGGCTTTGTCTCTTGCGTGTGCGTCTTTCAGTTCTTGCGCAATTTGCTCTAACGCGTTTTTGATCGACTCTTGACGAGATGTCGTGTAGTCGTCAGAAAAGCTTTGCTCTTCAATGGTGCGCAACGCTTTTTCATAATACTGACGTGCTGAACCTAGCATATGGCTTTCATAAGCGTGACGACCACGACGAATGAGTGTTTCAATACTGATTTTTAACTGCAACTTGCTTAAACGCTGATCCTCGACACTAAAGACGTTACTGTCAACCCGACCACGAGCGTGCTCACTTCTTAGCGTTGCTTTTAAACGTTTCAGCGCGTTAATCATCGCAATAATTTGTTTATTGTTTTGCGGAATTTCAAACTCTTCGCTGATCAGCGATGTGTCTTTAGGATCAATGCCTTCCATTCTTTCTTTGTAATCTTCAAGGCGTGATTTAAAGTCTTTGGTTGGCGATACAGCGTACATGTTTTGCAATACTTCATATGCGCGCATATTCAGCACAGCCAGCATCGACTTACCAATAGGGAAGAAACTGGACATATGAATAAGATCTTCAATTTGTTCCAGAGCGTTTCTGTAACGGGCAAGTTTTTTGCGTCGCTCAAGTTCCTGACGCTGCTTATGTTGTTGCACTGAACCGACGACAATCGCCAGTATTATCAGAAGAATAATCAGTGCTATAACAATGGTGTAAATCATATAACGCTCATTAGGTTGTTATTATTTTTAAGGTAATGTCAGAGAAAAAACACCACCACCTAAGTGTCCATTATTTTTCAGTTCGATAAAACCTTTTTTATCGTTTCTTTGGTGGGCTTGTGCTATTAGGTGGGCGAAATAGAGCCCTAAACCTGTACGGCCTTTATTCATATCCAGCTTCTGCATGGGTGCTTGTGCTTGTTTTAGCATGCCGTTTGGAAAACCTTCGCCATTATCATGCACTGAAATCTGACATCCCTTATCTTCGTCGACTGTCACCGTAATAAAGAGTTTATCGGCGGTATAGCGCATAGCATTAATAATAACGTCGTTCAGTAAGTGGCTAATGAGGTCTTTGTCAAAATAGCCAACAGCCGAATCGTCAATGTCAGTGGTAACATCGATACCGCGCTGCTCCAGATACATTTCATTATTAAGCAATAGCTCTTCAAATACGTCATCCCAGTGATGCTCTTCAATATTGAGAGGGAGGGAGCCGTGCTGTTCGCGGTATAATGTCAGCAGTTGTATAAGCCCTGAGTTAATGCGTTGCGCTTCGTAATGGACTTTTGCCATGTTTTCTGTTGCACTGCCTTCTGGTACTTGCTCTGAAACCTGTTCAATCAATTGAATCAGCAAGCATAGCGAATTCTTCATGTCGTGGGCGGAAGAGGCGAGTACCGCAGAAAAGTCGAATGTAGGCTGTGTCATCGTTGATGTTCCGGTTTCAGCTGCTAATACCTGCCAGCTTTTCTATTTGTCATAGTTATTAAGATTATTATACTATTTTTTTATATCACAATTCGCAAACCGAGTGGCATGTCCTGCTATGAAATTACAGCAATTAAAATATATTGTTGAAGTGATGAATCATAACTTAAATGTTTCGGCCACGGCTGAAAGCTTATTTACGTCGCAACCTGGCATTAGTAAACAAATAAGAATGCTGGAGGACGAGTTAGGGGTTCAAATTTTTGGGCGTACGGGAAAGCACCTGACGCATATCACGCCCGCCGGGCAGGATATTATTCGAGTTGCGAAACAAGTGCTCGATAATGTGCAGTCGATAAAGACGGTTGCAACCGAACATACTCAGCCTGATCAGGGGAAGTTAACGATTGCCACAACTCATACTCAGGCACGTTATGCGTTACCTCAGGTTATTAAACAGTTTATCGGTCAGTATCCACGTGTTTCTTTGCATATGCACCAGGGTTCACCTCAGCAAATTAGCGAAGCGGCGGCAAAAGGGCGCACCGATTTTGCGATAGCGACAGAGGCACTGCATCTATATCAGGATTTGATTATGCTGCCTTGTTACCATTGGAACCGGTCAATTGTCGTGCCTAAGTCACACCCATTGGCGAAAATGCAGAGCATTAGCATTGAAGACGTGGCTAAATATCCAATTGTGACCTACGTTCATGGCTTTACCGGTCGTTCAGAGCTGGACAAGGCCTTTGCTCAAGCAGGTAAAGAACCGCAAATTGTGTTTACCGCAACCGATGCTGACGTCATAAAAACGTACGTCCGAATGGAACTAGGCATTGGTGTGTTGGCATCTATGGCCTATAACTCAGAGGAAGATCCTGATTTAGTCGCGATTCCGGCTAGCCACTTGTTTGAAGCCAGCACGACGAAAATTGGTTTCCGTCGCGGAACGTTTTTAAGAACTTATATGTATGACTTTATTGAAAGCTTTGCGCCACATTTGACTCGGGAGAAAGTTCAACAAGCGGCTCAGTTGAAAACTCAGGAAGAGATTGACGCCTTATTTGAGGGGTGTGAACTGCCGGTGCGCTAAGCACCGGCTTAAACTTCTAGCATTCGATGATATTAACTGCCAAGCCGCCCCGGGCGGTTTCTTTGTACTTGGTTTTCATATCGTTACCGGTATCCCACATGGTCTTAATGACCTTGTCCAGAGATACTTTATGGTCTCCGTTACCACGCATGGCTAAACGAGCGGCATTAATGGCTTTAACAGAGCCCATGGCATTTCGCTCAATGCACGGCACCTGAACTAAACCACCAACCGGGTCACACGTCAGACCAAGATTATGCTCCATACCAATCTCAGCAGCGTTCTCTACGGTTTCTGGACCGCCGCCCATAAATTCGGCCAGCGCGCCGGCAGCCATAGAGCAGGCAACGCCCACTTCACCCTGACAACCCACTTCAGCGCCGGAAATAGAAGCGTTTTTCTTATACAAAATACCGATAGCAGCCGAGGTTAATAAGAAGCGAACGGCGGAGTCTTCGTCCAGTGTTTCAATGAACTTATCGGCATAACTCATGACCGCCGGAACGATGCCTGCTGCACCGTTAGTCGGCGCAGTGACAATACGGCCGCCCGCAGCGTTTTCTTCGTTTACTGCCAAAGCGAATAAATCGACCCAATCCATAACTTGCATGGCATCGCTCGACTTTTCTTTTTTCAGACGCTGATACAACGAAGACGCTCTGCGACGCACTTTCAAGCCACCGGGTAAAATACCTTCGGTGGTAATACCGTTGGTGATACTTTGCTGCATGGTGCGCCAAATTTTCATTAAGCCGTCGCGAATCTCATCTTCGCTACGGAAGACCTTTTCATTCGCCATCATTAATGAGCTAATGCGCAGTCCGTGCTCCTTACAATGACCTAATAGTTCAGCGGCACTGTCGAACGGATAGGGAATAGGCTTAGACGACTGCTCAATAGCCTCTTCTAAGGTTTCATCAAAGTCTTCGTCACGAACAATAAAGCCACCGCCAATAGAGTAGTAGAGGTCGCTATAAATAATGTCCTCACCTTTGAGGAGCTTAAGCTCCATAGCGTTGGCATGCTTTGGCATGGTTTTACGACGGTGGAACGTAATAGCGCCCTCAGCCGGAAATGCGACTTCGTGCTCACCTAATAAAGCCAGTTTCTCTGTTTTGCGAGTTTGCTCAAGGAAGTTGTCAACGTTGTCCGTGTCTACGGTCTCCGGTAATTCGCCCGCTAAACCTAAAATAACCGCTTTGCCGGTGCCGTGACCTTTGCCGGTTTGCCCCAAAGAGCCAAACAGCTCAACTTTAACGCCGTCTGCCTGAGTTAAGTGGCCCGCCTCTTTAGCGGCCTGCAGAAAATCAAATGCAGCCTTCATCGGGCCCACCGTGTGCGAGCTTGAAGGGCCGATACCAATTTTGTAAATATCAAAAACGCTGATCATACTTATCCTTACCTGTCGCGTTTGTTTGTATTAATTCTAGTATTGTCGCATGAATTGTGTGGGGGCTGGCAAGCTTTATAGCGAAATAACTGGTCAGTTGAGTGGTTTAAAGTGGCTTTTCTGGTCAGGTTGAAGCTGCTCAGCTAACTCACGCAGAATGCCCGCCGTTGCTCCCCAGATATTTCGATGCTGCCAGGGAATAAAGTAAACCCGGTCATAAATGAATTTCCGGATACGGTAAACGTAATGGTTACTGGGATTGATAATATCGGCTAAGGGCACCTCAAATATCTCGGCCACTTCACTTTCCTGCGCCACCAGTGCTTGTTGGGGAGACACAAATGCCACGTATGGACGAATCATAAAGTAAGACAACACGGGGTAGTCGTGCAAACGTCCAATAACGTCGACTTGCGAGCGGGGAAGACCGATTTCTTCTTCTGTTTCTCTTAGTGCGGTTTCTAATAAGTCGCCGTCTGTTTTGTCGTAGCGGCCTCCCGGGAAACTGATTTGTCCGGCGTGTTTTCTTAATGACGCAGAGCGTCGAGTCAGTATCAATGACAAGCCATGCGGGCGCTCTACAATAGGAATAAGTACGGCTGCTGGTCGCAAACGTTTGCGCAAAGGCTCGTCAAGCTGTCGGTTGACGGACGGCGAGGGCGTGAGGCTAAAGCGTCTGACAAACTCGGCGCGGTTTTTGATGGTCATGACGTTAACACCGGCAGAATACGAGACACCTTGTCCTTGGTTTCCTGATACTCGTCTGCTGCTTGAGAGTCTGAAACCAGACCGCCGCCCGCCCAGCAGTATAGCTGACCTTCTTCGGCGAGTAGCGTACGAATCGTAATACTGGTGTCACTTTGTCCATGCTGTGAGAAGTAACCGATGCTACCACAATAAATGCCGCGGCGGTTCGGCTCGAGCTCTTCAATAATTTGCATGGCTCTAATTTTGGGGGCGCCAGTGATTGATCCGCCGGGGAATGCGCCTTTAAACAGACTTAATGCAGAACAATCCGGCTTCAGTTTACCGGTGATGGTTGATACCAAATGGTGTACCGCCGGAAAGCTTTCTATGGTAAACAGCTTCGGCGTTTTTACCGACCCGGGCTCGCAGTTTTTACTTAAGTCATTACGCAGTAAATCCACAATCATGAGGTTTTCCGCACGGTCTTTTTCTGAACTCAACAACGACTGGCGGCTGGCGGTGTCTTTGTTGCTGTCTTCATAACGTGGGCGGGTGCCTTTTATCGGCTTAGTTTGTACTTCCCCCGCGGCACTGGTGCTGAGAAAACGCTCAGGAGAAACGCTGATAATAGCGCTTTGAGGCGTGCGCATAAAAGCCGAAAACGGCGCGTTATTCGACGCCCGTAACTGCTTGTAGGCTGCCCATTCACAACCTTGATAACTCGCTTGATAGCGTTGGGCTAAGTTTATCTGATAGGCGTCACCGCTGAGCAAATAGGCTTGCACCGCGTTAAATTTAGTATGGTACTCAGCCTCTGACATATTGCTTTGCCAGGCACTGGTCAGTTTTAACGGGTTCTTTGAGGTAGGTGTTAGTGACTGCTCCCAATAGGCTTTCTGTTTATTTACCCCCTGTTCAGGCGCAACCAGCCAAACCTCATTACGCCTCTTGTCAAAAATGACCGCTTCCGAGTAATAACCCAGTGCCGCATCGCTGGATTTGTATTCATTGGTGTTAAACTCAGGTATTACCTCCAGGCAACGACCAAAATCGTATCCTACCGCACCGGCGAAGCCCCCCTGGAAAGGTAGGTGGTCAGGCCCCTCATAACGACCCGCCAGCGCCATTAGTTGTTCAGCATAATCGAACATATCGGCAGCGTGAGTTGGTGCCTTAGGAAGGTCTGACTGGTTATTACCCGAAACGGTTAGCTTATTTTTTTTACTGCTGATGACACATTCGGGGGCTCGAAAGATAACGTCATAACGGGCGTCTTCGTGAGTCTTTGAGGCTGAGTCCAGAAACAGTGCATAAGGCTCATCCTGGCAGCGTTCAAACAGCTCTAGTGCGGTCAGGGATGTTTCCAATTTTACGGCACACACGTCAGGAAAAATGCTCACACTCAGCCCCTTGAGTTACTTAATGAGATTTCGAATTTACCGATAAAAACCATTCTATCACAGTGGCACTGACTCGGTTAGTTACACTGGTCAGTTGTCGGTGAAAACGCTATTATAGCGCCACGTTTATCAGAACCAATATCGGCACCGTTCGATATAAAAAGCAAAGAGGTAAGGCCATGACCACCATTCGTCAGGCGGATTTTATTGACAGTATTGCCGATGCGCTGCAGTACATTTCTTATTATCACCCATTGGACTTTATTAAAGCACTGGACGAGGCGTACCAGCGTGAAGAGAGCGAAGCGGCAAAGAATGCCATTGCGCAGGTGCTGACGAATTCGCGGATGTCGGCACAAGGACATCGTCCGATTTGTCAGGACACTGGTATTGTCACCTGCTTTGTGAAAGTGGGCATGGGTGTGCAATGGGACAAAACCGACCTGACCGTTCAGCAAATGGTGGATGAAGGCACGCGTCGTGCGTACAGCAACCCGGACAACCCGCTACGCGCCTCAATTGTTGCCGACCCTGCAGGCACCCGCAAGAACACCGGCGACAATACTCCGGCCGTGGTGCATATTGATATGGTGCCGGGCAATGAAATTGAAGTCATGATTGCCGCGAAAGGCGGCGGTTCTGAGAATAAATCGAAAATGGTCATGTTGAACCCCAGCGATTCGATTGCCGACTGGGTTGTTGAGACCTTGCCGAAAATGGGCGCGGGCTGGTGTCCGCCAGGTATGCTGGGCATTGGTGTGGGCGGTACTGCCGAGAAATCAGCGGTGCTGGCCAAAGAATCATTGATGGAATCTGTTGATATTCATGAGCTAATAGAGCGAGGTCCACAAAGCGCCGAAGAAGAGCTGCGCTTAGAGATTTTTAATCGTGTGAACGCCTTAGGTATTGGTGCTCAGGGACTGGGCGGTTTAACAACCGTGTTGGATGTGAAGATTAAATCATTGCCAACCCATGCCGCTTCTAAACCAGTCACTTTAATTCCAAACTGTGCGGCAACGCGTCACGTCCACTTTACGTTGGACGGCAGTGGCGCTGCCGATTTAGCCCCGCCGAAATTAGAAGATTGGCCGGATGTCACTTTTGAGCTAGGTGATGACGCGCGTCGTGTGAATTTGGACGAAGTCACTAAAGAAGACATCCAGGATTGGAAAATGGGTGAAACCGTGCTCTTGTCTGGTAAGTTACTGACCGGGCGTGATGCGGCTCATAAACGCATTAAAGGTATGTTGGATAACGGTGAAGAGTTACCGGTAGATTTCAACAATCGCTTTATTTACTACGTTGGTCCGGTTGACCCTGTGGGTGACGAGGTTGTGGGTCCGGCAGGTCCGACAACGTCAACGCGTATGGATAAATTTACTGATCAGATGCTCGAAGAAGCCGGCATTATTGGCATGGTTGGTAAAGCTGAACGCGGACCAGAAGCCGTAGAGAGTATTCGCAAACACAAAGCCGTCTACTTGATGGCGGTGGGCGGTGCTGCGTACCTAGTTGCTAAGGCTATTAAGAAAGCCAGAGTCGTCGCGTTTGAAGATTTGGGTATGGAAGCCATTTATGAGTTTGAAGTGGAAGACATGCCGGTCACAGTCGCTGTCGATAGCGACGGTCAAAATGCACATACTCAAGGTCCTGCTATTTGGAAAGCGAAAATTGCTGACTTGAATGAAAAACTAGGAGCTTAATGATGTCGCTGGCACTGTGGCAATGGATGGCAATAATTGGTGTGCCGGTTGTGACGGTCATTACGGCGTTGTTGTTGCTTTGGCAACAGCAGCGCCGTTTGCGCTTACAAGCAGAGCAACAAAATACGGTACTGGAGCAAGACGCTGAGATTCTTCGCGAACGCATTGATGAGCTTCAACACGAGGTTTATGAAAAAGACAGCCGCCTTCGCGAGACGTTCGCCCGGGCTGATCATGAGCAAAAAACCGCAGAAGAAAAACTGAACTTGTTGAAAGCGAGCGAGGAGCGACTGACGCAGCAGTTTGAAAACCTGGCTAATCGCATTTTTGAAGAAAAATCGAAAGGCATGCAACAGCACCATCAGCAGTCATTGCAGGCAACGCTAGAGCCGTTTAAACAGCAAATTGAAGCCTTTAAAAAGCAAATTACTCAGCAGTATACGGACGAAACCAAAGAGCGTTCAGCACTTAAAAATGAGGTGATGTCGCTTAAGGATTTGAATCGCCAAATGGCGTCTGAGGCTGAAGCGCTAACCCGAGCTTTAAAAGGCGATACGAAGCAACAGGGTAACTGGGGCGAAGTCGTACTCGAGCGTATTCTGGAGCAATCGGGTTTGCGTGAAGGGCACGAATATCAAACCCAGGCACATCATCGAGATGAAGACGGAAAGTCTTTTAAACCGGATGTTATTGTGCACTTGCCGAATAAAAAAGACGTGGTGATTGACTCGAAAGTCAGTTTGTCGGCTTATGAACGCTACTTTAATTCGGACGATGACCTTGAGCGTGAGCGCGCGTTGAATGAACACGTTCAGTCACTGAAGCAGCATATTAAACAGTTGGGTAAGAAGAGTTACCACCAACTGGAAGGGCTGCGCACGCTGGATTACGTGTTGATGTTTATTCCGATTGAGCCAGCGTTTTTGTTGGCTGTTGATCGTGATCCAGAACTTATTCGGTTGGCACTGGACAATCAGATCATGTTGGTGAGCCCAACGAACTTACTGGTTGCGCTGCGCACGGTTCATAATATCTGGCAATACGAATACCAGAATCAAAACGCTGAGAAAATTGCTACCGACGCCGCACGTTTGTACGACAAGTTTGTGGGCTTTGTGGAAGACTTGGAAAAAATCGGTAACGGCTTACAAACGCTGGATAACCGTTACCAGGAAGCTATGAAAAAGCTAAGTACCGGGCGAGGTAACCTCATTGGGCGGGTCGATAAATTCCGTCAGATGGGTGTGCAAACCAATAAACGATTAAATTCTGACTATTTAGAGAGTGACACCGAACATGACGACTGAGCAATGTGCTCAGTCGTCATTAACGCTTTAGCGCGGCTCTAATGCGCTACGTCGGTAATGGTCAACCCACAACGCCGTTGCGCCAGAAACCGCCAACGGCATAATAATCAAGTTTACCAGAGGAATCATGGTCAGTAGGGTAATGCCCAGGCCAAACGAAAACGTGCGTCCGCGCTGCTGGTTTAGTTCCGAACGCATACGCTTGAAGGACAGCTTATGATTGTCAAACGGGTAGTCCAGGTATTGAATGGACATCATCCAGCAGACAAAAACGTACCAGAGCACTTGCCCAAACACTGGAATAATAAGCGATAGCAAGAAGAAGCCGATAGCCCGTGGCAGGTAATACATCAACTTCTGGAATTCACGGCCAACGGTTCTTGGTATGTCTTTAATTAACCCCATAAAGCCTTCATCACCTAATGCCTCACCACTCTCATAGCGCTCGACTTTCTCCGCGAGCAGACCATTAAACGGCGCCGCCAGAAAGTTCATAATGCTGGTAAAAATAAAGGAGAAAAAGGCGACCATCACAATGACCACCAGTGGCCATAAGATAAATTCTAACCATTGGAAAAAGTCGGGTAGCCAAGCCATAAACTTATTAAGCCAGTAGTCGGCTTCGCTGTACAGCCAGCTGAAGGCAATGGTGAAGAGAATCAGGTTGGCCAGAATAGGGACAATAACGTAGCGGCGTAGCCCTTTGGTGCGAATGAGCTGTAAGCCCCTTCCTATATAGGATATTCCCGACTCACTGTAGATCGGTTTGTGCATGCGAACTCCTGCTGTCACTTTTGTTGCTCATAATAGGGCAAAACCACCCTTATGTGTCGTTGAAATTGTTACAAATGACTACGGGATCTGCTAGAGTCTTTGGATTATAAATAACGTCAGTAATAACTATAAAAACAGCCGAATGCGACTGAAACACATCAAACTCGTGGGCTTCAAATCGTTTGTCGACCCAACCAAAGTACCTTTTCCTGATCAAATGACCTGTGTTGTAGGTCCGAATGGCTGTGGCAAATCCAATGTCATTGACGCGGTACGTTGGGTGCTGGGAGAAAGTTCGGCAAAAAACCTGCGTGGCGACGCCATGACTGACGTTATTTTTAATGGCTCTAACGCCCGTAAACCTGTTTCCCAGGCCAGTGTTGAGCTGGTATTTGATAACAGCGCCGGACGCATTCAGGGAGAATACGCTGCTTTCAATGAAATTTCTGTAAAACGATTAGTCACCCGAGACGGGCAGTCCAATTATTTTCTGAATGGCAGTCGTTGCCGCCGTCGCGATATTACTGATTTATTCCTCGGAACAGGACTTGGACCGCGCAGCTACGCCATTATTGAACAAGGTATGATCTCCCGATTGATTGAATCAAAACCGCAGGAGTTGCGGGTGTTTATTGAAGAGGCGGCAGGTATTTCCAAATACAAAGAGCGTCGCCGCGAAACAGAAAATCGGATGAATCACACGCGCGAAAATTTGGAGCGTCTGAGTGATGTGCGTGAAGAACTGGGCCAGCAGCTGGATAAGTTAGAGCGTCAGGCGGCTGCGGCAATTCGCTATAAAGAACTGAAGAAACAAGAGCGCCAATTGAAAGGCGAGCTGCAGGCACTGCGTTGGTTAAAGTTAGATAACCAGCGGCAACAACTTGATGCCCAATACTCTGAGCAGCAGGCCGAACTTGAAAAGTGGCAAGCGCAGCAAAGCGGCGACGAACGTGGAGCTATAGAGCTGAAAGAAAGGGCTGAAGAGTTACGCTCTCAAGTTGAACAATCGCAAGAGACAATGTTCACCTTGGGTAATGAAGTGACCCGCATTGAGCAAACTCTAAAGCATCAGCATGAAATTAAAGCGCAGCGCGAAGAGCGTTTGCAGCGAATTCAAAGCGAACTGACGCAACTTGAGTCGCAACTTGACGAAGATAAACTGCAAAAGGAGCAGTTGGTTGAGCAGGAAATGATGCTTGAACCGCAGCTTGAAGAGTTAGCTGAGCAGGTTGAAGAGGTTTCGGAGCAAGCGCAACTGGCTGATGAAAACTACCGAAGCTGGCAACAGCAACAACGCTCACAGCAGCAAAAAGTTCGTGATATTGAACAACAGCATCAACAGGCGCAGCTGAAAGAACAGCAGCTTCAGCAAAGCCGTGATTACACTGAACAACAGTTAGATCAAATTAACCACCAGCAACAAGAGCTTAAAAGGCAGCTTGGTGAGGTATCGTCAGACAGCTTGCAGCGCGAATTTGATGAGGCTAATGAGCGACTAAACATCGCTATTGAGCGGCTTCAAACGACAAAGCAACGGTTAACGGACAGTCGTGAGCAGGTAGAGCAGGCCCAGGAAGCGAAGCGCAGTGTTGAATTAGAACAAAATAAAGTACAGGCGAACCTGCAAGCCATTGAGCAGTTACTCGTCAAGCATCAGTCAGGCGATGACAGCGCGGATGAGTGGCTTGAAACGCATTATCCAAATACCCCGAGAGTCCGTGACGTTCTGAAAGCTGAGGCTGGCTGGGAGTTGGCTGTCGAACAGTTTTTGTATGAGTGGCTGGATGCCGCGGTTCTTGAAAGCGCACCTGAGCGAACTGAATCGGTAGCCGGCCTGAAACTGATATGGCCAAGCGCCGGAGAGCCTAAACCCGGCACTTTGGCGAGCAAAGTCTCGGGTGCATTAAGATATTGGCCGCCGTTGCAACTGTGTGCTGTGGCTGACAGTGATGAGCAAGCACAAAAGCAGGTATTAGAGGGTGATGCTGAGTTTGCTGTGTCAAAACAGGGTAACTGGCATTGGCCTAACGGGTTCATGTCATCGCGAATTGATAGCAACACTAGCCAACTGCAGTTGCAGAGTCAGTGTGAAAGCCTGAAACGTGAACAAGAAGAGTTAGAAGGTTCGCTAGAAACAACAATACAAAAGTTGGAACAGGCGCACGCTTCTCAAAAAGAGATTGAGCAGGAACTGGAGCGAGAGCAAGAACAGCAACAGGCCGCGCAGAATGACATAAATAAAGCGGAGCAGCAGTTAAGCTGGGCTAAGCAACAGCAACAACAGTATACACAACAACTGGAGAGGCTTAGCGAGCAACAATCAGAGCTGGAGCAAAAAGCGGAAGAGCTTAATGAGCGTATTGAGGAAGTGGCATTACAGCGCGAAGAGCTGAACGAACGGTTATTGGAGAGTGACGCGGCGGATGATGACTCAGGCGATGAGTTAGAACGGCAGGCCAGCGACAAGAAAGAGCAGCTGCAGGCACTAAAGTCTAAACAACAGCAGCTGTCTATGCAGCAACAAAACATTACTGTTCAGGTACAGCAGCTCGACACGGTCTTACAACGCAGTGAACAGCGTTACCAGCAGTTAGTGGATGAAAAGACCACGCAACAAAGCTCTGACGGCGAAGAAAATAAGCAGGAATTGGAAGAGCGACTGACAGAGCTTCTCGACCAGCGTCAGCAGCAGGAAACTATTCTGCAGGAGCAACGCGCACAACTGTCCGAATTAGAGCACGAACTGTCAGAGCTCAATCAGGGACAGTCGGCCGTGCAAATGCGCATTGCACAAGCCAAAGAAGCACTGCAAAGTACCGAGATTGAAAAGGCTAAGTTGCAAGAACGCAGCCAGGGTGTTCTTGAGGGATTGGCAGAAACGGGAATGACTTTAAAAACCTTGCTGCAGGAGCTGCCACAGGAGGCTGAGGAACAGCCGTGGCAGGTCAACCTCGAGAATGTGCAAAATAAAATTAAGCGTCTTGGTGCTATTAATCTGGCTGCCATTGAAGAGGCTGAAGCGCAAAGAGAGCGTAAACAGTATCTGGATCAGCAAGTGGATGACCTATCATCGTCGTTAGAAACGCTTGAGTCAGCGATTCGGAAAATTGACAAAGAAACCCGACACCGTTTTAAAACCACCTTCGATGCAGTGAATAACGACTTACAGGTTTTATTTCCGAAAGTGTTCGGTGGCGGTAGCGCGAGTCTTGAGCTCACCGATGACGATTTATTGGAAACCGGCGTCACCATCATGGCAAGACCACCGGGTAAAAAGAATAGTACGATTCACCTGCTAAGTGGTGGAGAAAAAGCATTGACCGCATTATCATTGGTGTTTGCCATTTTTCGGTTGAACCCAGCACCGTTTTGCTTGTTAGATGAGGTTGATGCGCCGCTCGATGACGCAAATGTGGGGCGTTTTTGCCGGTTAGTCAGTGAAATGTCGGAATCGGTACAGTTTATATATATCAGCCACAACAAAGTGGCTATGGAAATGGCGTCACACCTTGCCGGGGTGACAATGCAGGAAGCAGGTGTGTCGCGCCTGGTTGCCGTTGATGTAGAGCAGGCCGTCGCTATGACGGAAGCCTGACGATAATAAAAAGGTTGATAGAGCACATGGGCAATTTACAACTGACGCTCGGAATTTTAGGGGTACTGGCCATTGCTGGTATTATCGCGCACGGACTATGGAAAATTCGCAAAGGGAACCAGCAGCAACGCCAACAAGAACAACGTGTTGCTGAAAAGCGCCAGAAACAAAGTGGTGGTTTTGACGACGATGGCATAGGTGAAGTTAGGGTGGTTCGTCAGGCTCTCTCTGAAACACCGGATACCGCGGACTCGGCGTCAGCTGACGATGAAGATACGAGTGTCAGAGACTCTACTGCTGGGCCGAATACACCAAAGCGCGAAGAAAAGCTTCAAGAAAAAGCTCAGGAGAAACCAAGTCAGCCTCTTTCTGCGGCTGAGCAAATGGCTATGGATTTGGACGTTAATGACGAAATAGAATCGCCATTGCCTTCTATGCGGGTGGAGAAAAACGAAGAAGTAGAGCAAACGGAATTATCGCTAGAACCTTCAGAAGACCAGAGTTCTCAAGACTCTGAAGCGTCAAATGAAGCAGCAGAGTCAGAAACGCAACCTGATTCAGACATCGGTGAGCCTGAAGAGGTGATAGCGCTGCATGTAAAAGGTTCTGTCCAAGGCGCATTGCTGCTGCAAATGATGACCGAGCTTGGGTGTAAGTTTGGATATTTAGGAATTTTTCACCGGTACGAAAACACGGCGGGCACGGGCGAGTTAATTTTTAGTGTCGCCAATATGTTTAATCCAGGCACTTTTGACCTCGATAACCTGGAAAACTTTGAAACCGACGGCGTTGCGTTTTTCATGACTTTGCCGATGAAGTTTGACGGCCAGCAAGCGTTTAATATGATGCTTAATGCCGCCAAAAAGCTGGCGACAGAAATACCTCAGGGGCAGGTTTTAGATGGCCAACGGCAACTGTTAACCCGCCAGTCGATTCACGAAGCGAGACAAACTATCCGTGAGTTTGAACGTCAACATTCAGCATAGAATTAGGTGTTATGAATCAATCTACTGCCCGGCGAATGCAAGAGCTGGAACAATTACTGAATCGCTACAACAAAGAATATTACGAAAATGATGAGCCGTCGGTTCCTGATGCTGAGTACGACAAACTATTTCGTGAATTGCAGGAACTGGAAAAGCAAAACCCGGACTTAAAAAGTAAGACATCGCCAACGACTAAAGTGGGCGGTAAGCCGTTAGCCAAATTTAATACGGTAAAACATGAAGTACCGATGTTGTCTTTAGATAATGCCTTTTCTGCGGAAGAGTTTGCGGCATTTTCTAAGCGCATTGGGCAAAAGCTGGATGAGGGAACTCAGGTCACGTTCTGTTGCGAACCCAAGCTGGATGGTGCGGCAGTGAGTTTGCTGTATGAGTCAGGAGTACTGGTGCGCGGCGCAACCCGTGGCGACGGTGAAAGTGGCGAAGACATTACCGAAAATGTCAAAACCATTCGCAATATCCCGCTCAAATTAACAGGCGATTTTCCTGAACGACTGGAAGTGAGAGGCGAAGTGGTGATGCCAATTAGCGCCTTTGATCGCTTTAATGACAAGGCGCGCCAACAGGGAGAGAAAGTATTTGCTAACCCAAGAAATGCGGCAGCGGGCAGCTTACGGCAACTGGACTCCCGGATAACCGCCAAGCGACCTTTGCATTTTTATGCCTATAGTCTGGGATTAGTTTCCGAACAAACCGTACTGCCGGACAGCCACTATGAGCGGCTTCAACAACTCGCTGGCTGGGGACTTCCTGTCAACAGTGAAATTGAACAAGTAGACTCCGTTGAGGGTTGCGATAATTACTACGAGAAAATACTTGAGCGCCGTGACTCATTGAATTACGACATTGATGGGGTGGTTTTTAAAGTCGATACCATCGCACTGCAGGAAACGCTTGGCTTTGTTGCTAGAGCGCCTCGCTGGGCTATTGCCCGAAAATTCCCGGCACAAGAGCAACTGACGATTATTACTGGCGTCGACTTTCAGGTAGGACGTACTGGCGCAATTACACCAGTCGCTCGCTTGAAACCGGTAAGTGTGGGAGGCGTTACCGTATCGAATGCAACACTGCATAACGCCGATGAAATTGAGCGCTTGGGTGTGCAAATTGGGGACACAGTGAGTATCAGGCGCGCCGGTGATGTCATTCCACAAGTCGTCAGTGTGTTAAAAGACAAGCGTCCGACGGATGCGCAGGACATTATTTTCCCGACACATTGCCCCGTGTGTGATTCTGACGTTGAGCGCATCGAGGGCGAGGCCGTAGCTCGCTGCAGTGGCGGACTCTATTGTGCGGCTCAACGCAAAGAAGCAATTAAGCACTTTGCCTCGCGTAAGGCCATGGATATCGACGGGTTAGGAGACAAACTGGTTGATGTCTTGGTTGAAAAGGACTGGATAAAGTCCCCAGCTGACTTATACCGTTTGAGTAAAGCCGAGTTGGCCACCTTGCCAAGAATGGCGACTAAATCCGCTGAAAATCTTAAAAGCGCAATAGCAGCAACCAGAGAGACAACGTTGGCTCGTTTTCTCTATGCGTTAGGTATTAGAGAGGTGGGTGAAGCTACTGCAAAGGCCTTAGCCAGACACTTTAAAACCTTTGAGGCGATTCAGTCCGCCAGCAGCGAGCAATTGCAGGAAGTGCCTGATGTTGGCACGGTCGTGGCCGAACACATTGTGCGCTTTTTCCGCGAATCGCATAACGAAAACGTAGTGAAAGAGCTACGTAAGTTTATCCATTGGCCGGAAGGCGAAGACGCGGGCGACATACAAAGCGATCGCTTAGCTGGAAATACTTACGTCATTACCGGTACGTTGTCGACAATGACCCGTGACGAAGCCAAACAGGCGTTAGAAGCGCTAGGAGCAAAAGTCAGTGGCAGTGTGTCTAAGAAAACAACCGCGCTCATCGCTGGAGAAAGTGCCGGTTCAAAACTGACGAAAGCCCAGTCGCTTGGGCTTTCGATACTGTCCGAAGACGAACTAAAAGAGCTGTTAAAGAGTTAGCGGCTGCGGGTGCTCAGGTCTTTTAAAAGGCCTGAGCCGCTAATGTCGGCGATACCGTCTTCTTCGTCAAACTCGAATTTGATAGTCGGGTGTGTGGTATCCAGCAGGTAACTGCGATCATTAATGCGAACCCTCAGGTGTGATAACGGCTCTTCTTCATCAAATTCACGTCTGTGCTCGACTACAATATTGTGCTTACCGATAGCAAGCTCAAAGCCTTTGAAAAAGCCCTCGGCGAATTCAGCAACGTACACCTGGCCTTTATCATTCACGAACATATTGAGAATGTAGTTAGGTGGCATTTCAGAAGTGCGCATTTGTGATTTACCAGCGGTAAATACCACGGTGTCATAGACTTTCTTATATTCAAAACCGAAGTTCAGAGGCTCAGTCCTACCCGATGGGTAAATCACCTTGCCTTCCCCTTTAGCTTCCCAGTCTGCCAGACTTTGGGTGCTGAATATTAAAGCAATACAAGTAATAGCGTATTTAAACAGTTTCATAACGGGCCTCAACTACTCACCTCGGTTACATCTACTTTCAGTCGCAGCATCTGTCCAGGTTGCAGGTAACGGTTGCGTTGAATGTTATTCCATTGCTCAATTTGGCGAATGGTCACGTTAAATTTATTAGCTATCCTTGCAAGAGAATCTCCTGACCGTACACGGTAATTCACTGTCCGAATAATGCTGTTAACACTACTGCGAACAACAGAAGAAGGCTCAGCTTCGGTCCAAACAACAAGTTCTTGACCAGGTCTTAAGTAGTCGCCGGGCGCCATCGAATTCCAGCGGGCCAAGTCCCTTAAATTGACATCGTAAGCACGGCTGATATCCCACAGAGTGTCGCCCGACTGGACGATATAATCAATACGTTTACCGTCGCGTTTTTGATCTTGGCGGTTTTCGCGGCGCTGATCTTGCGACAATGTGTAACTTTCTTCACCTAGAGTGGCAACGGGCACCAGCAGGTGCTCACCAGCGCGAATGATGTGACTGCTAATGTCATTAAGCTGTTGGATGACATCAACGGACGTATTGTATTTTTTAGAGATGGTCAGCAGGCTCTCTCCTGACTTCACCTTGTGGCGTGTCCAGGTTAGCCAGTCTTTAGGCTCGGTTTCTTTCAACGCCTGACTGAATAGCTCCGCATTGCTTGCCGGCAATAAAAAGCGGTGAGGGCCATCGGGTGCCGTCGCCCAGCGGTTATAACCAGAATTAAACTGATGCAGTTCCTCAAGTGATAACTCAGCCATTTCAGCCGCTAAGGCTAAGTCGATTTGTGCTGGCGCTTCGACAATTTCAAGCATGGGCTGATTTTCAATTGGGTACCAGGTAATACCGTACTTCTCGCTATTGGCAAGGATATCAGCCAACGCCAATAGTTTAGGAACATAAGCGCGCGTTTCACGCGGTAAGTCCAGGCTCCAGAAATCGGTTGGTTTACCGGCTTGTTTGTTTCTGCGAATGGCATTTCCAACACGACCTTCGCCGGAATTATAGGCTGCCAACGCGTGCATCCAGTTACCGTCAAAATAGCGGTGCAGGGCTTCCAGGTAGTCCAGCGCGGCATGCGTCGCTGCGTAGACATCGCGGCGACCATCGTACCACCAGTTGATATCTAATCCATACTGACGGGCTGTACCGGGAATAAACTGCCAAACTCCCGACGCACTGCCGTGAGAGTAGGCGAATGGGTCAAACGCACTTTCGACAATAGGTAGTAACGCTAGGTCGACCGGCATTGCACGGCGCTCTAACTCTTCGACAATTAAATGCAAATAAGGCACGGCACGCTTGGCTACGCGATCTAAATACTCAGGGTGGCTGGCGTACCAATTTCGTTGACTTTGGACTCGCTGCACATTCGGTACGTCAAAGACCAGCTGCTGACGAACACGCTGCCATAAGTCTTCTTGTTCTTGCGGTGTTAATTGAACCGGTTCAGGTTTTTTCTTCGTTGTTGTTTGGGTATCGGCAACGACTTCTTCAGGTACCGGTGTTAACTCTAAAGAGGGCTTTTCATGGTTAGTTTCTTGCTGTTTCTCAGCAAAGAAAAGACCAGTGCTTTGGCACCCTGAGAGAGCGATAGCGCTGGTCAGTACACTCAACTTTAGCCAAGTCTTGCTGCTTTTATTGATTACCATGAATTATAAAACCCTGAATATGTTAAAACTTGGTGAAGTTTAAAGAATCAGCCGTTATCTTTCCACTGTCTAATAGTGTAAAAAACGTCCTCAGGGGCATTTTTTACACTTCCGGCATGTTCCGAAGCCGCTTTCATCACTGTTTTTTGATCAAACCGAAGGAACGGATTTATCGCAAGCTCCAGTTGCAGTGTGCTCGGCAGAGTAATTTCATTTTGTTCGCGTAGCATTTTGACCTTTTCGGCATAACTCTTCAGTGTCGCGTTATTAGGTTCTACTTTTTGCGCAAAGGCTAAGTTCGCCTGTGTGTATTCATGTGCGCAAAACACCCGAGTATCCCCGGGAAGTTGACGAAGCTTAAGTAACGACCGACTAAATTGCTCCGGCGTTCCCTCAAACATACGTCCACAGCCACCGGAAAATAGCGTGTCCCCACAGAACAGAAATCCGGGCGTGTAAAAACTAATGTGATCAAGTGTGTGTCCTGGAGTTTCCATGACTTCCCATTCAACGCCAGCCATTGAAAAGTGCTCACCTTCTTTGACCGGCTGGGTAATGGTTTTTATCTCGGGGTTGTGTGGACCAATAACCGGACATGCGTATTCTTTGAGCAAGTCAGCAATACCGCCAGTATGATCATAGTGATGGTGCGTGACAAAAATAGCGGTAATGGTTTTACTATTCTCTTTCAGCCACTCAAAAACGGGAGGGGACTCGCCGGGATCAACAATAATGACGCCATCGTTTGTGTTTGTCTCAATTGCCCAAATGTAATTGTCGTCAAACGCACAAATAGGGTGAACTCGCATAGAAACCTCGATAACGCTAAGCTATGATGAGTTAGCGATAGTGACAGAATGCTTCCATAATACAGGATGACGCAGTGTTTATTAAACCGGCATATTCTAAGGCTCCGTTAAAGACACCTACACAGTGGAGCAGTCTGGCGTGCGGTGACTTCATTAAGTCGCAAACCCGTGAGGTTATGCACCGTTATGAGCGCAAGATGAAGCCTGGCTGCCAGGTCATTGTCGGTAATTTGGGTGCAGAACTTCAGCAAGAAGAGCATATAGACAGGGTTTCCGTTGCGCCATCGGGGCAAGCGGATATGTTAGGGATACTGACCGAACTGCCAATACAAACTGGCAGTGTCGATACGTTAATTAGCCCCTTTACCCTTGAATTCCACCAACATCCCCACCAACTTTTAAGAGAGTACACACGGGTTTTGGACGACGATGGTGTCTTGGTATTAATGGGGTTTAACCCCTTCAGTCCGGCGGTGGCAAGCGGTTTTTTCGTGCGCCATGTGAAACCATTTCCCTGGTGCGGACGTTATTTTTCAATAGCAAGAATGAAAGACTGGCTGGCGCTATTGGGGTTTGACGTAAAATACAGTGAGTATTTCGTCCCGCATTTGTTGCATAAAGCTGAATTCCAAGGAGAAGATTGGTCCAGTGCACTTTGTAAAAAAGTTAAGCCGGTTAGCGCTGCGTATTTCTTGGTGGCGACCAAGCAGACATTGATTGGTCGAATTAACTCAGTATCGACACGACGCAAGATCCGCCTGTCAGGGCGGCAGCCAGCAACAGCAATGACATCGGATAGTTTTAAATTAGATAAGTCAGAGAGGTAAATTATGATTACAGCAAAAGAATTATGTGGAAAAGCGAAAGCAAACGTAAAAGAAGCGAATACGGAAGAGTTGCAAAAAGCCATAGAGCAGGGTGCTAGAGTGATTGATGTTCGCGAACCGGCGGAATACAGTCAGGGACACATTCGCGAAGCCGTGAACATGCCGCGCGGCGTGTTGGAAATGCAGTTGAACCAGCACCCCGACGTTGCTGGATACGATGATGCATTAGAGCGCATCTCGCAAAAGCCTTTGTATCTTATCTGCAAAACCGGAGGGCGCTCGGCGCTAGCCGCTGAAAGCCTTGAACGCATGGGCTTTAGTAACGTTTACAGCGTTGACGGCGGCATGACGGCATGGCAGGAAGAAAAACGACCAGTCGTGGCGGGTGAATAGCTCGGTTATTCAGGTTTAAACCCGGTATCTTCGAGTAGAGGCTTGCGGCTCGCTGCGTCGCGGGCCAACTCGTCACAACGCTCGTTTTGAGGGTGCCCTGAATGGCCCTTTACCCATTGCCATTTTATTTTATGGTTTCGAACTTGCTCGTCTAACTGAACCCAGAGATCCTGGTTTTTAACCGGCTTCTTTGCGGCTGTTTTCCAGCCGTTTTTACGCCACTTGGTCATCCACTGCTCAATGCCTTGTTTAACGTATTGGCTGTCTGTGGAAAGGACGATCTCGCAGGAGCGTTTTAACGCTTTTAGCGCAACAATGGTTGCCAGCATTTCCATACGATTATTCGTGGTTAACCGATAGCCCTGACTCATTTCTTTGTGGTGAGAACCATACTCCATAACAATGCCATAACCCCCTGGCCCCGGATTGCCAAGGCATGAGCCGTCAGTATAGATGTGAACAGTTTTTGAGTTGGGCATGTTAATTGGTACTATATTGAAAAGTTTCAGCCAGTATATCAGGAATTTTAAATGCGTCAGGTCGTTTTAGATACGGAAACCACGGGCATAGACCCTCAGAAAGGGCACAGAATAATTGAAATAGGCTGTGTTGAGCTTATTGATCGGAAGCTCACCGGGAATCACTTTCATGTGTACATCAACCCTGAGCGAGTGGTGGAAGAAGAAGCCATAAAAATTCATGGTATTACTAACGATTTCTTGATCGATAAACCGGTGTTTGCTCAGGTTTGTGACGACTTTATTGAGTTTATTAAAGGCGCTCAGCTGGTGATTCACAATGCACCGTTTGACGTCGGCCATATGGACGCTGAGTTTTCGAGAATGAAGCCTTTCCCGGGTCTGACCAGCGATTTCAGTACCGTACTGGATACTTTGCAGCTCGCCCGGGAAATGCGGCCGGGTCAAAAGAACAACCTGGACGCTTTGTGCCGTGCTTATGATGTCGACAATTCGTCGCGTGAGCTGCACGGAGCCCTACTCGATGCGGAAATACTGGCTGACGTTTACTTAATGATGACCGGTGGGCAAAGAGCCCTCAACTTGTCAGAAAACAAAAAGTCCGCATCGGGTGTTGCCGGTGAAATACAGCATCAGGCCATTGATAACCGTCCACAATTAAAGGTTTTGCGTGCATCAGCCGATGAAGAAGTATTACATCAACAACGGCTTGATAAAGTTAAAGAAGAGGGTGGGCGCTGTTTGTGGCTAGATTCATAACTCAGCTTGTCTGGGCTGCGCTGGCATTTGTTCTGCTTTCCAGTTCAGTGACCGCAGTACAGCAAACATCGGACGCGTCATCTAAGGACGACGCTCTTAAAAAGGCGATGTCGCTCATCGATGGTGACATGAGCAACAAACTTCCTATCGACGGGCAGCGCTTTCGAATTGATGAAAACGTTGATGAAATCACCTTGCTATTTTTTCGGGAGCCGGGCAGTAAGCCCTTAATATTAATTAAGCCTGACGGTAGCAAGTGGTATGACAGCCGCTACCCTACCGACCAAGTGACCTGGTATACCGATCCAAATTTCGACATTATTCGCATTAAAAAACCGCAGCCCGGTCCATGGCAGGCGGCAGGGCGTATTGATGAAGAGAATAAGGCTTTAGTCGTTTCTGATATTCGCTTCGAAGCCGATCCGTTGCCAGAGCCGCTGTATCAGAACGAAGAGCTGAAAGTAGAAGGTCGACTCTATAATGGAGAAGACATTGTCGAAACAGCACGTTTTCGACAGACGGTGACTCTCGATGTGCTTTTTATCAGTACCAATAACGCCGATTTTGATAACTTTGGCGCGACACCAGTGCGAGTGGCGCAGTTCCTGGATAATGGGCGCGGTCATGACGAGCGTGTTGGTGACGGCGTGTTTACCGGTTTTTTTAACTTAGATGTTGAACCCGGCGAATGGATGGCGACTTATGAAATGACCACGCCGCTTTATGAGCGAGTGTTTGAATTTGGTCCTTTAGTGGTTAAGCCGTTACCCGTTGATTTTGAAGTGATAGAGTCTGACGCTGTAGAAGATGACCACCAACTGATTGTAACGGTTAATGAGAACGAAATAGACCCGGATAGTTTGGTGGTTAATGGTGAAACGCAATTTCCTAATGGCGAAGTGCGCAAATTTACCTTTAGCCAGGTTGATGAATTTCCGTATCAGGTGCCTATTGCGAATTTGGCATTCGGTAAGCACTTAATTGATATTGATATTTTTGCGACCACGTTGGCCGGACGTGAGTTTGAAGCCAGGCTTGATGATTTTAGTTTTATTTCCACAGAGCCACCGCCACCTGAACCCACAGCCGCGGAAATAGCAGAACGGCAGCGTATTGAAGCAGAGCGTCAGAGGGAAGTTGAACGACAAGAGCGTGAAGCAAAGGAAAAGCAGGCAATGATGAACTTAATTATCATTGTCATAGTGAACCTATTGATAATTTTTATCGCGCTTTTTGCACTGTGGTGGTTTAAGTTCAGAAAGAAGAAAACTGATAAAAATGACGCTTAGTGGTTAAAAAACCGCAAAACTGAATATAAATCAGACAAACAGAAAAAATCTTTAAAAAAAGTGTTGACTCATTTGTCCCTCACTCGTAATATGCACGCCGCGTTGAGGGACATACTTCAACGCAGTACTGATGCGGAGTGGTAGTTCAGTTGGTTAGAATACCGGCCTGTCACGCCGGGGGTCGCGGGTTCGAGTCCCGTCCACTCCGCCATTTAGTACATCCCCCGAATTTTTGCGGAGTGGTAGTTCAGTTGGTTAGAATACCGGCCTGTCACGCCGGGGGTCGCGGGTTCGAGTCCCGTCCACTCCGCCATTTTTCTTAAGCGCAAATCTGTGCAGCATCACCAATTATTTTTTTAGATACCACCAAAGCTGGTCTTGCTTGGTTTGGCTGAATCGTTTTCGCATTCGACTTGTACCTCCTGCTTTTTACCTCTAAGAATGGGCTTTTTGACGCTTACCCCTTGAGCAAGCGCTCATACAGGGCTAGAGTAATGGCACAAAAATCACAATGACAAGAAACAGTGGGAGTTATCCATGCGTAAAACATTATTAGCCGTCGCAATTGGTGCAGCGGTATCACTCGGCGCTTGCAGCGATGCGAGCAAGCCATCAAATACTGAAAACGGTTCTGCACAAGCTGAAAGTAGCCAGGAAGCAACGGCAATGAACCCATTCTTCGAAGCCAGCTCACTGCTTTATCAAGCGCCTGACTTCAATGCCATTGAGTTTAAACACTTCAAGCCTGCTTTTGAGCGTGGCATGAAAGAGCATATGGAAGAAATTAAAGCCATTGCGACCAACTCTGAAGAACCAACGTTTGAAAACACTATTGTTGCGATGGAAAAGTCTGGCGCAATTCTTGGTCGTGTAAGCTCTGTATTCTATAACTTGTCTTCGTCACACTCGAATGACCAAATTCGCGAACTGCAAGCTGAACTTGCACCCAAAATGGCGGCTCATGGTGACAACATTAGCTTAAACCCAGACTTGTTTGCTCGAATCAAAACCTTATACGAACAGCGCGATGAGCTGGAATTAAATGGTGAAGAAAAGCGCCTTCTGGAAGAAACCTATAAAGACTTCGTTCGTTCAGGTGCACTCCTAAACGAAGATGAGAAAGCGCAAATTCGTGAAATCAATGAGCAGCTTTCAAGCCTGACTAACGAATTCCGCGATGGTTTAATGTCGCTGACCCAAGAAACCGTTGTGTTTGTTGACGACAAAGAAAAGTTGGCAGGCTTAAGTGATAGCCGTATTGAGAGTCTGGCGAATGCAGCGAAAAGCCGCGATAAAGAAGGCCAGTACGCGATTGTTCTGACGAATACCACTCGCCAGTCTATCTTAGCTGAACTGGAAAATCGTGAGCTTCGTCAGGAAATCTGGGAAGCGTCTGCAAACCGTGGTACTGGCAACACGGAAACCGATCAAAACCCATTGGTTAAACAGTTAGTTAAGCTGCGTGCTGATAAAGCGCAACTTTTGGGCTACAACTCTTGGGGTGACTATGTTCTGGAAACGAACATGGCAGGTAACCCTGATGCGGCGAAGAAAATGCTGCGCGACTTAGTGCCTGCGGTAGTTTCAAATGTGGAACGTGAAGCGGCGGAAATTCAGGCGGCGATTGACGCGGACGGTAAAGATTTCGAATTGAAGCCTTGGGACTGGTTCTATTACGCTGAGAAAGTGCGTGCAGAGAAGTATTCACTCGATTCTGATGAAGTAAAAAAATACTTCGAATTTAACCGTGTATTAGAAGACGGTGTTTTCTATGCAATGGGTGAGCTGTTCGGTATTAAGTTTGAAGAGCGTAAAGACATTCCTGTATATCAGGAAGACGTAAAAGTTTACGAAGTCTTCGACGTTGACGGCAGCAGTTTAGGCCTTTTCTACGCTGACTATTATGCACGTGATAGTAAGCGTGGCGGCGCATGGATGAGCTCTTTCCGTACTCAGTCTGAGCTGATGAACCAGAAGCCGGTTATTCTGAACAACATGAATATCACAAAAGCGCCAGAGGGTGAGCCGACATTCCTGAGTTTTGATGAGGTATCGACAATGTTCCACGAAATGGGACACGCGCTTCATGGCATGTTCTCAGATGTGACTTACCCTTCATTAGCGGGTACATCGGTGTCTCGTGACTATGTCGAGTTCCCTTCAACGTTCCAGGAAGACTGGATGTTGAATGAAAAAGTGATTAATAACTTTGCGAAGCACTACGAAACGGGTGAACAAATCCCACAAGAGTTGTTGGACAAAGTATTAGCTGCGCGTAATTTCAACCAAGGTTTTGATACTCTAGAGTATGTAGCAGCTGCGTTACTGGATCTTGAATACCATACGGTTGAACCAGGTACTGAAATTAAGGACGTACAAGCGTTTGAAAAAGAAGCGTTAGAGCGTAACGGTGTTTTAGTTGAAGCGGTGCCTCCTCGTTATCGTTCGACTTATTTTGCGCACGTATTCGCGGGTGGTTATTCTGCAGGTTACTATGCGTACATGTGGAGTGAAGTCTTAGCGGCTGACGCGTTTAAACATATGAACAACAATGGTGGTTTAACGCTGGAAAATGGCCAAGCATTCCGTAAAGAGATTCTGTCGCAAGGTAACAGTAAAGATCCAATGCAGCAGTACATCGATTGGCGTGGTCAAGAGCCAACAGTTGAAGCGTTATTGGAGCGTCGAGGTCTGACGGATCCAAGTATCGACTAAGCTGCTATAAAAAATGACTGAATAGTCGCTATAAAAAGCCACTGGCGTTATCATCGTCAGTGGCTTTTTTGTATCTACAGGATGAGGTCGGTAATGAAGGAACGGATAGTAATTGTTGGCGGTGGCGCAGGTGGACTTGAGTTAGCGACACAGCTAGGTCGTAAATTGGGGCGTAAAGGTAAAGCTCAAATTACCTTGATAGATCGCAACACAACACATCTTTGGAAACCGTTATTACATGAGGTTGCTTCTGGCGCTTTAGACTCAAGATTGGCAGAGGTTGATTATCGAGGACAAAGCGCCCGGGAAGGCTTTCAGTTTCTGATTGGTACGTTGGAACACGTTGATAAAGATGCCAAAACTGTCACCCTTGCGGCCATTAATAATAGCGAGGGTGAGGAAGTCCTAAGTACAAGAAACGTGCCCTATGATCGTTTGATTCTAGCCGTTGGCAGTGTCACTGCAGATTTCGGTACCCCTGGGGTCAAAGAGAATTGCTATTTTTTGGACTCTTTAAAACAAGCTGACGCATTTCATGCTGAGCTGCTCGATGAGTTCTTAAGAGTGAACCAAGCTCTCGAGGATGGTAAAGAGGCTGAATTGTCATTGGCTATTGTTGGCGGCGGTGCGACTGGCGTCGAGTTAGCTGCGGAGCTTGTTCACTCGGTGTCCTTATTGTCTATTTACGGACTCAAACATCTCGATAGAAGCCACTTCAAGGTTCAGTTGATTGAGGCTGGAGAGAGGTTGCTACCGGCTTTACCGGAACGTTTATCCACTTCCGTTCTGAAGAAACTCCGTAAGCTGGGTGTGGAGGTCATCTTGAATAACCCGGTTAAAGAGGTAACAAAACAACAGCTTTGCCTTTCAGAGGGGGAGCCAATAACGGCCGATATGATGGTATGGGCAGCAGGTGTCAGAGCGCCGGATATTACCCAGTCCTGGAATTTACAACTTAGAAAAAACAATCAAATAGAAGTTAATGAGTACCTTCAGTCAGTTTCAGATAAGTCCATTTATGCAATGGGCGATTGTTCGGCCTGCCGGATTGACGACGAACGCTGGGTACCGCCACGCGCTCAATCAGCCCACCAAATGGCAGAGTGCTTATACAAAAATATCTTACGAGAGTACGGCGGACGTGAGCCTAAGCCGTTTCGCTATAAAGACCGGGGCTCGTTAGTTTCACTGAGTCGTTTTTCTGCCGTTGGTAATTTAATGCAAAGTAAAAGTGTGTCGATGTCGATTGAAGGCACGCTGGCACGTTGGGCTTACGCGAGCTTGTACCGCATGCATCAGCGGGCATTGCACGGCTGGTGGAAAATGTTTTTGATATTGCTGGTAGACAAGTTAAATCATGCGGTGAAACCACGCTTGAAGTTGCATTGACGATATACTTCAGTAGTCGCATCAGGCACAATATGGCGTCTGATATTAGAATAAAAACGTAAACTGAAACGGCGAAATGACAGCACCAAATTTTATCCATTTACGCATTCATAGCGACTTCTCCATGGTTGACGGCTTAGCAAAAGTTGGCCCTATCTGTGAAGCGGTAGCTGACGCAGGTATGCCGGCATTGGCCATGACCGACCAAATGAACTTTTGTGGCTTGGTTCGCTACTACGGTACGGCTCATAAGCTGGGGTTAAAACCTATTATAGGTTGTGACCTGTGGGTGCAACACAGTTATCCGGAGGGTGAAATTTTTCGTCTGACGGCGCTGGCAATGGATAACGAAGGGTATCAACAAATTACACAGTTAATGTCGAAAGCTTATTTGCGAGGACACATAGCGGATAAACCCGTTATTGATAAAGACTGGCTAAAAGAGCACAACCAGGGGATTATTTTGCTCTCCGGCGCTCGTGAAGGTGATATCGGCCATGCATTATTGAGAAACGACGATAAAGAACTTGATGCGGCATTGGACTTTTATCAAGAGTATTTTCCTGATCGCTTTTATCTTGAATTGGTGCGAACTGGACGTCCTAAAGAAGAAGACTACCTGCACAAAGCGGTAAAGTTAGCTGGTGAAACACAGCTACCCGTCGTTGCGACCAACGAAGTCGTTTTTCTGAAGGAAGAAAACTTTGACGCCCATGAGATTCGTGTATCTATTCATGACGGTTATCAGCTTGAAGATCGCCGCCGCCCCAAGAAGTATTCGCCGCAACAGTATCTAAAAACGGCCGAAGAAATGGCGGAGCTGTTCTCCGATATTCCTGAAGCGTTGGAAAATACCGTTGAAATCGCTAAGCGATGTAATGTGACGGTCCGTTTAGGCGAATACTTTCTGCCGAAATTTCCGACCGGAAATATGACGACGGAAGACTACTTGGTCAAAGTGTCTGAAGAAGGTTTAGAAGAGCGTCTCGAGTTTCTCTTTCCTGACGAGGAAGAACGCGCGGCTAAACGTCCAGAGTATGATGAGCGTCTAGTAGAAGAGCTTAACGTCATTAACGGGATGGGCTTCCCAGGCTACTTCCTTATCGTTATGGAATTTATTCAGTGGAGTAAAGACAACGGCATACCCGTTGGTCCGGGGCGAGGGTCGGGAGCGGGTTCGTTAGTTGCTTACGCATTGAAAATTACTGATTTGGATCCGCTGGAATTTGACCTGCTTTTCGAACGGTTCCTAAACCCTGAGCGGGTCTCTATGCCAGACTTTGATGTGGACTTCTGTATGGATCGTCGTGACGAGGTTATTGACCACGTTGCCGATTTATACGGCCGAGAAGCCGTGTCGCAGATCATTACGTTCGGCACCATGGCTGCGAAAGCCGCAATACGTGATGTAGGACGTGTTCTGGGACACCCGTACGGTTTTGTGGATCGCATATCGAAGTTAGTGCCTGGTGACCCGGGGATGACGCTGGAGAAGGCCTTTGAAATAGAGCCTCAGCTAGGAGAATTGTATGATCAGGACGGTGAGGTAAAAGCCATTATTGATATGGCTAGGATTCTAGAGGGTGTCACACGTAATGCCGGTAAACATGCTGGTGGTGTGGTTATTTCGCCAACCACTATTACCGACTTCTCACCGCTATATTGCGACGATGAAGGCAAAAACCCGGTCACCCAGTTCGATAAAAACGATGTTGAATCGGCCGGCTTGGTCAAGTTTGACTTTTTAGGCTTGCGAACACTAACCATTATTCAGTGGGCCGTCGATATGGTGAATGCCCGCAAGGAGAAAGCAGGCGAAGAACTTATCGATATAACCGCTATCGATCTGACCGATCCGGCGTGTTTCAAATTACTTAAAAAAGCTGAAACAACCGCCGTTTTCCAGTTGGAGTCGCGCGGTATGAAGGAGCTAATTAAGAAACTTTTGCCAGATTCTTTTGAAGATATCATCGCATTGGTTGCTCTATTCCGACCGGGACCGTTGCAGTCGGGCATGGTCGATAACTTCATTGACCGTAAGCATGGTCGTGAAGAGATCTCTTATCCTGATGTTAAGTACCAGCACGACAGCTTGCAGCCTATTCTCGAACCGACGTACGGCGTTATTTTGTACCAAGAGCAGGTTATGCAAATTGCGCAGGTACTGGCGGGCTACACGCTGGGTGGCGCTGACTTGTTACGTCGAGCTATGGGTAAGAAAAAGCCCGAGGAAATGGCGAAACAGCGCGAGATTTTCCGTGAGGGGGCAGCGAAGAATAATATTGACCCTGAACTGGCGATGAAAATCTTCGACTTGGTAGAGAAGTTTGCAGGCTACGGGTTTAATAAATCGCACTCGGCTGCTTATGCCTTAGTGTCGTATCAAACGTTGTGGATGAAGACTCATTATCCGGCCGAGTTTATGGCTGCGGTAATGTCAGCGGATATGGATAATACCGATAAAATTGTCACGCTGGCGGATGAATGTGAGCGAATGGGTCTTGAATTATTGCCGCCAGACGTCAATAAGGGCGCCTATAAGTTTACTGTTGATGAACAACAGCGCGTTGTTTATGGCATTGGGGCCATTAAAGGTGTTGGCGAAGCGCCGATTGAGTCTATCATTCAAGCCAGAAACGAAGGTGGTCCGTTCAAAGATTTGTTCGACTTCTGTTGTCGGGTGAATTTGAAAAAGATGAATAAGCGGGTTCTGGAGCGGCTAATACGAGCTGGTGCTATGGATAATTTAGGACCACACCGTGCGGCGCTTATGGCGACGTTGGAAAAGGCCATTCGTCAGGCAGAACAACACTTGCAGGCAGAACAAATTGGTCAGTCCGATATGTTTGGCGTGCTGACTACCGAACCGGAAGCCGTTGAGCAGGAATTTGTGCAAGTGCGTCACTGGCCGGAGGCCGTGTGGTTAGAAGGGGAACGAGAAACGCTCGGGCTTTACCTCACCGGGCATCCCATTAACCGCTTTAGAAGTGAGTTGACGCATTATGTTTCAAATACTCTGTCTAATGTGGGACCAACACCAAAAGATCAAAGTGTTGCTATTGCGGGGCTCGTAATAGATATTCGTGTGCTGACAAACAAACGGGGCCAGCGTTTTGCTATAGTAACGTTAGATGACAAAACGGCACGTATGGATGTACGATTATTCAGCAATGAATATGAAAGTTATCAAGAATTGCTCGAAAAAGACCGAATTTTGTGGATAAAAGGTGAGGTCAGATTTGATAACTTTAGTAATAGCAATACAATGACCGCTAGAGAAGTGATGGCAATTGAGCAAGCGCGTGAGAGTTATTTACGCAGTTTGTCGATTACGCTGACTGAAGACGCACTTGAAAACGGTGTGGCAGGTAAGCTAGAAACAGTGCTAGCGCCTTATGCGAAAGGAACCTGCCCAATAAAGCTTCGTTATAACTCGTCTTATGCGAAGGCAGAGTTGTCAGTGGAAGCGAATTGGTATGTGACGCCATCGGATGAATTAATAGACGAATTACAGAACTTGCTGGGGAATCAGCAGGTTTCACTCGAATTTTAAAGGAAATGACAGCGAATGAGCCTTAATTTTCTGGATTTTGAACAGCCAATAGCTGAGCTCGAAGCGCAGATCGAAGAATTGAAGTCAGTCGGTAAGCGCGGCGAACTTGACATTAATATTGAAGAAGAAGTTCAGCGTTTAACAAAGAAGAGTCAGGAGCTCACAGAAAAAATCTTTTCTGATTTAGGCGCCTGGCAGGTTGCGCAGCTGGCTCGCCATCCATTACGACCGTATACACTCGATTACATTCGGATGATTTTTACCGAGTTTGATGAACTGGCGGGTGATAGAACGTTTGCGAATGACGAGGCTATTGTTGGCGGTATGGCGCGCCTTGATGGCACACCGGTGATGGTGATTGGCCAACAGAAAGGACGCGAGACCAAAGAAAAAATTCGCCGTAACTTTGGTATGCCAAAACCAGAAGGCTACCGTAAAGCGCTAAGATTAATGGAAACCGCTGAACGTTTTAATTTACCTATTATTACGTTCATCGACACCCCTGGAGCATACCCGGGCATTGGTGCCGAAGAGCGCGGACAAAGTGAAGCCATTGCTCGTAACCTGAAAGTAATGTCACGGCTTAATGTTCCGATTATCTGTACGGTAATTGGTGAGGGAGGCTCAGGTGGCGCATTAGCGATTGGTGTTGGCGATAAAGTGAATATGTTGCAGTACAGCACCTACTCGGTTATTTCACCCGAGGGTTGTGCGTCCATTTTATGGAAAAGTGCTAGTAAAGCGCCGTTAGCGGCAGAAGCCATGGGGGTTACTGCGCAGCGGAGTAAAGAGCTTGGCCTTATTGATGCTATTATCCCAGAGCCGTTGGGCGGTGCGCATCGCCACGCAGAGGAAATGGCGAGCCGTTTGAAGCAGCAACTGCTGTCAGACGTGAAATCATTGGAAGGACTGAGTAAGTCTGAACGTTTGGATCAGCGTTACAAAAAACTGATGTCGTTTGGGTACTGCTAAGCATAATGTCCACTGATGCGCTTTATGAGCGTTTCTTAAATGTTATTAACCGACTATCTCTGCACCCGGGGCAGCAAATTGTTGCTGCCTTAGGTGGTGGAGCCGACTCACAAACCATCCTCGATTTATTGATGCGCTTTCGGCGCGACAACCCACAGTACAATTACTTAGCTATTCATTTGGATCATAGCTTTCATCCAGACTCAGGCCGATGGTCAGACGTTATTCACGAAGCGGCAAAGGCTTATGGGGTTGATACCATTTTTGAGCCTCTTGAAGTCCCCATGAAAACTCGTGTGAGCAAAGAAGCTATTGGTCGAGAGCTTCGCTATAAGCGGTTGGCAGAGCTGACCGAATCGAATGCGGTGTTGCTGCTCGGGCAACATAAGAATGATCAAATAGAAACATTTTTGCTGCAATTAAAACGTGGTAGCGGCCCTAAGGGCTTAGCGTCTATGGCTGAGATTCAGCCCTGGGAAGGGGAACGAACTATTTGTCGACCGTTATTGAGTACCAGTAAAGAAGAAATTGTAGGGTACGCCCAGTCTAATCAGCTAACCTGGATTGAAGACGACACCAACTACGACACGACTATTGAGCGTAACTTCTTAAGGCATGACGTTATTCCTACATTAGAGAAACGCTGGCCACACTTTGGTATGAGTGTCATTCGTGCCGCCAGGCTGTGTGCCGAGCAGCAGGATGTCATGAATGAGTTGCTTCTGGAAAAGTTACAGGTGGCTCAGCAAGAGAAGTGCTCCGATTGTTTTCCTCTGAATATACTCGAAGACGCATCGGCGGCAATGCAACGTGCATTACTACGCACCTGGCTTCAAACGCTCGGCAAAAGTTTGCCGAGTTATGAGCAACTCGAGCAAATAAGGCGGCAAAGTTTGAACGTTCGTTCAGACAGTCAGTTGGAAATTAACTGCCAAGGCTATTGGGTTCGGTATTTTCAGAACGCTCTGTGGGTTGATGACGGTGCTCCGGAAGCTATTTCCGAAGTAACCATTTCCAAACCAGTGACAAATTTTGGCGAGTGGGGGAGTTTGCGGGTTCCAGAAAGTTTACTGGCGGAGTCGGAACGACTGACCATCAGTTGTATCCATCCGAAAAGCAGACTTGGCAAGCCTGGGCGGAACGGACGGAAAAAGTTAATAGACTGGCTGAAAGAAAGAGGTTTAGCGCCTTGGTTGAGGCAGCGGATGCCGGTTCTGCAATCTGGTGACCACTTTATTTGGACACCTGTCACAGGCTGGTTGAGCACGGATCCCGAAAGCCATAAACCGCCGGCGTTAATACCAAGCTGGGAAACGTCGCTACAATGGCTAAATGATTAGTTCACCCTAGATCGCAATGACTTTGCTTCGTACAAACGCTTATCCACTTCGTCCAGAACATCGTCTGCGGAGTGGAAGCTTTCCATCTGTATAGCGCCAGAGCTAAAAGCAACATTCAAAGACATCAGCTTTGAATCGCGACTAATCGCTTTCTTTAAACGCTCTATAATTTCGCTCACCTGGCTTTTGGGCGTATTTTCCAAAACCAAAACGAACTCATCTCCGCCGTAGCGAAAAACGCGATCGGTGTCTCTAAGTTGATGTTTGATAAGCTGAGCGAACTGCTGTAACACTTCATCACCCTGTTGATGACCAAAATTATCATTCACCTGTTTAAAGTTATCCATGTCGATAAGCACAATACTGACGTCTTTTTGAGGGTCGCGCTTAAGTTTGGCGGTGATATGTGCCAGAGTTTCATCGAGCAGAGAACGGTTGCCAACGCCGGTTAGATGGTCTTTAACAGCCGCCTGGCGCACTTTGGAATAAGCCATGGAATTGCGCAAAGGGAAAGTCAACTGTTTATGCATTTGCTCAAGGCGAAGTTTCACAGCGTACGACGCTGGCTGCTTGAACTGGTAAAGCATTTGGCCCAGGTATTGGTCGTCAGCGTAAAGCATGACAGCATATTCAAAGTGACTTTCGTCGTATTGACCACATAAGTTAATTACTTGATCATCGGAGACAAATTGCATCGCTTTGACCGGCATTCGCTCTAAAACGGCATGACTGTATATTGACAGCAAAGAGGTAATATCAAGCGTTGTCTGTAACTTCTCGCTCAACGACGATGAGTTTGCTTTAATATCGTCACTTGAGGTGAGTTGGCTGACCAACGCCTGAGTTTTGTTTATAGCAGAGTTTAAGCGATCTCTAATTACAGCTTTACCTAACATGTGCTTTTTGACTCCAATGAATTTTGTCTGAATATCGTTAAGCAAAATTCAAGCCACTATTAAAAACTACAATTAAAACAATTGGTTATAAAGTGAGTTTTTCTGAAACAAAACAGTGTTAATATTTTGACAGCAATACTTAAGACAAAGAGGGACTGAATGAACGGGACGTTTTCCAGCTTATTGATGTTACTGGCGGTAGCGGTAGTGCTTGTATGGCTCTTCCGAAGAGTAAAGCTACCCGCAATACTGGCGTATCTGGTGGCTGGAATTATTGCCGGACCGGAAATCATGGGTTGGATTAAAGATCCTGACGATTACCACCTGGTTGCAGAGTTGGGTATTGTTTTCCTGCTGTTCTCTCTTGGTTTGGAATTTTCCTTGCCCAAAATGATGGCAATGCGTCGCTGGGTATTTGGCTTAGGTGCAGCACAGGTCATTGGCTCGTTACTTGTGTTTATGCTTATCGGCTTCCTTTGGCTTGGTGAGTGGGCGGCGTCACTCGCGATTGCTGGGGCACTGGCGTTGTCATCGACTGCCGTGGTTATCAAGCAGCTAAAAGAAAGCGCACAAACCGCAACTCGCCGAGGACAAATGACGGTAGCCATTTTGCTGTTTCAGGACATCGCGGTTGTTCCGTTACTGATTGTTATTCCATTGCTGGCGTCAGATTCAGGCAGTATCGGTTATACGTTACTCCTGGCCTTAGCCAAAGGTACCGCCGTTATCGCTGTACTTATGGCTGTGGGTAAATGGGTACTACCGTACTTATTTAAAGAAATAGCCAAGCAAAGAACCGACGAGCTGTTTGTACTGGCAACCTTGTTGGTCGCATTGGTTGCCGGTGGTATGACGCATTTATTTGGCTTGTCGATGGCGCTTGGCGCGTTTTTGGCCGGTATGATGCTGGGCGAGAGTCAATACAAACATCAGTTAGAGGCTGATATTAGGCCGTTCCGCGACATTCTAATGGGCTTGTTTTTCACCACCATAGGCATGCAGTTACAGTTGGATGGCTTTGTAAACAACCTGCACTGGATCTTACTGGCAGTTTTGATCATGTCTATTGTTAAAATTGCCATTATCAGTTCCGTTGCGAGACTGATGGGGGAGCGAGATACTGACTCCTGGGGTAGTGCGATATCGCTGTTTCAAATGGGCGAATTTGGCTTTGTTATTGTGGCTTTGGCTAATAATCACAATCTCTTGTCGCCGGAAATTGTTACCAGCATGATAGGTATTGGTGTGTTTAGTATGGCGATAACGCCAATCATTATTCACCGCCTCAAGCCTTTAGTCGATGCAGTTATTCGTACACCTGACCCTATTGAGCAAATAGAAAGTCAGCGTACCCCAAAAGGGGACGGACTGGAAAATCAGGTACTTATTTGTGGTTTCGGGCGCACAGGGCAAACCATCAGTCGTTTCTTGGATGCCGAAGGTATTACACACATTGCCGTTGATAACGATCCGTTACGTGTCCAGGAAGCAGTTGCTGGCGGTGCACGTGTTTACTTTGGTGACAGTGCTCGCAAAGACATATTAAGGGCGGTTGGCGCTGAGAAAGTTGACTTGGTTATTATCAGTTTTGCAGATGATGTGCGAGCAATAGAGGTATTAAAAGAGCTGCGGTTACTCAATCCGAATGCCTATGTCATTGTGCGTAGTAGAGACGACCATAACTTAAGTGTCTTACAAAATGCTGGCGCTTCTCAGGTGGTTCCGGACACACTCGAAGCCAGTTTAATGCTTATTTCTCATGTATTAAGCCACAGTGGCATCCCTATTCGCCGTATTTTGGCGCGTCTGGATAAAGAGCGTCGTAATCATTACGGGGAAATGCACGGATTTTTCCAGGGTTCAGAAACTGATATGGGTCCTGAAATGGTGGATAAACTGGAGTTCTTGCGCGCGGTAACGTTACCTGAGGGCGCTTGGGCGAACGGCAAAACAGTCGCATCTCTAAATTGGGAAGAGCATAATGTTCAGCTTAAAGCGATACGCCGGGACGATGAAGAGTATCCTAACCCGGACGATGCCACCGAATTTGAACCTCAAGACGTGGTTCTGTTAGTCGGAAAACCGCGCTATGTAGAGGCTGCGGAGCGTTGGTTATTGGAGGGATAACTTAGTTTTGTAATAGTCCGTTACAACTTATTAGGGAAAAATCACAGTTCGCAACAGTTAAGGTCTAACAATTTACATTTGTTAGGTTGATAATAACACTATAAGAAATCTTAAAATTAACTAAAGCTGAGCGAACTGTGATGAAACTAAAAAAACGCGCTTTTATACCACCTCTCATTATTCTTTTGGCAATCTTGCTTGCCGTGTTAGCGAGCATGGCTGCTAAACCACCAGAGAAGAAACAACAGCAGAAGCCTGCGGCTATGGTCGAGGTGAAGGAAGTTACTCCGCGAGACATGACCTTCCTGGTTGATTCTCAGGGGACTGCTGTGCCGAAGCATTCCACGACTTTAGTTGCTGAAGTTAGCGGCCAAATTATTAGTGTTTCTGATAAATACAATGCTGGCGGCTTTTTCAAAAAAGGGGATGCGCTGCTCCAAATTGATCCGTCTGACTATGAAGTTGCGGTTCAACAAGCTCGAGCTCAGTTACTTCAAGCTCAGGCCGCTCTCGAGGAAGAAAAAGCTCGAGCTCGAGTGGCTGAGGAAGAGTGGGCGCAATTTAAAGAGGGTGAAGCCCCGGCTCTGGGATTACGCAAACCTCAATTAGCCAGTGCCTTAGCAGCGCTAGAGTCAGCGGAAGCTAACCTGGCTATGGCAGAACGGAACTTAGAACGTACTACAATACGTGCACCTTATGACAGCGTCTTAAGAAGCAAGCAAGCAGACTTAGGGCAGTTTGTCGGTGCCGGTTCGCAAATCGCAACCTTGTATGGAACGGAAGTGGCCGAAGTACGTCTGCCATTAAGCGACCTAGACATTACTTATTTGAACTTGCCAGGTGAGTCTAACACTGAGCCGAAAGTCCTTTTGGAGTCTCAAGTATCTGGTGTCGATACTCAGTGGTTGGGTAGTTTGGTTAGAACCGAGGGCGTTTTGGATGAAGCGAGCCGAGTTATTTATGGTGTTGTAGAAGTAAAAGACCCTTATAACCTTAATGGTGAAACACACAAAGAACCTTTGCGCTTTGGTCGATTTGTTCAGGCTCAGGTAGAAGGGCAAAAGGTCAGTGGGGTTATGGAAGTTCCAACTTATGCGATTAACCCTGATGGCTCAGTATGGACCGTTGGTGAAGAACGTAAGCTTAAGAAAAAAGCGGTTGAAGTAGTGCGTACTCAAGCAAACACAAGCATTGTCAGTGATGGCCTGGAAAGCGGGGATTTGGTTGTTCTTACGCAATTGAAGAATGCACTGAACGGAATGAAAGTTCGTCTACCCGGTGATCCACTTCCTGAGCAGATGGAAACGGTAACTGAAAATGATGGGCAGGGTGAGCAAGTCGCCGACACTGCTAATAGTGAGAGTGAGTAAGCATTATGTCCATAGATACTCGTAAAGGAATAATTTCTTGGTTTGCACGTAATACCGTTGCTGCAAACTTATTAATGATTCTTATTCTGGTCGCAGGCGCAATGTCGGTTTTTTCTGTGCGCAAGCAGATGTTTCCGGAAATAGAGCTGAATATCATCAGTATTCAAGTGCCATTCCCCGGTGCCGCACCTCAGGAAGTTGAGCAGGGCGTTATTATGCTCATCGAAGATGCCATTGAGGACGTTGACGGTATTGAGGAAATGACGTCGCGTTCGCAAGAGGGTATTGGTAGCGTGACTTTAGAAGTTGAACCTGACTACGATGTCCAGGTTGTAATGGATGAAGTCAAAATGCTTGTTGACGCCATTCCAAACTTTCCGCAGCAGATAGAAAAGCCGAATATTTATCGTGTCAGACCGAATCGGGAAGTCATTTGGATGACGGTTTACGGCGATGTTAATGAGCGGACTCGAAAAGAATTGGCGAAAAGCATTCGTGATGAGTTAAAAACGGTCGGCGGCATTACTAAAGTGGACGTGATTGGTGCACGTGACTACGAAATTTCTATTCAAATCTCTCAGCAGGATCTCGAGCGTTATAATTTGACGTTCCAGCAAATTGTTAATGCGGTTCGAGGTACCTCTATTGATGTGGCTGGTGGTTCTATCAAGACACCTAACGGCGATATTTTACTCCGGGCTAATAACCAAGCTTATCAAGGTGGTGAGTTTGAGAAGATTGTATTGATTAGCCGCCCTGACGGAACTCGATTAACCTTAGGTGACATAGCGAAAGTTGAAGATGGCTTTGTTGAAACTGAAGCATTTACTCGCTTTGACGGTAAGCCTGCGACGTTTATTCGTGTTAATTCTGTAGGTGATCAAAACGACTTAAAAATTGCAGAATATGTTCGTAACTACGTTGATAGAAAACAACAGGAACTGCCTGATGAAGTTAAGTTAGCACAGTGGGGAGACTCTTCGTATTACCTGCAAGGGCGTCTGGACCTCATGCTAAATAACATGTGGATGGGCGGCTTATTAGTCTTCTTGATGTTGTCTTTATTCCTTCAATTGCGTTTGGCTTTCTGGGTCATGCTGGGAATACCTGTATGCTTCCTTGGGACTATCGCAATGATGCCGTTACCCATGTTTGATATTTCTATCAACATGATTTCGTTATTCGGTTTCATATTGGTGTTAGGTATAGTGGTTGATGACGCCATTGTTATAGGCGAAAGTGCGTATACCGAAATCGAAGAAAAGGGTAAGTCGGTCGATAACGTAGTTGCCGGTGCGAAGCGTGTTGCTATGCCGGCAACCTTTGGTGTTTTAACAACCATGGTGGCATTTATTCCAATGCTGATGGTTGACGGTGGTATGGGGGCTATCTGGGAGTCTATCGCCTGGGTGGTTATTTTGTGTCTGGCATTCTCTTTGGTTGAGTCAAAACTGATTCTGCCAGCGCACATTGCCAACATGAAATATTCAAAAACGGAAACTGAAAAGCCGAACGCGTTTCAGCGCTTCCGTAACGGTTTTGCCAATACCGTACAACGCTTTGTCACCAATAAATACCGACCGTTTTTGAAGAAATGTCTGCATTATCGATACACAACCCTGGCAACGTTTGTCGCTATGCTCATTTTAATGGTCGGGCTTATTAGTGGCGGTATTGTGCGTTGGGTGTTTTTCCCTGATATTCCAAGTGATTTCATTCGCGCCAATGTTGAAATGCAACCCGGAACCTCAGAAGAGCGGACTATTGAAGTTCTGACCGAAGTATCTGCGGCACTTAATAAAGTGGATGAAAAAGCCGAAGAGGCTGAAGGTGAAGGTGTTGTTCGACATACGAATATTTGGATGAACGGAACGGTCGCCGGGACAGTGTTTGCGGAACTGAAAAAGGGAGAAGAACGTAACATCGATGGCTACGAAATCGTTAATCAGTGGCGTGAGAAAGTTCCTGAATTAGCAGGTGTCCGAACCATTAACTTCCAAGGTGGTATTGGTGGCGGCAGTGGCTTTGATCTTGAGTTCCAGCTGGTTGGTGATGACTTAAATGAACTTAAGGCTGCAGCCGATGATTTAAAGGTGGTTTTAAGTGAATACGATGGCGTCTTTGACATTGAGGACACCTTTGGTGATGGCAAAGATGAGATTCTTGTTACCACTAAGCCGTTGGCTAATGCGATGGGAATCAACCTTGCTGAACTGGCTACTCAGGTTCGTTATGCGTTTTACGGAGCAGAAGCTCAGCGTATTCAGCGAGGCGACGAAGAAGTCAAAGTAATGGTGCGTTATCCAGAGTCACAACGACAGTCAGTTGGAAACCTTCAGGATATGAAGCTTCGTACTGCAGATGGTGCAGAAATTCCATTTACAGAACTGGCTAATATCGAGTTTGCTGAAGGCTACTCAACCATTACCCGAATTGATCGCGAGCGCTCTGTGAATGTCAGAGCTAGAGTAGATAAAGAATCAGTCGAGCCGTTTCGTATCGTTAAAGAAGTTCGTGAGCAGAAAATTCAGACCATTCTGGATAAGTACCCGAGTGTTGGCTTCCAACTTCAGGGCGCGACGCAGGATGAAGCGGAAGCAACCGGCTCTTTGGCTATTGGTGGATTACTCGCTATGCTTGCTGTCTATGCATTGATGGCGATTCCGCTGAAATCATATAGTCAGCCACTTATTATAATGTCAGTTATTCCGTTCGGTATTATCGGTGCCGTATTAGGGCACTGGGTATTGGGTATGCCTGTAAGTATCTTAAGTTTATTTGGTATTATTGCCCTGGCTGGTGTTGTTGTTAACGACTCATTAGTAATGGTTGACTACGTAAACAGAGCCCGGGCTGCTGGTACGGACCTGCGTCATGCGGTACTGGACGCCGGTTGCCGACGCTTCCGTGCTATAACCCTGACGTCATTAACGACATTCTTCGGTTTATTACCAATAGTACTGGAAAAGAGTCTGCAGGCTAAAATTGTCATTCCAATGGCAATATCACTGGCGTTCGGTATTATTTTTGCGACGATTATCACGCTCTTATTAATACCATGTTTGTACCTGATATTGGCTGATGCAAAACGCAATACTCAGTCGTTCTTGTCCTGGTATGGTCTGGCGAAGCCGCCTGAGCCTAAAGACATGACCACAGAGGAAGCATTGAAAGACTATTAATGTTAAGTCATAGGAACACAAAGCCGGGGCAAAATGCGCCGGCTTTGTCGTATGTGCTGTCATAAACTGGTAAACTTGATGCTATAACTTTAAGACATTATTTGAGGCTTCGGGTCATTCACATGTTGCTGTCACTCCTCGATATTTTTGCATTGGCTTTGTTCTTCTTTTGCTGGATAGGCTACTCTCTTTTTGCCCGTAAGCGCGCTAAAACCACCCACTGCCTCTCGAGTATTTTATGCTCTCTGCGAATTGACTGGTTTACGACGGTTGTAAATAAGGAAAACCAAGTTGCCGACGCTTCCCTTATTGGTAATGTTGAACGTACGGTGACTTTTTTCGCTTCCTCTACTGTGCTTGTACTGGCTGGTGTGATTACCGTGCTGGCTCATGCTGAGGAAGTCGTGACGGTTCTAAACGAAATTCCGTTGAGCCCGAACACGAATGCGCTATTGGTTCAATTTAAACTGGCTGTGCTGGCGCTCATATTTGTGTATGCGTTTTTCAAATTTACCTGGTCTATTAGGCAGTTTGGTTTTGTATCAGTGCTACTGGGCGCATCGGTTGAGTATCACAAAGAGAATAAAACGCAGGAAGAGCGAGATCGTTTTGCCCGCCACGCGGCAAAAGTATTGGATCAGTCGGGACATGAGTACAATAAGGGGTTGCGTACGTATTACTTTGCATTGGCCTATTTGTCGTGGTTTTTGCATCCGGCAATGTTAGTCATTTCAAGTCTCATTGTTGTTGCTGTTTTATATCGTCGTGAGTATCGCTCTCGAGTTCTGCGTGAGTTGTTAGCAACAAAAGGCTTTGTACCCGGGAAAAAATCATAGGAGTTTGGTTTGAATAAGGCATTTCAGGACTTTTTAGGTTGGACCTGCGCCAATGAATGGGGCAGTGAAGAGACTCAGAAAAAAACATTGAATAACGGTGTCACCCTGTCCATATGGGACAGCGGTGTTTTAGAAGTTACGCCACCAAAGCCCGGGAAAAAAGATATTGTCTTATCTTGTGCTGTACATGGTAATGAAACCGCGCCTATTGAGATATGCCGCGATATTATTCATGACATTATCACCGAAAAGCAGACAGTCGCTCATAGAACCTTATTTTTGATTGCGAATCCGGCATCTATTAATAAAGGTGAACGCTTCGTTGAAGAAAACATGAATCGGTTGTTCAGTGGGGCTCATAGCAACGGTAAGGCGTACAACAAAGAGCGCGAGCGCGCGGCTAAAATTGAACAGTATGTAAGACGCTTTTATGAAACTGCCCCAGAGGGCGAGCGAGAGCGTTTACACTATGACTTGCACACTGCCATACGTGACTCAAAACGTGAAAAATTCGCTGTTTATCCATTTACTCATGGGAAACCGTACAACAAGCATCAGCTTCAATTCCTATTAGCGTGTGGTGTCGATACTGTGTTGTTAAATCAAGCACCGACAACCACGTTCTCATACTTCAGCGTGAATGAATTTAACGCGCACGCGTTTACCGTTGAGTTGGGTAAAGTACGCCCGTTTGGCGAGAATGACCGTTCGAAGTTCGCTGCCGCAGAGCAAACGCTACGTCGATTAATTAGCGAAGACTTGCTTGACTTTGGCCCGTTCGATCCTAATAAACATTTTATCTTTAAAGAAGCTCAGACAATTAATCGCATGAATGAAGATTTTGAGCTTAACTTTGCAGACGATGTGGCTAACTTTACGTCTTTTGATAAGGGCGACTTACTGGCGCGAGACGGGCATGAAAACCTTTACGCACAGCATGACGGCGAACATATTATTTTCCCGAACGCTAAGGTTGCTTTGGGACAAAGAGCCTTACTGACTGTCGTGAGAGTACCGACAGAATCACTCGAATTGAAGTAGCCTAAACTGGTCTAAGTAGTCAGGCTTTATTGTTAATCCTGTTCGTTTCTATTTACACTTACTGCGTTAACTTTTCGTTAGTTTGTGGTTTGCATGTCACTTTACGTAAAGGTAAAGTAGCGGCAAATTTCACCCAGCTTGCAACCGAAAGAGAAGGTTATGGCAAAGGATAAAAAACACAACACAGAGATTGTGACTAAGCCGCAATGGTTTGACGGTGGGTCGGTCACAATTCCGATGCTACAGATCCTCAAAGAGGACGGTAGCTTCCATAAAGGCGCTGACATGCCTGAGTACGATAAAGACCTTATCGTTAAAATTCACGACACCATGCAGTTCATTCGTACGTTGGACGAGCGCATGATTGCCGCGCAGCGTCAGGGGCGTATTAGCTTCTACCTGGCTTCGCGTGGTGAAGAGGCTGAAAGTGTCGCTTCTGCGGCCGCATTAGATGACGGCGATATGATCATGGGGCAGTATCGCGAGCAGGGTGCGTTGGCGTACCGTGGCTTTACCGTTGAGCAGTTCATGAACCAGTTATTCTCGAACGAAAAAGACTTAGGTAAAGGTCGCCAAATGCCGGTTCACTATGGCTGTGCTGACTTAAACTTTATGACCATTTCTTCGCCGCTGGGTACACAAATACCACAAGCGACCGGTTATGCGTTCGGGCAGAAGATGGATAAAACCGGCAAGTGTACCATTTGCTATTTCGGCGAAGGTGCTGCTTCTGAGGGTGACTTCCACGCTGCTTTGAACATGGCATCGGTTTACAAAGTGCCGGTTATTTTCTTCTGTCGTAACAATGGTTACGCCATTTCAACGCCGTCGCAAGGCGAGCAGTATGGCGGTGACGGCATTGCGCCACGCGGTATTGGTTATGGCATGAAAACCATCCGTATCGATGGTAACGACGTGTTTGCCGTACTAAGAGCGACACAAGAAGCACGTCGCTTAGCGGTGGAAGAAAACGAACCTGTACTGATTGAAGCCATGTCTTATCGTATGTCGGGTCACTCGACGTCGGACGACCCAACGGGCTATCGTACGCGCGAAGAAGAAGACGACTGGAAAGTAAAAGATCCGCTTGATCGTCTGCAAAAATGGATGATGAACGAAGGCTGGTTGGATAAAGACCATGTTGAAGAGCATCATGCAGAAGTCAAAGCGAAGGTTCTGGCGGCATTAAAAGAAGCCGAAAAAGTACCTGCGCCACATATCGATGAACTGATTAATGACGTATATGACGAACCGACACCATTGCTGAAAGAGCAATTGGAAGAGTTGAAAGAGCATATCCGTAAATATCCGGATGCGTATCCGAAAACGTCAGGGAGAATCGACTAATGGCTAAAATGAATTTATTACAAGCCATCAACAGCGCACTCGACCTGGCGATGGCCAAACACGACAATGTTTACAGCTTTGGTGAAGACACTGGTGGCTTTGGTGGCGTATTCCGCGCAACCTCAGGTTTGACCGAAAAATACGGCAAGCACCGCAACTTTAATACACCACTGGTTGAGCAGGGCATCATTGGCTTTGCTAACGGTCTGGCTTCACAAGGTAGCTATGCAGTTGCTGAAATTCAGTTTGGTGACTATATATTCCCGGCATTTGACCAAATCGTTAACGAGTCGGCTAAGTTCCGTTATCGCTCAGGTAACGAATTTGATGTAGGCGGCTTAACCATTCGTACGCCATACGGTGGCGGTATTGCTGGTGGTCACTATCACTCGCAGTCGCCGGAAGCGTATTTTGCGCACACCCCGGGTATGAAAATTGTGACGCCGCGTAATCCATACGAAGCTAAGGGTCTATTACTGAGCGCCATTTTTGATAAAAACCCGGTGTTATTTATGGAGCCGAAGCGCCTGTATCGTGCATCGACGGGTGAGGTTCCTGAAGAAGAGTATACCATTCCATTAGGCAAAGCCGACGTCGTTAAAGAAGGTACGGATATTACCGTACTGGGCTGGGGCGCACAGATGGAAATGACCGAGAAAGCGGTCGAGAAAGCCGAAGAAGACGGTGTGTCTTGTGAAGTGATCGACTTACGGACGATTTTGCCGTGGGACGTTGAAACAGTCACTCAGTCGGTACTGAAAACCGGACGCTTAGTGATTTCGCAGGAAGCTCCAATCACCGGTGGTTTTGCCAGTGAAATAGCGGCGACTGTTCAGGATAAGTGCTTCCTTTACCTTGAATCGCCGATCGCGCGTGTATCAGGTATTGATGTACCGTATCCGTTGTGTCACGAGAAAGAGTATATGGCTGATCATTTGAAGATCTACGAAGCCATCAAACGCTCAATGAACTACTAAGGACCCATCGACATGAGTAAAGATTTTATTCTGCCCGATATCGGCGAAGGGATCGTAGAGTGCGAAATCGTTGAGTGGCTGGTAGCCGAAGGCGACGAAGTTAAAGAAGATCAGCCCGTTGTTGAGGTCATGACTGACAAAGCCATGGTTGAGATACCGGCGAAAGACGACGGTGTGGTTGAAAAGCTGTATTACCAAAAAGGCGATATTGCTAAAGTCCACGAGCCGTTATTCCGCATTAATGCTGCGGGCGATTCAAGCGAAGCTGCTGAAGAAAAAACGGCTGAGAAAGAAGCGCCAAAATCTGACAGTAAGCCAGATAGTAACCAAGCAGCTGGCGGTGGAACCACTGACTTTATTTTACCGGATATCGGTGAAGGTATTGTTGAGTGTGAAATCGTTGAGTGGTTGGTTGCTGAAGGCGATGAAGTGAAAGAAGACCAACCAGTGGTTGAGGTTATGACCGATAAAGCCACGGTTGAAATTCCAGCGAAAGATGACGGTAAAGTCGTTAAGCTGTACCACAAAAAAGGCGATATCGCCGAAGTACATAAGCCTTTATTTGCCTTGCAGCCAGCCGGCGGCGTTCAGGCTTCAGGCTCCGGCGAGACTGCTTCAGGCAGCGCTTCGCAAAACAATGCAGAGTCTAAGCCGCAGGCAGCTACAAAAGCAGAAGCTGAGCCACCTGCGAAAGCACGCCAGGGTAAAGCGATTGCCAGTCCGGCAGTACGTCGCTTAGCTCGCGAGAATGACATTAATATCGCTGACGTTTCTGGCTCTGGTAAGAAAGGTCGTGTCTTGAAAAAAGACATTGAAGCCTTCAAGTCGGGTGGTCAAAGTGCTGCAACCAGCACGGACAGCAAGCCGACTCAGCAGCCAGCAGCGACTAGCGGCGGTACGCGCACTGAAGCTATTCGTGGCGTAAAAGCGGCTATGGCTAAGCAAATGATGAACTCGGTCAGCACCATTCCTCACTTCACTTATGCCGATGAGTTCGACGTTACGAACCTGATTGCGCTGCGTGAAAAGTTGAAAGAGCAATACAAAGAAAAAGGCGTACGCTTAACTGTCATGCCGTTCTTTATTAAAGCTTTGTCGCTGGCACTAAAAGAGTTTCCGGTAATGAATGCGCAGGTGAACGAAGACTGCACTGAAATTACTTACTTTGATGACCACAATATCGGCATGGCAGTCGATACCAAAATTGGTTTGTTAGTACCTAACGTAAAGCAGGTACAGAACAAGAGTATTATCGATGTGGCCAACGAAGTGACTCGTCTGACTCAAGCTGCTCGAGAAGGCAAAGTGCCTCAGGCTGATATGAAAGGCGGTACTATTAGCATTTCGAACATTGGTGTTATCGGCGGTACGGTGGCAACACCTATCATTAATAAGCCGGAAGCCGCCATTGTTGCCTTAGGCAAAGTGCAGGAATTACCGCGTTTTGACGAAAGCGGCAACGTGGTAGCTCGTAAGATAATGACGGTAAGCTGGTCAGGCGACCATCGTATTATCGACGGCGGTACCATAGCCCGCTTCAACAAACTCTGGCAGGAATACCTCGAAGACCCAACCAGCATGTTGGTTAACATGGTCTGAGATAACGGAAGAGCCAGAAACTAAGAGTTAGAAAAGTTAAGAAACACGCCGTGCCCCCTTCCTTGGGGGCTTGAGTGAACCCTTCCTTGGCGTCACACAGTTTCTTAACTTACGCCTAACTCTTTTTTTTGTTTCTGGCTATCTACATCTGCGTTCAGTAAGTTAAATAAAGCTAGCAGATCCTACGGGTTGTGGGCGTAGCGCCTAGAGTTAAAACCCTCTGATACAGGAGTGTCGAAGGCCATGGATGGCCTTCGTCAAGCCCTCATGGATGAGCTTGTTGCGTCTCCTGTATCAGAGGGTTTTGACTCCAAGCGGAGTGCTCTATCCGTAGGAGCTCCACCAAGCTTAACACTTCCTTTCCCCTTATTTTCTATAGCTGTGCTATGGTTTTCTTATCTGAAAAGCATAGAGAGCCAAGATGTTTGAAATTATTTACCTTTCTTTAGCGATATTACTGGCTGTGCTGACGTTAGCGCCGTTGTCGTGGTCGCAGGTTTGGTGGATTCGCGGGTTGGATTTTCCCAGGTTACAGCTTTCGGTGGTGCTAAGTACGTTGTTGGTAGTCGGCTTCGTGGTTATACGTGACTGGACGTCGGTTACTGCGGTGGCTATGGGGCTTATTATTGGTTGTCTTGTTTGTCAGCTGTGGTGGGTGGTGCCTTATACGGTATTTTTTCCCAAAGAGGTGAAAGCGCTTAATAAGCGTGAGGCGGGCGGTCGGCTTCGACTGATGACGGCGAATGTACTGACGCCTAACCGTAACAGTGATGACCTTATTCAGCTAGTTCGGGATTATACGCCGGACGTCCTGGTAACGCTTGAGTCGGATGCATGGTGGGGGAAGCAGTTAGAGGCTATTGAAGAGAATTACCCTCATACGGTTAAAGTGCCTCTGGATAATCTCTATGGTATGCATCTTTATTCGAGATTGCCGTTGTCCGACGTTAGCGTTGAATACTTAATTGAGGACGATAAGCCGTCGATACATTGCTTTATTGAGTTACCGACCGGGCAAAAAGTGAAAGCGCACTTTGTGCATCCGGCTCCGCCGAGTCCAACGGAAAATGAGGAGTCGGAAGAACGTGACGGTGAGCTGCTTTTGGTTGCCCGACAGGTTGAGCCTGATAAGCATCCAACGATAGTTACTGGTGACTTGAACGATGTGGCGTGGTCGAGAACGACACTGCTCTTTCGAAAGGTAAGCGGTCTGTTAGACCCGCGTGTGGGGCGGGGCATGTTTAACACGTTCCACGCGGACTATTGGTTTGCTCGCTGGCCGCTTGATCATATTTTTCATAGTCACCACTTTGCGCTGGTCTCAATGACTCGCTTACCTGGGTTTGGCTCTGACCATTTCCCGCTACTCACGGAACTGGCTCTTGCGCCCGGTGAAAATGGTATTAATGACGGCCCTTCGCCTGACGAGGAAGACAAAGAAGCTGCCGATGAAATTGTCAAAAAGGCTATGGCTTAAGCTTTTTCTTAAAGTGAAGCCTCTGTACGAGTAATCCGGTAATGATGAGCGCTAAGCCTACAATAGTGCTGACATAAATGGTTTCGCCAATAATTGCTGACAGTAGTAGCAGTGAAATAAACGGCGATACAAAAATCAGGTTGCTAATAAGTGCGGTGTTAGTGGCTGTTTTCATGGCTTTTAGCCAAAACAAAAACGTAATACCCATCTCAAATAACCCGACATAACTGACAGCCGCCCAGCCTTGCCAGGGGATATTGGACCAGTCGCTCCATATAAAGCTGGCAACAATTAAAACCGGCAGAGCTAAACCAAAGGATAAAACCAGGCTAACAACAGAATCAGCATTGCGCCGGGTGTTCAGTATCCAGTAACCGGCCCACAGGAAGGTTGATATTAAGGCTAATAAAACCCCCCAGGGGTTGCTAAAGCTCATGCCTAAAATATCGCCTCGTGTTGCGATAACTAATACCCCCAAATAACCCAATGCACAGGCTACCCAGTCGCGGCGACGGATATGCTGCTTTAAGAATAAGGCCGCCATAATACTGAGTGCTATTGCCCAGGTGTAATTCAGGGGTTGAGCTTCGGAGGCGGGTAGCAGTTTATAGGCCTGAAAAAGCACCAAATAGTAAATAAGAGGATTAATAAGCCCCATTAATACGTAGTACAAGGGCATTTTTCGTAGTTCAAGCAACAACAAGTGAGATTTTTTCTGAATCACACAGACGAGGCTTAAAACAGCAAAGGATACCGCACTGGCGGCTGTCACCATCTGTAACGGCGTCATGTACTCTAGTGTAATTTTAAACGCCGTAGCGACCGTCGACCATAATAAAACGGCGATAATGGCGTAGATAAAAGCGAGTTTATCAGCGGCTATGGTGTGATGGCATGGCGCCCCCTTAACTCATACGTCGATGAGCACTGCAGTTTGTCGGTGTTCAATCCAGAGAAAGGCATTCTGCTGATATCGGCGGGCAAGGTCAATGACTGTTTGTTGACTCAACCCTAAAACCATAAAGCTTTCTTCGGCGGGCCATTGGTTATCGCGATCTTCTCCTGCACCGTAAAAGTAGCGAATATTCGTTAATTTTTCTAAATCAGATTCTAAAAGTCGGTTACGTTGTCTATTTTCGCTAATACTTAAAGGCGCACTGTGTGGGTTAAAGGCAGTTATAAAGGCTCCGGTTTTACAATTAACGTCACGACATAGAGAGTCAAAATCGCTGTTGATGTCGCCAGCGGACAGAGTGATTTTTCGCTCATTCACGACAAACCAGTAGTCGGTATTTTTGTAGTGTTCAAGCAACGTTGTATCCATATTTTGACCATGGCTTAAGCGTTAATTAAAGTAAGAGTGTAACTTTTGCGACAGTGAGATTCTATGAACCCAAGTATTAGTGTTATTACGCTGGGCGTTGATGACTTAAAGCGTGCACTCGCTTTTTATCAGGACGGTTTAGGATGGGAAACGGATGGCATAGTCGGTGAGGATCTTGAAAATGGTGCGGTTGTTTTCTTTAAACTGCCGGGCGGCATAAGGTTGGCTTTGTGGCCGCGTAAAAGCATTGCTGCTGAAATGGGTGTTGATGTTGCTAAAAATGCTAATGAGGTACTGCTGAGCCACAATGTCAGTTCCCGCTCTGAAGTTGATGCCGTCATGAATGAAGCGAAATTGGCAGGAGCAACCACTCTTCATGAGGCTAAAGATTTATTTTGGGGTGGCTACGGCGGTTTCTTCAAAGACCTGGACGGCCATATTTGGGAAGTTACCTGGAATCCGGAGTGGAGCTCCTAGTCTTGGTTAAAGTTATTGTTTTGATTTAGATCAAATATATGTGAGTATTTACTCTAAAATAGAATTTGTTTTGATCTGATACAGGCGGCGACGCGTAAAATACTGCATTCAGATGCCCTTATTTGTAGTAGGAATGCCCAGATGCTCTGCGCTAAAACGAAACACCAGCTTGCCAAGACCACCGAAGAGCTTGAGCAGTACAAACAATTAATGAATGCAATTGACAGTAACGTTGCACGCATTGATTTTACCCCTCAGGGCTACGTTTTGAACGCCAATAATCAGTTCTTAGAAACGATGGGTTATAGTCTGGATGATGTGATATCTAAGCATCACAAAATGTTTTGTGAATCGAGCTATTCGTCTTCTCAAGCGTATCGAACGTTTTGGCAGCACTTGGCAGAGGGCAAGTCGCAACGTGAGCGGTTTAAACGGCTACGCAGTAATGGCGACATTATTTGGTTAGAAGCGACGTACTTTCCCGTTAAAAACGAGAAAGGAGAGGTGGTTTTCATTACGAAAATTGCCAGTGACGTCACTGATGAAGTCACAGCCTTAGAGCAGAAAACCGCTATTAATACAGCAATTAATAAGTCAATGGCGACGATTGAATTCTCACCTGACGGAATGATTACCTGGGCAAATGATAACTTTCTGAAAACAGTAGGTTATTCGTTAAGCGATATTACCGGAAAACACCACAAGCTATTTTGTGAACAAAGCTTCTACGATGAGAACCCAGGGTTTTGGCGTGAGCTTGCTAAAGGCGAGTTTAAAACCGGGCGTTTTAAGCGGGTCAGCAAGCAGGGGCAACCGATATGGCTGGAAGCCAGTTATAACCCAATTTTTGATAGCAGCGGTCAAGTTGTGAAGGTTATTAAGTTCGCCAGCGATGTAACGGAGCAAGTGTTAAAAGCCGAGCAAACCACAGAAGCAGCGGAAATTGCGTATTCAACGTCTCAGCAAACGGCGATGATAGTGAAAGACGGTAAAGCTTCTATGGATGTCTCGGTGGAAATGTCGAGTGAAATACTCGCTAAAAGCCAGAGAACGGATGCCATTATTGAGCAGTTGCAAGAACAGGCGAATAGTATTGAAGACATTGTGAAAACGATAAATGCTCTGGCTGATCAAACGAATCTACTGGCGCTAAACGCGGCGATTGAAGCGGCCAGAGCAGGAGAGCATGGTCGCGGGTTTGCCGTAGTTGCAGAAGAAGTAAGAAACCTGGCGACACGAACCACTCAGGCCACTAGCGAAATATCAGGGGTGATGCAACGCAGCTCTGAAGTTTCTGAAGCCATTTCCTTATCGATTGACGATATTCAGGAGATGGCACAACGAGGACAAGAGCAAATAGAAAAAGTGAAAGCGGTAATGGATGAGATAGACGAAGGCGCAACGAATGTGGTTAACGCCGTCAGTCATCTGTCCTAGCAAGCTTAACGGTTAGCTAGCATTTTCCTTAGTAATCCTGGCATAAAGCGCTGCAACAGTGGCGCTAATTTGCTCATGCCTTTGCCGCTAACCACTTCCGCTTTATTGTTTTCTATTGCCTGAATAATATCTGATGCACATTGCTCAGGACTAATACCGCCTGCGTTGTCGGTGTCTTCCTTGCCTCTTAAAGAACCGTCACCGGTTAACGCATTGTGCGCAATTTGTGTATGTACAAAGCCTGGAAGTATGGTGGTGCACTGCACGCCATGCTCAGCCATTTCAGCTCGTAAACAGTCCATGTAACCAATAACAGCAAACTTAGCACCGGAATAACCGCTACGAAGTTTGGTGCCCACTTTTCCGGCGACGCTGGAAACGGTGACGATGTGCCCATTATGACGTTCAATCATACCCGGAAGTACGACTTGATTTAACGCGACTACCGAGAAGTAGTCGACTTCCATTAGTGTTCGGTAAACTGGAAGCTCTGTTTCCATTGCCAGACTACGCTGAGAAACACCAGCATTATTAATTAAAATATCTACCGTTTTACTCGCTAACGCTGACGACGCCGTTTCCTTTGCTTTTTCTGGATAGTTTAAGTCGAGAGCTAAGACGCTGTGAGCATCGGGGTTTGCCAGTGATAAGCGTAACTCCTCCAGCTGAGCTTCACGACGCGATGTAAGAATAAGTCGAGCGCCTTTTTCTGCGAGATGATGCGCCAGCGCTAAACCGATGCCTGAAGAGGCACCGGTCAGCCAGACTGTTTTATTAGCAATAGCGGTCACGGTTTAGCCTGCTGGGTAGGTGTAGCTAGCCTGGAAGCCCAGAGGAATACCGAGTGTCCAGTAGATAACCAGGAACGCCGACCACAACACCAGCAATGAAACGGTGTAGGGCAGCATCATGGAAACCAGCGTGCCTATACCGGTCTTCTTAACGTAGCGCTGGCAGTAAACCACAACCAGAGGGAAGTACGGCAGTAAAGGAGTAATAATGTTACTGGACGAGTCGCCCACGCGATAAGCTGCTTGCGTTAAATCGGGCGAGTAACCCAGTTGCATCAGCATAGGCACAAAAATAGGTGAAATAAGCGCCCATTTGGCTGATGCCGAACCTACAAATAAGTTGATGAATGCGACTAAAATAACGATGCCAACCATAGTGACACCACCTGACAGTTCAAGGCTCGCCAGAAAGTTTGCACCTTTTACTGAAATGAGCGTGCCCAGCTGAGAGTCACCAAAGGCTTTAATAAACAGCGCACAGAAGAAGGCCATGACCATATAGTAAGCCATGCCTTCCATTGACTTGGTCATTGCCCCGATAACGTCTTGTGAATTGGTGAAGTTACCTGATACGTACCCGTGAACAATACCCGGAATAATAAACAGCAGGAATATTAGCGGGACAATCATGCCCATTAATGGTGCGCCCAGAGAGGCTAATTCACCAGTTTGTGGATCGGCCAGTGGCGAATTTTCTGCTGTTGCTGAAAAGTACAGTAGAACAATGCCAGCCAACATGGTTAAAGAAGCCGCATAAAACGCTTTGCGGTCACGTGGAGAGACATCATCAACCGCCGGCATATCGTCAGGATGTCCGTCGATCTCGGCACCGCGAAGGCGAGGTTCAACGACTTTGTCAGTTAAGAACCAACCGATAGCCACTACCACAACAGAAGACGCTGCGGTAAAGAAGTAGTTGTTCAGCGGGTTTAACTGAATGTCAGCATCAATAATTTGGGCCGCACTTTGAGTAAAGCCCTGCAGCAAAGGGTCTATCGCGGAAGGCACAAAGTTAGCGCTGAACCCGCCGGAAACACCGGCAAATGCTGCAGCAATACCTGCTAGTGGATGACGACCTGCCGCATAGAAGATAACGCCACCTAACGGAATGACCAACACGTAGCCCGCGTCGACGGCAGTGTGGCTGACAATAGCCACCAAAATAAGCATTGGTGTGAGTAAGGTTTTTGGCGTTACGTTCAGCATAAGCTTAATGGCTACGTCAATATAACCTGAGCGTTCAGCCACACCGACCCCCAGCATTGCCAGCAATACAACGCCTAACGGCGCAAAGCCCATAAAGGTATCGACCATGTTGGCCAAAAATGCGGTTATTTCAGGGCCGCTGAGCAAATTAGTAACGCTAATAGCTTCGCCGGTTAGTGGGTGAGTTTCGTCAAAGCTAACGCCTGACATCGCCCAGGACATGATCCAAACAATAATGAGTAAGCCGAAGAACATAACGGCCGGGTCAGGAAGCTTATTGCCGACTTTTTCTACGCCGTCGAGCATGCGGTTGAGCAGACTGTTCGGTTTTTCCTTTTGCGAACGATCCGGTTGAGGAGATTGAGCCATGGTATATTCCTGATTGTTATTTTATTGGTCTAATTATTATCCGCAGGTATCATAACCATTATTTAGTGTCTGAACAAAGCAACAAGGTGAAAATTTCCCCATGATTTGTGGTGTCGATGAAGCGGGCAGAGGTCCTATTGCAGGGCCGGTTGTCGCCGCTGCGGTTATTCTTGATCCTGAACGTCCTATTGAAGGGCTCAATGACTCGAAAAAGTTGAGTGAGAAAAAGCGTGCAAAGCTCAGCACAGAGATAAAAGAAAAAGCCCTGTACTGGGCGATAGCGCAGTCTGATCCGGACGAGATTGAACAAATCAATATACTCTGGGCAACGATGAAAGCCATGCAGCGTTCCGTGGAAGCCTTGCCGGTGGCCCCAAGTAAGGTATTGATTGATGGTAACCGCGTTCCCGAATTGAATGTACCCGCCGAAGCCATTGTGGGCGGTGACGCCAGTGAAGCTTGTATTGCCGCCGCCTCTATTTTGGCGAAAGTTGAGCGGGACCGGCAAATGCTCGAATGGCACGAGCGCTATCCGGAATACGAGTTTCATAAGCACAAAGCGTACGGAACGGCGCGCCACATTGAGTTATTAAAAAAGTATGGACCGTGTCCTATTCATCGGCGCGACTATAAGCCGGTTCGTGAGGCCTTGGCTAACTTGTGATTTTATCTCCCAAGCCTTAAAATATCGGCTCTTTCCGTTATTTCTAAATTGATAAGTTGGAACACCACCATGCAGTCTATTCCTCACGTCGATATGCGACGTTATCATGATAATTTCGATGCTTTTACTCAGGATGTTGGGCAGGGCTATGAAAAATATGGCTTTATTGCACTCACCCAGCATGGTGTTGATACTGCGCTTATTGAACGTGCGTTGGACACGTGTCGTGAGTTATTCGCACTGCCGGACGAAGTGAAAAAACAATATCACCGTCCCGGAGAAGGTGGCGCGCGCGGCTATACGCCATTTGGCACAGAAATAGCCAAAGACGCAGAGCACGTGGACTTAAAAGAATTCTGGCACGTTGGTCGAGAAGTAGAGGGTACGCCTGCGTATCCGCAACTATTACCGAATGTCTGGCCAGCAGAGTTACCAAAGTTTAAAGACGACATGCTAGCTATCTATGAAGCACTGGATAAGCTGGGTAACCAGGTGCTGGATGCGTTGGCTGTATACTTAGGCCAGCCTAAAGACTTTTTTCGCGACAAAGTGAATAACGGCAACTCAATTTTGCGCCCACTGCATTACCCGCCTATTATTGATGAAGACACGCCGTCCGTGCGTGCAGGCGCACACGAAGATATTAATGTACTGACTTTATTGGTTGGTTCGAGGGAGCCTGGGTTAGAAGTCTTAGCAAAAGACGGCAGCTGGGTACCTGTGACGATTATCGAAGGTGCGATTATTTGTAATGTGGGCGACATGTTGCAGCGTTTAACCAACCATGTATTACCGTCTACAACGCACCGAGTGGTTAATCCGCCTGCGCCGTATAATGAAAAGTCGCGTTACTCAATTCCGTTCTTTTTACACTTTAATCCGAACGTAATGATAACGCCGCTTGAGAGCTGTATTACAGCCGAAAACCCGCAGCGAGACGAGCCGATTACGGCCGATGATTATTTAATGCAGCGTTTGCGTGAAATTGGTCTGATTAAAGACTAATAGCAATCCACACGAAGGAGTATGCAGGTGAATAAGAACAAGCGTCTTTTCAGTCAGCTAGCGCGTGGTATGACTATCGTTTTCGGCTCGGCGGCCGTGCTCAGTTGTGCGTCTGCACCTGAACCAATGCCCAAAAGCGAAAATTTTGAGCTGACGGTGTTGCATGTCAACGACCACCACTCAACGCTAGACGCAAAGCAGCAAACGCTGGTATGGGCTGACCAGGATTGGCAGGTAGAAGCCGGTGGTTTTCCTCGTATTGGCGCGCAGATAAAAGCGCTAAGAGCCGCTAATGATCATGTTCTTACCCTGCATGCCGGAGACGCGGTAACCGGCAGCTTGTATTTTACCTTGTTTGGTAGTGAAGCCGACGCCCGCATGATGAATAACGTTTGCTTCGATGCGTTTACCATAGGCAACCACGAGTTTGACACGGGGGACGCCGGTCTTGCCAAGTTCTTACAGCAGTTAGGGTCACCTCAGTGTCAGACGGCCAAACTGAGTGCGAATATACAACCCGAAGTGGGTCAGTCACCGCTGGCGCCAGATAATCAATGGCAAATGTTTAAGCCTTACACCATTGTTAAGCGTGGTGGTGAAGAGGTGGCGATTATTGGTTTAACCATTGCCAGTAAAACCAAAAAATCTTCACAGCCGGATAAAAGTACTGAGTTTTTAGACGAACTTGAAACGGCACAAAAATACATTGCTGAGGTTCAGCAGCAGGGCGTTGAAAAAATTGTTTTGTTGACGCACATCCAATATGAGCGTGACATGGAACTGGTTCAACAGCTGCCGGGGGTTGATGTTGTCGTTGGTGGAGACTCACATACTTTACTGGGCGACTTTAGCGAGTTTGGAATGACCGCCGCTGGCCCTTATCCGACAGAGCTTACCAATGTAAACGGCGAAAAGGTCTGTGTTGCTCATGCGTATCAATATTCGTTGGTGGTGGGCGAATTAAAAGCAACATTTGATGGCGACAAAATAGCAGAATGCAGCGGTCGCCCACATTATCTGTTGAGTGAAGATATTCAAGTAGCTGATGGTATTGTGACGACTTATGAACCGATTAAAACTGCGTTAAAAGAGAGCGGCGTTTACAGCTTCGTAGAACCTGATGCCGAGCTTCAGTCCATATTAGAAGACTATCGAAGCAAAGTTGACGATTTTTCAGCAGAGGTTATTGCGGACGTGCCTCAGCAAATTTGCTCTCAACAAGTTGATAGAAACCGTCGAGCCGGTTGTGCGAAAGTAATTAGTTCAGGTGCTCATCGAGTGGTTGCTGAAGCCTTTTTGCACTCTGTACCAGAGGCTGACTTTGCGATTCAAAACGGTGGTGGGGTACGCTCGGACATTGCTGAAGGCGACTTTACCGTTGGTGACGCTTTTACCGTACTGCCTTTCGCGAATACGTTGGTGAAACTAGAGTTGACTGGGTCCGAGTTTAAACAGGCAATGGAAGAAGCTTTAGCCTATGCTGTTTCTGATGGCGGCTCTCAAGGCGCATATCCTTACGGTGCCGGCATTCGTTATTCAGTCGATTTAACCGAAGAAACCGGCTCCCGCGTATCTAACCTGGAAGTGTGGGATAAAGGCAGCCAGAGCTGGCAGCCTATGTCGGCCAGAGCAACTTATATCTTGGTAACAAACAGTTTTATTGCCGGCGGCCAGGACGGTTGGGATACATTTTACCGTGTTAGTGAACGAGGCCGCGCCCGTAATACCGGTATTGATTATGCTGAGTCACTGGTGAATTACGCCAGAGCTCAAGAGGTTCTGCAACGACCTGAGGAGTTTGCAACTCAGTCATATACGCCTGTAGAGGCTCAATAATGGCTCACTCGTTTGAGCCAAGACCTGTCTCCGATAACGCCAGATTCGATTTTATTGTTGTCATTCTGGCGTTACTTACCGCGTTTGCGCCGCTGTCTATTGATATGTATTTGCCGGCGTTTAGCGCAATTGCCAGTGACTACGCCACCGACACGCATCACGTTGAGCTATCACTGACTGCATTTTTCTTTGGCTTATTTATAGGACAGTTGCTGTACGGTACGGCAACCGATAAGTTTGGCCGTAAGAACCCACTTTATATCGGTCTGGCGATTTATGTAGTAACGTCCATTGCCTGTGCATTTGCACCGGACATTCAGTGGCTGATTGTGCTGCGATTTTTTCAGGCTATTGGAGCCTGCGCGGGGATTGTTATAGCCCGGGCTGTCGTGCGTGATCTCTATACGCCGCAAGCTTCAGCTCGAGTCTTTTCGTTTCTAATTCTGGTTATGGGTGTTGCGCCTATTTTGGCACCATTATTCGGCGCTTATATTACCGAATGGATGGGCTGGCGAGCACTGTTTCTTATTGTTGCTGCTCTGGGAGTTGCTTCTGCAGTGACTATTCACTTTGTGCTGCCGGAAACACGCGGTCGCCGTTATGACGTGCGTATGCGCCATACCGGCACTACTTACTGGGCGGTATTCAGAGACCCTTCCTTCTTGCGCTATTCTCTTACCGGTGCTATCGCCCAGTCGGGATTATTTGCTTACATTACCGGCTCACCGAAAATGTTTATTGAAATTTTTGGGCTGGATCCGACGCATTACAGTTGGCTATTTGGTGTCAATGCCATTGGTATTATCGGCTTTTCTCAGTTAAATGGCTGGTTATTGAAGTACTATTCTTCCCGGGAAATATTGAATGTTTCTTTGCCAATACTGGCAATTGTGTCGACCGTTATGTGTGTCATGGCCTATATTAATGCCAGCTTTTGGGGCATTTTACTGCCTTTATTCGCTTATATTTCAACGCTGGGTTTGGTCTTTCCGAACGCTATGGCGGGCGCCCTAGCGGAGCAACAGGAACGCGCTGGTTCAGCGTCTGCGGTTACCGGAAGTTTACAGTTCTTAATTGCAGGTTTAGTGTCAGCCGGTGTGAGTCAAGCGGGGAGCTTCACGGACTACGCGATGGCGTGGGTAATAGGCGTGGCCGGCTTATTAGCAGTACTAGCGTACCGTGTAATGCGCCGGCCAGAGTAAAAAGTTATCCGTAATAGGTGGGGGCTGCCGGACCAACCGGTAGTCCAAATCCAAATACCCAAATAAAGAACAACACTGTCCACCCTAAGAAGAAAATCATTGAGTAAGGCAGCATCATAGCCACCAATGTGCCAATACCTAAGTTTTGCTTATAGCGTGCAGCAACAGCCAGTATTAAGCCAAAGTAACTCATCATCGGCGTTATCACGTTAGTGACCGAGTCTCCGATACGGTAAGCCGCTTGAATCACTTCCGGTGAGTAGCCAATAAGCATCAGCATAGGCACGAAAATGGGGGCAGTGATAGCCCACTGTGCCGATGCGGAGCCCAGCATTAGGTTTACAAAGCCACAGACCATAATGAAGAATACAAAGATGAGCGGGCCGGTCATACCAATATTGGTAAGAAACTCTGCGCCGTTAATAGCGAAGATGGTGCCAAAGTTGGTCCACTTAAAGAAGTTAACGAACTGAGCTGCGAAGAATACCAGCACAATGTACATACCCATGGTACCCATGCTGTGTGACATCGCATCAATGACGTCACGGTCGTTTTTCATGGTTTTTACGACTCGACCATAAACAAAGCCCGGAATGGCGAAGAAGAAGAAAATGTAAACCACAACGCCCTTTAAGAACGGAGATCCTTTCACATCACCGGTTTCAGGGTGGCGAAGAATACCCCACTCAGGTACCACTGTTAATGCAAGAATACCGGCTAAGACTAATGCACTTACGCCGGCCAGTTTCAAACCGCGTTTCTCCATAATATTGAGTGGTTCCATCGATGACTGATCGGATAAATCAATGGACGCTTCGTCCTTATTGTATTTACCCAGCTTAGGTTCAACGATTTTGTCGGTAATGACCGCACCCATAATGGCAATAAGGAAGGTGCTTATCATCATAAAATACCAGTTGGCTTCAGCGCCCACGGTATAGTTTTTGTCGACTATTTTTGCTGCTTCCTGAGTGATGCCGGAAAGTAATGGGTCAACGGTACCTATTAATAAATTGGCGCTATAGCCCGCCGAAACGCCAGCGAACGCGGCTGCCAGACCAGCGAGTGGGTGGCGACCCAGGCCATAGAAGATCATAGCCGCTAAAGGTACGAGAACAACATAACCTAACTCTGATGCGGTATTCGAAATAACGCCCGCAAAAACGACCGTCACCGTAATAAGCTTAGGCGGGGCTTTCATAACCAAGCCACGCATAGCCGCAGAAATCAGCCCGGAACGCTCAGCCACACCAACACCTAATAAAGCGACAAGCACCGTTCCCAATGGCGTAAAACCAGTAAAGTTAGTGACCAGGTTTGTCACAATTTTTTGTATGCCTTCGGCATTTAAAAGACTAACCGCCTGAATGACCGTTTCGCCGTCGCGAGGGTCAATAGCGCTAACGCCAAAATAGGCGGCCACACCGCTGGCAACAATAACCAGTAAACAAAAAATTGCGAATAAGGTGATAGGGTGAGGCAACAAGTTGCCTAACCATTCAACCATATCGAGGAATCGGGTAAACCAGCCGCGCTTACTGGTCTCTGAATAGCCATTATTGGAAGACTGCATAGCTTTCGCCTTTATTATTTTAACGTCATAATTTAAAAATCAGCGCCGAATTCTAGCATAAAAAAAAGGCGACTCTGCAAAACAGAGTCGCCTTATTGGTTTTCGAGTGCTTAACGTTTTAAGCTGCGTCACTTTCTTTTAGGTTTTTCAGCGCGTAATCAAACGCCGCTTTACCTGCCAGTAAGTCTTCCGGTGCGAAGTCATCAACATTGATAGTGCGTAAACGACCTTCTTCCGTTTTTTCCAGAAGAGCAACTTCGTCATCGCTTAGTACGCCCAGTTCTTTACCTTTGGCACCAATTTGGTCCAACTGAGTAAAGCTGAAGCGTTTACCGGCAGCCTTGCAGACTTTGTCGTACAGTGGCTCAGCAGCAATAACGTTCTTCAGTGTTTCCTCTAAGAAACCAAAGTGACCTTCAGGGCTCAGGAACTGACCTTTACCCAGACGAGTACGAACATCATTTGGAGACATCAGCATACGCGCAATTTTGTGATCGTTCTTGTCGCTTGGACGCTTCGCAATGCGGCCCAACGGGAACATAATGGCGCGCATGACAGAGCCAACACCACCAAAGTTATCCAACATAGACAGTTGAGCTTCCTGAAGCTTGTGCAAGGTATCCTGCATAGCCCAATGCATCAGTGGCAAGTCTTCTTTAATTTGCCCTTCATCATGGAAACGTTTCAAAATTGCAGAGCCAATGTATAGGTAGCTCAACATATCGCCTAAGCGGGCCGATACACGCTCTTTACGCTTCAGGCTGCCGCCAAGCACGCCCATAGCTACGTCAGACAATAACGCCATATTGGCACTGAAGCGGTTCATTTGTTGGTAATACTTACGTGCAGGACCACTGACTGGTACTGAACTTAAGCGGTGACCACCAAAGCCGTAAAACACTGAACGCATAAAGTTGCTTGCAGCAAAACCGATATGACTAAACAAAGCGTTATCGAACTTCTTAAGCGCTTCAGGGCCTTGTTCTGCTGACGCTTCCATTTCTTTTAATACGTAAGGATGGCAGCGAATGGCACCCTGACCGTAAATCATCATGTTACGAGTCAGAATGTTCGCGCCTTCAACGGTAATTGCAACAGGTACGCCCTGGTAACCACGACCTAAGTAGTTGTTTGGACCTAAACAGATGCCTTTACCGCCATGAATATCCATCGCGTCGTCCATGCAGGCGCGCAATTTCTCGGTCATGTGGTATTTAGCGATAGCACCGATAACGGAAGGCTTCTCGCCTAAGTCGATGCCTTTAGTGGACAGAGTCGTCACCGCATCCATTAAGTACGCATTACCTGCGATGCGAGCCATTGGCTCTTCAACACCTTCCATTTTACCAATCGGTAGCTTGAATTGACGACGAATGCGTGAGTACGCACCGGTCGCCAGAGCAATAGATTTAATACCACCGGCACTGTTTGATGGCAGAGTAATAGAGCGGCCTACGGATAAACACTCAACCAGCATACGCCAGCCTTTACCGGCATTTTTCTGGCCGCCAATAATGTAGTCTAACGGTACGAATACATCATTACCGCGAATCGGACCATTCTGGAACGGAACGTTCAGCGGGAAGTGGCGACGGCCAATTTCAACGCCTTTGGTGTCACGAGGAATCAGTGCACAGGTAATGCCCAGTTCTTTTTCTTCGCCGATTAAGCCGTCAGGATCGTACATTTTGAAAGCCAGACCTAATACGGTCGCAACTGGCGCCAATGTGATATAGCGCTTATTGAAGTTCAGCTTAATACCAACGATTTCTTCGCCGTTCCACTCGCCTTTACAGACAACACCTGAGTCAGGAATCGCTCCGGCGTCAGAACCTGCTTCCGGGCTGGTTAAAGCGAAACACGGGATTTCGTCACCACTTGCCAGGCGTGGCAGATAGTGATCTTGCTGCTCTTTTGTACCATAGTGCTGAAGCAACTCGCCCGGGCCTAATGAGTTAGGTACACCGACAGTCGATGCTAATACCGTACTAACACCCGCAAGCTTTTGCAGCACGCGAGATTGAGCGTACGCGGAAAACTCCAGACCACCGTATTCTTTTTTGATGATCATCGCGAAGAACTTATTGTCCTTCAGATACTGCCATACGTGCTCAGGCATATCGGTTAGCTCATGCGTGACTTCCCAGTCATCCAGCATTTTGCAGACTTCTTCGCATGGGCCATCTAAAAAGGCTTGCTCTTCTGCGGTCAATTCTGCTTTTGGCACATCTAATAGCTTTTTCCAGTCAGGGTCGCCGCTGAATAAGTCGCCGTCCCACCAAACCGTACCGGCTTCTAACGCATCGCGTTCGGTGTCAGACATTTCTGGCATGACTTTGCGGTACGCTTTAAGAATTGGCTTAGTTAGCAAGTTCAGGCGAACGGGTGCTAAATTAAGAGGAATTAAGATAACGGCAAGAATTGTCCACAGCACAGGGCCGACAATTTCCAGTACGTTACCAATAGCAAACATAGCGACCATGCCCACGCTGAATAACAGTAGGCTGGCGCGCTTGTAAATGAGAGCTGCCGCAACAATAACGGTAGCGATAATCCAAAGTGCAATACTCATAGTGTAATACTCCGATTTGGAGGTCTGACCAGTTATACTGTGCAAGTTAGATCAACCAGACATTATTTTCAAGAAAAATTTGAACGCGCGTTTGAATTTTCTGTCAATGTAAGTATCCAGTTGTCACGGCGAATGGAGTGGTGATGTTAAAACGGACAATGTATTTTTTAATGGCTTCTACTGTACTGAGTTTCTCTCAGCTTGCGCCAGTTCACGCAGACGATACTGCAAAAGCAACTCAGGGCATTAACGATACCATGAAACCTTATGAAGCAAACTACGTTATTACGCGTGGCGATAGTGAATATGGTGAGGGCTATCGATACTTAGAAGTGTCGCCTGACAACGAGTGGCAGTTGCGCACAAAATCTGACATTTCCTGGTTCATTTTGTCGGACACAAGAGAAGCTCGGTCTGTCTTTATTGTGGATGATGAAAATAACCGACTGGAGCCCCGCGAGTTTATTTACATGCGTACGGGAACCGGATCAGACAAGTCTTTTCATGGTGAATTCCGAGCAGATGATAAGACGGTTCGCAATGTCGATACTGGTCGCATGCTCGACATTAACTGGAAAGACGCTTTATTTGATGAAGCCAATGTAACAGAGCAGCTGCGCATAGACCTGGCTCGAGGAGCTAAAACGTTTGAGTATCGACTGGTTGATGAAAAAGGCCGGGAAGATGAGTATCGTTTTAGAGTGATGGCCGACAGTGAACTACTAAAACTGCCGTATGGCGAGGTTGAAGCGATAAAAGTAGGGCGAATTCGTGACAACAATCGCCGCCAGACGTTTTTTTGGTTTGCCCCCGAATTAAACTACGTGATGGTTAAAATGCAGCAATTCAAAGAAGGTGACGAACAAGCCACCATGTCTTTGAGAAGCCTAGAGATGTAACCAATTCACCTTGATGTAGCCTGACGTTATTTACGTCAGGTCAGCCATCTCACCTGATGCAATAGGATCAGGCTACGCGGTGTCTAATTACTCCGAGGCGTAGCCCTGGGCCCCTAATACTTCACCGTCTAAGGTCACTCGGCCGTTTTCGAGCTTTAAACGCTCCTGGCAGAACCAGTTGACTACAAGCGGATAAATGCGGTGCTCTTGTTCGTGAACACGGGCTTGAACTTCGTCAACGGTGTCACCCTCGAAAATAGGCACTTTTGCCTGTAATACGACCGGACCACCGTCGAGTTCTTCCGTTACGAAGTGGACACTGACACCGTGCTCAGTATCGCCGGCATCTAACGCCCGTTGATGCGTGTTTATACCTTTGTATTTAGGCAGAAGAGACGGATGTATGTTGAACATACGACCTTCGTAATGACGCGTAAAATCACCGGTCAGAATGCGCATAAAGCCGGCGAGTACCACTAAGTCAGGCTGATAGCTATCAATTAATGCTTTAAGTTCAGCGTCGTAAGCTTCTCGCGTATCAAACTCTTTGTGGCTCAGCACTTCGGTGCTAATACCTTTTTCGGACGCTTTTTCCAGACCTTTGGCTGACGTTTTATTCGAAATAACGGCAACCACTTCACCGGCTACTTTACCCTCTTCACAGGCTTGTTGAATTGCCTGCATATTACTGCCGGTGCCTGATATCAGTACAACAATGCGTTTCATTAGTGCGTCTCGTCGGCCAGAATATCGACTTGTTCTTCACCTTCCAACGCATTGGCTATGCGGCCGATTTTCCACGCATCTTCGCCAGCGTCGGTCAGTATCTGAATGGCTTTATTGGCTTGGTCATTAGGCACGGCAATAACCATACCCACACCGCAGTTAAAAGTGCGGTACATTTCTTTCATACTGACGTTGCCGTTGTCTTTCAACCAGTCAAAAATAACTGGCCAGTCCCAGCTGTTACCGTCAATAACGGCTTTACTGCCCTTTGGAAGGACTCGTGGAATGTTTTCCCAGAAGCCGCCACCGGTAATGTGTGACAAGGCATGCACAGGAACATGCTTAATCAGTTCAAGCACCGATTTAACATAAATGCGAGTAGGCTCTAATAAATGATCCGCTAGCGTTTTGCCTTGTAGGTGAGACTCTAAGTCGGCACCACTTACTTCAATAATCTTACGAATCAGGGAGTAGCCGTTTGAGTGCGGGCCGCTTGACGCTAGTGCAATTAAGGCATCGCCGTCAGCAACTTTGGTGCCGTCGATAATGTCTGACTTTTCGACAACCCCAGTACAAAAGCCCGCTAAGTCGTAGTCGCCATGTTCGTACATGCCCGGCATTTCTGCCGTTTCTCCGCCGATAAGTGCGCAGCCTGACTGTTCACAGCCGTCACCAATGCCTGCGACGACGTCAGCAGCAACGTCAACATCCAGCTTTCCTGTTGCGTAATAGTCTAGGAAAAACAGCGGCTCTGCGCCTTGCACAATAAGGTCGTTAACACACATCGCGACTAAGTCGATTCCGACACCGCGATGGCGTTTAAGGCCAATAGCTAAACGTAATTTTGTACCAACACCGTCCGTACCTGAGACTAAAACGGGTTGCTTGTATCCTGCTGGAATTTCACAAAGTGCGCCAAACCCACCAATGTTACCCATTACTTCTGGTCGATGCGTGCGTTTCGTCACGCCCTTGATACGGTCAACCAATGCATTACCAGCGTCAATATCGACGCCCGCGTCTTTGTAACTTAAAGAAGGTTTGTTATCGCTCACAGAATTATCCCGACAGGCAAAAAATTTGCGCGCAAGTTTAACACGATTTGTGGTACAAAAGGTAGTCTGAAGCCTGAGGTTATTAGCTCAGGAACTTTATTACGAGGTGCGCTCTAAGTATGGCTTCTCAAAGCTATAAAATAACCTGTGCTCAATCGCTTCATCTGGATGCCGTGGCAACGCTAGAAGCGAAAACCTACCCTGAAGATGCTATCAGCAAGCGTAGCTTCCGCCGCTTTATTGAGTCCGAAACGGCCGACTTTTTTGTACTTGAAGTGAACGGCAACGTCGAAGGTTATGTTGTGGTGTTGTATCGCAACAACACCAACTTGGCTCGTTTGTATGCGCTGGTGGTCAGTGAGCGTTGTCGTCATAAAGGCTACGGGCGTTTATTGCTTCATAAAGGCGAAGAGTTAGCTGACGAACGGCATTCTTTATTTTTACGTACCGAAGTGGCGGTGTCTAATAAGGTCGCTCAAAAACTACTTATTGGTGATGGGTTTCACTCTATAGAGTTGCGTGAAGCCTACTTTCCGGTGACTCAGGCACAGTCGAGTGACGCGCTTGTGCTGCAAAAACTCCTACCACGCTATGAACTCGGCGAAGATGCCGGTGTGGGTGCTACCGAAACCTACGTTCCTATGTTAACCCAGTCAACAGAGTTCACCTGTGGACCGGCAAGCTTACTAATGGCGCTTGATTACTTTGGCTACCCAAGTCATGACCCGCAATCAGAAGAGCTGGAGATTTGGCGCGAAGCAACCACTATTTATATGACCTCTGGACACGGCGGTTGCGGGCCTTATGGATTAGCTCGCGCAGCGTTAAAAAGAGGCTTGAATGTTCGTGTTGAGGTGAATACTGATCAGCCATTGTTTGTCGATTCGGTAAGGCATGAGCAGAAGAAAGCTGTTATTGAGCGAATACAGCAAGTCGATATCGGTTATTTGCGTGAAAGAAATGTAGCCGTGTCCGTAGGCGATTACACACTAGAGTCGTTGTGTCGTGACTTGGCGGCCGGGGCGTTGGTCATGGCGCTTATTTCAACCTATTTGTTTGACGGCATTCGAGCACCCCATTGGGTTCTGATATGCGCCGCAGACGACGATTTTGTTTATATTAATGACCCCGATTACGATACCTTACCCTGGCAGTCACCGACAGAAAGACAATACCTACCGATACCGGTCAAAACGTTCAGTAAAGCCTTTGGATATGGCGGCAAGAAGCAAAAAGCGGCGGTGATTCTGTCGGTTAAAAATAGGTAAAGTGATCAAATCACCTTGAAATCTCCGTAAATATGCACAAAGTCATAGTTTAGTTCCTAACAAAAAAGGATTCCGTATGAGCTCTGCATTTGATGATTTCGAGTTAAAAGGCCACAAGTTTGATAATCGATTTGTGGTTGCGCCAATGACCCGCACCAGTGCTGATAAAAAAGGTAAGCCAACCGAGCTTATGGGTGAATACTACGAGCGATTCGCTAAAGGTGGCTGGAGTATGATTATCAGTGAAGGTGTTTATACCGACCGTCAGGCAAGCCAGGGTTATATTAATCAGCCGGGTATTACTGATGCACCGCAAACCGATGCCTGGAAAGAAATTGTTGAAAAAGTACATGAGCACGACTGCAAATTTATTTTACAGCTGATGCACGCAGGCGCCCAGTTCCAACACAATGAATATACGGACACGCCGATCGCGCCAAGTGCCGTACAGCCTAAAGGTGAGCCATTGAGTTTATATGGTGAAACTGACGGCTGGCCAGAAGTGAAAGCAATGGACGAAAGCGACTTCGATGCGGTCATGCAAGGCTTCGTTGGCGCCGTGAAGCGCGCAGAAGAGGCAGGGTTTGACGGTATTGAGCTGCATGCCGCCAATGGTTACTTGCTGAATGAATTTTTAAGTGACTACTTCAACCAACGTGAAGACCAATGGGGTGGCAATATTGGTAAGCGTATTAAGTTTGTTGAAATGGTTGCAAAAGCGGCGAAAGCAGCGGCAAAAGATGATTTCATTGTTGGTATTCGCCTGGGCCAAATTACGGTGACCGACCCGGATTACCAGTGGCCGGAAGGCGAAGACGCGATGATAAAGCTGGTGAAAGCCTTGAAAGAGGCTGGAATAGACTATATTCATACAACGGACACCGACGTAAATCGTAAGCCATTTAAAGGTGGCAGTGCGAAGACGCTGGCGGAAATTGTGCAGGAATTCAGCGATATTCCGTTGATAGTTAACGGTGGAATTGACCAGACCAATTATGAACACGTAGCCGCGCATTATCCGAACGCTATGTTGGCAGTGGCTAAAGCGGCGTTGGCAAACCCTGACCTCCCGAAGCGTTTGAAGTCAGGTGACAAAATTGAAGATTTAGACTTCGCCATGTTGCAGCCGACAGCAACGCTTGAAAATGAGTGGAAATGGCGAACTGAGCACGATAAACATATAAACGATAAATAAACTTACGTTTAAGTAGAGGTTTTTATGAAAAAAGTAGCGGTACTATTGTCAGGTTGCGGTGTGTTTGACGGCGCTGAAGTGAATGAAGCGGTATTAACTCTGTTGCACCTTACCAAGCAAGGTGCTGCTTATCAGTGTTTCGCTCCCGACGTCGAGCAAATGCACACTATTAATCATTTGAAAGGCGAAGAAAGTGGCGACAAACGTAATGTACTGGAAGAAGCCGCACGCATTGCTCGAGGAGAGGTGAAACCGTTAAGTGAACTGGATGCGTCGGAATTTGATGCCTTGATGTTACCGGGGGGCTTTGGTGTTGCGAAGAACTTTTGTGATTTTGCAGTGAACGGAGCTGAAATGACCGTTAACGAGCAAGTTCTTAAGGTTGGTAAAGCCTTTGTTGATGCAGAGAAGCCTGCAGGTTATATGTGCATTGCCCCTGTTTTGTTACCGCATATTTATGGTAGCGGTGTGAAAGTGACTGTGGGTAATGACCAAGAAGTCGCTGGCGCAATTAATACAATGGGTGGCGAACACGTTGACTGTGGCGTGCGCGATATCGTGGTGGACGACAAGCACAAACTGGTGACAACACCGGCATATATGTTGGCGGATAACTTAGCGGATGCGGAAGAGGGCATTCGCAAATTGGTAGAAAAAGTGCTTTATATGGCCGCTTAAGGTATGAAAGCCTAATAATTCACCGTTTAAGCGCGGAACTTATAGCGCTTAAACGGTGTCTGAGTTATAGTATCGACATTACGTCATTAAGAACTGACAGAAAACTTTGGGGCTGATCAGGATTCGACGGGATACACGAAACCCAAGGTGCATGCCGAGGTGAGGCTGGCCTCGTAAAAAGCCTCAACGTTATAGTTGCAAACGACGACAACTACGCTCTAGCGGCTTAATAACCCGCTAAGCCCGTCCCCCAGCGCTTTGTCTACGAGACTGGATCAGGACGGCTCGACCTAAGGTAGACTCGCGTGGATGCTTTGTCCGGAGCTGAAGCGTTAAACTCAATCGGACTCACCTATGAACGAAGCCTGTTAGTCGGCGTCGCATAGGTTAAACAAAAGACTGACTAAGCATGTAGGACCGAGGATGTAGGTATTGCGGACGCGGGTTCAACTCCCGCCAGCTCCACCAATTCCATAAAAGCCGCTCATCTGAGCGGCTTTTTCTTTTCTTCACACAGCCAACGCTTAGGAGCTGATTTTATTGGTCAATCGAATTGATTTTCCATGGGCCAAACGCAATAAAGTACAGCAAAACAATATTGGCAAAGGGAATTAAAATTAATAGTCCAAGAGGGCCGGGGTAGCCAATGCGTTGGCATATTCTCCAGGCTGGAATGACAAAAATAATCCCCATAATGAGCATCCACAGAAAGCCCATATTAGTAAATATATTGTGATCCATCATAAAGCCGCCTCGTTTGACAGGGTTAATAATGACGTTAGACTAAGTTCGCTCATGTTGCAAAGAAGTAAACGGTTTGTGCCGAACGGAATTTTGTTGTTAGTTTTCTCTCTCACGATAATGACCACTTAGGAAAACTGATTCTTAGAAACAACTGCCTGCTCTTTCAGGTAACGCAAGTAACGTGCGCTATTTGAGAGGACTTTTAGCTATTTCATATTACTGAGGCCGGATATGGCGCAAAAGAAACGTTCAAGTCGTTGGAGAGTTTGGCACCGGTGGCTGTCATTAGTTTTTGGTGTACAGATGGTCATTTGGGCAGTCAGCGGTGCTTACATGGTGTTCTTTGACTTGGATTATATCCATGGTGATCATCTGGTTCAGGATATCAGTCAACCTTTGCCTGAACATACCGATATTGCAAGCCTCGATGAGTTGTTCGCCACCTACCCTGAGACGCACTCGGTTTCCCTAGAAACCCGCTGGCTCGACAACACACTACAGACGGTTTACAAGTTGGAAACAAGCAAAGGTTCTTTGTTGGTAAATGCTGAATCGTTACAGCCTATTGAGCTGAATGAGCAGCACATTAAGGCGCTTGCGAATCGTTATTACGCTCAGGAGCAAACAAATATTGAGTCGGTTGTTTATATGACCGATAACCCGCCTACGGAAATTAGTGCAAAACTGCTGCCGGTGTGGCAAATCAATTATGACGACTTTGGTAATACCAGCCTTTATCTGTCAGAAACAACAGGTGACTTGTTGGTTAAGCGACACACTTTCTGGCGTGGCTTCGATATCGTCTGGATGCTGCACATTATGGACTATGAAGAGCGTGTAGATATAGAAACCTGGTGGTTAAAAAGCTTTATTATTGGCACGTTCATTCTGATGGTAACGGGTATTGTTTTACTGGTTTATACCATTAGCTTTAAACGAAAGCCGGCCGGAGGTTCCCAATAATGCGATTTATGCAGTGGCTGCATCGTTGGGTCAGTCTTATTCTGGTCGTTCAGGTAGTGTTGTGGTTAATCAGCGGTTTCTTCTTTGCGCTAACTGGGCATCAAGGCATGTCTGGACATCAATATATGGTTCCCAAAAAAACGCTTACTGAACTGAGAAAAGTGGCGCCAAAATTCGGCTTTGAAGAAATAAAGCAACGGTTTCCGAATGCGCATGCGGTTGAGTTGGTCAGTGTCGCAGGAGTTGGTCAATACCAGGTGACATTACCGGATGATGTTATTTACATTGATGCAAATACCGGAAGCCACTGGAATACCGATGAAACACTTGCAACGCAACTAGCTCTTCGCAGTTATAGTGGACCAGGGAGGGTTGAATTCGTTGAGCGGGTGACCGGCAGCGAGGAAGTCATTGGGTGGAATGCCCCGGGTTTTCGTGTCGACATGGCGGATGACCTCAACACGCGAATTTACGTTGATATAGCGTCTGCTCAGGTTGTTGAGCATCGAAATACGCCATGGACTATTGCTGACTGGGCATTTCGTTTGCATTTTATGGACTACAGTGGTGGTCGTAGCTTCAATCACTTATTGATTTGGAGTGCAGGTTTGTTGGCGCTTTGGTTTTCGTTGTCAGGGCTGATATTGCTCGGGCGTAACCTTATTAATGGCGACTTCAATCCCAGGCGCAAGAAGACGTGGCTTGAGCAATTTCAACAGCAAGGGCACCCGGTTGCCAGCAGTTGTGGCGGCGGTGGTACATGTGGGCTTTGTAAAGTAACGTTGAAAGGCGATAATCTTCCTAAGCCAACCGACTCTGAGAATGCGTTACTGAACCGTGACGAACTGAATGCCGGCGTGAGACTGTCCTGCCAACATAAAGTTTCTACGGCATACAATGTTGAGTTGGTTGACAAAGCGGTTAGTGACACTCGCTTAACATTAGTCAGTAAACGGCAACTGACACCATCGATTGTTGAGCTGACGTTTACCAGTTCCGGGAATCTTACTTACCAAGCTGGACAGTTTATGCAGTTTCGTATTCCACACATAGATGAGGTGTTGATAAGACACTATTCAATGGCGACGTGCCCAGACTTAAACAAGCTTGTCTTTAACGTACGGCAAATGCCATCTCCTCAAGAGGGCGTTCCCCCCGGAGTTGGTTCTAATTATTTATGCCATTTAGAAGTGGGAGCCAATGTTGATGCGACTGGGCCCTTCGGTGACTTCCAGTTGACTGAACAGAATAATAATACTCAAGTGTTTATTGGCGGTGGTGCCGGCATTGCTCCCTTACGTTCGCTTATTCAGGCGGAGCAGGCGAAACAGCAGCCGCGGCACTGTGTCTTTTTCTACGGAGCCCGAAATGAGGATGAATTGTGCTACCGGGATGAGTTTGAGGCTTATGATGGTGCTGCTTATACACCAGTGCTTTCGGAGACAACTAAAGCCGATGGGTGGTCAGGTAACACAGGCTTTGTACACGAAGCTGCTTTGGCTTGGCTTGCCAATGAGGACCTTAATGCAGTAGATGTTTATGTCTGCGGCCCACCGCCAATGCTTAAGGCTACGCTCAAAGCGCTTACCGATATCGGCATTAATCGCAGTCGTATCCGTTTCGATGATTTTGGCATTTAACTTGTTAATGGGGGAGTGCGCGTTAAAGCCAATGACCAACATCGTCTAACGGTTGTAGCGTATAACGTATGGGTTCTTTAAAGTGAAGCTGTGAAATAGCCTCTTTAATATGAGAAATATCATCGTTGGAACAAATGACTTCTGCCATCACCATACGTCGCGCGCCACGAACCTGCTCGTCGATATCAAAGCGTTCGTGGTTGCGGCTAAAGCCGTCAATATCGTAGAAACTAAAACCGCTTATAACATCGAGTTGGATTAGGCAGTCGACTAAGTCTGCTTTTTGTTCGCGGCTTAAATAGAGTTTTAATAACTTATTAGGCATCGCCTGACTTCCTGTTTACTAGTAAGTACAAAATGGGTAGTAATAATAACGTGGCCAGAGTTGCTGTAATCAGCCCACCAATGACCACCACCGCCAGAGGCTTTTGTACTTCCGAACCGGGGCCGCTGGACATTAACAGTGGGATTAAACCAAAAATAGCGGTGATAGCCGTGATTAATACCGGGCGAAGGCGGTCTTTTGCCCCTTCAATTACTAAGCTAGTGAAGTCACTATAGTGGACGCGGGTCTGCTCAAAATGGCTAATCATCACTATGCCGTTAAGAATGGCGACACCCATCAATGCGATAAAGCCAACAGAAGCCGGTACCGACATGTATTCGCCACTAAGCCACAGCGAAATCGCACCGCCACTTAAGGCAAATGGAATGTTGGTTAGCACAATCGTAGTTAAACCCATTGAACCCATCGAGCTAAACAATAAAATCACGATCAATAACAAGGCTACAGGAATCACCATCAGTAAATTGGCACTGGCGCGAGCCTGGTTTTCGAACTCACCGCCGTATTCAATAAAGTAGCCCGGTTCAAGATTCACGTTAGTGCTGACTCGCTGTTGCAGCTCGTTTACAAAACCGACAACATCGCGATTTTCAACATTGCTGGTAATTAATGCATAGCGATTAGAGTTTTCGCGTTCGATAATGGCGGGTCCCTGCTCGAAAGTGATGTCAGCAAGTTGCTGAAGAGCAACAGTTTCGCCGTTGTCCATTACAATAGGCAGCGACTCGATGTTGTTGACAGAGTGGTAGTTACCCTCTGACTTTTGCGAGCCCATAACAATGGGGGTGCGAATACGTCCGTCTACGGCTTCACTGATAGGATAACCGCTCAGTTGTGACAGAATAAACTCACTAAAGTTTTGTTTTGAGATACCGTAGTAGCGCAGTTGTTGCATCTTCGGCACTATGCTTAAAAAGCGAGCGCCAGTTATTACACTCGCCTGTACGTCAACCGCACCTTGCACTTGTTCAGCTTGCTCAATGACTTTATCGGTAATATTAGCCAGAGTATTCATGTCATCGCCAAACACTTTAATTGAAACATCACCGCTACTACCGGTAAGCATTTCCGAAATACGCATTTGAATAGGCTGCGTGAAGTTAACATTCATGCCCGGATAGGCTGATACGATCTCACGAATGGCATCAATAAGCTCTTGCTTGCTATCAAAACGCCAACTGTCTTTGGGATTAAGTTCCATGAAGACGTCCGTTTCGTTAAGTCCCATGGGATCTAAACCGAGTTCATCAGACCCTGTACGGGCAACAATTTGTTTGATCTCGGGGATCTTAGCGAGTAGTTCATGCTCGACTTGAGTATCCAGAGCGACGGATTCTTGCAGCGAGATAGTCGGTGACTTTTCAAGTTGCACAATAATATCGCCCTCGTCCATGGTGGGCATAAAAGTCTTACCCACCATAAGAAAACTGACAATGCTTAAGCCGAATACAGCGGCAAAACCCATCATTGTGGCACGACGGTGCTTAATAACATGAGATAGAATATGCCGATAGCGGTTCTGCATCCGCTCAAGAGACTTATTGCGGCGGTTTTTAGGTCGCATTAATAACGAGCCCAGCGCCGGAATGAGTGTTAGTGAAGTTGCTAACGCTGCGGTTATAGCGATAACAATAGTCAACGCTACTGGTGAAAATAGCTTGCCCTCCAGCCCAGTCAGGGTGAGTAAGGGTAAAAACACCAAAATAATAATCACGGTACCGCTAACCACCGATGGTGCAACGGCCAGGCTGGCACGGTAAATCTTGTGTAACAGGGGCAACCTTTTTTTGGAATTTAATTCGGTTTCAATTTTTTCAGTGATAACGACTGATGAATCGACAATCATACCGATGGCAATAACCAGCCCGCCTAAACTCATTAAGTTTGCCGATAAACCCAGTAATCGAAGGCTAATAAAGGTAATAAGAGCTGCTACGGGAATCGATAATGAAACCAAAATTGAAGCACGCACATTGCGTAAAAAGAAAACCAGTACCGCAATAACTAATACGATAGATTGCATCAGCGCATCAGAAATTCCGGCAATAGCTGTGTCGATAAGACCTTTACGGTTATAGAACACGTTAATGTCCGTGTTTTCTGGCAAACTCGGTTGTATTTGTGTCAACTTTTGTTCTACAGCTTCTACCACGGCTGCGGCATTAGCGCCTTTTAAGCCGACGACCAGACCTTCGACGGCTTCCTCTCCATCTTTGGTAATAGCGCCAAAACGTGGGAGGTAACTGAGCGAAACTTCACCGAGTTGATCAAGACGATAAACTTGCTGCTGTTGATTCGCTACGTTAATAGCGGCGAGATCATCAAGCGCAACAATACGACCGGTTACCCGTGCACTGAACGTTTCGGTGCCTTGCGTGATGCGACCGAGATTACCGACTTGGTTGGCATCAGCCAAGGCGTCTTTTATTGCTTGTAGTGAAACTCCGGCATCGCTTAACTTCGACGCCGATGGTGTAAACTGGAAGGTTCTGACTTTCCCTCCCAAATTTGTCACGTCAGCTACGCCTTCAACTGTGCGTAACGCTGGTCGAATAACCCAATCCAACAGGTGACGCTTTTGCGCTAGATTCATCTCGGGGTTTTCTACCGTAAACATAAACATTTCGCTTAGCGGAGTGCTCATGGGGGCCATACCGCCTTGAATACCGGTCGGCAAGTCTTTACTGACTGCGGCTATCTTTTCTGCCACCTGCTGGCGAGCCCAGTAAATATCTGTGCCTTCTTCAAAGTCGAGAGTTATTGAGGTAATTCCGTATTTGGTCGTCGATCGCAAAATGGTCTGATTTGGTATGCCCAACAGTTCGGTTTCTAATGGATGCGTCACCTGATTTTCGACTCGTTCGGCAGCCATACCTGGCGCGCGTAAAATGACGTTCACCTGAGTTGGGGATATCTCAGGGAAAGCGTCTACGGGTAACTGCCGAGTTGACTGGATACCAGAAGCGATTATCAGCAAAAACGTAATAAAAACGAACAGACGGTTTTTTAGCGAAAAGCTCAACAAACGGCTAATCATTACTGCGCCTCCCGCTCTTCAGCGATAACCTTTAGCGCAGCGACAGAATGCGTTGCGATGTTATCCAATGGGATTGTGGATTGCACAAAGTAATATGAGCCGTGCAAACTGAGTAGCTCGACAGGTACGGCGTTAATTACCGTGTTTTCGATGTTAAAAACAACAGCTTGATCCTTTAGAGTAGCAATGGCGCTGGCAGGCACACGGTAGGCGTTGTCAATTGCCGCTAGGGGGGCGACTGTAAAACGTTGATCAATAGCCCAGTCAACTTGGCGCGGCGACTCACTCCAGACGCGAACAAAGCCATTACGGACAGTTTGTTCACGCTGCCTTACCGCTAGTTGCAGGTTGTTAATTTGTAAGTGAGTAATACGTTTTGCCTGCGCGATAGGAATCTCAGCAACCACAGCGAGCCGCTCTTTTGTTAGCAATGAGCCTAACTGCTGGCTATTATCGCTGGTACGCCAAACGCCTGGCTCTGTTGCGAGAAGTTTTGCTGATTGCTCACCAGTTTGTGCCACCCATTTTAGAATCACGTTAATATCGTGCAAGGTATCACTCAGGTTAATGTATTGCGTTAAAAACTGCTGCCACTCATCAGTAGCGATTGCGTTATTTTCGTATAAGCGCTTTTTGCTTTGATATTGTTTGGAGGCAACATTGTATTGCTCTTGCAGTATGTCAACACGATGGAAGAAGTGCTCGACCGAAGAGCCGCTTAATTGTGCGATCAGAGTGCCCGACTCCAGTGCTTGACCATCAACCACTGTATAGTCGACGGCAGCATTGTCGAAGGGGTTGGGTAACGTTAAGACGCTACCTGGTGTTGTTTGATAACGAGCGGTAACGGGTGCGAAAGCAACCATTTCTGCTTTTTCGGCGGTTTGCGGGCGCAGCTCATAGTTGCTGATTTGATCGGCAGCAATGGATTGTGCGGCCAAAGCATTGGTTGCTGTCGCAGCTCCTAATAAAGCGAGACCTAATATATTAACAATAAGAATATTGGCGCGACGAGAAGGGTTACGGCGTTTCATAAAGTGATCCCCTTTGCTTGGTTTAATAGTGCCTCGGCTTTTTTAACTTCGATTTGACTGAGTTGTGCAGCTTGTTGGTAAGACAACTGTTCAAGTAATCGGTGAATGTACAAGCGGGTATCAATTTGACCTTGTTGGTACAGGTTGTTGAGCTGCTCAATGGCTCGATGACTTAGGTTTGCATTTTGACGATTACTTTGATGCTGTTGCTTTAGTTGAGCTAACTGACTTTCTGCGTCGACGGTGTCGAGCTCAATTCGTATTTGTGTCTGTCTCAGTGATTGGTTCAATTCGTTTTGTTGCTGTTGCAAGGCAACAAGCTCGCTGGCGTTTAGGGACTGAGAAAAGCTGAGCGGCAGGCTAAAACCCAGTCCCCATTGGTTTTCGCTTTGGGAGGGCGAATCAATGTATTTATACCCTGCGTTAATGCCCCAGCTTTTTTGGGCGGCGATGCTTTGGTGGGTTGCATTTAACGTCAATTGCCATTGCAGCTGTAGACGTTGCAGCTCAGGGTGTGTTGGTATGGCCGGTTGTGTCAGTTCAGGCTCATCAAGTGAGGCTGGTACTGCACTAAAGCCGGTGAACTGTTGCCACAGGCGTTGGAGCTGTTGTAGAGCAATCTGCTTTTCTGCAACTTTGCTCTGCGCAGCCTGCTGCTGTTGCATAACAATGATGCCTGCATACGCCGGACGCTCTCCTGCCTCAACTAGAAACTGGGTTTGGCGTTGTAGCTGATTTAGTTGGTCAGCGACCTGTTCGGCATAAGCAAGTTCAGCTTGTCGTTGTTTGGTTTGCCAGAACAGTTCACGTATAACACCACTCGCTGTCAGATTAAGCTGAAGATTCTGGAGTTGATGGTATTGTTGAATCAACTGCTGAGAATGACTATCAAGCTGTCGTTGCTCTGAATTTAAAAACTCCAATTCTAAAACAAGCTCGGTCTCGTTAGCGCCAAAGCTGTCAGCGTTAGTCTGCCAATGCATTAGACTCAACCGTGGCGTTGCGGAGAGCCATCGGCGCTGGCTAAAATCAGTTGTTATAACAAGCCCATCCGTTTTGAGTCGCTCAACCGTCGACTGCAGTAAAGTTTGTTGTGATGGATTATTGGCTTTGGTTGGGGGGCTAAGCAGCAACACAGCAACAGCCAATAGACTAAAAAACAACTTACCGGGAATGACGCGGAACAAAGACATTAAAGCCTCCATCGGTTAATATCATCGCTGACATTAGGGTTTTTAAGGCATTAATGCATCGGGCGGATGTCCTAAGCGCAGTATTTTATGGGGAATTTATGACAATTGACCGACTATTAATGGTAATTTTTTTACTCATTGCGTTTGCTAATATTTCTGATGTGATAGCGGATTACCATATGCAAGTGGCAACCTGGCACTTGGCGATTGAGGGAATCACCGTGGTAATTTCAATTGCTGCGTTTATTGTGTTGTGGAAAAGAGTATTAGGGCGTAATCGAGAGCTTCAACAGGTAAAAGATGCGTTAACAAGACATCAGCAACGCGAAAGAGATAGCGCCGAAAACCAGGAGTCGATAGTGAAGGTAGACGGGGACGAAGACGGCTCTCCAGCCTCATATACTGCTGTAAAATCCTGGTTCAAACAATGGAAGTTATCGCCTAGTGAGCAAGAGGTCGCCGTTTTATTAATCAAGGGATTAAGCTTTAACGAAATAGCTGAAGTCAGAAATACCAAAGAAAAGACGGTTCGCCAGCAGGCGTCATCAGTTTATGCAAAATCAGGGTTGAGTGGCCGCAATAATCTATCAGCCTGGTTGATCGAAACCTTATTAGACTGAGTGTGTAAATGGATAAACCATATTAAGGCGCTGCCGATGCGTTTATATTTTTCTCAGCTTTTTTGTTTAAATCCAAGCTTTCATTATAAAGTGAGGTTTCTACATTAAAGTATCCCAACAGCGTATGCGAGAAATTATCGTGGCTGACCGCTATGTTATCGCTACTTCCTGCGACACCAATTGTGTGCGACGGCCAAATTATCCAAGGTATATGTCGCTGCTCCTTGGGCGCTAGCCAGTTCGGTAAACCATGCAAATAAATTCCGCTATCGCCGAGCGATTCGCCGTGATCAGAAACGTACATCATCGTACTATCCAGTTCATCATGCTGCCTTAGCAACGCTATGACCTCACTAATGAGCTGGTCGGTTACCAATAAACTATTGTCATAAGCATTAGTAATTTCAGCTCGAGTACAGTCTGTTAACTCTGGGCTTTCGCATTCAGGAAAAAAGCGCTTGAGTTGCTGGGGCGAGCGCTTGTAATAGGCCGGGCCGTGGCTCCCCATTTGATGAAGGACGATAATTGAGTCTTGACTGATGTTTGACAACCAAGATTTGAGTTCGTTAATCATGTCTGTGTCGTAACAGCTTATTTCTCCGCACCGGCTTTTATTCATTACAAGGGTATTGATGCGATTGCAGACGTCTTTGCATCCGGAGTTATTTTCTATCCAGGTTACATCAATACCTGCTGTTTGCAGGACATCTAATACATTGCTCGAATTTCTCGCGATATTCGAATAGTTATCAGACGTTAAAAAACTGAACATACAGGGAACTGAAACGGCCGTTGCAGTTCCACATGATGTGGCGTCTTTGTAGCTTTGAAGTTGCCCTGAATTGAGCAAACGAATGAGAGTGGGTGTTGTGGTTCGGTCATAACCATTGACTGAAAAATGATCGGAACGCGCCGTTTCTCCCAATATAACAACCATGACATTTGGCTTGTTTGAGGTTTTAGTTTGTACTGCGTCATGCCCCAGAGAAATAAATTCTGCTGGCTTTTCTAGCTTTCTTGATACCGCTGAAACTGTTGCAGAAACCACATTGAAGGGGACGATACGATATTTGATATCCCGGTGATTACGAAATAAAGAAGCAAAGTCGTCATAACTGGTGTATGCAATGCCCACCACTAAAGAGAGTAAACAGACTGCTGAGATGAGACTTTGTTTGATTTTTACTAACGCGTTACAGCTAGGCATTTTGACGTAAAGCAATAATAATGAAGGGGCAACCCCAAGCATGAGTAGAGTGATGAAAAATCTGCTGGAGAGTTGTTCGCTTGCTTCTGCCGGATCAGTTTCAAAGGCGTTTATGACCATGTCGGGATCAATGACAATGCCGTATTGCAACATATAGAATGAAGCAGTAGCCGCTAACATCATTAAAACTATGGCTAGCAGCTTGAAGATGTTGAACAGCTGGCTTAAGGCTAATACTAAGGCATAAAAGCAGAGTATAAATGCCATTAATTTATACTGTACGAAGGGAGTGATACCATAAGCTTCTAACGTATTTAGCAATGGCGTTGAGTAAGCAAAGGTAAGCCAGGCCGAAACAATCGTTAGTATCACTATAAAATTAAGACTGAATCGTTTTATGTTGTTCACCTGCACGAAAAATTAATAAGGCTACGGTCCAGCAAATGAAAGCTGTCGCAATGTCGTCAACAAAAAAGTGGGCGCCGCGCAGCTGCTGAACAAATCCCAGGGTAGTCCCCGCAATAAGAGAAAGGGCGACCGTAGTTTTGGCAAGGGTAGGCCGATGCCGACGACAGAAAAAATAAAGTGCAATCCAGGCAAAGCCGATGCTTGAATGCCCGGAGGGGAAGCACCGCCCCGAGCTAACATGGCTGTCATTAAGAGACCACAAACTAAAATAAGGTTTCGTTCCGCCGTATTGTCGTAAATCCCAGGGACAGTCCATTCCCAGCGTGGCTTTTAGATAATTAACCAAGCCAAATGAAAGTAAAACGGATAACAACAGAAGAACATAAGACCGTTTTTGAGAACCTCTTTTTCCAGGTATGAATTGCAGTAAGGTTATAATCAACAGTGATGCAACAGCGATGAGATTTAACGTGCGGACACCGTCATGAAGCACTGCTTCAGTAATAAAATGGTGTTTCAGCGACCACTGAAAGCCTTCAAGTTGATAGAGCTTATTAGCAATAAAAAACTTGAGACTGAGTAAATCGCCAGCCGCTAATGCAACGAGCACTACTAAGAACGTCAGTAACCAGCGCTGCCAGAGTGTGGTCATTTTAGGAAATCCAACATATTGATTTTTCTGGTTTCATGGGGGGCCCGAACCAATAAAAAGCGTATCTTAAGCAACGAATATTAAGCGCAGCTTAAAATTTTCTTTATAATCAACATGACTATTACAAATAAATGAAATCGCTAAATTACGGAAACGGATAAGACATCCCGCATGAAAAAACTCTATTTAACCTATGTTGGCGGCACTGCTCCCGGCGCGAATATTGAGCTACATGATGTTCGTTTTGTTGTGGGGGAAACTATTGAGCATACCTACCCAGAAATTCGAGCAGGCTGGTTCGGTACGCAAAAAGGCTTGCATCTGGATAGCTATGTTCAGTTGCACCATGTCGATGGTTATCGTATTGAACTTGCAAAAGAGCCACAATTGGATTGCGCTAAAAAGCTTTATTTCGTGAATTTTGGTGGCTACTTTGACGGTAAGTTGGCGGAGTTTCATGATTTTACGGTTGTTGTGGCCGAATCTGTTCAAGCGGCTAAACAGCAAGCTAAAGTTCAGGTGCTTAACAGAGGATTAGCTGGTGCGGAGCAATTGCATAAAGATGATTTGATAGCCGTCGATGACTGTCTGTGTTTGGATCTTATCGATAGTCACTACATTCACTTGTACCACGACGGCAAAAAACAGCCTTTGGTTCCTGACTGGAAAGGTTATCAGCCGCTTCCGTGATGAGTGCATTAAATGACATGGGTATTACTGTCCGAGCTTTTTATGACGATGGTTTTTCCATACATGATAAACCATTGAAATAGTGAAAGCCGTGGCAAAGTGCAAAATGCCAGCGTGTCCCCAGGTAAACTCCCCAGTTTGAAAGTAAGTAATGATCATGGCCGCAACTGAGTAACCACCAACCAAAACCAATGTAAAGTATAGTGTAGAGAGTACCGGGGTATTGTCTGAAAGCATAAGGTCTATCGCTTAGGTTGTTTTTTAATCTTCATAAGGTAAGTTATTAAAACTACTAGTCAAATTTTTCGATGCAACCATAAGGAAGTGACAATGATAAGAACAATAAAACTAATAGCGATAACGACTCTAGCAGGTGCTTTCGCCTTTACTCAACCAGCGCAGGCTCAAGAAAGTGTCTCGTTGATAAAGTCCGACTCCTGTTTTACAGGCCCTTTTTCAAATTATGAAAGTTGGATGAAATTAATTTCCGGCGGAAGTAGCAAAAAAGCAGAAGATTTTGAAGAGCGTCTCAAGAGAAATAAATCATTCTACAAAAAAGAAGACTTTGAACGCTATCAGAAGACTATTGATTGTAAGGGCATAGTGTACAAAGTAGACGATGCTATCGTTAATGGATTTTATGTTGCCCCGGCTGACAAGTCCGATTTACCCGTTGTTATTTATAATCGTGGTGGGAACGGAGCCTATGGGATGTGGATGTTCGGCCGAGTTTACATGCGGCTATTTGACTTAGCAAAAGAGCATAATGTCGCTATTTTTGCGACTAACTATCGTGGTATTTTTCCTAAGTTGCCCGGTAAAGATGAGTTTGGTGGAGAAGACGTGAAAGATGTGCTTGCGCTACCACAGTTGTTTGATGAGTTCCCGGCTGTAAACCCTGAGAAGGTTGGGCTTTATGGCGCAAGCCGAGGCGGCATGCAGTCAATGCTGGCTCTAAAACAAGGGCTAAAAGCAGACTCGGTTGTTCTTTATGCCGGGGATTATGATCTGCAGCAAGGGCTAAAGCGCCGGCCTGAGATGGAACAAGTATATAAGGCCAGAATTCCTAATTATGAAGAAAACAAAGAGACAGAACTCAAAAAGCGTTCTGCTGTTTATTGGGTGGATGAAATTGATAAGAGTATCCCAATACTGCTTATTCATGGCGATGCTGATAAGAAAGTTCACGTAGAGCAAAGTATTGCTCTAGATAAGGCTTTGGAAAAAGAAGGCTTTAAACATAAGTTGTCTATTTATGAGGGGTTGGGGCATCAGTCGGCACCTAAACGAAAAGAGATAACGGCTGAAATGATGTTGTGGTTCAAGCAGCACTGGAATTAATACGCTATAAAGCAGAGGTCAACTAAGAGGTTGGCCTCTTTACACCAATACACGCTCAATATCGTCATCTATTTTAAACGTAGCTAGGTCGTCAGCGCGGGTTTTACCGCGCGTTAAAATGGCAATGGGTTGATTATTTTCGGCGGCCTGGCGGGCAAAGCGGTAACCCGAAAACACCATTAACGATGAGCCTATAACGAATAACCCTCCGCTGTCAGCGAGCGCTTGCTTTGCTTCTGCAACTCGAGTTTTAGGTACGGTGTCGCCAAAATACACGACGTCCGGTTTTAAAATACCGCCGCACTTTAAGCAGTCGGCTATTTGGAAGGTTGAAAAGTCGGTTTCAATGTCAGCATCGCCGTCGGGTAGGGCGGAGGCAGCCATTTCTGCGAACTCTGGATTCAGTGCCAGACAGCGTTCGTGCATTTCCAAACGAGACGATTGCGCACCACAGCTCATGCAAATCATGTCATTCGCGTAGCCGTGTAAATTTATCACGTCAGTGGCTCCGGCTCTTTGGTGTAAGCCATCTACATTTTGAGTAATGATGGTGCCAATTAAGCCTTCCTTCTGCATCTTTGCTAATGCCAAATGTGAGGCATTAGGCTGTGCGTTATAAAGTACCGGCCAACCATGTAACGCACGTGCCCAGTAACGCTTGCGCAGTAGTTCGTTGGACATGAAGTCGCGATGCTGCATAGGCGGGGCACTTTTCCAGTTGCCGTTACTGTCGCGGTAGTCCGGAATACCCGAAGCGGTACTTAAGCCTGCACCTGTTAGTACGGTTACGGGCTTATTCTGAGAGAGAAACTGAAGAAGTGTTTGTTTCTGTGATGTCATTAGGTCAAATTGTAGCTTGTCGTTAGAGCGAAAGCCTATATGATCATAAAAAACAAAGAAACCCAATTGGCAACGATATGATAATAACTCCCGGTATTTACGAGCACTACAAAGGCAACCGATACCGAGTGATTGATACAGTAACGCACAGTGAAACCGAGGAAACGCTGGTACTGTATCAGCCGCTGTATGGTGAACAAAAACTATGGGTAAGACCGTATGATATGTTTACCGAATCGGTCAACCTTGAAGGGCAGAGAGTGTGCCGATTCCGCCTCATAAAGGAGTAGTCCGGTAGTATGGATTCAAAGCTGAAATTTAACGAGCTTATGACGGAATGCAAGGAAGGGCAGGTTAAGCCGAACCTACGTATTATCCTCCCTATTTTGCTCGCTATTTTATTGCTGTTACCGGAGACTCGAGAAATCACTCTACAAGTGCTGTCCGATGCATTTTTGCAGGTGTCGGTGTTTGTTTTTGCGTCGTTGGCGCTTTACTACAGCTTAACTCGTAATCTCGATAAAGAGCGATTAGCCACCTATATGCAGCGGCACCCCTTACAGGAAGTTGCTATTGCGGCGTTATTGGGTGCGTTGCCAGGTTGCGGTGGCGCCATTATTGTTGTGACTCAGTTTACCCGTGGCATGACAAGCTTTGGGGCCGTTGTGGCGGTGTTAACCAGCACCATGGGGGACGCCGCATTCTTATTGTTAGCACAAAAGCCTGCAGATGCTGTACTTATTATCGCTATCAGTGTGGTCGTGGGCGCCATTAGTGGCTTCGTGGTTAACCTGTTTCATCGGGGCAAGAACGATTGGTTACTGAGTAAAAGTGCTGCGCAAAGTAGAGAGAGTCTGTGTGGACCAGAGCCAAGTACAACACGCAAAACCGTGCTGCGCTGGTCTGTGCGTTTTTGGAAAGTCATTTTTATACCCGCGCTAATTGGAGCAATAGCGGTTGCACTCCAACTAGAGCTCAACGAACCACTACATTTACCGGCTAATACCGTTGAAACCACTGCTGCGACAGTGACTTTTCTTATCTTAGTATTATGGGCATTCACGTCCGATCTCACCGGTTATTCGGCAATAACCAGCGAAGAGCCCACGACACATCATGAAGGTTGGCTAAATAAATCGGTTCTGGATACTCAATTTGTAACCGGCTGGGTGGTGCTCGCATTTTTAGCGTTTGAATTGCCGGTGCAGTTGCTGGGAGTTGACCTCGCCGGGCTATTCGAGTCTTGGGGACCGATAGTTATACTGATGGCTGTACTTATTGGTTTTTTACCGGGGTGTGGTCCCCAAATACTCGTGACAAGCCTCTATATAAATGGATCTATTCAATTTTCGGCTCAACTCGGTAATGCTATTAGTAACGACGGTGATGCGCTCTTTCCCGCCATAGCGCTAGCTCCAAAAGCGGCAATATTAGCAACGGTTTATTCGGCCATCCCAGCCTTTATTGTGGCTTATGGTTATTACTTTTTATTTGAGTAAGGGGTGGGCGTTTCTGTGTTACTATGCGCGCCAATCTGAAGACGTTTAACCTTTTATATTATGACTGTTATTGCATTAATCCTCCTTGCTTTTGCTATGTCAACGGATGCGTTTGCGGCAGCAATTGGTAAGGGAGCGGCATTACGAAAACCAACGCTCAAACAAGCCGCTAAAATAGGTGTTCTGTTTGGTGTAATTGAAGGCTCTACCCCGCTTATAGGCTGGCTTATTGGTTATTCCGCAAAGTCTTATGTACAGGCGTGGGATCATTGGTTAGCTTTTGGCCTATTAACGATATTAGGCCTGCACATGATTTATGAGGGAGTAAAAACAGAAGAAGATGACGCTGACTTTACTCCGAATAATGGCTCTTTTCTTAAGCTAGTCGTGACCGCAATAGGAACGAGTATTGATGCGCTAACCGTAGGAATAACCCTGGCATTTATTGAAGTGAACATCTGGCTTGCGGCTGGGTTAATTGGGCTAGCGACCGCAATAATGGTAACTATTGGTGTGCTCTTGGGCCGTATCGTTGGAGGCTGGCTAGGGCAACGAACAGAAATTTGTGGCGGTGTGGTTCTAATTACTATTGGTATATGGGTTTTGTATAGTCATTTATAGTGATCAGCAAATACTAGGTGTAGGTTATGAGTAGCGAGCTGTGTCCGTGCGGCAGTGGAGATGAGTATTCAGGGTGTTGCGAACCGTTACATATTGAGACGATGCGGGCCGACACCCCAGAGCAACTGATGCGATCACGTTACAGTGCCTTTGTAAAACAGCTTACCAATTACCTACTGAAAACCTGGCATCCCAGTACATGTCCTATGTCGCTTGACTTATCGGACTCGCCTGACTGGCTAAAATTACAGGTCATGTCCTCTGAGCAAACAGGCGATAAAGGCAAAGTGCACTTCCGGGCGTTTTATAAAGAGGGCGCTGACGTGGGTTTTATGGAAGAGCATTCCGACTTTGTGCGCGAGCAGGGTCGTTGGTTTTACCTAAGTGGTAAGGTGAAATAACGACGCCCTTAAGAGCGTCGTTTTAGAAAGAAAGCGACAACAGCGGCGGTGATAGCACCCATCACCAAGGCGCCTATTGCTGATTGCATCATGTACGATGTCAGATTGAAATATTTTTCAGCCTGATCTTCGTTCATCATGCCAGATGCAATGGCGTGGCTTTTCATATTTGGAAAGAACTGCGGCGAAATAACGTAGTGAACCAATAATTGCACAGCGGGCGATAGCACGGCTACCACAACCGCAATTTTTAAACCGCTAATAAAACCTTGTAACCATGTCATTTCCTGATTGGGTAATGACGCTCTTTTATCGCGTAACGCAATGATATAAATGACAATGGCCACCACGGCAAACACGTTGGTAAATATAGCGTGATACTCGATATTATGAGTGTGTAAGCCCACTAGCCTCTCAATGATCAGCCACAAAATAATCGCTGCGACAAAAATTAAGCCCCATTTTATCTCTTTCATAATTTTGACCCTGGTTTTGATTGTTGTTTCGTTTGTTTTGATAATAGCATTTGTTCAAAATAGTTGTTAGATTTACGAAAAAGACAACGGTTGATTATTTTGGAAAGACGAAAAGACGATCGCCGACTGCAGCGGCATGAAAAACTGACGACAGCCTTATTGGTGAAAATCAGTATATGGGCAATTTCCCTTGTCGTTATTGCTTCCGCAATTACCTTCCTGACAACTTATAGTAATGATCGGGAACGGGTAATAAATCTGCTTCAACAAGACTTATCTCCAACTCTTCAACGCAACCAAGCCTTGTTTAAGCGCATTGAAAGTAACGCCAATATTTTAGCGGAAGAATTTCTTTCTCAATATCAGCTGATGACAAGTAACGAATCCACCAATGAATGGTTTAATCAATGGTATCAGGAGACATCGCCGGGGGTTTTTCGGTTAAAGCCTGCTTTTAACCGGGGTATATCGCTTAACGGAGATTATTTTGAATCGTTAAGCGCTTTTCTCGGACCTCGACAGAAGCCAATAAGTGATGAATTAAAAGTTCGTGTGATTGCCGCGCTGTTTACGTTAAATGAGCTTGCTCCGGCATGGCAAAATGACGTTGCTAATACGCACTTTTCAATGCCTGAAAACATTCTTTTGATGTACTCAAAAGAGTCTCCATGGGGATTGTTGGCTGACAAAGACCTGATTATAACGGACTTCTCGGTGGTCAAATCGACGTTGCGAAGTAAGAATCCTGAGCGGAAGCCAAACTGGACAGGGTTGTACTACGACCTCTCTGCCGATGTCTGGACGATTACCTACCAAAAACCGATAGACTTAAATGGGCAGCATTTAGCGAATGCGAGCTTTGATGTTGCGTTAGGTAGTTTGTTGAGTGATTTAACACAGAAAAAAAGGCCTAAATCAGAACACATTGTTTTGAATACAAAGGGAGACTTAATTGCTGCATCCAACTTGTCTCAGGAGGCAATCATTGAGCGCTCAACACTGACTTCACAAACTTATGATGAGCCTTTGTATCAACAGTTGAGTCATCTGGTGACGGAGGCAGAGCTTAATGACACCGCTATAACTTTGGAAAATGCGGTAGACGATCAATTGCTTATTATTGATAAAATAGCTGGTCCTGATTGGTGGCACATAACCGCTTATCCGCTAGAGGAAATACGCAAGCAGGCTATCATTTTACCGCTTCAGCTGGTTGCCGCAGGTGTTGGTTTAGTGATACTGACATTGTTGATGACCTATTGGTTGATCCAGCGAGAAGTCACCAAGCCACTGCATGAAGTGGCTACTGTGGCATCACTTATGGGTCAGAGAAACTATCAAGAAGCTTTGTCTCACCGTGCCGCATCAATAAAAGCGCGTGGTGAGGTCAAACAAGCTTTGGATGCTTTTAAAACAATGGCTTCACGATTCATTGCCGCTCAAAATGACTTGGAGCAGCAGGTTGAGGCTCGCACGGAGGAGTTGGCCGAAGCGAACAAACAACTTGACGCGCTGGCGCATATGGATGGATTAACAGGGCTGTTCAATCGCAGGGCGTTTGATCGTGATCTGGAGACCGCGATTGAATCAAGAAAGCCTTATTATTTAATGATGGCAGACATAGACGAGTTTAAGCCCTATAACGATAACTACGGACATGAAGCTGGCGACAGAGCATTGAAGAAAATAGCCGACTGTCTACTTGAAAGAACGCCACTGAAAGTCTATCGGTATGGGGGAGAAGAGCTTGCTATTATTATCCCCGCAGCTGAATCGATTGATAAAAAGTTGAATGAGCTGCGTGAGGCGGTGATGACTTTGGCCATTCCTCATGACTTTAAGACAGCTGAGTTGCCGATACTGACAATAAGTATGGGGGCGGCTGCTATTCATTCAGATGAGTCAGCGGCTGATGCGATTAGACGGGCTGACCGGCAGTTATACGAAGCGAAAAAGGCCGGTCGGAATTGTGTATGTGTGGAGTCTTAGTTCTGTAAGGGGACATAATACGAGCGCCCCTGATAGAGAATAGACGGTAGCATGGCATGTGCAACCACTTTGCGTAGGTGCTTTTCGCTCAAATTTTTACGGAGTGGCGTGAGCTCGTTCTGTGCCGGGGAGTATAGAAACTGCTCTGCGGGTTTCTTGACTTGAAGTACCGTCAATATTTGCCCGTCTTTACTGCCTTGCAACCAGCCATAATTGTCCTCAAATTGCATCATGGCTCGATTAGCCGGTTTAACATCTGATTGACTCAAGTCCTGCCCGATAGTTGGAACATAGGCGGAAATGCCGGCTAAAGAAAGCAAGGTCGGAGCCAAATCAATTTGGCTGGTAATTGTAGATACTGTTTTTGGTTGAATATCAGCGCCCAAAATTAATCCCGGAATATGAAACTTTTGCACCGGAACAAGTTCTTCGCCATAAACGCGGGTGTCGTGGTCAGCGACCACTAGAAATAGTGTATTATGCCAGTAGTCACTTTTTTTTGCCTTGGCGAAAAACTCACCGAGTGCATGATCTGCATACTTAACCGCATTGTGAACAGTTTGTTTCGGTTGCTCGGACAAGTTTATTTCCCCGTCAGGGAATTCAAATGGCTCGTGATTCGATGAGGTAAATGCCAACGTAAACTGTGGTGTGGAAGCTTCTGTATTCACTAAGCGTTGGTGTAACTTGTCGAATAAATCTTGATCGCTGACTCCCCAGCTGCCAACGAAGCGAGGGTTTTCGTAATCGTCCTGATCGATGACGGACTGAAAGCCATTGCCGACAAAGAAACTCGCCATATTGTCGAAGTGCGCCTGGCCACCATAAATAAACTCGGTGTGGTAACCCTGACGACCTAGAACGTCTGCAAGCGTGAAAAACTGCCGTTGAGAGCCGGACAGCTTAACCGTAGAACGTGCCCGCGTTGGTAGAAAACCGGAAACAACTGCTTCGATACCGCGAACTGAGCGTATTCCAGTAGAGTACAGGCTCTCGAACCACCACCCCTGGCTTTTTAGGTGTTCAAGATTAGGCGTTAACGGCTTGCCCCCCAGTGACTCAACAAAAGTTGCTCCCAAACTTTCTTCCAGAATGATAACAATGTTCAGCGGTTGGGAGCGGCTAACTGACGCCTGTTGGTAATGAACAGTCGGGTAGTTGTCATACGGGAATTCAGTGTCTCTTAAATATTCAACTTGTCGAATTTCGCTAATGACTTTGTCATTACTGAGCGAGCCATAGACACGATTGGCTTGTGCTTCGTGTTTAAGGTTGTAGAGTGCGTACTCCAACGTATAGGTGGAGTTTAAAATCAATGAATTCACCATGGCATCGGAGGTGACAGCAAAAAATGCCGGGTTAGCGGGTCGGTGCGCGAGTGTTGAACGTATACCAAACAGCGTGCAAATTATTAAGATCGGTATGACACCGATAAGATAGCGACGTTTTATCGTTCGAGTGTTAAAACGGTTATCGGTTCTTTTATACCAACGGTACGCAACAAAAATAACGATTGTCGTAGAGGCGATGCCAATAAATAACCAACCTGCAAACCCGTTAATTAAAGTTGAAAATACCTCTTTAGGGTAGGCAAGATACTCAAAGAACAATCGGTTTGGACGAGTATCGTATTGTGCTAAAAATGCCGGTGTAGAAATTTCCATAAACCAGAATACGACGACACAAATGAGACTCCATACGATCCATATACGTCGCCACCACAGCTGCATTAGTGGCTTATGCAGTGCGAACGCCATAGGCGATAACAGCAACAGTGGAATGAGAACAAAATAGCCGATTTGGACGACATCTGCTCGAATGCCCAGCAATATAAAGTCAAACCAGCTAATAGCGTTGTCAACTCTATCGGAGTAGAGCCACGCCAGCATTAATCGGGAACTGCTCAGCAACGCCAGCGCTAGCAGAAAAAAGTACAATAGTGGCTTAAAAAGCGCCAGTGTTTGCCATAACGTATTCTGTGATCTTTCTGCAGGCATGAGTGTTAGTTCTTCCGGTAGTTCATTCTTTGTGAAGACGCTAACAATTATTTCTTAAGTTAAGCTTAAGATTGATTTAATAAACTCTGTCTGTTTAATTTATCAATTGCAGGAAAGGAAAAACAATGAAACCAGGCTATACCGGTATGATGCGCATTTGGAAAGCAACGTTTAACTCGCTGCGCGGAATAAAAGTAGCCTGGCGTTATGAAGCAGCCTTTCGCCAGGAGGCACTGCTTTGTGCGGTATTAGTTCCGGTGGCATTGTTGGTTGAGGCTTCGATTGTAGAACGCTTACTGCTTATTACGAGTTTATTTATTTTGGTGATTACTGAATTACTAAATTCCGCAGTAGAAGCTGTTGTTGATCGAATCGGAGCGGAATTCCATGAGCTCAGCGGGCGTGCCAAGGATATTGCTTCAGCTGCTGTTTTCTTTGCATTGATACTGTTAATGGTTACCTGGGTAACGGTTTTATTTTTTTAATGGAATAAAAATTGGAACTTTTAACGGTCTGCGCAAACCATCATTCCGGAGATCAATTTAAGTTTTCCTTAAGTCTTTATTAATAAAGTGACTGCATTGACGCTGTTGCAGCCAGCTGGCTGACTTAAGGAGTAGATATGCATCACTGTTGGATCCTGCCTGAACATCCGCTACGCGAACAGGTTGAAACGTTTATTTGTGAACGCTATTGGTTAAACTTCCATGCCTGCTTGCGCACATTGCCCCGTTTATTGATTGCTGTATTTGAAGAGAGTCGATTAGTGGCTGCGTGCGGGGTGCAATTAGCCGACGAACAAGCTCTATTCTCCCAAGCTTACCTAACCCAGCCTTTAGAGAACTATCGTGTTAGCGACAAACCGCTGCCTCAATCAGAAAACCTGGCTGAAGTTGGTTCTATGGCGGCGTTAACTCCGACGTACTTGCCACATTTATTTCGAGCTGTTGTGCGGTTATTGGACGATAAAGGTCGTGATGTGGTTATTTTTACAGCGACCCGAGCTCTGCAAAAATATTTTCGTCGCATAGGCGTTGCGTTAACTGAATTAGAAACGGCACAGAAAAGTGCATTGCCTGAATCGGTGCGTGATCTTTGGGGCAACTATTATCAGCACCAACCGACGGTGCTTGCTGGCTGGTTAACGGACGGGAACGTCTTTGAGCAAATGACTACACCCTGCCAGTACGTGTTGTCTCAGCAGCGAGAGATTGCGATATGAACGTGTTCTTTGAACGTCTACAAGCGCACGCCAATACGAACCCTGAAGCGATTGCTATTCGCTCAGAACGAAGACAACTCAGCTACTCAGAGCTGCTGCAATCCGTTGAGCAACGGGCGGAGCAATTGCGCCAACAACCTCAGCGACTCTTTTTATTGAAGGAAACTGCCCCGGTAACTTGGGTAGTAGAAGATTTAGCGTTGATGCTGGCCGACAAAGTATGCATTCCGGTGCCGCCATTTTTTAGTCAGCAACAGCAAACTTATTTGCAGACGAAAGTGAGGGCAAATAAACCGTTACCGTCAGGAACTGCAAAAGTGACCTTTACGTCTGGCAGTACCGGCGAACCCAAAGGCGTTTGTTTATCCGTTGATAACCAACTGATTACGGTAGCTGCATTAGCTGAGCGGGTTGCCGGTTCTTGCGTAAAGCGACACATGGCTATTATGCCGCTGTCGGTGTTGCTGGAAAATGTGGCGGGTGTTTACCTGGCGTTATGGCTCGGCGCAGAGGTCGTGCTGCTGAGAAGTGAAACACTTGGGTTACAAGGTTCGTCGTCGTTGCATTTCAATCCGTTTTTTACCGCACTGACTCAGTATCAACCCGACAGTTTGATTCTGACACCAGCGTTGTTGGACGTATTAGTTACTGGTGTGGAGCGCGGACTTATCAATGCCCGACAATTCAAATTACTGGCCGTTGGCGGAGCCCGCTTAAGCGACACATTGGAAGAACGGGCTCTGGCGCTGAAACTACCTATTGTTCAGGGGTATGGCTTGTCGGAATTCGGCTCTGTGGTAGCGCTCAATGCGCCTTCAAATAGCGAACCTGGCACAGTTGGACCGCCGCTAAAGCATGCACGGGTTTCGTTTGAGAATGGCGAGGTTGTCGTGCAAGGCAATGCCATGCTGGGGTACTGGGATGATAGAAGCAGTTGGTTTCCTGCACAAATTCATACCGGTGATCTCGGGGCTCTGGATGATAAGGGACGCCTGATTATTTTAGGACGCCGTAAGAACATTATCGTGACGGAGTACGGCCGCAATATTGATCCTGAATGGGTTGAATCAGAACTTTGCAGTCAGCCCTGTATTGCACAGGCAGCCGTCCTAGGTGATGAACAAACACCTTTGACCGCTTTATTAGTACTAATGCCCTCCACAACCACCGCACAGGCTGATACTGCGGTTAGTCAGGTGAATACACAGTTGCCGGACTATGCGCGTATTCAGCGACACGTCGTAATGACTGAGCCCTTTACGGTAAGCAATGGCCTATTAACAGGAACCGGACGACTGCGACGTCATGCTATCCAAGCGTTTTTTGAATTGAAAGATCCCGCATCGACTAACGAGGTAAATGATGAAATTTTTTAATACGTTATGTGAACAAACTCAAAGCGAACAGCATTATCTATTGAGCGCACCGGCCATCCAACAAGCGTTACAAGGCGACATCACTGCCGAGCGCTATGGTGCATTTTTAACGCAGGCTTACCATCACGTAAAGCATACCACGCCTTTACTCATGCGCTGTGGCAGCAAGCTCTCGTTCAACGATGAATGGTTACGTAAAGCGGTTATCGAGTATATCAATGAAGAGTACGGTCACGAGCGTTGGATCTTAAATGATATTCAAGCGGCTGGTGGTGATGCGCAGGCAGTAAAAAATAGTCAGCCACATACAGCGACTCAGGCAATGGTGTCATTAGTTTACCACGCTATCGATAATGAACATCCGGCGGCGTTTTTTGGTATGGCACATGTGCTGGAGGGAACGAGCGTTAAATTGGCGACACAAGCTGCGGGAAAAATTAAAGCAACTCTGGGACTACCTGATTCAGCGTTTAGCTATTTGTTATCGCACGGAGATCTTGATCAGGAGCACGTTCAGTTTTTTGAACAGTTGATGAATAAAGTGACCGATGAAAAAGCACAGCGAGTGATCATACAGACCGCAAAACATGTCTATCGGCTTTATGGAGATATGTTCCGCGCCCTGCCTGAACTGGCTGGGGAGCCTGTATGAAAACCAACGTTAAAGTCATTGATTGGTCGCGGCAAACGATTGTGCTAACAGGAGCCGCCGGTGGGCTTGGTGAAGCGTTGGCAGAAGAACTTAGTCAACGAGGCGCTCGTTTAGTCTTGGTCGGGCGCTCGGCGGTAAGGTTGGACGCGCTCGCAACTCGTTTGCAACAAACATCGTTTGTCGCTGATGTGACTCAAGCTGATGACCGACAACGGCTAGTTCAGTTTCTACAGCGACAGGAGTCATCACTGACAGGACTTATTAATAATGCTGCGGTCACGCATGAGGGACTCTTTAATGAGGCAACAGAAACCGATATCGACCGAGTTATTTCCACTAACCTGACAGCGCCTGTCGCACTGACTCGTCAATTACTTCCGTTACTGAAAGTTCAGCAGGGGTGGGTATTAAATGTGGGTTCGGTTTTTGGCGCTATCGGCTTTCCGGGGCAAGTTTTGTACTGCGCCAGTAAATTTGGTTTGCGGGGCTTTACACAAGCACTACAGCGTGAATTGAAGGCACACGATGCCTCCATTATGTACGCGGCTCCGCGTGCTATCAAAACATCGCTTAATCAAGGTCTGTTAGGCCAATTAAACCAACGCTTGAAGACACCGCAAGATCCGCCGCAACAAGTGGCACTGCAATTAATTAAACAAATTGAGCGGCAGAAGCAGCTACAAACGTTGGGCTGGCCCGAACGACTATTCGTCCGTCTTAATGGACTGTGGCCGGAGCAGGTCAGTCGCAGCTTACGTAAAACACGAGATACGTTGTATCAATTAATTGAGGAAAATCGTCATGAAAAAAACTAAAGTAACCGCATTCTTTATCGCTGGCTTTTTAAGCCTATCCGTTTTCTCTGCTGAGCTCGATTCCAGCGTTAACAGTCAACAGCGACTGCATGATCTGCAACAACGCTGGGCCACTGTTAACTATACACTTAAGGACGACGCCCAGGAAAAAGCGTTTGAGCAATTGGTTGCAGATGCCCAGCAGTGGGTTGAACAAGAGCCTGAGTCCGCGTCTGCACATATTTGGCTGGGTATTGTTAAAAGTACCTATGCGGGTGCAAAAGGAGGGCTTGGGGCATTGAGCTTGGCGAAGGAGTCGAGAAAGTCTCTGGAGAAGGCGTTGGAAATCGATCCGAATGCGCTAAGTGGCTCGGCCTATGCGTCACTGGGTACCTTATATTATAAGGTGCCTGGCTGGCCGTTCGGATTTGGTGACGATGATAAAGCGCAAGAGCTATTGGAAAAAGCGTTAGCAATTAACCCAAATGGCATTGACCCAAATTACTTTTACGCCGATTATTGGTTTGAACAGGGTGACTACGCAAAAGCTGAAAGCTATGCGAATAAGGCGCTTGCCGCAGCACCACGACCGGACCGACCTCTTGCTGACGAATTTCGACGGAAAGAAGTGGAACAGCTCTTGGCCAGAATAAAACGTGAACAGTAATACAGGGGTATAGGGTGCATGGATCTATTGTTAATCGAGGATGACGGGATGTTGGGACAGGCTGTTGAAATTGGCCTGTCTGAACGTCAGTTTTCGGTGCAGTGGGTAAGGACCGGAGCGGCTGCTATCAGTGAAAGTCAGCGGGCGCCTTATGACGCCGTTGTACTGGACCTCGGGCTACCCGATTTAGATGGTAGCCGAGTGTTGTCAGCGTTGCGTAAAAAAGGTCAGCTGATGCCTGTGTTGGTGTTAACCGCGCGCGATGATAGTTCGGAGACCGTTAAATTGTTAGACCTGGGGGCGGATGACTATATGGTTAAGCCCTTCGATATGAATGAGCTGGCTGCGCGCTTGCGCGCGTTGGTTAGGCGTCAGCGCGGACAGGCGTCGGCTGAACTGGTGGTTGGACCTATTCGTCTTGACGAAGTTAACTTTCAGGTTTTGGTTGATGAACAGCCGATTAACTTATCCCGACGTGAATTTGAGCTGTTACGCGCGTTAATGACGTCACCGGGACGTGTGCATAGCCGTGATAAGTTAGAGCAAGTGGTGTTTCGTAACGAACAGCAAGTGGAAAGCAATGCGTTGGAAGTGCATGTACATAATCTGCGAAAGAAACTCGGCAATAAGGAGTGGATTCAGACCATTAGAGGGGTAGGGTATCGCCTGGCATGCAAATAATTAGCCGTATAAGAACAAAACTAAACTCCATACGTCGGCGCATTCTGGTTGCGGTATCGGCTGTCTATTTATTGAGTTCGGCCGTCTCTGCCACGTGGATTTATGCCGAAATCAGTCATGAAGTCGATGAGTTGTTTGACGCTGAAATGGTGCAGCAGGCGAAAACCTTGCTTGCACTTTTACCCCAAAATAATGAGTACGTGGATCGCGACATTACCATTAGTCGTATTAATGCACATTCATATGAGGACAAACTCTCTTATCGTATCGAAACCACCTCTGGTGAGAGTCTATTGCAAACAGAAGGCTCGCTGGATCCGTCAGTGATTACCTTTAACGAAGGCTTTGCGGTTAAAATGATCAATAACGAGCTGTGGCATAGCTTCGGTTTATATTCGGCTGCAGGTGATTACCGCATTTTGCTGTTGCAGCAGGATGAATTCCGCTCTGAAATTCGCAATGATCTGACGGTTGATACCGTGATACCTATTATCACACTATTACCATTGATGCTGTGGCTAGGCTGGTGGACAATAAATCGCAACTTCGCGAGCTTCAGACGGTTAGCCGGAGCACTTAGACGCAAGCGCTCAGACGACTACCGACCGTTTTCAGAGTCCAACGATACTGAAGAGGTCGCGTTAGTTAAAACCGCACTGAACCATTATTTACATCGCATTGAGCAAACATTCTTACGGGAAAAACAGTTTTCTGCCGATGCAGCGCACGAACTACGAACACCGCTGGCAAGCCTGAAGGCTCAGTTACAAAATCAAATAGTCAAAGCGACGACCGATAAGCAAAAGTCTGAGCTCCAGTCGCTACTGGACAGTACTGAGCGACTGGTGAGTCTGGTTGAAAGCTTACTACTGTTATCAAAAACAGAGCTTCCTCCTGAGCAGTGGCGACAAGTGAATGCTGCGGCGGTTATTCGGCAAGTAATTTCTGACTATTATCCAAAAGCAGAGGCCCAGCAGTTGTCGCTAGAGGTGAATTTGCCTGACACCGTTGACTGGCGCTCTGAAGAAAGTTATCTGGCGGTACTATTCAGCAACCTGGTTGATAACGCGATTAAATATGCCCGACCAAAATCAACGATAGATATTGCCTTTGATGGCTCTGCGTTTGTTATTCGAAATTCGGTAGAAGCGACACATCATATTGATGTTCAACGCCTCACTGAACGTTTTTATCGCGGGGGACAGTTACGTGAACAAGGCGCTGGAATCGGCTTAAGTATCGTAAATAATCTGGCTCGGCAGCTCGGCTTAATACTGACATTTGAGCATCAAGATGGCGATTTCATCGTAAAAGTTGATCGACATCATAAGGAAGGGGAATAACAAAGCGTCTTCGTTAATCTTTTAATGTTCGCTTAAGGATTCGTGTTTACTCTGGCGTGAATAAACGTAAGGAGTCACTCTATGAACAGTAAATACTCACCATTATCGCGCACACTTCATTGGCTCGGGGCGTTATCAATTTTTACCATACTGACACTTGGTTTTATGATGGTGTTTGCTGACTCCAGAGAGGTTAAACACTACTCCGAAGCCGCCCATATTGGTGTTGGCTTTTTTGTCTTCTTTATTGTTGCCTGGCGTATTGTTTTGCGCTTCTATCAAGGTTTTCCTGAGTCAACCACAACGGTAAAAGACAAACTCGTCAGATATCTTCATTATGCTTTATTACTAACTATGTTGGTCTTAATTGTAACAGGGCCTCTTTATCTGTTTACCGAAAATGATTCTCTATCGGTATTTGGATGGTTCAGCGTATCGCTGGACTTAAGTGGATTGCAATGGCTGCATGAGCCCTCAGAAGAAATACATAAAGTATTAGGTACGTATATACTGCCAGTGCTAGTTGCTTTACATATTGCCGGTGGTGTTTGGCACTTTTACAAAGAAAAGGACTAAATTGCGACCTAGTGCAAATTAGTCCTCAGCCTAGAATAAGAGCGTGGTTACTTTAACGTTTGGATATTTTCGGCAGTTAACTCAATAATGCGTTGTCGTGCCTCCGGAGAAGTCCAGGCGTTATGTGGTGTAACAATCAAGTTTAGTGGTTCATTTAATGCATCGAGTAACGGGTGGCTGTCTTTTGGCGGCTCTTGCGGCAGAACATCGGTTGCATAGCCTCCAATGTTTCCGTTGCGAAGCGCTTCTAAAACATCTTCTTCATTAGTTACGCCACCTCGGGCATTATTAATGACTAAAACGTGGGGCTGACAATGTTTGATATTGTTACGGTTAAGCAAACCTTTCGTGTCATCCGTTAGCGGGCAATGGAAAGAAATAACATCCGCTTGAGCTAACAGTTCGCCAAAGCTCGGGCGTGAGTCGTCTGCTTTACCAGGGCGTGCAGTAAAAGTGACACGCATTCCCAATGCTTCGGCCTGTTTCTTCACCGCCTGGCCAAGCTCGCCCGAACCAACAATAACCAAGTGCTTGCCTTCTAACTGATAGGTAGGAGGATCAAGCAAGGTAAATAACGGTGATTTTTGCCAGTCGCCAGCAGCCATCCGTTGCTGCATGACAGGCATTTTAGTTGCCAATGACAGCATCATCATTAATGTATGCTGCACCACACTAGGTGTTCCGTAGGCTTCGACGTTTTTAACGGGAATACCAAGCTTTTCAGCAGCTTTTAAGTCGATATTGTTCATCCCGGTAGCCAGCACACAAACCAGTTTCAGCCGCTTTGCCTGTTTTAAACTGTCTTCATTCAGAACCACTTTATTGGTAATAACAATGTCGGCATCCTGAATGCGCTCATCGACTTGCCCGGGCGACGTCAGCGAATAGCAATCGAGCTCGTTAACTTGATTTTCAATAGGAGATAAATCAACACCAGTTCCCAAACTGCTGTTATCTAATATGACGGCTTTCATAGAAACTCCTGCCACTAAAAGGTGTTTGTTGATTTAGGCCTAGTTTATCATTAAAAGCGGCAGCGTGAATAAAGATACAGATTTATAACAAATTAGTAAGATGGTACTATTAGTCATTAACCGAACGCGATTAAGTTTATTGCATTTGGTTATGGAACTTTTGTTAGTCATCTTATAAGGATAATTGATGTTTAAATTTGGAAAGTTAATTGCGTTAGCCATCGCAAGCTTCTATTTATCGGGCTGTGCGTCAATAATGACTGCTGAGCAGGCTGCGCCTGCTGTCAATACCCCTAATGAGCTGGAGTCGGTCTCAATCGCGGTCGTTGATAAGCGCGAGTATGTTCTAAGTGGTGATAAGTCTCCAAATTTTGAAGGCCTTTCCCGTTCTAATTTCGGTATCCCATACTCACAGTACACATACACCGGTCAACCAATGTCTGAATATTTGACCGAGCGTTTAGTTGCTGGCTTTAACAAGAAAGGAGTCGATGCTGAAGCGTATTCCACTTCACACTCAATGAGCCTTAGCAGTATTAAAAATGCACTGGCTAAAAAAGAACAACCATCCATTATTATTGCGTTGAATGAGTGGAAATACGATTACCATGCATTTTCTGACAACTCATGGTACGACGTTGATGTTGTTATTTTAGATAGAAACGGTGAAGAGAAAACGATACGCAGCTTCAAAGGCGAAGACGACGTTGGTAGTGGACTCATTTCAAATGAAATGCAGATCATCTATAAACAGCGTTTTGAGTCTATTTTCCTGGACGACGCTATTCAGAAGGCTTTGGTTCAATAAGTTTTTCTGGTACTTATGGGGAAGAAACATTAAGCTTTCTTCCTCAATTCAAACAAATTGATATTGCCAACCGTGCTCTACTATAAAAACAACAAAGCACTTATTTCGCTGCTGAAAAGTATTAAAAACAAAGTATCGCTAAGCCGCTCCAGGAAAGAGTTAGACTCGGTTATTTCTGAGCTCAAATCCTTTCCCGGTAGTTATCAGCTTAAAACAAAAGTCTATTGGATTATTTTTACCATCTTATTATTGGTGACAGGGCTATTGGGTTACTGGGACTGGTCCCAACGACAGCATTTTCAGCAAAGCACCTGGATTATTATTGCCGTTGGTGGCTTGTTAACGGTGCTTGCTGGTATTACAGCCTATTATCCTCATCGTCTGATGTCGAAAGTGTCTCATGCTTTATTGCAGCGCGACGGTCTGTTCGACAACAACCTGACGTTGGTAAGCTTTAACGGCAAAGCTACCGCTCAACAGTTTCAGCAACGCTTTAGCGAGTTTCATCGAGGCAACTACAGCCGTGAAATTAAAGAACTGTTTAAAGGCAGTTACCAGGGCGATGAATATTCGTTTGACTATCACTATTACCATTTTCATTACGTCGATGAGCGTATTGTTACCGAAACCTACACTGACAGTAACGGCCGGGTAAGAACGCGCACTCGTCGCGAGTACGATCATTATGATCGCTATGGTCTGATTTTACCTTTTGGCTTACTGCGTAATTTTGTGGTTATTGGTTTTAACCTTCCTGGAGCGGGTAAAGCAACTTACAAGCCTGCATCTAACCGTTTTAATAAAATGTTTAAGGTGGTCGCTGCTAGTGAGATTGAAGCGGCTAAAGCCATGAAGCCGACGGTTGTTGTCGCGTTTGAAGAACTTAGCAATGTATTATCGAAAATAAACTTCGAGGTGAACGACGCGGCCGATTTATGTCTTTCATTTGCCGACAAAGATCTTATTGCAACACCCAATAGAGTAAAAATTAGCGAATTTGACGCCTTTATTGAAGCGTTGGAAGGCGAACAGGAATTTGAAAAACTAAGAGCGACACTGAGTCATGTTCATTATGTAATGACTAAATTGGACAGTAATTTTTAGGAGCGAATAAATGACTGGAATATGGATAGCGGTTGGTATTGCGGTAGTTTTGGTGATAGCCATTATTGCCATTTATAACTCCATTATTAACCGGGCGAATGCCGTTGAACGGGCTTGGGCAAATGTTATTACGCAAGAGCGCCAGAAGAATAAAATCATTCCGCATTTAGAGGATGTGGTAAAAGATTACAAAGAGTTTGAACAGGGAACACTGACTAAAGTCACCGAGCTTCGCAGTGCGCTACAGGGCTTAGATAGCGGGAAAGTTGATACCATAAAACTGGAACAGGCTGAAGCAAAAACGGGTGAGTTACTAAAAAGCTTAAATGTCACCGTTGAAAATTACCCTGAATTGAAAGCGTCAGAAACCTATCAGAAACTCATGCGCGAAATTACCGACCAACAGGAAAACATTGGCGCAGCGATTCGTATTTTTAACCAAAACGTGGAAGACTTTAATAACGGCATTGAAGTGTTTCCGAACTCACTGGTTAATGCCATGCTGAACCGTAAGAAAAAAATAAAAACGTTTTCTGATTCTCAGGCAGAAGAAGGCTTTGAGTATAAGCCTAATATCTAGCTCTGGGTTGCGTAAAAGAACTGCAAATGGCGTTAGCGAATTTCTGAATTAATGCTAATTTTATGTGTACTCAAAGCGTTAAAAAGGAAAACGGTATGAAGAAGTTAGCGTTATTAACGATAATGACCTCGCTCGCTTTAGTGGGCTGTGAAAATATGAGTAATACCCAGAAGGGCGCAACCATTGGCGCTGTAACTGGTGCATTGCTTGGTAAAGGTACCGGCGACCACGATAAAAGCCGTTATGTCTGGGGGGCGGCAGTTGGCGCATTAGCGGGTGGTGCTATTGGTTCCTATATGGACAAGCAGGAAGAAGAATTTAGGGAAGAGCTGGCTGACAGCGGCGTTAAAGTCATACGTGAAGGCGATAATATCCGTCTGCAGCTACCAAGTAACATAACTTTCGCCACAGGTAGCGCAACCATCTCGCAGAGCTTCAACCCGGTTTTAGACGACGTTGCCCGAGTGCTGAAAAAGTATGAGAAAACCACCATGCTTATCCAGGGACACACGGACAGTACAGGCACCGCTGAATATAATCAGCAGTTGTCGTTAAACCGGGCTAACGCGGTGCGTAACCACTTAGTGGGTAATGGCGTTGACACTCGTCGGGTGACAACCGAAGGGTATGGTGAAAGTCAGCCAATAGCAGACAATGACACAGAAAGCGGACGTCAACTCAATCGCCGCGTTGAGCTGCGAATTGTCCCCAATACCAAATAAGTTTCAGCGTTAACGATTAACGCTGAAACTCCAGAATTTGATTATTTGCCGGCATAGCATGGGTGCTCTTCAAGCTAAACCCCTGTTGTCCGGCAAGCTCTGCAATCCATTGTTTATCACGTATTCCCATTTGGCTGTCACGCGCTTTTAATGATTCATCAAATGAGCGGTTACTTTCACTGGTAAACTGACCGTTGTCGTTGAATGGTCCATAAATGCATAAACGCTTTACCGACTTAAGGCTGTTTCCCAAATGCTCAAACAGTGCTTTCACTCCTTCTTTAGGCATAATGTGGCAGGTATTGGCGGTAAATAAAGCATCGAACTGACCCGCAGGAGCCTCTTTAAATACGTCGAATTCCACCGGCAAAGCTTGGCCTGGCGCTCCTTCTTTTAAAATTCGGGCTTTTACGCCAGATAAATAGGCCGGTTGGTCACTTGCCTGCCATTTTAAATGAGGGAGTTGTCTAGCGAAGTAAACAGCATGTTGTCCGGTGCCACTGCCCACTTCCAAAACATGTGAAGCTTTAGCAAAAGCGACTTTCAGAACATCAAGTATTGACTTTTTATTGTTTTCACAAGCTTGTGAGAAAGGCAGCTCCATAAAATCTGACCCAGTTGTTGTCATTAGTACCCGGTACTCTAACAAAAAATAGACCGTGTTTTACATCCAGGATTTTTTCAATGACTCAACCTGATGTAACGTTTCGTCAATTAACGTGTCACCGGAGATTTCTTTAATAAAAGGAATGGATTGGCCGCCACAGGCGAGCACAAAGCCGACAGTGCACAATTTGAAACGCCGCATAAACCAGCTTTGGTAAAACGAGGTTTGTTGAACTTTGTGAATGGGGAAGCAGCGATAATTAACCCCAATGAGACCTTTACGAATGTAAATAAACTGACCATCGTTTGCATAGCCCCAGCGCTTCCAACGCAGAGCAATAAGAGGAATAAGGAGTAAAAACAGGCCACCCAAGCCAAGTGACACTTCGTAGTAACCAAAGTAGCTAAAGGTAATGGAGGGTACAATCAACAACCAAAAGGCGATTAATAGATTACGAACCATAAGCCGTTTGCTTATCGGGTGAAAATTAATAGTGCCCATTTGGTGTTTTGGCCAAGCGTTTGCGGCCAGTCCCTCTGCTTCTTTCAGAGTCACTGAAGGCACCATGATTTTTCCGCCGGCCGTAGAAGCGCTGTAACGTTCAATACTGGCATTGAGTTGTTCGAATTTCAGGTTCACACGCTGTAGCAGACGATCAAGCCAGTTTTGTTGGTACACGATCATCTGTAGTCGGCGCAGTCGCATTGCCACTTCATGGCGGGTAAATAGACCGTTTCTCCGAATGTAGCGGTCGCCGGATCGAGTTAAGCGAAAATCGTAAAAGGTAATGACCGAACCAATGACAGAAACTAGCGCTAGTAGCGCAATAATAACGAAGGTGGCCGAGGCTATAACCAGGATGTATTGCCACATAGCGTATTGGGTGGAGGACATAAGTGCTTCCAGATCGACGCCGAAGCTTTCTATTCCCTCAATCACTTGTTCAGAAATCGAATTAAAAAAGGGCGCTAATGCCCCTAAGACAATCCAAATACGGTTGCTTGCTAAGCCGTGAATAACGAGATCTCTTACTGAACGAGTATTAAGAACTGTTTCTCGCTCTTCTTGCTTTTGTTCGGGTTCTGGATGATCTTCAGTGTTGGTCTTGTGATCTTTAAACAGCAGTATTTCTTGTTTAAGCGCTTCGGCGACGGGCTTGGGAAGGGCGATAATTTTTGCTTCCGCCTTACTCGAACCAGCAGTGTCGAGCAGCATGCAGACGTGATCAGTAAAACGGTAATAAATAGGCTGCTCAAAGCGAATGTTTTGAATGCGCTCAAAGGGTAAATCTATGTGCTTCTTTTGAAAAACCCCTGAGTGAATTTGTGCTCGCTGCCCGGTAATTCGGTATTGGTAAAAGTAAAATTTAACCAACGCACTAACAGCAATAAACACCAAAACCCCGGTGACACCAACAATAATAGAAATAATATTGTCTGCCAGCTTCTGGTATCCAATGACGAATGCCGGAATTAAATAAACGAAGTTACTGGCGGTATTTTTAATAAACTGAATAGCAAAATAAATAATCGCGACGGGTGACAGTTTTAGCCATTTATCGCGATACTCTTCTGTCGAATTGTTAATACTGGTTATTTGCTCGCTATTCATTGGCTGCAATATCACCGTGCTCAAGTATATATTGACGAAGTTCGCGGGCTTTTTCTTCGGGCAAGCCAGGAATAGCGAACGTATGCATTGCACCGCCGGCACTGAATACCTCTAAGGAGGCGAGCCCAAAGTGACGGTCGATGGGCCCATGTTTTAATTCAACATGCTGTATTCGTAATATGGGCTGACTGATGATCGACTTAAAAATAACACCGCTTTTGTAACTTAAATCATGCTCTCGCAGCGCATAGCCTTTAATTTTGTCGCCAATAACGCCGTAGACAGAGAGCAAGAGCCCTAATGAAGCTATGGCAATGAGTAAGCTGGGAATCGCGGCTTGCATAGGGCTAGGCAGTTCAAACCAGGGCTGCCAGTAAACAACAACCAAGGCGACTAAAATCACAAGCCAAATCAGCAAGCGGCAAAGTAAGTTAACTTTAACGTAGGCAGGGCTTAACGGTAAAAATTGTTGTTCACGAGCTTTAGGAAGGCTGCTGTTTTCGATTGTCTCGTTTGAAAATGAACTGGTAGACATGACAGGCTGCTTGTTATTATTGTTGGAGCCTAAGTTAGCAAGCTTTTAAGTCTCCTGCTAGTGCCTGAAATGCTTTGATACAAATAAAAAGAGCGGCTAATTTGCCGCTCTTTTTAACACTAAGTGATTTCGTTATTTCTTCACTTGAAGGTCGTTTTCAATGTCTTTCACGCCTTCGACTGTAGAAGCTAAGTTTTCAGCTGTATCAATATCAGCGTCGCTCTCAACAAAACCTGACAGTTGAACAATACCGTTGTTGGTTTCAACGCTAATATTCATGCTGTTGAGGTTGTCGTCTTCAAAAATAACGGCCTTAACGCGCGTGGTGATGATAGAGTCATCGATGTAGTCACCCGCTTGATCTGCTTTTTCTTCAGCGTAGTCGCCAGCTTCCTGAGCTTCCTCTTTGGTTTTATTCCAGGCATCTTCAGACGTTTCTTTGGTTTCATTCCAAGCGTCTTCTGACTTTTCCTGAGCGTCGTCCATGGTTTCCTTTGCTTTTTGCTCAGCTTGTTCCATTTTACTCTCAACTTCAGACTCTGCTTTGTTTGCTTCTTGTTCACTACAACCAGACAGTGCCAGAAGCGACAATGGAATTAAACTTGCGAATAAAGCTGCTTTTACGTTTTTCATCACTAACCTCCAGTGTTAACTAAAATACTAACGCTATTAAATATAGGACAATAATTTACGTTTATGGTGCTCTTTACAGATGTTTTTCAAAATACCCACAAAAAATAAAGTGATATTCAATAAGTTGATTTAGCTCAATAACGGGTTCGCTGCGTTCTCATAAACTGATGAAAACAAAATAGGAGTATCCGTTATGAGTTTATGGCAAGAGTTTTTTAGTGACCCTGTTATCTTTATTTCTTTTAGTGGACTGGCTATTGTTGTTGGTATGTGTTTTTTCTACGCTGTATTTTTTTATATAAAAATGGTGAAAGCGGAGAAAAAACGAAAATAACTATACCAGTACGCGAATAAAGGAGAGTAATGAAATATATTTTTCAGGTGCGTATAAAAGACGGACACACAGCAGAAGACTATGCAGAGGCTTGGGTTAAAGCCAGTGAAATTATTCAGCGTGCGCCGGGTGCACGAGGCACCAAGCTCCACCGAAAAATTGGCGATGATAAAACACTTATTGCTATTGCATCCTGGGACTCGAAAGCGCAGCGGGATGCAATGGAAAATCAATCCAACCCAGACGTCGCCGAGATTATTCGCAGCGCAGCGCCGTTTTGCGAGATTACGCCCATAGGGGAGTTTGAAGATCCAGAGTGGGTCGTCTTACCACCTGAAAAAACGATCTAAAAGTGCTAAGTATTTCAGATTTTGGTTAGCCAACCATGTTTATCGTCCGCTTTGCCCCATTGAATATCATTTAAGGCTTTGCGGAGTTTCAGAGTGCTTTGGCCTGTGTTGCCACTGCCGACTGAGAACTCCTGACCATTATGAATAAGAGTGCCAACTGGCGCTAAAACGGCGGCCGTACCTGATAGAGCGGCCTCGCAGTTTGGTTTTGCTGCGCGCTCTAATAACTCTTCAACACTCAGTTCCCGCTCTGACACTGTCATTCCTAAGTCTTTAGCTATGGTAAGAATAGAGTCACGAGTGACGCCGTGCAAAAAGCTGGTATCCAGTGCTTTGGTTATGATCTCATTACCATCAATTAGCAAAAAGTTAGCCGCACCGGTTTCCTGAACGTCGCCGTTTGGACAGAACAATACTTGGTCAGCATTGACAGAGGAACGAGCCTCTAAAATAGGCTGTAGCGCACTGGCATAATTACCACCACTTTTCACCATGCCCATGTGCGCCGCGCAGCGGGAACCGTTTTCTTCCAGCAACAGTCGCAGTGCTTTATCGCCGCCCGAAAAGTAATCGCCAACAGGTGATAACAACACATAAAGCATGGAAGAATGTGTTGGAGAGGCGGCTTTGCCAATTGCGGCTTCGGTGCCAATATGGGTTGGACGGATGTACATAGAGCCTGGTGGCGCAGGTACTTCGTCACTAAAGTGTTTAACGACATCGACAATCATTTTCTCAAGCATGGATTCGTCGAATGCGGGTAACGAGAGTAGCTCACTGCTCTGCTGCATGCGCTTCACGTTGCGATCCATACGAAAAATATTAATGGAACCATCGTCGTGTCGAAACGCTTTCAGCCCTTCAAAACAGGTGCTGGCGTAATGTAAAACGTGAGCCCCCGGGTGTAATTGAATGGCGTCGGAGGAAACCAGTTCAGGCGTACTCCAATTTGAGTTTTCAAACGTCGCCAACGTCATTTGCGGCATAAATACAGAGCCAAAAGCGGCCATAGATTAATCCTGCTTGAGTAAAAAAGTTGCGCAGTAATATACCATAATTTTTAACAATTGGATGACACCGAAGAGACAGAGGAGATGTCCGCTTGTTTCAAAATCGCGGGTAATAATTTATCCTAAATAAGGTTCAACAAAGGTTTTCATGTATGTATTCACCTTCAGAAAGAGATAACCGTCCTCGATGATTAATATTTCTCAGCGCGTTGAAATTGCGGAAAGCGAAATAGAGTGGCAATTTATTCGCTCCAGTGGAGCTGGTGGACAAAATGTTAATAAAGTGGCTACCGCCGCACAGCTCATTTTTGATATCCAGGCGTCATCGCTGCCTGACTTTTATAAACAACGACTGCTTAAAAAGCATGATCACCGTATTACTCAAAGTGGCAAAGTGATTATTAAAAGTCAGGAAACACGTAGTCAGGCAAGGAACAGAGAGTTGGCTTTAGAGCAGCTGACTGAACTCATTCGCAGTGTTTCTAAAGTGCAGAAAAAACGTATTCCAACTAAGCCAACTCGCGCTGCTAAAGAGAAGCGCTTGAATAATAAGAAGCAGCACGGCCAGAAAAAAGTGCTTCGCAAAAAGGAATTTTAACCACCAGTATCTCTCGTCTCACCTGAGCACGATATTCGGGCACATTCCAGTATAAGTTCCTTTAATTCGCATTGGCTGCAGTAGTCGCAGCAACGAATGTCACTTGCGACAACTCGCTTTTCTAACAGCAGATGTTTCAACTGCTCTTTGCTCATGGACAGTTGCAAACGTTCAGGTTTGTTCCTGCGCATGGTTTAGCTCCTCAAGTTGCTGAGTGTAGTGTCCAACACAGCGAGAGTGCTGACACCCGGTAATCAATAGCTGGCAGCAGTAGCGGCACAATTCATTAATTTGCATGGAGTCCGTATTGGTGCGCCATTGTTGAAGTTGCCGGTTTGCGCTCTCTTGTCTTTCCTGAGCGAGAAGCGGCTTATTAATCCGAATATAAACAGCGATGAGTAAAATCGACGCCGTCGTGTAGGTTTGTATTGCATTGGCTGTCAAAGCGACTTCTTCTGCGGCGCAACGTGCATCTTCAATTGCTTCTGACAGCACTGAAGTGACACTGCAATAGTTCTTCTGTTGTAGGTACTGGGTGGCTTTTTGCAGGTTTTCCTGACTGCTAAAGTAACCAGTGTAGGCATTTTTCATTTGTATCACTTTTCCTTTTGGTCGTTGCTGAAAACAAGTTAACGCAAATGATAACTGTTCGCAATAATGTTTTTTGTAAAGAGTCTTTCCAACGATCAAAAGTGGCTTTTCCTGCGTAATACAGATTAGAGATAAATCTTGAGGTTACTATGAAACACTATAAACAGAATGATTTAGCCCAAATGAAAGAAAGGGAACGTGCCCGGTTTGTGAACTGTCTTTCTGGCTTTAAGAGTGCCAATGTTATAGGTACACGCGATAGGCGTCAGCAGGATAACCTGGCTATTGTGAGTTCGGTTGTGCACCTTGGAAGCAACCCGCCGTTTCTTGGCTTTGTTATGCGTCCACAGTCAGTGACACGGCACACCTGGGAGAATATTGAGGAAAGTGGTGTGTATACTATTAATCATGTTGGCGAGAGCTTTTTTAAACAAGCCCATCAAACGTCAGCGCGCTATCCCAGAGAGCAGTCCGAGTTTGACGCTTGTGACTTGACCCCTGAGTTTATGGATGGGTTCCATGCACCTTATGTCGCTGAAAGTTCTTTGCGTATTGGTATGCAGTTGGTTGAAATTATTCCGATACAACACAACGACACGGCGCTTATCGTTGGCGAAGTGCGTTGGGTAGATGTGCAGGAGGATGCAGTGCAAAGTGATGGCTATATCGACATTGAAGGTCTGGGTACTATGACTATTTCCGGACTAGATGGTTATCACTCGACCTCTCGCGCAGCGCGTTTGTCGTACGCAAAGCCCGACAAAGAGTTGCGCGAATTGCACATCAACGGCGAGACTAAAGGCTAATAATATCGGGCGCTTTACGGCTGTGTTCTTTAGTGATCCAGAATAGCAATAAGCCTGCGAGGGACAAACCGCAGCCGACCCAACCGGTACCTTGCCAGCTCAGTGGTGAAACAATAGCTAAACCACCGAGCCAGGCGCCTAAGGCGTTGGCCGCGTTAAATGCGGAGTGATTCAGCGATGCGGCTAAGGTTTGTGCTTCTCCCGCTACATCCATAAGGCGAACCTGAAGCGCGGGAACCAAAGCCGCTGCACTGCCAAGTAGAAGGACCATTGGCATAACGCTCCAAATGCTTTCTAGCGTAAAGGGGAAAATACCTAGTACAACTGCTGACCAAATAAGTGAGCCACCAATCGTTAACTTAAGGCTTCGGTCCGCTGCCCAACCGCCGACTAAACTCCCTGCTAACGAGCCGATACCGTAGATAAGCAATGCAATAGGTATCCAGTGAGGGGCCAGTCCGGTAGCGTTAATCAAGGTGGGGGCTATGTAGCTTAAAACCGCAAACATGCCGCCAAAACCGATGGCGCCAATTGCCAGGGTTAGCCAAACCTGAGGATTCTGCAAGGCTTTCATTTCACCTCGGGCGGAGGTTTTTTGTTCGTTTGGATGTTGTGGAACCACAAGTGCAATCATAACCAGTGCAACTAAACCTAATGCACCAACAGTGTGGTAGACCGTACGCCAGTCGATGAGCTGCCCGAGCCATGTTGCTAGAGGGTTACCAACCAAAATGGCGATGGTAAGACCCATCATAACCATAGTGACAGCCATACCACGCTGGTTTCGGCGCACCATATCGGCAGCGACCAAACAGGCTATGCCAAAGTAAGCCCCATGCGGCAGACCAGTTAGAAATCGTAAAATTTGCAGCAAAAAGTAATTATCGGCCGATGCGCTGGCAAAATTACCAATAGCGAAAACGAACAACAGTATGAGTAGCATCGGTTTACGAGGAAAGCGCGCAAAGAGGATAGTAATAAGTGGCGCACCGATAACAACACCTAAAGCGTAAAGACTGATTAAGTGCCCGGTTGTACGCGTGTCAGTATTAAAATCGGTAGCGACGTCAGGCAGCAAACCCATAATCACGAACTCACCGATACCAATAGCAAAACTGCCAATGGCCATGGCAAATATAGCCAGTCGAACTTGTGCTTTGGAGAACTGAGTCATGGGGCTGGCTGTATTCCTGTACTTATCGTCTTTGTTAAGAGTGCGCAGTTTAGCGAATGTGGCAGCTATTGCAATTACTTGCTTTATACTGTACAAATAACCAGTATCTGTAAACCTCAGCAAAGGACACAACCATGGCTGTAGTAACCCAATACGTAGTGATTCGCGATGGAGCCGAAAAAATGACATTTACCTCGAAAGCCGAAGCTGATGCACACGATAAAATGTTGGATATGGCAGAGGCGCTAACGCCCTTAATTGAAAGCAGCGAGCTTTTTACTGACGACAAGCAGCTTGAAGATATGGCGATGTTTTTAGCGAAAGAACGAGAAAATGTTTTAATTGCTCTCGGCGCCAAGAAACCGAAAAAGCCGAAAGCAGAAAAAACACCGGCAGAGAAAGTAGATAATAAAGCGGGTAATAAAGAGGCGACCAAGGCAGCATAGCTTTGGTGCATGAGAAGACTTTGGTAGTATAGCTATCTCTCTTTAAAAGACGTAATGAATAGGATCAGGCTATGACGCAAGAAACGATTTACCACATTGGTACTCCAGGTAAACCATGGGGTGCGGAAGAAAAAGCGCAATGGTTAGCGGAGCAAACTCAAAAGCGTTCATACTTTGATGATGTTGTTAGCAAAATAGAGACATTTAAAGACGACTTTGACGTTGAACAATATGGCGAGTTGGCTTACGAAAGCGCTACTTACCCGTTATTCGCGGTGAAAACTAAGAGTTGGGACAGTAATAAACCGACGGTATTAGTCACTGGTGGTGTACACGGCTACGAAACAAGTGGTGTTCACGGTGCGTTGCGTTTTATAGAAACCCAAGCCAATAGCTATGCAGAGCACTTTAACGTTGTTGTTGCACCGTGTTTAAGTCCGTGGGGTTATGAAACCATTAACCGATGGAACCCGGCCGCTATTGATCCTAATCGTTCGTTTGTTGCTGAATCACCGGCTGGCGAGTGCGCTCATATTATGAAGTACGTCGCGGATTTAGGCGTAGATATTCTGGCGCACATTGACTTGCATGAAACCACAGATACTGACAACAGTGAGTTTCGTCCGGCAAAAGCCGCAATGGATGGTACCGTGAATACTAATTGGAATATCCCTGACGGCTTCTATTTGGTCGGTAATGCCGAAAAGCCTTACCCGGAATTCCAAAAGGCCGTACTGGACTCTGTCGAGAAAGTCACACACATAGCGGACGCTGACGATGAAAATAAACTGATTGGCGAAGACATTGCGCAGCGAGGTGTTATTTTACTGCCAACGTCTAAGCTGGGACTTTGCATTAGCTTCAGTAAAGCAGAGTACGCCACAACCACAGAAGTTTACCCCGACAGCCCCAAAGCAACGCCTGAGCAGTGTATTGAAGCCCAGGTCGCTGCAGTAACTGGCGGACTGGATTTTTTGAAGTAAAACCCAGCCGACAGTGAAGTGGCTAGCGTCGTGTCGCCGGGCGGTTTTGTCTCGGCGCACGGCGCGAGTTATTTGGCCGGCTACCTCTGGGCTTTTGGATAGGCTCAGGTTTTATGCTCGGATCGGGCTCAAAACCCGGAACCACTTCTTTCGGTATCTCATTCTTGGTCAGCTTTTCAATGTCGCGTAGCAACTTATGTTCGTCAACGCAGACCAAAGAAGCGGCTTCGCCTTCGCTGCCGGCACGGCCGGTACGTCCAATGCGATGCACATAGTCTTCAGCAACTTGTGGTAGTTCAAAATTTATTACATGTGGTAATTCGTCGATATCAATACCGCGTGCAGCAATATCGGTTGCGACTAAAACACGTAACTTCCCTGCTTTAAACTGCGCTAAAGCTTTGGTTCTGGCGCCTTGGCTCTTATTGCCGTGAATAGCCATTGCTGGTAAACCGTCGTCGCTAAGTTGAGTCGCCAAACGATTAGCCCCGTGCTTGGTTCGGGTAAAGACTAATACTTGTCGCCAGTTTCTGCTGCCAATTAGATAGCTTAGTAACTCACGTTTGCGTTTCTTATCAACCGGATAAACGCGCTGCTCGATTGTATCAGCAGTGGCATTTTGGCGAGCAACTTCCACCAGTTTAGGTTGGTGCATAAACTGTTGAGCTAATGCTTTTATTTCTTTTGAGAATGTCGCAGAGAACAGCAGCGTCTGGCGCTCTTCAGGAATTAATTTCATAACTTTTTTAATGTCATGAATAAAACCCATGTCCAGCATGCGGTCTGCTTCATCAAGAATAAGCACATCGATGTTGCTTAAATCAACCGTGCCCTGACGGCTATGGTCAAGCAAGCGTCCGGGGGTTGCTACTAAAATGTCGACACCTCGACGTAACGCATTAATTTGTGGGTTGATACCAACGCCACCAAAAATGACCAATGATTTAAGGCCTGTGTATTTTGCGTAGGTGTTGAGGTTATCCTCAACCTGAGCCGCTAACTCACGTGTCGGTGTTAATATTAACGCTCGAATAACAGGCTTACCTTCTGTCTTCGTCGAAGACAAGTTATGCAATAAAGGAAGCGTAAATCCTGCTGTTTTCCCGGTTCCGGTTTGCGCTGCTGCCAGTAAGTCATGACCTTTCATTACGGTCGGAATGGCTTGCTCTTGAATCGGGGTAGGGGTGGTGTAACCGCATTCATTTACGGCTCGTAAGATATTGTCGTTCAGTCCTAGTGACTGAAACGAGTTCTGATTTTGTTCTGTGGACATGAAGCTCCGGGAATTGTTTTAAGTAGGTGTCACAGTTGCTGTGACTTTCCCTGCACTATACCACATTCTCAGTAACTCGGATTCAGTAATTCAACTTGATCTGAGTCAAAGTCTACCCTCGGAGAATCTATTCTCAACGGCTTTTGGGCGATTTTGCTTAAAGCTTCAACAGAACTGTTATATATTAGTTATCTTAGTTAAAAAGTTATTTTAGTTAAAAACATTCGCTTTAAAGGGCTGTGCTGTAACGGAGAATGCTCATGGAAGTAAAACAAGCCTTTACCGATTTTCTCGAGATTATTCCTGATGGTGCAGTCGTTATAAACACTGAAGGGTTAATTGTCGCTGTGAATCAAGCAGCAGCGGCAATGTTTGGTTATTCGTCGTCTTCAATGTTGGAAATGCCGTTAAATAGCTTATTGCCTAAAGAGTTCCGGGAAAAGCATGATGAACACCTGGTCAAGTTTTTTAAACACCCAGGGCGGCGTTCAATGGGGAATGGCCTAATCTTTCCTGCCGTTCGCCGTGATGGTTCTAAGTTTTACGTTGATATTATGCTGAACCAGATGGAAATTGATGGTGAATTGTTCGGTATTGCGATCGCTCGTGATTACACGCTGCTTAAAAAAGCGGAAGATAAAATTCGTTTGGAACTGGAGTTTGAAAAACGTCAGGCATTGACGGATCATTTAACCGGCATAATGAACCGAAGAGCGTTTACAGCGCAGTTGACCGATGAAATTACGCAGTTGGAGCAGCATGGAACGCCGTTCGCAGTCAGCTTTATTGATCTTGATGACTTTAAAGAAATTAACGACGAGTATGGTCACCAGTACGGTGATGAAGTCCTACAAAAGATTGCTGAACTTATTCGTTTGCACAGTCGGCATACCGATTATGTCGCTCGCATTGGCGGAGACGAATTTGCGACCATTCATCCGATGATTGCTGCAAGTGACGCAGAGCAAATGATGCAACGCTTAAGAGCTGAATTAGTTAGCGGAATAGGGCATGCAAAGTTGCCAGTAACCTTGTCTATTGGTTTATGCCAATGTGACAAACCGTCAGAGCATTACACCGTTGAAAACATTATGGCACGCGCAGATCGAGCCATGTACCAGGCGAAAAAAGAAGGTAAGAATGCCGTTGTTCTGACCGGTTAGCTTCTCTTGCGTTAAGTCGTGTAATTTTGTTTGATTATTGACCATGGTCTGGCCTAGAGTAGCTTTAGGCTATGTAAGGAGAGAGCATGGGCGTTTTCACATCTTACCTGAGAATTATTTTGCTGATTCTGGGCGTACTGGCTGGTATTCAATTACCGGGCTTTGTTGATCAATACGGCAAAAGCCTTAATGCTCATCTAATAGAGTCAGAAAAAAGCCTTGATGCATTCAGAGACGAAGCAGAGAAGTTTTTCGATGGTGATATCGAACAGCTCATTGCTCACTATGAGGCCAGTGACGATATCGTCTTCCGGGAAGGCGGGCAAAGCATTAGCGTTATATACACACGCCACCAGCTATTACTCAGTGCGTTGAATGAATTTAATGAAAGTGCCTGGAACGCTTATACTCAGGCTTTTATTTCTCCTGTACCAGACATACAACAGGAAGTCAGAAGCGACTTTTCTTACACTGTTAAGCTGAACCCGGGCGCTATCCTATTTGGCTTGGTTTGCGGCTTAGTGCTGGCTATTGTTGGTGAATTATTTATTCGTTTGTTGGCGCGCCCCTTTCGACGATCGCAGCACAATTAAGTCCACTCGGCATGGTCCCGTAATTCAAACCACCATTGGACGCTAAGCGGCTTTTGCAAAAGGCGTCAGCAACATCATTTGTGGAATGTTGCAGTAATAGTGCCCCCTGCAAGCCTACCGCCATTTTGTCCGCAATAGTCCTTGCCTGATATTGCAGAGTGCTTATATCACTAAATTTAGATTTTAAGCTACGCACAAAGGTATCAAAGTGTCGATCAGCTCCCTGAGCCTTCTCTAATTCAGTAAAGTATGCATCGAGAACCTCCGGCTGTTTTTCAATTGCGCGCAAAATATCAAGGCACTGAACATTGCCGCTGCCTTCCCATATCGCATTTACAGGTGACTCCCGGAATAAACGCGGCATAATATGGTTTTCCATAACACCGCTGCCGCCAATGACTTCCATCGCCTCGTAGGCATGGTTCGGTGTACGCTTGCAAATCCAGTATTTGCCAACGGGTGTGGCAATGCGGGACAACAGCTTTTCGTGCTCGTTGTTCTGGTTGTCCATTGCTCGGGCAATGCGCATGGTGTATGTCGTAGCTGCTTCACTTTCTATTGCCAGGTCAGCCAGCAAGTTTTGCATGAGCGGTTGTTCGCTTAACCGGGCACCGAAAGCTTCCCGATTCGATGCGTGATGGATGGCTTGAGCCACAGCTTGGCGCATGCCGGACGACGAACCAATCATGCAGTCGTAGCGAGTGGTCGCAACCATTTCAATAATAGTGCGAACGCCGCGACCCTCTTCACCGACCATCCAACCTAGCGCGCCACGTAACTCGGTTTCACTGGATGCATTGGCGGCATTGCCCATTTTTTGTTTCAACTGTTGTATTTGTAGCGGGTTTTTAGAGCCATCGGGGCGCCAACGGGGGACTAAAAAGCACGATAAACCGTTTGTCGTCTGTGCGAGCACAAGAAAAGCGTCACACATAGGTGCTGAAACAAACCATTTGTGCCCGATGAGCTCATAGGCTTCCCCTGAACCTTCTTGACTAATGGCGTAAGCCCGAGTCGAGTTTCTACGCACGTCAGACCCACCTTGCTTTTCGGTCATTGCCATGCCAATTGTTACCGCGCTTTTTTCGGTATGGGGGCGGTTGCTCGGGTCATAAACGCGGGCTGTGATTTTTGGCGCCCACTCTTTCAGTAAACTGGGCTGGTGACGCAGCGCCGGAACGGCTGCAAAGGTCATGGTAATGGGACAGCCGTGCGCCGCTTCGACTTGGGTATGCAGATAATATTTTGCCGCTCGAGCCACATGAGCCCCCGGTTTAGGGTCGCTCCAGGGACTGGCATGCAACCCATGCTCAATGGCGGTTGTCATTAACTGATGATAACTGGGGTGAAAGTCGACCTGATCAATACGATGTCCATAGCGATCGTGAGTTCTCAGCTCCGGCGGATATTTGTTTGCCTGAAACCCAAGCTCAATACTGTCACGTTGACCGGCCAGCGCACCAAAAGCAATAAGATCAGAGTAGGCCCAGCTGGCTCCCTCTCGTTCAACCGCCGCCTGAAGCGCCTTGTCAGCTAAATAGAGATTATAGTTTTCTAAAGGCTCCGGCTGGTTTTCAACTTCATGCGTGCTGGCCATGAACTCATCGGCTTTTGGGTATTGTTGCGTCATGTTTCACTCCTTATTAACTTTGAGTGAAGCAAGATAAATTAGCCCCGTCAATAGACTAAAGGTTGCCTTTTGAGTGTTTTTTTATAACAGTTAGAGACATAATAAAAAAATAATAAGACGGTTTATATTGCGCCAAATAATTATAAGAACATTACTGTTAGCGCTTGCCTGGATAATTTTGTGGCGTGTTGCAGGAATAATGGAATACGCTCCGCACGCCAGTATTTGGTTTCCGCCAGCGGGGCTGACGTTCGCTGCATTTCTGGTCATGAGCTGGCGAGCCTTTCCCGCAATACTACTTGGCAGTATCGTAACAACGTTATGGGTATCTGATTTATACGGTGACCAAACACCGGTCAAGGATTTACTCGTGACTGGTCTGATTTTTGGATTTGCGCATACGGTGCCTTATTTCTTAGGGGCGTGGTTATTGCGCTCCAAACTACTTCGCTTAGGCAGCCACGGTTTGTCTAGCACCATTATGACGTTTTTAGGTATTGCTGCACTGTCGTCATTTTGCGCGGCGTGGTTGGGTACTGAGGTCATGATCTCCGGTAATTTGCTTCAAGCTGAGGCGCTTTGGTACACCTGGCTGCCTTGGTGGATAGGTGACTTGAGCGGCGTTATTGTGCTCACGCCTATTTTCATTGCGTTGGTGAGTTGGCGCTACCCACAAATAGAACGCTGGCTAGGCGGCTTAAAGTTTACCGAAGGTGGGGGCAGTTGGTCGTCCTTTTCTACAAAGTTGCTAATTATTGTCATTATGCTGGCAGTTTGCTTAATCATTTCTATGTTTTCCAGCTATGAAGAGGCTGCCTTTCTGGTCTTCTTTTTAATTTTACCTTTGCTTTGGGTTTCCTATACCGAGTCGCCATTAAAAACCGCTATAGCACTTGCTGTCTTTAGTACCATTACGGCCTTTTCTATTGGTCTATTGGGGTTAATGGACTACGCAATTGTGTATCAGTTTGCGGTCACTGTTATAGCGTCAACGGCTTGGTTTGGATTAACGGTTCCGGCGCTAGTCGCACATAATCAATACTTGACGCATCAAGTATCGCAAGACGGTTTAACAAGCGCGGCCTCTCGTGAACACTTTATGCAACAAGCGGACTTACTACTGAAAATGGCTCGGCGACGTAACAAACCTATTTCAGTCATTATGTTTGATCTCGATAAGTTTAAATCAATTAATGACACTTATGGTCATATTGTTGGTGACTCAGCGCTTGTTGAAATTACCAATGCGGTCAATGCGCAGTTGCGGGAGTCGGATGTACTCGGTCGCTTTGGTGGTGACGAGTTTATGATTTTACTCCCTGATACCGATCAAAGCGATGCTGTGGGTGTTGCGCATAAACTGAGAGAGGGTATATCGAAAATAGTCATACCATCGCTTGCAGAGCGTTTGTCATGCAGCTTTGGTGTGGCACAGGTATCAAAAAATGAACATATTATGGTCGCTGTTGACCGGGCCGATAGGGCGTTATTACACGCAAAGCGAAACGGCCGTGATCGCATAGAAAAGGATGCTGTATGAAAATTGTATTTCTTGGCGGTGCAGAAACCGTAACGGGCTCTAAATATTTAGTTGAAACGGATTCGACCCGACTCTTGATTGACTGTGGTTTATTTCAGGGCTACAAGTGGCTACGACGCCGCAATTGGCAGCCCTTGCCAATGGGTATCCAGGACGTTGACGGTGTGGTTCTGACACATGCGCATTTAGATCATTCCGGTTTTATTCCGGTTTTGTATAAAAATGGCTACCGTGGTCCTGTTTTTACACATCACGCAACGGTCGGTTTGTGCGATATCTTGCTGGCAGACAGTGGTCGCATACAAGAAGAGGATGCCAAGTACCTTGGTAAACATAAGCTCAGTCGGCATGAAAAGCCTGAACCTCTCTACGACGAAGCCACGGCGAAAGCGTCTATGACGTTATTTCAAGGCGTTGAATACCATCAACAGTTTTCCATTGGCGATATTACTATCACGTTAAGAAAAGCGGGACACATTTTAGGTGCTGCCAGCGTTATTTTGGAAGCTGATGGTAAGCGAGTTGGCTTTTCCGGTGACCTTGGTCGGCCAAATGACATTATGATGTATCCGCCAGAGCCGTTGCCTGAACTTGATTTACTAATGTTGGAATCGACTTATGGAGACCGGCGTCATCAGGCAGCCGACAGTGCAGAAGAGCAATTAGCGGAAGTGGTCAATGAAACCTCTCAGTCCGGTGGTGTCCTTTTAATACCGAGTTTCTCAGTAGGCCGTGCCCAGTTGTTACAGTATTTGTTGGTAAAATTAATGGATGAAAAGCGGATTCCACGGCAGCCTATTTTCCTGGACTCTCCCATGGCCATTAATGTGTCTGGCTTGTATCAACGGTTTCATGACTTGCATAAGTTGTCGGATGCTCAGTGTCAAAATACCTATAACAAAGTGGAGTACACGCGTTCGGTTGATGACTCAAAAGCGATAGCCTCGCAAACTGGACCGCATATCATAATTGCCGGTAGCGGTATGGCAACAGGAGGCCGAATTTTGCATCATTTCAAGCATTGGCTGGCTGATCATCGCTCAACGGTGCTGTTCAGCGGCCACCAGGCAGGCGGTACACGCGGTGCAAAAATGTTACAAGGTGTTGAGTCGATTAAACTGCACGGCGAGTGGCTCCCGGTTAAGGCTCGTATAAGAGCATTAGAGGGGCTGTCAGGACACGCGGATTATGAAGAAATTACGCAGTGGCTGAAGCAGTCTGAATTAAAACCCAATACGGCGATTCAGTTGGTGCATGGCGAGCCGGACGCCCTGGAAGCATTCCGCGACCACCTTATGCAAACAACGTCTTTTGATGTCGAGGTCGCGGATTATCAAGGGGTGTATCATCTATAGAAAAATGGCACTTAAAAGTGCCATTTAATCAATAAATTCGGGTTTTTCTCGTTAACACCATCAATATAAAACTTGTTGCGCCAGTAAACGTACTCGACACCAACGTAAAGTGGCGCAGACAGGTCAAAATAAGGCGCTAAATTCCACTTGAGCTGTGAAGTGAAGTTCATATTAGCCGGACCGATACCGCTAATACCAGAGGCGTAATCTAAAAAGCCATCGTACATCCATTGGGTTTCACCAACAGAGAAAGGTACTCCCCAAGACAAGGTCACTTGGTAGTTGTTGTCGAAACCATCATTGTTTCTCCTGTACGCATCAACTTCAAAAAACTGAAAGCCAGGTACATCGAAAGCTGCGCCAATGCCATAAAGGTAGTGAGTAAAACCGTCACCAACTTCCGCGGTAGTGGTAACGCTTAAATTGTTGACGATGTTGTCATCAAACTGCACGAAGTAGACTTCTGGAGAGACCTCAATATAGGTTTCTGTATCGCCGTTATCAGATTCTAAACGGTCGGCGAAAGAGAAGATCTTGCCCCAACTGTACCCGCCAACGTACTCAAGAGTGATAACCTGGCGGTCAGGGTCGCCAACTTCATAGTCACTACCATTTAAGTAGGTGAGACTGGTGTCTGACCAATACTTTTCTGCGGTTGCTGAAAAAGGCAAAGCCAAAAGAATGAACAAAGAGAAAACGATGTGTTTCATGGATAAAGCGCCTAAATTTTAGTCAAGTTTGCAAAAACGGAGCGATTATACGCAAGCTGGACTGTAAATTTAAAGAAATATCTGCGATTGCGGGCTGTTATTATTCAATCGAATTCGTTACATTACAAAAAGCTAACATCTCTACTGAGTCGCTGAGGTAATCAAGCGCGAATGCGTGATCAATTTTTGTTAAAGCAGTACATAAATACGTTAGAGTCTACTGCGCTTTGTGCCCGACTGTCGCCGTCTGGTCACATTCGGTGGTTAAGTGACTCCATGCATAAGCTGCTCGATATTCACTACCTAAAACAGACTACAGCGTTTCGTGATTTCCTGCACCCTGACAACAGACAGCATGTAACAGAAGTTATAAGCTATGCAATTGAATCGGGTAACAGCTGGAACGGTACGGTTTGCCTTGAAAGCAACACACGCACGAACTGGTGTCGTTGTATGACAATTCCGCTTTACGACGAAGCGGGTACGCTAAATGAACTGGTTCTGTTGTTTCAGGATATCTCACGCGAAGTTCACCTTGACGAACTTCTGCAAGAAGCGCGCTATGATCGGGTAACCGGGTTACCAACCAGAGTTGACTTATTAAACGACCTGAAACGTGTAAAAGCACAATGTCTGGCCGTACTTGATATACGAAAATTTCGCAGTTATGCGGACTTCTATGGTTTGGACTTTGGTGACGAATTGCTTCGTAAATTCAGTTTATGGGCACAAAAGCAGCTAAAGTCGAACCATATTAATATTTATCGCTTGTACAGTGACAAGTTTGCGCTCATTCCTGATTTTCGAATGATACCTACGTTATTTGAAAGTCACTTACTGCACTTTTATGAAGCCTTGTCTGACCTTAAGTTGGAAGTGCGTGACGTTGAGGCGAATTTGGACGTGGCCATAGGAATGGGGGTCGGTGACAGCAAGCATCTGCAGCTCGCAGAGAGTGCTTTATCAAAAGCGAAGGCAATTTATTCCGGGCACAAAATAGAAGTCGTGCGAGAGCGTGAGTTCTTAAAAGAAAACAAGGTTAATTGGATTCCTAAAATTCAATCCGCCATTACCGATCACCGCTTTGTGAACTATTACCAACCAATTAAAAGCACCTCGAACGAGCGTCCGAGTTATTATGAAGCGCTGGTGAGAATGCGTGACAACAACAGTGACTTACCTCCGGGAATGTTTTTAGATAAAGCAAAAACGACGCGTTATTACTGTGAAATTACACGTTCAGTCATAGAGCAAGCGGTGTTAGCGTCTGAAGAATTTGGCGTTGCGATATCGGTGAATTTATCGATTGAAGACATACTCAACGACAAAACCGTAAATTTCATACGGTATGTGCTCATGGAGCACAAAAAAGCTAAGCTGATATTTGAAATCACCGAAACGGAATCGACCGAGGATTTCGAAAAAGTTCAGACGTTTGCGCAAGAGGTAAGACAGCTGGGTGGCCAAATTGCGATTGATGATTTTGGTGTAGGATATTCGAACTTCTCCCGACTAATTAGTCTACGTCCAGACTACCTGAAAATTGACGGCAGTATTGTTCAGAATGTTTTATATGACGAGACCAGTGCCAGCATTTTGAATGGCATGATTAGCATTTGTAAGGAATTGAATATTCCTATTGTTGCCGAGTTTGTTGAAAATGAAGAAGTTAACAGCTACTTGTGTAGCCAGAACATCGAGTACTTGCAAGGCTACTACATTGGCAAACCAAGCCCTGAAGTAAACCGACTACTAAACTGATTTTCCTATGACGGATTTTATAGAAACTTACGATAATGCATTGTCATCAGACTTTTGTAAGCAGTTGATTGATACTTTTGAGAGTTCCGGACACACTTTTCAAGGCCGCACTGGCGGTGGAGTGGATGTGGAGAAAAAGTCGAGCACAGACTTAATGCTCAACTCTCACGCAGAGTATCAAGATTTACTGCTGAAAATTCAAAAAACGACGGCAGACCATGCTTTGCAGTATTTTAAGAAATATCACTTTGCGTTAATTGCGCCTGTGGCTCTTACGCTTCAGCATCCGAAGACTCAACAGCCAACTCCGTTGACCCATGAAAATTTTGATGAAATAGCCAAAGGCAATGAAATGGCGATTATGCAAAAGCTGTTTCGGGTAGGCGCCATTCAAATGCAGCGCTATCGTAAAGGTGAGGGCAATTATAACTACTGGCATTGCGAGACGTTTCCTCAGAAAGGCTCAACCGAGCCACTGCATCGTGCTTTGTTATTTATGTACTATTTAAACGATGTGGAAGAAGGGGGGGAGACCGACTTTTACTACCAGGAGCGTTCGTTAAAGCCCAAAGCCGGACAAATGGTTATTGCTCCCGCGTATTTCACCCATACTCACCGTGGTAGAACGCCGGTGTCTAATGACAAATATATTCTTACCAGCTGGATTCTGCATAGTCGCGCCGAGCAGTTATTTGGCGCTTAACGGTTCAATGTATTAATTCGCGTTAATGCGTAAAAAAAGCCCCGGCTTAACGATGAAGCCGGGGCTTTTTATTGAGCCTGTTTTACTTTTTATTCTTCGTCACTTTGAAGAATAGTGACTTCGCCTAGATTCAGTTCGCGAACTTTATCTTCAATTTCAGCTAAGTCACCAACAATAACCCAGGTCATTGCGTTTGGTGTTAACACATTATCGGCGCTTTCCTGGATATCATCCAGAGTAATTGCATTGATGCGCTGACCATAGGACTCAAGATACTCAACGTCTTTGCCTTTGTTAAAGGTACTTACCAACCCGCTCAATAAAGCGCCTTTGGTTTCATAAGCGCCAGGAAGTTTGGCTGTTTTGTTGGCTTTAACTTTGGCAAGTTCATCGTCGGTTGCCGGCTTATCGCCTTCATACTGAGTAAACTCTTTGACAATTTCCTGAATGGATTCCTGAGTCTTGTCCGTTTGAACCGGCGCAAGTGCCATTAATAGTCCGGGGCCTTCGTTGTCCAGCCATATAGAACGAGCACCGTAAGACCAGCCCTTATCCTCTCGGAGATTCATATTTAAACGACTGGTGAAACTGCCACCGAGAATCGTATTCATCACGTCAATGGTATCGGCGTTGTCGACTTGACCTGAAGGTGCAAGCTGCCCCGCAATAATTAACGATTGAGGTGTTCCCGGTTTATTAATCAGGAAAACGCGACTGTCGTTTGATGCTGCAGACGCATCCAGTGTTTTTTCAGGCTTAGGTGTTGCCGGAGACAGCCAGCTGGCAAATTGCTCTTCCAGCAATAATTTAGCTTGCTCTACTGTGGTGTCGCCCACAATGACCAGTTTTGCATTGTCTGGGCGTAGCCAGGTTTGTGCATGCTCAACTAAGTCTTCACGCGTCAGAGACTTAATTGAGTCGACCGTACCAGAGCCCGTCAGCGGCTGGCTGTATGCGTGACCATCACCGAACATTAAGCCAGGCAAAACGCGCAGAGCCTGAGTTTGAGGGCGAGCTTCTTCTTTGCGAATGCCCTCTATCCAATTTGAACGTTTGCGTTCAATTTCTTCTTCTGAAAAAGCCGGATTTTGCAGAACATCATTCATTAACGATAAGCTTTCGGCAAAGTTAACGCTTAGCGTGTCCATGCTAATGCGAGAGCTGTCCAGACTGGCTGAGGCATTTAGGTTGGTACCTAAAGACTCTAAGCGTTCACTTAACTCTAATGCTCCCAAACTCTCAGTTCCTTCTTTCAGCATTGACATGGTATAGCTTGCTGTACCTAATTTACCGCCAACATCTGACGCATAACCACTGTCAAAGACTAAGCTCATTTCAATGGTTGGGGTATCGGTACGTTGTGCCAAATAGACATCTAAGCCATTCGATAGTGTAAACTGCTCAACTTCTGGTAATTCCAGCTGAGGTAAGTCGCCAACATTAGGAAGCTCTGAACGATCTGCATCCGTTTCCTGCGCCGTGTAGTTTGGTTGTGGTACAACGTTCAAAACAAAGTCGCCACTGGATAACCACTTTTGAGCGACATTTTGAATGTCACTGACGGTTGCCTGTTTTGTCCACTCCATTTCTTGTGCATAGAAGCCAGGGTCGTCGTGGTAGACAGCGCCAGAGGCAAGAATGTCTGACTTACCACCAAAGCCACCCACTTTTTCAGCACGGCGTACAAAGTTTGCTGTCGTACTGAACTTAGTACGTTGCAATTCTGCTTGGGTAGGCCCTTCTTTAATTAAGCGCTGTAACTCTTCATTAATAATTGCTTCAATTTGCTCAAGCTCAACACCTGGTTTTGCATCAGCCGTAATCATGAACTGACCGGCCAGTGTGCGACCGTATTGGAAAGCGCCAACAGAGCTGGCAATTTGCTCGTCATAGACCAGACGCTCATACAAACGAGAGTTTTTCCCGTTGGCAAGAATGTCAGCAAATAAGCCTAAATATTCTGAATCTGCCGTACCCATTTGAGCGGTGTTCCAAACCTTGTAAACACGGGCGGCAGGAACGCGGTCTTCCATGGAGGCACGCTTGGTTTCATCGCGTTTTGCGACCCAGGTTTCTTGCTTTTTCAACGGCTTGCCCGGATCGATGTCAGCAAAGTATTTGGTGACCTTTTCTTGCGCGGTTTCAACATCAATGTCACCGGCTAAGACGAGTACAGCGTTGGCTGCACCATAGTAGTCTTTAAACCATTGGTGTACGTCGTCCAGTGTCGCTGCATTTAAGTCTTCCATCGAGCCAATAACCGACCAGGAATATGGGTGACCTTCAGGGAAAGTTTGTTCTGCAATGTAGCTCCAGGCTTTGCCGTAAGGCTGAGCTTCGCCCTGGCGTTTTTCGTTTTGTACAACGCCCCGTTGCTCGTCTAATTTTTCTTGAGTCACTGCACCTAACAAGTGCCCCATGCGGTCAGACTCCATCCATAACGCCATATCAAGCGCTGGTGTTGGAACGTTTTCAAAGTAATTCGTACGGTCGTTGTTGGTGGTACCGTTCATTTCAGTGGCGCCTGCACGTTCAAAGGGACCGAAATATTCGTCGTCGTAGTTTTCAGTACCATTAAACATCAAATGTTCAAACAGGTGCGCGAAACCCGTTTTACCGGGCTTTTCGTCTTTAGAGCCAACGGCGTACCATACGTTAACGGCAACAATGGGGGCTTTGCGATCTTCATGAACGACAACCGTTAATCCGTTATCTAAGGTAAATGTTTCGTAGTTAACCTTCACTTCAGGAAACTGAGACTGGCTAACAGCGGTTGTATTACTAGCCGATGTTGTTGACTGGCAGCCGCCTAAAAGAACCGTCGTCACTGCAACTGCAGTGAGGGTTTTCATCATCTTCATAATTATTCCCAATATTGTTTTTATAAGCCCCACTACTATACGAAACCCCAGCGGGGTGTGCCCGATAAATGACCTGTTAAATTGTAACGAAATTAAACATATTGAAACCGCCCACTGTTTTTTGTGATAAATAAGGTTTCAGTCAAGTCTTTTAATTACGCAGACAATCAAGGATAATTGCGCGCGATTTGCAGAAAATAGATACGGTATCTTGTGAATAAGACGGTGAATAAGACGACAGTTATAGCAATAGCGGGGGCTTCAGCGTCAGGCAAAAGTTTGTTTGCCTCGACGGTTTATCAGGAGTTAGTTGCGGAGTTGGGCACTGACGGTATCGCCATTCTCGCCGAGGATGCCTACTACCGCGATCAGAGTCATATGACGATGGAACAGCGAGTTCTGACCAACTATGACCAACCGGCGGCCTTTGAGCATGACTTGCTCATGAAGCACTTAAAACAGTTGAAGGCTGGCGAAGCGGTTGAAATGCCGCAGTACAGCCATAAAACGCACACCCGCCTTCCCGAAACCATTAAAGTGGCACCGGCAAGGGTTGTTATGGTTGAAGGTATTTTATTACTGACGGACGAAAAGCTGAGGGAACAGTTCGATATCTCCGTATTTATGGATACCCCCCTTGATATTTGCTTGCTGCGTCGTATTAAACGCGATATTGAAGAGCGTGGCAGAAATTTACAGTCGGTAACAGAGCAATACGAACAGTATGTGCGACCGGCGTTTTTTGACTTCATTTTCCCATCTAAGCAATACGCTGATCTTGTTGTCACTCGTGGTGGCCAGAACGAAATAGCCATTGACATTATAAAAACAAAAATACGTCAGTTGCTGGCGGAATAAACTGGTTTTCTTATGAATAGTATTCTTGGCATTGCCATTATTTTTCTCGTTGCTTATCTGGTTTCGACAAACCGCAAAGCTATCCGCTGGCGCACCGTTCTAGGTGCGTTTGCTATTCAAGTTGTTCTTGCTGGCTTCGTACTTTACGTGCCTATTGGTCGTGAAATGCTGTTTGGTTTCGCACAGGGCGTATCGACTGTTATTGGCTACACCAAAGCGGGTATCGACTTTTTGTTTGGCAACTTAGCGTCCGAAGACTTTGGTTTTGTGTTTGCCATTCAAGTGCTGTCCGTGATTGTCTTTTTCTCTTCACTTATTTCTGTGCTTTATTATTTGGGCATTATGAAGTGGGTCATTCGCATACTCGGTGGTGGGCTGCAGAAACTGCTAGGCACCAGTCGTCCGGAATCAATGTCAGCGGCGGCAAATATTTTCGTGGGGCAGACGGAAGCGCCCATGATGGTGCGGCCTTTTATTGGCACTATGACGCGCTCTGAGCTTTTTGCCGTAATGGTGGGCGGAATGGCGTCCGTTTCCGGATCCGTTTTGGCGGGTTATGCCGGGGTTGGCGTAGAGCTAAAATACCTAATTGCGGCAAGTTTCATGGCAGCCCCGGCTGGCTTCCTTATGGCCAAAATGATGATTCCGGAGTGCGAAAAGCCACGTAATGATCTTGAAGAAATAGAAGTGGATGATAACTCAGCTAACGTGATTGATGCGGCAGCGCAAGGTGCGTCCAGTGGCTTGCAACTGGCGATGAATGTGGGCGCAATGTTGCTGGCGTTTGTGGCACTTATTGCGTTAATTAATGGTATTTTCGGCTGGGTTGGTAGCTGGTTTGGTTACGCAGATTTAACCTTGCAGGAAGTATTTGGTTATGTCTTTCAGCCAGTCGCTTATGTGTTAGGCGTCAGCTGGGATGAAGCGAACCTTGCCGGTAGTTTCATCGGCCAAAAGCTGGTTATAAATGAGTTTGTTGCTTATCTCGATTTTGTGAATTACAAAGAGCAAATGAGCGAGCATTCGCAGGTGATTGTGACGTTCGTGCTATGTGGCTTTGCAAACTTTTCATCCATTGCTATTTTGCTTGGTGGTCTTGGTGGTATGGCACCCAGTCGCCGTCATGACATAGCCAGATTGGGTATGAGAGCGCTTTTAGCCGCGACGCTTGCGAATATGATGAGCGCTGCGATAGCTGGTTTCTTTGTTTCCCTGACCTAATAAAGCTCCGGAGACCGCAATTAACTGCGGTCTCTCATGACACCTTCCTGAATGGTCGATGCGACCAACATACCGTCTCTGGTATATATTTGACCACGCACCAGGCCACGCTGCCCGCTGGCTGATGGGCTGTCTATTGCGTACAAGACCCAGTCATCCATGCGGAAATCACGATGGAACCACATGGCGTGGTCAATGGTCGCAACCTGCATATTGGGTTGCGCAAAACTAACGCCATGAGGCTGCAACGCGGTTGGCAGAAAGTTAAAGTCTGACGCGTAAGCCAGTAGGTATTTATGCACGCGAGTGTCCGCGGGCATATTGCCGTTGGCTTTTAACCAAACATAACGCTTAGGTTCGTCTTTTTCCGGCTTAAATGGGTTATAGGGCGTTACAAAACGCATTTCTATTGGTTTTTCACAAATAAATTTATTGCGAAGTGGCGCCGGAATCAATTCTTCGTGTTCGCGGTAAATATCCAGGTCTGATATCAAACCTTCTGGTCCGGGAACTTCTGGCATGACGTCCTGGTGTTCAAAACCGCTTTCCTGCTGTTGAAACGACGCGGTCATATAGAAAATAGGCTTGCCGTACTGAATGGCTTGCACCCGCCGCGCTGAAAAGCTTTTACCGTCGCGAATGTTTTCTACATCGTAAACAATGGGCTTTTTGGCATCGCCCGGACGCAAAAAGTAGCTGTGAAACGAGTGGCAGACACGTTCGGCCGGTAATGTTTCTTTTGCCGCAGACAGCGCCTGACCAATGACCTGGCCGCCAAATACAGCACCAAAGCCTAAATCCTGACTTTGACCGCGGTATAACCCGTCTTCAATGGTTTCCAGTGTCAATAGGTTCAATAAATCGTCGAGTACCTTGCTCATTTCCTGCGTCCTGTAGTGCTGATTTAAACTTAAGTCTTATTGATCTTAAACGGTTTTTTCGGACTATGTAATATAAAGTAAGAAAATAACGATTATAGTAGATTAACTGAACATTTTACGTGCGGTGTGTTGGCACAACTCTTAGATTTGTGTTTGCATAGAAAGCACTTTATGTGGCTCAAACGATTCTGTTTGTCTATATTAGAAGTATCGTTTGGCTTAACAAAACGCTTAAGAAGCGAAAGGGAGAGTATCTATGTCAGGCAACGACAGTCTGAAAACCTTAAGTACATTAGAGGTTAACGGAAAAACCTTTCATTACTACAGTTTGCCCAAAGCGGCAGAAGCTCTAGGGGATATTTCAAAACTTCCGGCTTCAATGAAAGTGTTGTTAGAAAACTTGCTGCGCAATGAAGACGGCAGCACAGTGAATGAAGACGATTTAAAAGCCATGGTCGATTGGCAGAAAGAAAAGAAAATTGACCGTGAAATACAGTACCGTCCGGCGCGCGTACTGATGCAAGACTTTACTGGTGTACCTGGCATCGTCGATTTGGCCGCCATGCGAGACGCGGTTGATAAAGCGGGTCACGATCCGGAAACCATTAACCCCTTGTCACCAGTCGACTTGGTTATCGACCACTCGGTAATGGTTGATAAGTACGCAAGTCCTGAAGCATTTAAAGAGAACGTTCGCATTGAAATGGAACGTAACAAAGAGCGTTACGAGTTCCTGAAATGGGGACAGGGCGCGTTTGAAAACTTCCGCGTAGTGCCGCCAGGCACAGGTATTTGTCACCAGGTAAACCTGGAATATTTAGGTAAAAGTGTCTGGACTAAAGAGGAAGACGGAAAAACCTTTGCATTCCCGGATACTCTAGTCGGTACTGATTCACACACCACCATGATCAACGGTATTGGTGTATTAGGTTGGGGTGTTGGCGGCATTGAAGCAGAAGCCGCAATGCTGGGCCAGCCGGTTTCTATGTTGATTCCGGAAGTGGTTGGTTTCCGTTTAACCGGTAAACTCAACGAAGGCGTTACCGCAACCGATTTGGTATTAACCGTTACGCAAATGCTGCGTGAAAAAGGTGTGGTTGGTAAGTTTGTTGAATTCTACGGTCCAGGTTTAGACAACCTGCCGCTGGCAGACCGTGCGACCATATCAAATATGGCACCAGAGTATGGTGCAACCTGTGGTTTCTTCCCGGTGGATGATGAAACATTGCGTTACTTCCGCCTGTCAGGTCGTGACGAAGAGACCATTGAACTGGTTGAAAAGTACAGCAAAGCTCAGGGTCTATGGCGTGACAACGACAACGAACCTGAGTATACCGACTCGTTGGAGTTAGACTTAGGTGATGTGACGGCGTCGTTGGCAGGGCCTAAGCGTCCGCAGGATCGCGTCAATATGGAGCAGTTAGGTAGTAACTTTGACCTGATTCTTGAGACGAATGGTCAGTCAAGCGAGAAAGATAAAGAAGTGCCGGTAAAAGGCAAGGATTACAGCTTGTCACATGGTGACGTTGTTATCGCCGCCATTACCTCTTGTACCAATACCTCAAACCCAAGCGTCATGATGGCTGCTGGTCTGTTGGCTCAGAAAGCGATAGAAAAAGGGTTAATGCGTAAGCCGTGGGTTAAGTCATCGCTTGCGCCAGGCTCTAAAGTCGTGACTGATTATCTGGCGAAAGCGGGTTTAGATGACTACCTTGATAAACTTGGGTTTCATCTAGTGGGTTACGGTTGTACGACGTGTATTGGTAACTCGGGTCCATTGGACGATGAAATTACCGAAGCGATTCAAGAGGGGGACTTAACCGTATCTTCGGTGTTGTCCGGTAACCGCAACTTTGAAGGTCGCGTTCACCCAGAAGTTAAGGCGAACTGGCTCGCTTCACCACCGCTCGTTGTTGCTTATGCGTTAGCAGGTACCACGCGTACCGACTTAACCAAAGACCCTATTGGTAAAGACAAAGACGGCAATGACGTATTCTTGAAAGACATTTGGCCAAGCAGCGCCGAAATCTCAGAGGCGGTGAAAACGGTTGATAACCAAATGTTCGGCAAAGAGTACGCTGAAGTCTTTGCTGGTGACGAAGAGTGGCAGAACATTAGTGTCGCTGAGGGTAAAACCTATAATTGGCAGGATGAGTCGACCTACGTTAAGAACCCACCGTTCTTCGAAGGTATTGATAAGCCATTAGAAGGACCAAGCGACATAAAAGACGCAAATGTCTTAGCGGTGTTTGCCGACTCCATTACCACCGACCATATTTCGCCGGCGGGTTCTATTAAGCCGGATTCTCCTGCAGGCAAATACTTGCAGGAAAATGGTGTGGCAGTGAAAGACTTTAACTCGTATGGTTCGCGTCGTGGTAATCATGAAGTCATGATGCGCGGCACATTCGCCAATATTCGTATCAAGAACCAAATGCTCGACAATGTTGAGGGTGGCTTTACTAAGTTCATTCCGACCGGCGAGCAAATGCCAATTTACGACGCTGCCATGAAGTACATGGAAAACGACACACCTTTAGTCGTGTTGGCTGGTAAGGAATACGGTACGGGCTCTAGCCGAGACTGGGCAGCAAAAGGTACTCGATTACTGGGTGTTAAGGCTGTTATCGCAGAAAGTTACGAGCGTATTCACCGTTCTAACCTGGTTGGCATGGGCGTTCTGCCGCTGCAATTTGCCGACGGAGAGAGCGTTGAAGAGCACAAGCTTACTGGTGAAGAGCAAATTTCGGTATTGGGACTGAGCGATGACCTTAAACCGGGTCAAATGCTGGACGTTGTTGCAAAACGCAAAGACGGTTCAGAGGCTAAGTTCAAGGTGAAATGCCGTATCGACACTGGTAACGAAATGAACTATTACAAGAACGGCGGTATTTTGCACTACGTACTGCGCCAAATGCTTAAGTAATCGTCAGCTGAAATGACAAAACCCCGGCTTTTTAGCCGGGGTTTTTATTGGCTATTCGTTAACAGGTAAAGGCACTACAAATTAAGCGCTCTGCCGCCATCAACTTTTATCGACTCGCCGGTTAGAAATGGGTTGTCACGTAAAAAGCGGACGGTGTCTATCATTGGCTCTAATCCACCTTCTACCCGTAAAGGTGTTTCGTCCAGCACCTGCATTTTATGTTCGTTGTCGTGTTCCGGAAGGAATAAAATGGGTCCTGGTTGAATGGCGTTCACACGTATATCCGGTGCTAATGCTTTCGCAAAGGCCTGAGTCATATTGGCTAAGCCGGCTTTCGCTGCGCAGTAAGCAATGTAATTAGTGGAAGGTTTGTCGGTGTATATATCCGTAATGTTGATTATAAGCCCATTGTCGGAATTCGACAGCTGTTGTTGTAAGCCGGTAATAAGCAAATAGGGAGCAATATTGTGTACCTGAAAGATGGCTTCAAGCGCTTCTGAATCGTTGTCTACGGTGTCGTTGTCGAAAAAACAGGACGCATTATTAATCAACAGATCCAGTTTGGAACTGTTTTTCTTAATTTGAGTAACCATCTCTTTAACGTCGTGCTGGCGGGCAAAGTTCGCTTGAATGGGCTCTGCACCTAATTGACTCAGTTCATCGACACCGTCTTTTGAGCTGTTGTAATGCGCAAAAACTTTGTAGCCATCTTCTATCAGTGCTTTGGCGACTTCAAATCCGAAGCGGCGTCCAGCACCTGTCACTAGTGCGGTTTTTGTCATGATGCAAGCCCCAATTCTGTTGTGAGTGATTGTAAGTAATCTGGCACTTCCGGCCCCTCATCAAGAGGTCCTAAAATATCGATATCGATGGTTCTATCTTTGATGCTTCTTTCTGGATCACTGCGATCGCGTCCCAGGGCTTCCTCTATTTGGTTAAACCGTTGCTTAAGCTCATGTGAGCTAAGTGATGTATCGATAATAAACAAGGCATTGAGAAACTCGTTTTGTGTATCAATATCAACCGGCTTCGTGGCTATGTTTTGACTGAATAAGCAGTTACTGTTCAACGCCTGTAACTGTTGTTTTGCGTGGTGGATATTCATTTCAGGATCGATGTTTGAACCCAGACTGCATAAATACTTCATAAGTAAAAGCCACTAAACGTAAAAAATATGTTGTGTCATATACGGTGTACAGCGTAAAACGGATGCCCCCTGAAACAGTTGAAATTGCTATAATTGGCTGATAGCCTGAAATTTCAACTTGCGTTGGCGAGCAGATGTCTCAATGACAAAAAACAAAAAAAGCGTTAACTATTGTTATATCTTGTTTTTATTTTGTTTTATTGGCTTCCTGCCAACGACGATCCTTGCCGATGAATCATCCCCTCAGCTTACCATTGAAGGGCCAAGCTCGATTATTAAAGAAGGGTACTTTAATGTCTCAGTGTCTGCAAAGTCTGCTCAACAAAAGCTTAATAAGCTTACGATTGAAGTCGCGACCGATACAGGCTTCACTCAGAATAAAAAGCAATTTCCTGCATTAGGGGATTTTTCCACCATCTCACTGACTGGTTTTTCAGATGGTCTTTATCATTTAAGAGCCAGAGCCGAAACCTCGGACGGCGATGTACTGGTCAGTAATGTCATTCAAGTCAGAGTCGAGCACTACCCGCTATGGCAGGCGCTGACATTATTTTTTATTGGTTTAATTATTTTTGTGGCCGTCGTAACGACGTTGCTTCTATTTCACCGTAACTGGACACATTCACGGCACCACTCTCATGACTGAATTTGCACTGGACACTCGTACCGGCATTCTCATCATTGTGCTTTTCGGCCTATTTTGGATAGGTTTCGGTTATTGGCTCGGGCGTAAGAATAAAAGCCACGAAGATTTTGCGCTGGCCGGTCGAAATGTTGGCTTTGCGTTTGCAGCTGCTACGGCAATGGCAACCTGGGTGACCAGCAACACCACACTGGTTGCACCGCAACTGACGTTCCAGTTTGGTGTGTGGGGTATGATTGGCTACTCATTCGCGGCGCTTGGCCTCATTCTGTTTGCCCCTATGGCAAAACGCATTAAAGAGTTGTTGCCCAACGGTTATACCTCAGGTGACTTTATCCGACTGCGCTATGGTCAGTTTGCCTGGGTCGTGTTCATGATTATTTCAGTGGTCTATGCATTTGGCTGGTTAATCAGTCTGGGCATGGCTGGCGGTATTCTTTTAGAGTCTTTGACCGGTCTTGAGTATCACATTGGTATGACGACCATTCTGGTCATTTGTGTGGGATATACTTTGTTTGGTGGTATGCGCGCGGTTATCGCAACGGACTTTATCCAGGCTCTCATTATTATCGCTGGGGTCAGCTTTATTGCCTATTGGCTTATCGACAATATCGGTCTTAGTAGTATTCATGAAAATTTGACAGCGGAGCACCCAAAACTGCTCGATGTCCTATTTCCTGCCGCCGTTATGTTCTTATTTAATAATATTTTCTTTGGTCTGGGTGAGATATTTCATTCCAACGTATGGTGGTCACGGGCATTGTCGTTTAAAAAAGGTGTCGCTTATAAAGCCTATTTGACCGGCGGGTTAATGTGGCTGCCTATACCTATTGTTACTGGTTTTATTGCTTTGGCGGCCCCGCAGCTAGGCATATTCCCGCCGAGCATGGACATGATAGGCCCCACGGTTGCTGCTGCGGTGTTAGGGAAAGCTGGCGCGGTTATCGTTTTTATCGTGATATTTTCAGCCTTAGCGTCCAGTCTTGATTCTTTGCTGGCTGCGACCTCAGACCTGGTTACACAAGATATTTATCACAAAAAGCTAAAACCAGGTGCGTCAGATAAAAACCTGATGCGGTTTAACCGAAGCTGTATTTTAGGGCTTGGTATTGTGACCTGGCTTTTCTGCCTTCCAAAAATAGCCACGCTGGGGGCATTACTGAATTTTGCTGGAGCATTTGTGGCGAGCACTATCTGGCCCATACTGTTAGGGCTTTATCACAAAAAGCTGACAGGCACCTATGCGGCCATAGCAATGGCTATTGGCACCGCATGCGGCATGATAGGGTATTTCACCATAGGGTTTTATGTGGCAGCGCTGGTGTCTTGTGCCGTATCGGGCATGATATGTGCTGTGGGTATTGTGACCAGCCAAGACAGCTTTGACTGGAGCCAGCTGCAGGAGGAAGACGCACATGCTAATGAGTGAGTCGGTATTCGAGTGGATGATTATCATTGCATTGATCCTCAGCTGCGTAGCGCCTGTAATACTTCTGGTGCTCTGGGTAAAAGATTTAATTTCAAAAACAATATGGTAATTCTATGAATATAAAGGATGTATCCTTCGAACGTGAGCGCCCGGATGTCTGTGGTGATGCCCACCCGAAGGCGTTGTTGAAAGCCATTCAGGAGGACGGCGATTACCTACTGAAACTAGCGAATCAACACATCGTGTCGGCTGATCAGTTTTCTCAGCAAGGCATGTTGCAGTTGTTTCGCTTGGCGGCAAAGTATGAAGCTAACCCGCGTCGTTTTAGTACGTCGTTACAGGGCAAGATTCTAATCAGTGCTTTCTACGAGCCCAGCACTCGTACGCGGCTCTCTTTTGAGAGTGCCTGGCATCGGCTAGGCGGCGATATTATGTCAATAACCGACCGCTCAACTACTGGTATCGCAAAAGGCGAGTGTTTGTCGGACATCGCTGAAATGTTCAATAATTACGGCGATTGCGTGGTGCTTAGGGACAACAACGAGACCTCGTTAGAGGAAATGATCGATTCGCTGCGTATCCCAATTATCAACGCCGGGAATGGTGCTGATGAGCACCCGACACAAGCACTGTCTGATATGTACGCGATTTTTAAATGGCGCCCTGATTTAGTGACCGAAGAGGCTGAAAAAGCGCCTATTAAAATTGGTATTATCGGTGTGCCCAATAAAATGCGTACAGTACGAAGCTTTATAAAATGCTTAACCAAGTTTCCGAAAGCTATCGATGAAGTGGTTATCATTCACGATGAAGCGTCAACAGAGCAGCTATTTGGTAGTGAACAAAAAGAACAGGTAGAGCAGGCGGGTATTAAGATTCGCAGCACCAGAGATCTCGATGAGGTATTACCAGAGCTTGATGTGGTTTATATCAATGCCATTTCATGGGAAGGTAACTCAGTGAATACGTACGGCAGTGAATTTCATCTGTCGGCAAAGTCGCCACTGAAAGAAAGCGCCATTATTTTGCATCCACTGGCGCGTGGTGAAGAACTTTCAACGGACTTAGATCATACGCCTCATAACTGGTATTTCAGTCAGGCCAGAGGGGCAGTGTTTTTACGTATGGCGCTACTGACCTGCATGGTTCAGCGAGCTGAGCGCGTCATTGATGTCGTTTAATACGAGGAAAAGCAAAGAATGTGCGGAATTGCTGGCGTTTTTCATCACCAAACGGAAAGAGACATTGATCCTCAAACTCTGGTTAACATGGCGGCGATTATGCATCATCGCGGGCCTGATGGGTTTGGTTACAAGATTCAACCGGAGCGTGGCGTAGGCTTTAGTCACGCTCGCTTATCTATTATTGACCTCGATGAAAACCGGGGACGTCAACCTTTTATGTCGGCAGATAAACGCTTAATGCTGACACATAATGGCGAATTTTATGATTTTAAACGTATTCGGGCTGACTTAACGGCGCGCGGTGCACGCTTTAACAGTAAAAGCGACTCAGAAATTGTTCTGCACTTGTTCGAGCGTTATGGACTGGAAGAAACGCTAAAAGAGCTGCGTGGCGAGTTTGCATTCGGTTTGTTTGATGCCAAAGACGACAGTCTGTATTTAGTGCGCGACCGTTTCGGCATCAAGCCATTGTACTGGACGGAAACCGAGCACGGCGTGGTGTTTGGCTCGGAATTGAAGGTGCTGTTTGCGCACCCGGACGTTAAGCGCCAATTCTCAGCAGAGGGCTTGTATCACCAATTAATCCAGGTCATGGTGCCCGGCTCGACAGCGTTTGAGGGCATTAATCAGGTGCAACCGGGCTATGTTGTTAAGTTGCAGCGTAAAAACGGCAAAGTGGTTGCGTCAGAACACAAATACTGGGACGTCGATTTCCCGCCTGAGCACAGTTATCCGGGTGCTGATGTTGATGAAGACGAATACATTGAAGGCGTCCGTGCCAAGTTACTCGAAGCGGTGCAACATCGAATGACCGCCGATGTACCGGTAGGCTGTTATTTGTCAGGTGGCATCGACTCATGTTCGATATTGGGTCTGGCTTCAGCGTCAACGCAAACTTCCGTAAAAGCGTTTACCATCGGTTTCGATTCCGACGACTATGACGAAACGCCAATAGCGAAAGAAATGGCCGAAGCAACCAATGCTGACCACCACATTATGAGCCTGAATGCCAACGACCTTTACGATCACTTTGTGAAAACGCTGTGGCATACCGAGCGAACCATCTATAACACTCTGGGTGTTGCTAAATACCTGATGAGTCAACAAGTGCACGAAGCAGGCTACAAAGTGGTGATGACGGGTGAGGGCTCTGACGAATTATTTGCTGGCTACCCGGCGTTCCGCAAAGACATGTTTTTGCATGGACTGGATCACTTGCCGGAAGTTGAGCGAGTTGAATGGCAGGAGTTGTTGGAGAAGAACAACGCTTTATTTAAAGGGGCAATGTTGGCTCGTGAAGAGTTTGTCAGTGAGGCGTTTAATAAGAAAATGGGCTTTACACCAAGCTGTGTGCAGCCTTGGTTGTCCTGTTCTTCTGTAGCGTTACCCTTGATGTCGGCGAAGAAACGACAGGAAGTCGAGAGTTATGATCCGAGCGAAGCAATTGCGGATACTTTGGACGAGAGCATGCTGGAAGGGCGTCATCCGCTCGACAGAGCCCAGTACGTTTGGATTAAAACTATGCTGGAAGGGCAGATACTGACCTGGGGTGGTGACCGCGTCGATATGGCAAACTCGATGGAAGCGCGTCCTGCGTTTCTTGACCACCATTTAGCAGAATATGCGTTTACTGTGCCGCCACATTTACGCATTAAAGGCAACAAAGAGAAATACGTACTGCGCGAAGCAATGAAAGGCTTATTGCCGGAAACCCTTTACAAGCGTGAGAAGTTTGCTTTTATGGCACCTCCGGCTCATACCGACCCGGAAAAGTGGAAAGCCGTAGAAAAGTTAGCTGACCAGTTCTTAAGTAAAGAAGCGGTGGAGTCAGCAGGGTTACTCGACTATGACGAGGTGGTTAGAACCTTTGAACGTCATCAGGACGAAAGCGTGCCTAACGAAGAGCGTGTGCAGCTGGACGCCGTGATTAACCATATGCTGGGTGTTCAGGTGTTACACCACCACTTTGTCGCAACTGACGTGCCTCAGCAAGCAGCACAGCGAGCAAAAGAGCTCGGCTGGACGGCTTAGTTTTCTAACATTTTAATCACCGGTGACTGCAGAGATGTAGTCACCGTATCCTCTCTCTTCCATGTCTTCCAGTGGAATGAACTTTAAGGCGGCTGAATTCATGCAGTAACGCAGGCCAGTTGGTGCCGGACCGTCTTCAAACACGTGCCCAACATGAGAGTCAGCATATCGACTGCGTATTTCAGTGCGGGTATAAAACCAGCTATTGTCCTCTTTCTCAACCACAGCATTGGGGGTTATGGGTTGCGTAAAGCTTGGCCAACCAGTGCCTGACTTATACTTATGCGCGGAAGAAAATAACGGCTCACCGCTAACCACATCGACATAAATACCTGGCTTTTTATTATCCCAATAGGGGTTGTTGAAAGCTTCCTCTGTTTCGTCCTCCTGCGTGACGGCATATTGAATCGGGGTTAACTGTTCACGCAGCTGTTGCTTAGAAGGCTTTTCAAAATTCACCCATGGCTTATTGTTGGATTTGACGGATTGCAGCTCGCCACCGGGGTTATCATTAGTGAAACGTTGGTAGTCAACGTCTGAGGTGTCACCCCAATGTTTTTCGACAAAGTCATAGCGTCCTGAGTTGTAGGTATAGACTTTGTAGCGAATAGGGTTCTTATCGTAATAGTCCTGGTGATACTCCTCAGCTTTGTAGAAAGAGGTAAAGTCAGTTATGGGGACAATAATGGGTTCTTTAAAAGGACCATTTTCGGCCAGCCACTGCTTGGACGCTTCTGCAATACGACGCTGTTCTTCGTTGTGAACGAATATCTCCGGGCGGTATTGTTTGCCACGATCAACAAACTGACCATCCGCGTCCGTAGGATCCATAATTCGCCAAAACTTCTGCAATAGGCCTGCATAGCTAATAATGTCAGGGTTATAGTAAATTTGCGCAGCTTCCGTGTGGCCGGTTCGACCGGAAGAAACTTGCTTATAGGTTGGGTTCTTTTCGGTACCGCCAGCGTAACCCGAGACGACTTCTCGCACCCCACTAAGCTGTTCAAAAGCTTCTTCGACACACCAGAAACAGCCACCGGCAAGAGTGGCCACTTTTTCATTATTTTGCTTTGTTGGCTCGTTATTTTGTGCCATGCTGAAACAAGAAAATAACAGTGTAGCACTAACAATCGTAATGAGCTTTTTCATGACAAACTCCAAACGCCAAGGTTATTACTTTATAGACCAATTTTTATGAAAAAGATTACTTACTCAATCATTCTCACCTTAAGTTGTACTTTGCCCTGTATCGCTATCGCTCAGGAGCAAAAAGACGACGACTTTTGGTTGGACGGTTTCAGAGTGGGGCTAGGCGATACGGTTGATGCAACGGCGCTGTGGTTTGACGGTTTGTTTGGTGACGGAAAATTTGAAAATGAATACCATCGTTCGTATGGGCGATTGTCGGTCGCCCCGCAATGGGACGAATACGACGGTTTCGAAGTAAAGTCGCGTTTTCGGGCTCGTGTCGCACTGCCTAACCTGAAGGACAATGTGTCAGCGTTTATCGGGCGTGTGGATGATGACGAGTTTTTAGACGAAGAGTCAACCGGTAAACCGTCGGTGATACGCTCCCCGGAATCTGACCGAGAATGGTTGGTTGGGTTGGGGTTTGATCCTGAAATTCACGAAGGGCATCGGGTTTCATACAGTATTGGCATTCGTGGTGGTCTGCGTTTTGATACTTACGTCAGGGCACGCTATATGACGGGCTTTGTGATTTCCGATAAGCAACAATTAAAGCTGCAGTCAGCGGCATTTTGGCGAGATAGCGATGGCTTTGGCGTCTCGCAGCGTTTTAACTATGAGTCGGCATTAGATGAACGTTGGCTGTTACAGTGGGGCGCATTAGGGACTTTTGCGGAAGAGACAGAAGGAGTGCGCTGGAGCTCAACGGCACGCCTATATCACCTTTACAACGAGGATAAAGCCTGGGCGACAGAAACCTGGGTAGAGGGGCAAACGGACCATGAAGTGCCTATCAGCGACTACGGCCTTCGTTTGCTGAACAGACAGCGTTATTTAAGAGAGTGGTTCTTTGTTGAAAGTTGGGTAGGGTATCACTGGCCTCGAAGTCAGTTACAAGAGCAACGGCAAGGCCAGTGGTTAGTCGGCATTGAATTTGAAGTTCATTTTGGTACTACAAATGCTTACATGCCCGATGCCGAAAAGCGCAAATCCAATACTAATGGATCATGGTCTGACGAACGATAAGGCGTGGGCTCGTAAAACTCGGCATTACGGTAGTCATAAATCCAGGGCTCATCAGCATTAAACGGTAAGTGATACACACCTGAGATATTGTCTTTCAGTTCATTTTCGACAAAAACGTGATCAAGTGCTCCGGCCTGGCTGTCATAAACATACGAATAGTCCGTTGCTTTTGACGGGTTGTAATAACCGTTGTTCGATAAGTATTGAATCGGGTCTTCCATAAAGTAGGCATTAAAGTCACCGAGTAACACCGTGTTTGGGAAGGATTCCTCCGCTATCCATTCGGTTAATTGCTGAGCGGATTTAAGACGTAAGTCGCTCCAGCAGGCTTGGCCGTCATTTTGGTTACTATTAGGGCTTTCTTCGTCTTCGGGGCAACTGCCTTTGGACTTAAAATGGTTAACCACAACGGTAAACTGTTCACCGGTATCTTGATCGGTAAGCGTTTGTGCCAGTGGCGGTCGACTCCCCCAGGCGAATGCACCAGCGGTGTTCACTAACGCATGAGAAGAGGCGCTGACGGTGTCTTTATTGTATATCAGGCCAACCGTTATCTGGTCGCCGCCAATGCGTTGAGCCTGAGGTTCGGAAATAGAATAAGTGACAGAGCCCGACTCGTTTAAAGCGTCAACCAGCTGGCGAATGGCACTGTGCTCACCAAAACCATCGTTTTCAACCTCCATAATACCAACAACGTCGGCGTCTAATGCGTTTATGGCGGCCACGATTTTGGCCTGCTGGCGTTTCATTTCGTCAGGCGTGTCGGCGCCACGTGGGGTAGGGAAGCCCTGCCCCATGCCATTACCATTGAAGAAGTTTAAAACATTAAAACTAGCGATTCTTAGCGTGCCTCCGGCTTTGTCGGGAGCGTTATAAGCGACCGTTTTCGCTGCTGACTTCAGCTGCTGAGGCGTTTCTATAGGTTGAAACCGGTAACGGCGATTAAATTGACTGGCGATACCAACCAATGGCTCTATTTTGGTTCCTGTCCGTAAACTGTTGTGAGGGCCTGAAAATAGCTCTTCAAAAGGCAATGGACGGGGGTCTCTTTTATTGCTGTTGTCGTCCATTTGAATGCGATTCAGCTCATTCTTTGCTGCCAGTTCGCGAGCTTCTTCGCCGGGTTGCACAATTTGTGAGGGGGTCCACAAACGACCTGCGGATACGTCAACAAAGCCATATCGCGTGTAGTTGTAGTTCCCTGAAATAGTGAGAGGCTCATTGTTGCTACTGGAAAGCTCGACGCGCATACCCTCGATACGTTCAAAGTGATTTTTATCGGCGACGGGTAAAGTAAACGGAGTCGCCTTCGGTAGCGCATCAACAGAGCCACAGGTGGTTAGTTCGCTTACGTCGGTTAGCGTAGTAAGTTCGTCAACTTCCTGAATGACACCTGTAAGCACAATGGTGTCTTTCGGCGAAATTTTGCCAATGTGATTGCTGGTTTGTACGAATAAGCCTTCAGACGTGCTCAAGTTGTCATCTGTATCAGTTGGGGCACTTTCAATAAAGAAGCCACCAAGCTCACTTTCAGATCGCCAGCTGGCTGTCACTATACCTCTGACGGTGACCGTCTCATTGGCTTTCGGCGAGCTAAAACCGCTGCCCTGAACAACATTAATGGGCGTAATATTTGGGTTGTCGGTTTGGCAGACATCAGCGACTGCGGCAATAGGCAAAATGGCGGCGGCTAAAGCTGTTATTAACGACGTTTTTCTATACAGTGAAGCTGTCATATTTAATGATCCAGTTTGTGATAGCTGCCGACTTCCAAAACCGGGGCGGCGTCGAGTCGTTCAGCGTCCATCATGTTGGCAATGCGTTGCATGGAGGAAAGCAGTAAGGACTGCTCCCACTCTTCTAACGCCTGAAACTTTTCAATAAAGTCTTCCTGTAGCGGTTGCGGGGCCTTATTTAGTAGCTCCATGCCGCTATCGGTCAGGTACAGCGATACACGTCGCTTGTCCTGCTCACTGCGGTGCCGATGAATAAGTTGACGATGTTCGAGCCGCTCAATCACGTTAGAAACCGTGGCCGGACTTAAGTTAATGTTTTGAGCCACTTTACTGGCGGTGATGCCATCAGCGGCTTTGATTTCTCTTAGAATGAGCAGCTGTGGGGCAGTGAGCCCGGAATATTTGTTGAGTTGTTTGGAGTATAAATCGATGGCTCTAATCACTTTTCTAAGTGCTAACAGAAGCTCTTCATACTTTTCCATTTTCGGCCTCCGTATTAGTATCGTGGCGCAGACAGGTCAGTCCGACGAATTTGGACAACAACGCCGAGTTTCGGATGGTCAAAATAATGTGTTTCGTGGCTGATAACGCGTCGCAGCTGCGAAAAGTAATAACTGCGTAAAAACTCGGTATCGGTTTGCTCGCCGGCTAACGCCAGTGTTGCTTGTTCTTCAATGCTGTTGCCAATGCGCTTTAGGTTATCTATTTCTCGCAAGTTAAACTCACCGTCAATGTGTAAGTAATTGCCGATCAGATAGATGTCGATAAGGCCATCGAATTCCCAAACCAGAGGGTGCTTCCGATTGAGTGAGGGTGTTTGCTCAGGCTGCGGCAGTTTGCTGACAGGTTTAAACGGCTGTTGACCACTTTCTATTAGATCAAATAACTGTTCGATATCGGTCCGGACGTTATTGGCATTTGGGTTTCTTAACGGCGCGACAAACTCCTCGTCTTGCTTAGGGAAACCGTCGTAAAAAAAGTCATTTGAGTAGTTGGTGCCGGCAAATAGGCGGTACTTTGGTCCCACACCTTTTTTGAAAACTGGCTGTCGCCAGGCCATGTGCAGCAACGGCGTGGCTTGGCCTTTTTTGAGCAGTTCAGTGCGAATTTCATTCAGCTCCAGCTTCTCAGCCGGCACTAAAAACGGGGCTGCTGCCGTATTAATGTCGCCACCTTTGCCGTCAATAACAACCGGCGTTTTAGCTAAGTTCATTAAAGGTGACGTCGGTGCGAACGGATTACCGGCGATCGGTATCCATTGTTCTTCATTTTCAAAGCGACAAGCGATATCCATTCGCCATGTTGTTTCTGAAGATTCACAAACTGGCAACCTACTGATTAATGCGCGTGGCCTTTGGTTTAAAAAGCGGCTTAATAGATCTCGCTCGCGATGACTTTCAATGTGAGCAGGCGACAGCTGGAATTGTTCGCTGGACTGATCAGCAATACGTTGCTTGAACACCAATACTTCGACTTCAAACCAGCGCCAGTAGTCCTTATCCGGCAGCGCCTTTGCACTCACCGGGTAAGTGGCTGCAACGACAATAGCAGCAATTAAACTGTGTTTAATCAGACTGGTGACTGACGCCATTAATTTGCTCTCCTTGTGCACTAGGCTTCCGACTGCTCAGAAAACTCATCAAGTAATGACTCTATCAGTTTTAAGCGACTTTGAGTATCTTCAAGCGACTGACTGATGCGCAGTCGGTTTGGACCGTCCAGTTTGTAATGGTTCGGGGCTTTTTGAATTAACCCGATAATTACTTCCGGGTTTATCTTGGTGTTATCCGCAAACTCAATGACACCGCCTTGATTACCGACATCCACTTTGCGAATACCTAATTGTTCGGCATGGTTCCTTAGACTGGTTTGACGCAACAAGTTCTTAGCCGCGTCAGGCAGTAGTCCAAATCGGTCAATTAGTTCCACTTGAATATCATCAATTTCTTTATTGGTTTCGCAATTAGCAATGCGTTTATACAGGCTAAGACGATTATTAATATCCGGAATATAGTCATCAGGTAGCAGGGCCGGTAACTTCAGGTCAATTTCTGAGCGCTCATGCAGTAATTGCGACAGTGACGGTTCTTTACCCGCTTTTAACGCATCAACGGCTTGTTCCAACATGTCCATGTATAAAGTGAAACCGATGCTTTCAATCTGACCGCTTTGGTCGTCGCCCAGTAACTCACCGGCGCCCCGAATTTCTAAGTCATGGGTGGCCAGCATAAAGCCCGCGCCCAAGTCTTCTAATTGAGAAATGGCCTCCAGGCGCTTAGCGGCGTCTTTAGTCATACGCTTAGGATGCGGGGTTAACAAATAAGCATACGCCTGATGATGCGAACGTCCGACACGGCCTCGAAGCTGGTGCATTTGCGCCAGACCAAGATGATCAGCGCGATCCATAATAATGGTATTGGCGCTGGGTATATCAATACCAGTCTCAATAATGGTCGTACACACTAATACGTTGAAACGCTGGTGGTAAAAGTCCGACATAATTTGTTCAAGCTCACGTTCACGCATTTGCCCGTGGGCAATAGTGACACGGGCTTCCGGTACCAGCTCTTCAATGTCGCGGGCGGTTTTTTCAATGGTGTCTACGTTGTTGTGGAGAAAATACACCTGACCGCCGCGCAGGATTTCACGCAGTATTGCTTCTCGCACCGTCGGTTCGTCATACTCCCGCACGAACGTTTTAACGGCCAGACGTTTCGCTGGTGGCGTCGCGATTATCGACAGGTCACGAATGTTATTCATGGCCATGTTCAGTGTTCGAGGAATCGGGGTTGCGGTTAATGTCAGAATGTCGACATCGGCTCGTAGTCGCTTAATGGTTTCCTTCTGGCGTACCCCAAAGCGATGCTCCTCATCGACAATCAGTAAGCCGAGATCGCGGCATTTCACGGTATCTTGCAGCAACTTGTGAGTGCCGATAATAATATCGACTTTGCCGTCTGCCAGGTCGCTAAGAATTGCGTTGGACTGCTTGGTCGTTTTAAACCGAGAAAGTACCTCCACACGCACTGGCATATCGGCGAAGCGGTCGCTGAAGTTTTCGTAATGCTGTTGTGCCAGCAACGTGGTGGGCACTAACACCATGACTTGTTTGCCTTCGTTTACCGCAATAAAGGCGCCGCGCATGGCCACTTCCGTTTTACCAAAGCCAACGTCGCCACAAACCAGTCGATCCATCGCTCGCGGTTGCTGCATGTCATGTTTTACCGCTTCAATAGCGGTATGCTGATCAATAGTTTCTTCAAACGGGAAGCCAGCGGCAAAACGCTGGTAGTCCTCGTCATTAATTTTGAATGGGTAGCCTGGCTTAGCTTCGCGGCGGGCATAGATATCGAGCAGCTCAGCAGCAACGTCCCGTACTTTTTCAGCCGCCCGTTTTTTGGCTTTTTCCCAGGCATCGTTGCCCAGCTTATGTAGTGGTGCATGGCTTTCTTCGCCGCCGCTGTATCGACTCAGCACATTAAGGTTAGCCACCGGCACATAAAGCTTCGAGCCACCTGCGTATTCAATAGTCACGAACTCCGTGGTGACATTACCGGCATCCAGTGTTGTCAGACCCTGATAGCGACCGACGCCGTGATCGATATGAACGACGGGTTGCCCGGGTTGCAACTCCGCCAGGTTACGAATGAGTGTATCGGCACTGACCGTGGCTTTTTGCTCACGGCGGCGACTTTGCACTACGCGGCTTCCAAATAGCTCTGTCTCGGTAATGAACCAGAGTTTGGCATCGGGCAAATAAAAAGAGTTGACGATGGGGCTTATAATTAACCCCACACCTTTTGCAGGCGCGTCTCCTAAATGCTGACACAGCGTCACTTTATGACCTAACTTGGCAATAATCTCCCGCAGTGCTTCACGACGTCCAGCGGTTTCTCCGGAAAGAATAACCCGCTCTGACTTTTCTAAAGCGTTGGTAATAACGCGGTTGAGCTTTTCAAAAGGCGCCTTTTGTTGATGGTCTGCGGCTATCTCAGTAACAGCCTGAGACTCAAACTGAACCGGACCAGGTTGCGCCATGTCGGCAGGAACGCTGGCACGCACGCGGCGGTACTGCTTAAAGTTAGCGTGAATTGCATCAACCGGTAAAAACACCTCGTTCGGATGCAGCAATGGACGCAGCGGGTCGAACTGACGCTGGTCGTAACGGTGATTAATGTCCTGCCAGAGTCGTTCAAGACTTGCCTGAATGTTGCCAAAGGTCACCAGTACCGTGTCTTCCGGCAAGTAGTCAAATAACGAGGAAGTTTCCTCAAAAAACAAAGGTAAATAGTATTCGATACCACCCGGCAACTGGCCTTTGCTGACTTGTTGATACACCGATTCGCGTTCAGTACTGGCTTCAAAACGCTCGCGATATTGAGCGCGGAACCGCTCAATCGCGGTTTTGGTCATCGGGAACTCGTGTGCCGGCAATAAGTTAATATCGTCTATCGGGTCTTTTGACAGCTGAGTTTCAGGATCGAACGGACGAATGGTATCGACTTCATCATCGAAAAAATCCAGTCGATAGGGCGTTTCGCTGCCCATTGGGAACAAGTCTAAAATGGAGCCTCGCGCACTGAATTCACCATGCTCCATAACCTGGTTAACATGTCGGTAGCCCGCTCGCTCAAGTTTTTCCCGCAACTTAATGGCATCCAGCTGCTGGCCTTTTTCTATTTGCAGTGCCTGGCCCGACACGTAAGAGGTTGGGGCAATGCGGTGCATCAAGGTATTGACGCTGACAATAAGCGCACCGCGCTTAGCAGACGGCAGACGTGCCAGCACTGACAGGCGGTCAGAGATAATATCTTGATGTGGCGAGAAACTGTCGTAGGGTAGAGTTTCCCAGTCAGGAAAGAGTGTTATGTCGTCATGATACTCGGTGTGTTCGCCGGCAAAGAATTTTACTTCTTCCTCTAAGCGGTAAGCCTGATTCGCATCGGCGGTGACGACCAGAACCCGTCCAGGTGTTGAATCGATGAGTTTCGCTAACGCCAAAGCGGGTGCACTGCCTTGCAGCTCCTGCCAAGTAATGTCTTTGTCTTTAGATGAAGGAAAGGGAGGTCGTAATACAGATGCCTTAGTCATGACTACTCAATAGTTACGTTAAAAAGGTTGCAGTAAAAGCTGCGCGAACGACAGTATTATACTGAAAATGACTAAGAATTGGATGAGTCGTCTGCTTTTTCCTCAGCATTACTTTTTTGTTCACGGCGTTGCCTGGAGCGCTCTTTTAATTGGCGGCTTTGAGCGTGCAGGCTTGCTCTTATGAGAAGCTCCTGATCTTCTTCGCGAATACGTTCAAAGGTCAGAGTGCAAAGGAATTGGTCACTGTTATCAAGTGGTTCTGAGCTCTCAAGGCGTGCGTAACAGTAAATAGCCAACGCTTCTTGTTTGAAAAAAAGTTTCGCCTGAAACATTTTACCGACTTCCAACTGAGCGTCAGAAACAACCCGGATACCGCCACCACCGTATTCCTTCCCAGAGAACCGATGCGCCGCATCGTCCTCGTTACGCAGCATATAGCCAAGTAGAATATTCAAACGCTTGTGTTGCTGTTCAAGAAAGTCAACTAAAGCGCTCCCGGCAGGCTGCTCAACCTTAATGGCTTGAATTTTATGGGTGTCACTTTCGGCCATGCTCGAGGCAATCAAAAACAGCTCCGGAATTTGCGCTTCAAATTCGTCATCATTTGGCAGTTGGTCAGCATTGTCGAGCGGAACCAAGTTCACCGGGAAGTCGTCCTGTATGGTGAAGAAATCGCCTATTGGTGCTGTCATCGATGTCTGCGATTGCATCATTGCCTCTGCTTTTAGTTGTCAGGCTGTTTACAAGTCATTATGCTTGCTCGTAATGAATTAGCAACCACAAAAACATTGAGGGAACATGTTTCAGCCCGTCGAGCTGTTTATCGGACTGCGTTACAGTCGCTCACGACAGGGATCACCCTTTACTGCTTTTATAAATCGCTTTGCGTTTATCGGTATCGCGCTGGGCGTTATGGCGCTTGTCGTGGTGATGTCAGTAATGAATGGCTTTGAAGGACAGCTGAAAGAACGCATTTTGGGGGCCGTACCTCAGGTCACGGTTCATGATTCTGACAATTCTCGACAACTGACCCGTTGGCAGGAAGCCCGCAAAGCCTTGCCGGATATTAAAGCCGTTCAGCAATTACTTCCCTATGTTCAAACCCAAGCCATTGTGCAGTTAAGTGACAAACTGTCGGTGGCACAAGTACAAGGGGTTTATCCGCTTAATGTGGGCTTACCCGAGTCGATGAAAGGCAAACTTACTCAAGGCGACTGGAACTCACTTAACGCGGGAGACTACCACCTTATTATTGGCGAGCGAATGGCGCAGCGACAAGGGTTAACGCCCGGCGATACCGTCCGTTTAGTTGCGGCGGAAGGCGGCGTTTATACGCCGTTTGGCTTAGTGCCTTCGCAACGTCGATTTGTGGTCAGCGGTATATTTTCGATGGGCTCTGAAGTCGATGAGTCAGTGGTTTTCGCGCACGGCGATGACATTGCTCGGCTTATTCGCTTACCCAATAATGCCGTAACCGGTTTACAGTTGTACTTAGATGATGCGTTTAAGGCACCTATTGTCGCTGAGCAAATTCGCAATGAAACTGAGTTCACGGTGTCTGACTGGCGTTCGAGTTACGGACAACTGTTTGAAGCGGTGGGGATGGAAAAACGCATGATGTGGTTGATGTTGGCACTCATTATAGCGGTGGCCGCGTTTAATACCTTGTCGGCACTTATTATGGTAATTAACGACAAACGCCACGATATCGCTATTTTGCAAACTATTGGTCTTTCTCATAAAAGCATTCGCTCTGTGTTTCTTATGCAGGGGTCTTATAACGGCGTCGTAGGCTCAATGATTGGCGTTATTCTCGGGCTTTTGGTGAGCTTTTTTTTGAACGACATTATGGCGTTAGTGGGGGGCGGTTTCACCGTTGGCAGCGGCGGTTTACCCGTATCCATTCAGGCAGGACAAATTTTCTTGATAGCAGTCGCCGCTATTGCATTAACCATTTTAGCGACGGTTTACCCAGCGTTACGGGCGGCTCACACGCAACCTTCGGAGGCGCTTCGATATGACTGATTTACTGCATTGCAGCGGACTGAGTAAGACCTATCAGGACGGCGATAACCAGGTTAACGTATTAAAGTCGGTCGACTTTTCCATTTCTGCCGGCGAGATGGTTGCTATTGTTGGGGCGTCAGGCTCAGGGAAAAGTACCTTACTGCATATACTGGGCGGGCTGGAAAAGCCAACGACAGGTGAGTTGATGTTTAATGATCAGGACATGACAAGCTGGTCTTCTGACAAGCTGTCCAGCTGGCGCAACAGCAACCTCGGCTTTGTGTATCAATTCCATCATTTATTACCGGAATTTTCGGCACTGGAAAATGTGGCTATGCCGCTATTAATAGCTGGAGAGAAATCAAAAAACGCTAAGCAAACGGCACAAATTTTATTAGAGCGAGTTGGATTAGGTCATCGTTTGTCGCATCGCCCTTCGCAGCTTTCTGGTGGTGAGCGGCAGCGAGTAGCGATTGCCCGGGCTTTTGTTAATAACCCGGATATTGTGCTGGCGGACGAGCCAACAGGGAATTTAGATGGAGAAGCGGCGGCCAGTATTTATCAATTAATGCTCGAACTGAATAAAGAAAAAGGCACAGCCTTTATTGTGGTGACGCATGACAACACATTGGCCGAGCAGCTGCATCGGGTTGAGCGATTAGTTGACGGTACTCTGGATGCTAAACGTTCTAATAACGATGCACAGGTGAGTCATCAATGAGTTTAGCTTGGCTCTTGGCAAAACGATTCCGCAGTCGCCGCGATAAAAAGGGTTTTTTATCGTTTATTTCAGCGTCGTCAACGACAGGTATTGCATTGGGTTGTGCGGTGCTTATTGCCGCATTATCGATGATGAATGGCTTTCAAAATGTGTTACAGAACAAGTTGTTGTCTGTGGTGCCTCATGTTGAGTACAGCGCTGTGGAAGGTGAACTCAAAAATTGGGAGCTCATCAGCAAAATTGCGTTAGAGCACCCTGGTGTGACGGCAACAGCACCCGGTATTAATAGTACGGTTATGGTGCAAACCGATACCAGTTTTCACGGTATTCAACTTAAAGGGATTGATCCTGCTAAAGAAAATACGGTGTCTGAGCTGGCCAATTACGTCAGTCAAAAAGACTGGCAGCGTTGGACTTCTGAAGGCGGCATTTTGCTCGGCGCTGGCATCGCTGAGAAACTGAATGTCAAGGTGGGCGATTCATTGTCTATTTTGTTTCCTGAAAAGTCACAAAGAGGCTTTCAGTCCCCTAAACGCAAACGACTGAAGATAACTGGGTTGTTTGAATTCGGTGGTGAAATTGATCACTTAAATGCTTACGTGTCACTCGATACGGCGATGCACGAATTAACCATTGCCGATGGGGTCACTTCCGTTCGACTCGCATTGAGCGATGTCTTCACCGCACCGGCAGTCGCCCAAGAGGTCGGTAATCAGTTGCCTGAGTTGGTGTATCTGAATGACTGGACGCGCACCCATGGACATCTTTACAGAGATATTGAGCTGGTTCGCTCGGTCGTTTATCTGGTGTTGGTATTGGTAATGGCCGTGGCGTGTTTTAACATTGTATCGACGTTGGTAATGACGGTTGCGAAGAAACGTCGCCAAATTGCGATGTTGAAAACGCTGGGCATGAAGGACCGAACATTGCTACTGACCTTTATGCTGCAGGGAGTCATGAACGGGCTTTATGGCGTACTTTGGGGCGCAGGTATTGGTATACTGCTAGGACAGTTCATGCCGGACATTATGCGTTTTATTGAGTCGTTATTTAATATCGATATTCTCGATGGCGGTATCTATTTCGTGAGTGACATACCGTCACAATGGCAATGGAATGATGTTGTTTTAGTGAGCTCTGTTGCACTTATCATGAGTTGGCTGGCAACCATCTACCCGGCTTGGCGGGCAATAAAAGTAGAACCTGCTAAGGCGCTGCACGACAGGGGCTAGTCACTTTGACGGTTGCGCCATGCTTTAACGACCGAGCGCCGCCAAAGTAAGCGAATTGCAATATAGCCAATTAAACTCGACAGTGTTCCTAAAATTAAGCAGCCGAGAATAAAAGCGGGACCAATGGTCGAAATGCTATGTCCCAGCCACTCCCAACTCAATTCAAACGCAAAGGGCTGTGGTGGTTCAGCCAAAATGGCATTACCTACCAAATAGCACAGATAAAACATCGGAGGCATGGTAATCGGATTCGATACCCAAACCAGACCAACGGACAGCGGCAGATTAACTCGGAAAGGAATGGCCGAGGCGGCCGCTAATAACATTTGAAAAGGAACAGGGACAAACGCGCAGAACAGGCCGACAGCGAACGCGCCGGAGGCTGATCGCCGATTTAAGTGCCATAAATTTGCATCATGCAATAGGCTGCCAAATATTCTTATTGCCTTAGACTCACGCACTTTTTGGTGGTCAGGCATAAAGCGTTGAATAAAGCGTCTGGCCATAATGTAATGTTTATTACCTGTTTCGATTTGCTCCAGGGAGGGAGCAAGCGATGGATTTAAAAACCATCAGGTTACTACTTATTGTTGTATTTTGCGGCATTTCTTGGGTGAATGCCAACCTTTATTGGCAAGAGTTTCAGTCATTACCCAGCGAATACTTTGACTCAGAGCATGATATTCAAATAACTCTCGATGAAATCCCTCAAGTCTATCAATATCATACGCGCATTACGGGACGGGTTTTGCGTGCAAGGGACTTCTTACCCTCCTGGTACCAAGATATAAAAGTGCGGTTAAACCTTTACACTTACGACGAAAGTATCATTCTTAAAGCGGGAGACACGATACAAGGCACCGCGATCTTCAAAGTACCAAAGAGTTACCGTAACGATGGCAGCTTCAACTATAAATCGTATTTAATGCGACAGGGAATAAGCGCCACCGGCTCGATCAAAAACGTATCCGTGGTAAGCCGTTCACCTACTATTCGTCAGCAGGTTTTTGATACCTTAAAACAGGCGAAGTTAGAGTTCGGCGGTGTTATTGCAGCTTTAACGATTGGCGAACGCAGTTTGCTGTCACTCGAGGTAAAAGAAGCTTGGCAAAAGACTGGGCTCGCTCACAGCCTTGCGATATCTGGGTTGCACATCGGTATGGTGGTTGGGGCGGTGTTTCTGTTTGTTTCGTTTTGTTTTCGGTATTTACCAGTGGGTCCCGGTTTTCGCGAACGCTATAACAAACGGTTGATATGTGCCTGTGTGGGTATTTTAGTGGCTGTGTTTTACGCATTTTTAGCAGACTTTGCCATATCGACAGTTCGTGCGCTTGTTCTCGCGGGCATTGTACTTATGCACAAATTATTTGCTGTTCGGGTTAGCCCCTTGCAGTTTCTGCTAAGAACGAGCTTTGGGGTTTTTGTTATTGATCCGTTTGCCTGGCAGGATGCTGGATTTTGGTTGTCAATTTGCGCCGTCACCACGTTATTTTTCAGCCATTGGCGTTGGCGCTCGAAAGCAGGACGCATGGCCAACCTGCGACAACTCTGGTTCATCCAATGGGTGCTGTTAATTATCATGGCGCCGTTATCAGTCTACTTATTCGGCGGTTTTTCTCTGTTTGCACCATTGGTTAACTTGCTGGTCTTACCGCTTATTAGTTTTTGGATTTTACCGCTATCACTTATTGGAACCTTGTGTAGCTTATTTGACGGTAGCCGTTACGCTCAGTGGCTATGGTACATCGCAGAACAGCCGCTCGTTTACATAATGCCTTACTTAAATCAGCTCAGTGTTCATCCCTGGAATTGGCTGGCAATAGACACTTTGGCAGCGACCCGGGACGCTCGTTTTGGGGCGTTATGGGCGCTAATTATTGTCTTTACTGTCCCTGTTGTGCGCGTTTGGCAGCGGATCTTGCTTGTTGTTTGTTTACCGCTCGCTACCTATGTCTTGCTGAATCAGCGAGACGGGCAACTGCGAATCCATGTATTAGATGTCGGGCAAAGTCAGGCGATTGTTGTTGAGAGAAACGGTCGTGCTTTATTAATGGATACCGGGGTTTCTTATCACAGCGGGTTCAGTGTGGCCGAGCAGGTCATAGAACCTTTTTTGCGGTACCACGGATTAGTACCGGAGCTTGTGATTATCAGCCACAAAGACAACGACCACAGTGGCGGCAAAGCCTACTTAGAAAAACGCTATCCTGGAATAAAGTGGTTTGGCGCGACAACCGACAAGCCATGCCTGGCTGGGCAGACGAACTATTGGAATGAACTATCTTTGCACACGTACTGGCCAACAGCGTCGTATAAAAAAAGCGGTCAGCTTAGCCGTAACAATGAATCGTGTGTTGTACAGTTACGTTGGCATGAATTTACCATGCTCTTTCCCGGCGACATTGAAATGGGAGCAGAACAATCGTTATTGGCGTCAGTTCGCTCAAATGAGGTGCTCAATTCAACGATTCTGACCATTCCTCACCACGGCAGTAAAACGTCAACAAGTTGGCCATTGTTGCAGGCGGTAGATGCTGAAGCGTACGTCATTAGTTATGGAAAACATCGTGGCTATAACTTCCCGCACCGATATACGATAGGTCGTTTACAGCGTACCGGTGCGCCTTGGTTTGGCACGCAAGAGGTGGGGCAAATCACCATTACCAGTAATGGGTACTCATGGAGTTTGGAGTTACCTCATGAAAACAGGTAGAATGCACAAAGTTTTAATGACTTATATGAGACTACATGGATTCTCAGCAAAAAAAACAGACGACTTTTAAGCGTTTAATTGGTTATATCAAACCTTACAAACTCGCTTTTATCGCCGCAGTTATTGGTATGATCGGATATGCTGGCGTTGATACATTATTCTTCTCGCAAATTGAAACCCTTATTGATGACGGGTTAACTGAGCAAAATTCCGATATTCTCATTTATGGTGCCATTTTCGTCCCGTTTTTCTTTATTATTCGGGGCTTTTTTAATTTTGCCTCAAGCTACTTCTTAAATTGGGTGGGCTTTAAAGTTGTCACAAAAATGCGACAACAGCTGTTTGATCATTTAATGAAGTTGCCAGTTTCATTCCACGACCAGCATTCTACCGGCGACTTAATTTCAAAAATCACCTATGACACGCAACAAGTGGCGGAGGCCAGTAGCAGGGCTTTGCTCGTTTTAGTCCGTGAAGGCGCTTTTGTTATTGGACTACTGGGTCTCATGTTTTACCAAAGCTGGCAGTTGTCTCTGGTCTTTTTAGTTGTTGGACCACTTATCGCCAAAGTTGTCTCCGTCGTGTCTAAGCGTTTCCGTAAAGTCAGCAGCCGTATTCAAACCGCCATGGGGAATGTGACAACCACCGCCGAGCAAATGATTAATGGCCACAAAGTGGTGGTCATGCACGAGGGTCAAAAGAAAGAGTCAAAACGGTTCTCAGAAATAAATAATACGACGCGTAACCAGAACATGAAACTGGTGAATACGCGCGTTATTAGTACGTCGGTTATTCAGTTTATTGCGTCATTGAGTTTGTCGATGGTGCTGGTTATAGCGAGCTTCCCGGAAATGCTGGGAGAGCTATCGGCCGGTGCGTTCACGACCTTGCTGACATCGATGATCATGCTATTACGCCCATTAAAGCAACTCACCAATGTGAACAGTGACTTTCAGCGCGGTATTGCTGCGGCAACGAGTGTGTTTACTATTCTTGATGAGCCTATTGAAATTGATAAGGGCTCAAAAGTGATTGATCGCGCGGCCGGGCAGATTGAATTTGATGATGTGAGCTTTGGTTACCAGCAGGGCGATGACTTAGCCTTAGAGCATGTCAGCTTCAATGTTGCCCCAGGCAAAACGATAGCGCTGGTAGGACGTTCAGGAAGTGGTAAGTCAACAATTTCGAACTTGTTGACCCGCTTTTACGATGTTGAACAGGGGCGCATTTTACTCGATGGCCACAATATTAATGACTACAAGTTGAAATGCTTACGCCGACAATTTGCTCTGGTTTCCCAGCACGTCACGTTATTTAACGACACTATTGCTAACAATATCGCTTATGGGGCGTCAAAAGATGTGTCAAAAGACGATATTATCAAAGCGGCCGAGCAAGCGTACGTCACTGAGTTTACGGATAATATGCCGAAAGGTCTGGATACCATGGTGGGTGAAAACGGTGTTATGTTGTCAGGCGGCCAACGTCAGCGTATTGCGATAGCCAGAGCATTATTGCAAGACGCGCCAATACTTATTCTCGATGAAGCTACCTCGGCACTTGATACGGAGTCTGAGCGTCATATTCAGCAGGCCTTAGGGGCGTTACGAAAAAACCGTACAGCTATCGTTATTGCGCACCGCTTATCGACCATCGAAAATGCCGATGAAATTTTGGTGATGGATAATGGTGAAATAATCGAGCGAGGCACTCACCAACAGCTTCTCGATCAGGAGGGCGCTTATTCCCAACTGTATAATTTACAGTTTCACGGAGGCGCCTAATGTGGCTTCAACAGCAGTGGTATAAGGCGCGTATTCATCCGCTTTTATTGTTACTAGCGCCGTTGTCATTGCTGTTTTGGCTGCTGACAAACTTGCGCCGTAGTTTTTATTTTTTAGGGTTATTTAAGCGTCACAAAGTGGATCTTCCGGTTATTGTGGTGGGTAATATCAGCGTTGGAGGTACCGGCAAAACACCGATGGTTATTGCGCTTTGTCAGTGGCTAAAGGAAGAAGGCTGGACGCCGGGTATTGTTAGCCGTGGCTATGGGGCGAAAGGCCCTTTTCCTCATTCTGTTACTAAGAGCGATAATGCGGAAAGAACGGGGGACGAGCCGTTGGTGATGCATAAACGAACAGGGTGTCCCGTGGTTATTGCCCCCAAGCGGGTTGAGGCCGCAGAGTATATGGTGGAGAAACACCCTGACGTCGATATCATTATTTCCGATGACGGTCTCCAGCACTATGCGCTTAAACGCGATATTGAACTGATTATGCTGGACGCTGAACGTGGTGTTGGCAATGGCTGGCTGTTACCGGCTGGACCGCTGAGAGAGGGGCCATGGCGCTTAAAAGGCTCTCAATGGGTAGTGTCAAATTATGGTCGCCACCCATTTGCCCGGTATGTGACGGAAGTCGAAAACGGCCAATGGTATCGGGTCGATAATAACGAGCAAAGTGAACTGGATAAAGAACAGACTTATAACGCAGTGGCAGCTATTGGCTATCCGCAGCGGTTTTTCAATTCCTTGAAAGATCAAGGTTTTAAACTAGAGCAAGCCGTACCTTTTAATGATCATCATGAGTTTGTTGAAAGTGATTTGAGCGGCTTGAAAGAATTCCCTCTATTAATGACAGAAAAAGACGCTGGAAAATGCCAATCGTTCGCGTTAGATAATTGGTATTATCAGCCAATAGCAACCAAACTGCCCGATTCGCTTAAAGAGCAGTTACTGAAAGAGTTGGAAAGGAAACGAAATGCCCATTGAAGCTAAAACGTTAAATATACTGGCGTGCCCTAAGTGCAAGGGGAAATTGGTTCACTATGTGGAAAAAGACGAGTTGGTTTGTCGAGGTGAGCAGCTTGCCTATCCGATTAGCGAAGGTATTCCGGTACTAATTGCCGACAAAGCACGTGAGCTCAGCAATGAAGAGTTAGAAAAGGTTCCTTCATGAGCTTTACCGTAGTTATTCCGGCCCGTTATGGGTCAAGTCGGTTGCCGGGTAAGCCGTTAGCGGACATTGGCGGTAAGCCCATGGTTCAGCACGTTTACGAGCGAGCGCAGCAAAGCGGTGCAGGGCGGGTTATTGTCGCCACCGACGACAGCAGAATACAAACGGCGGTAGAAGCCTTTGGCGGTCAGGTTTTAATGACCTCACCAGACCACAATTCGGGCACCGAGCGTCTGGCCGAAGTGATTAATAAACTGGCCATTGAAACCACGGAAGTGGTTGTAAACGTGCAGGGCGACGAGCCCTTTATCCCGCCGGAAATCATCCGCCAGGTAGCTGATAACCTGGCTAACCAGACGGCAGCGCGCATGGCGACGCTTTCTGTACCGATAAACGACGCGGAAGACATCTTTAACCCAAATGCAGTCAAAGTGGTGACTGACAGCCACGGTTATGCACTGTATTTCAGCCGTGCGGCGATACCATGGAGTCGGGACGATTTTGCTAAAGAGCAGCCGTTGCCCCCCGAGATTGTTGAACGTTATCAACGTCACATTGGTATTTATGCGTATCGCGCTGGTTTTGTATTGGACTACATTACCTGGGAAAGCAGCCCACTAGAGCATATTGAGTCGTTAGAGCAGCTACGCGTGCTTTGGCATGGTGAGCGTATTCATGTCGCTGAGGCAATAAAAACACCCGCGGCAGGTATCGACACTGAAGCCGACTTGCAGCGGGCGAGAGCATTGGCCAGCGACTAAGCTGGCCTTGCGGAATCTGCTAGTCCATTTTGGACATTTGCGCATACTCATCTTCAAAGAAAAACTTCTCTTCCCCAAACGCCGGCTTAAGGTGATGGAGCCAGGTTGCGTCCGGATCGTATTTGGCAAAGAATGGGCGCTGTACCCAGTCAGGGTTACGACCCTGAATAAAGCGCAGTGCAAACACTTTCTCACCGGCAATTTCTGTTACGCCCTGCACTTCGACTTTACCCGGTCCGGCACTCATTGACGGTCCACGAACAGTACGAGCAATACCCGAAACTTGCTGGTACGCCTTTTGGAAAATTTCCCAAGTACGCTCAAGTGGTACTTCAAAGTAGCGTTTCGCACCGGTGTCACGTTCAACGAACATATAGTAAGGAATCATGCCCAGCTGCACTTGCTTCGTCCACATGTTTGCCCATGCGTCCGGGTCATCGTTAATGTGGCGTAGCAGAGGCGCCTGGCAACGAATTTGTACGCCGGTACTACGTAAACGGCGAATGGCTTCCTGACAGACTTCGGTACGCAGCTCATTTGGGTGGTTAAGGTGCGCCATAATTGACACGTGTTTACCACCTTCAACCAGACGCTCAAGTAAGCGCAACATTTCATCCGCATCCGGGTCGGTAATGAAGCGATACGGCCAGAAAGTGAGAGACTTAGTGCCAATACGAATGGTTTTAATGTGCTCGAACTCAGGTTTCAGCAGACCTTCAAGGTACTCAGCCAGTTTGCGGGTACGCATAACCATTGGATCGCCGCCAGTTACCAGTAAATCGGTGACTTCTTTGTGCTGCGCTAAGTAGCGGTGCAGTTGATCAGCGTCGTTAGAATTAAAGCGAGTCGCTTTTCCCACAAACTGAGCCCAGCGGAAACAGAAGGTACAGTAAGAGTGGCAGTACTGACCTTGAGCTGGGAAAAACAGAACCGTTTCACGGTATTTGTGCTGCATACCGGGTAATGGTTCACCGTCGACATGGGGTACGTTCATCTGCATTTGCCCGGCCGGATGCGGGTTCATTTCCTCACGTAACTGTGTCGCCAAGTCGAACACGTCATTCGTTGTATGCTTACCCGACATTAAGTCAGCCATGCGCTGAAACGCAGACGGCTCAAGCATGTCTTTTTGCGGAAATGTTAGCTGAAACAGCGGATCGTTGGGTACATTTTCCCAATCAATAAGCTCGTTGAACACATATTCGTTGACTCGAAATGGCAGTACGTTAGCTACGACTTTCATTTCGAAACGCATATCATCCGGCACTTTGTTCAGTGCTTCGATTTTATCAAGCTGTCTGTGCTGATAAACCTTGAATCGACGAGGTTTAATGATGGGTTGTTGTACGTTAACTACTTGCTGCATAAGCCTCTCTGTAATTATCTGCAGTCAGTGGCTAGCACTCACTGAAAATGAAATCGGCCTTGTCGCTATGGGTGGCCAGCGAAATGCGACGTAGTATAAATAAATTGAGGGCTAGTTGCACGTTTTGTAGGGAATAAAAAGCAACGTACACGAACTAATTGTCGACATCTTCGGGAAATTTGTTGAATTTTAGCCAATAAAAAAGGCGCTCATTGAGCGCCTTTTCGAACAGCCGTTAGCCTTACTTTTTAATCGGGCTAAATTCACGCTGTGTGTAGCCAGTGTATAACTGACGTGGACGACCAATTTTTTGGTTTTCTTCGCCCATCATTTCGTGCCAGTGAGACACCCAGCCAACGGTACGTGACAAGGCAAAGATAACGGTAAACATATTTGTCGGAATACCGATAGCTTTCAGTACGATACCTGAGTAGAAGTCAACGTTCGGGAAGAGCTTCTTCTCAACGAAGTAGTCGTCTTCAAGCGCAATGCGCTCCAGCTCCATTGCAACGTCCAATAATGGATCATCACGGTTTAGCTCTTTCAGTACTTCGTGGCAAGACTCACGCATAACAGTCGCGCGCGGATCCATGTTTTTGTAAACGCGGTGACCGAAGCCCATCAGACGGAATGGGTCATTCTTGTCTTTTGCTTTCTCGATGTACTTAGGAATGTTCTCAACAGAGCCAATTTCAGCCAGCATACGCAAGCACGCTTCGTTAGCACCACCGTGGGCTGGTCCCCACAGAGAGGCAACACCCGCAGCGATACACGCATAAGGGTTAGCACCTGAAGAGCCTGCTAAACGCACGGTTGAAGTTGATGCGTTTTGCTCGTGGTCTGCGTGCAACGTGAAGATACGATCCATAGCACGAGCCACAGCCGGGCTAATTTTGTAGTCCTCGGCCGGTACAGAGAACATCATGTTCAGGAAGTTTTCTGCGTAGCCTAAGTCGTTACGTGGGTAAACGAATGGCTGACCAATGCTGAACTTGTATGCCATTGCAGCAATCGTTGGAATTTTGGCAATTAGACGGTAAGCGCTGCGCAGACGTTGGTTTTCATCGTGGATGTCTAAGTCATCGTGGTAAAACGACGACAGGGCACCAGTGACCGCACATAGCATCGCCATTGGGTGCGCGTCGCGGCGGAAGCCATTAAAGAAATTATGGATACCTTGATGCACCATCGTGTGCTTAGTAATCGTGCTCTTAAATTCTTGATACTGTTCTTCGTTTGGCGCTTCGCCATGCAACAACATGTAGCAAACTTCTAAGTAGTCCGCTTTGGTTGCCAGTTCACCGATAGGGTAGCCGCGGTGCAAAAGCACACCGTTTTCGCCATCGATGTAGGTGATAGCCGACTCGCAAGAGCCCGTAGCCAGGAACCCTGGGTCAAAAGTGAAGTAACCGTGTTTTCCCAGTGTTCGGACGTCAACTACATCCTTACCTGCCGATGGTGAAAGTACTGGCAGTTCAATGGATTGGCCGTCAATCTGTAAAGTGGCTTTACGATCAGCCATAAGGAAATCTCCTCACTGTTTACTTTGAAAAAGTGGGCTAATTTAACTCGATCATGCCCGTAAATGTCAATTTAATTCGCAGAACGTGAACTAATTCTAGCAAAGTATACGTAGTGAAGATGAAGAAAAGATTACTCATTTTTGAGTTAAGTTAGACTTTAGTCGCATGGCTAAACAGTTCACTTATCGAATCGTTGTTTTGTCGTTGTAAAATGTGGCTTGGGTCGATATACTCTTTCACCGTATTTGTAACAATTATCTTGTTGCACACACGTGAAAGACATTTCTTTTGTGCTTTATTAAAAGGCAATCTATCGTGAAAAAAGAAAGACCTGTTAATTTAGACTTATCAACTATTAAATTTCCTGCCGCTGCCAAAGCATCTATTTTGCACCGTATCTCAGGTGTCGTAATGCTGGTGTCTCTTGTTTTCCTTATTTGGGCTTTTGCTGTTTCCCTTAGTGGACCAGAAGGCTTTGCTCAAGTTGAAAATCTGATGACCAGCTTTATCGCTAAATTTATTGGCTGGGGTATTTTGACAGCGCTAGGATTTCACTTAATTATCGGCCTGCGTCATTTAGTGATGGATATGGGCTACTGGGAAGAGCTTGATTCGGGAAGAACCAGCGCGATTGTTTCAATTGTGCTTTCTATTCTTCTTTCCGTGCTAGTAGGAGTTTGGCTATGGTAACAGCAGCAGCTACTTTCGGACGCAGTGGCTCGCACGATTTTATTCTTCTTCGTGCCAGCGCTATCGTTATTTGTTTATACGCTTTATTCATGGCGGGCTTTTTCATTTCTACGCCAGATGTCACCTATGAAGTTTGGAGTGGGTTATTTGCTAACATTTGGATGAAAGTAGCCACAATGTTGGTTCTGACTGCGGTTCTTATCCACGGTTGGATTGGCATTTGGCAGGTACTGACTGACTACGTAAAAGCCGCTGGCTTACGTGCTTTCATTCAGCTAGTTTTCAGCGTTGGTCTCATCGCTGTTTGGCTCACTGGCTTATTCGTACTGTGGGGTGTTTAAGTGAACGTTAAAACTTTAGAATTTGATGCAGTGGTGATTGGTGCTGGCGGTGCCGGCATGCGAGCAGCGCTGCAAATTTCCCAAGAGGGAATGAGCTGTGCGTTGATGTCCAAAGTGTTTCCGACGCGCTCTCACACGGTTTCTGCACAAGGCGGTATTACCGTTGCTTTAGGTAATGCACACGAAGATGACTGGCAATGGCACATGTTCGACACCGTTAAAGGGTCGGACTACATTGGTGACCAGGACGCTATCGAGTACATGTGTAAAGCCGGTCCGGAAGCTATTTTGGAACTGGAAAACATGGGGTTACCTTTCTCACGTTTTGAGAACGGTAAAGTGTACCAGCGTCCATTTGGTGGTCAGTCAAAAGAATTTGGTGGCGAGCAAGCCGCTCGTACCGCAGCAGCTGCGGACCGTACTGGTCACGCACTGTTGCATTTGCTGTATCAGCAAAACGTTAAGAACAAAACGACTGTGTTTTCTGAGTGGTATGCGCTGGATCTGGTGAAGAACCAAGATGGTGCTATTACTGGTGTCACTACTCTGAACATGGAAACGGGTGAAGTTTACTACGTGAAAGCCAAAGCGGTTGTCTTAGCAACTGGCGGTGCTGGTCGTATCTACGCTTCAACCACGAACGCACACATCAATACCGGTGATGGTGTTGGCATGGCGTTACGTGCCGGCGTTCCTGTGCAAGACATGGAAATGTGGCAGTTCCACCCAACCGGTATCGCCGGTTCAGGCTGTCTGGTAACCGAGGGTTGCCGTGGCGAGGGCGGTTACCTGTTAAACAAAGACGGCGAACGCTTCATGGAGCGTTACGCACCAAACGCAAAAGACTTAGCATCGCGTGACGTTGTTGCTCGTTCAATGATGACCGAAATTCGTGAAGGTCGAGGTTGTGACGGTCCTTGGGGTACACACCTCAAATTGAAACTGGATCACTTAGGCAAAGAAACGCTGGAAAGCCGTTTACCGGGTGTTTGTGACCTGTCTCGTACCTTTGCTCACGTTGACCCGGTTAAAGAGCCTATTCCGGTTATTCCAACCTGTCACTACATGATGGGTGGTATCCCAACCGACGTTAACGGTCAGGCTCTGACTGTTGATGACAAAGGTGAAAGCAAACCCGTACCTGGTCTGTTTGCTTGTGGCGAAATTGCCTGTGTATCTGTTCACGGTGCAAACCGCTTGGGCGGTAACTCACTGCTTGACCTTGTCGTATTTGGTCGCGCGACGGGTATGCATTTAGGTCAGACACTGGCGGCTAACAGCGAAGCGCGTGAGTCGTCAGCGTCTGATGTTGAAGCGGCCATGGCTCGCTACAACCGTTGGGAAAATACACAAAAAGGTGAAGACCCGGCGCAAATTAAGAAAGATCTGCAAAACTGCATGCAAATGAACTTCTCGGTCTTCCGTGAAGGCGACGCAATGGCGGAAGGTCTGAAAGAATTGAAAGAAATTCGTGAGCGCTTGAAGCATGCACGTTTAGACGACACGTCGAAAGAGTTCAATACTCAGCGTGTTGAGTGTATGGAACTTGATAACTTAATGGAAACGGCATACTCAACTGCGGTTGCAGCAAACTTCCGTACTGAAAGCCGTGGCGCGCACAGCCGTGCTGACTATCCTAACCGTGACGACGAAAAATGGTTGGTTCACTCTGTTTACCGCCCAGAATCTGAAGACATGGTGACTCGTCAGGTTAATATGGCACCGAAACTGCGCGAAGCTTTCCCTCCGAAAGCTCGTACGTACTAATTAAGGGGTTAAAGCGATGAAAACATTGAATATTTCGATTTATCGTTACAACCCGGATGTTGATGACGCACCGTACATGAAGGACTACACCCTAGAGGTGGAAGAAAACCAAGACATGATGGTGCTGGACTTGCTTATCAAATTGAAAGAGCAAGATCCGTCGTTGGCGTTCCGGCGTTCATGCCGTGAAGGCGTTTGTGGCTCTGATGGCCTGAATATCAATGGTAAAAATGGGTTGGCGTGTATTACGCCAACATCAGCATTGAAAGGCAGCAAAATTGTCATTCGTCCGTTACCTGGCTTACCGGTTGTTCGTGACTTAATTGTCGATATGAGCCAGTTCTATCAGCAGTACGAGAAAATTAAGCCGTACCTGATTAACGACGAGAAAACGCCGCCGGCGCGTGAGCGTCTGCAGTCTCCTGAAGAGCGTGCTAAGCTTGATGGACTGTATGAATGTATTTTATGTGCATGTTGTTCAACATCATGCCCGTCGTTCTGGTGGAACCCTGACAAGTTCATCGGTCCTGCCGGCCTGTTGCACGCGTATCGTTTCTTAATCGATAGCCGTGACACAGCAACCGACGAGCGCTTGGATGATTTAGACGACGCATTCAGTGTGTTCCGTTGCCACGGCATTATGAACTGTGTCAATGTTTGTCCAAAAGGGTTGAACCCAACTAAGGCTATTGGCCACATTAAATCGATGCTGTTGAATCGCGCGGTCTAAGACTCACTGCGTGTCAATTTGAACGGTTTATGTTGTGGATAGCCATCCCACAAAGGATGGCTATTTTTTTATAAAATCGGTTTACATATTTAGGTGAAGGAAACGCAATGCAAGACGGTGTAATGCGTGAATGGCTAGAAACTTCGCATCTAGCCGGTGGGAACGTTGCCTACATTGAGCAAATGTTTGAGGCGTATCTGGATGATCCAACCGCTGTTAGCGACGAATGGCGTAAGGTGTTTGACGCACTGCCTAGCGATGGCAAGGCAACAGATACGAAAATGAGTGATGTTCGCGAACAGTTCCGTGAAGCAGCGAAGAATAAACTCAAACAGTCTGGTGGCGGCAGCTCGGTCAGCGACCAAAAGCAAGTTAAAGTCTTGCAGCTGATTAACGCGTATCGTTTCCGCGGTCATCAACACGCTAACCTCGACCCGCTTGGATTGTGGAAGCAAGACACCGTTCCTGACCTTTCTCTCGATTTTCATGAGTTATCAAAAGACGATTTAGATCGTGAGTTTAACGTAGGCTCGCTGGCGGTTGGCAGTGAGACGATGAAGCTTAAAGACATCCACAATGTTCTTGAGAACATTTACTGTGGCTCTATCGGTGCTGAATACATGCACATCGTTTCTACCGAAGAGAAACGTTGGATTCAGCAGCGCCTAGAAGGTAATTTAGGTAAAGCGAAGTTCGATAAAGAGCAACAGAAAAAAATTCTGCGTGAACTCATTTCTGCAGACGGTCTGGAGAAATACTTAGGTTCTAAGTTCCCGGGCGCGAAGCGTTTCTCACTGGAAGGTGGCGACAGCTTAGTACCACTGCTGAAAGCGTTAATTTCTCGCTCAGGCGAGCAGGGCGCAAAAGAAGTCGTCATTGGTATGGCTCACCGCGGACGTTTGAACGTATTGGTTAACGTTTTAGGTAAGAAGCCACAAGACTTGTTTGATGAGTTCGCGGGTAAGCATGGCGAAAGTAAGGGCTCTGGTGACGTTAAGTATCACATGGGCTTCTCTTCAGATTTCGCTACCCCAGGCGGAGACGTGCATTTAGCACTGGCCTTTAACCCATCGCACTTAGAAATTGTGAATCCAGTGGTTGTCGGTTCTGTTCGTGCTCGTATGGATCGCTTAGGCGACAAGGTAGGCGAGAAAGTACTGCCGATTACCATTCATGGTGACTCGGCTATTGCTGGTCAGGGTGTGGTACAAGAAACGTTTAACATGTCGCAGACCCGAGCGTATCAGGTCGGTGGTTCAGTGCGCATTGTTGTGAATAACCAAGTAGGTTTCACCACATCGAAACGAGAAGATGCTCGTTCGACACAATACTGTACTGACATTGCGAAAATGGTTCAGGCGCCAATTTTCCACGTAAATGCAGACGACCCCGAAGCGGTTGTTTTCGTTACACAATTAGCGCTCGATTATCGAAACACCTTTAAGCGTGATGTAGTGATTGATTTGGTTTGTTATCGCCGTCACGGCCATAACGAAGCGGACGAGCCAAGCGCAACGCAGCCGTTAATGTACGCGAAAGTCAAAAAGCATCCGGTAGCGCGCGAGCTGTATGCAAAACGCTTAAACGAGTCAGGCGCTGTCAGCGAAGACGATGCAAAACAGTGGGTGCAGGACTACCGTGACGCCTTAGATAAAGGTGAAGTGGTTGTCGAAGAACACCGTCCAATGCGTGCTCATTCAGTGGACTGGACACCGTATATCGGTAATGACTGGGACGTAGAATACGACTACAAAGTATCAGCGAAAAAGCTAAAAGAATTGGCTGAGAAAATTTCCCAGTATCCGGAAGAGCATAAGCTGAACTCCCGTGTTGCGAAGGTTTACCAAGAGCGCCAAAAAATGGCGAAAGGCGACAAAGCCTTAGATTGGGGCTTTGCAGAGAGCCTGGCGTACGCGACTTTGGTTGATAAGGACGTACATATTCGTCTAACCGGTCAGGATTCCGGCCGAGGTACGTTCTTCCACCGTCACGCGGTATTGCATAACCAAGAAGATGCCAGCACTTATATGCCGTTGAACCACATTAGAGAGGGTCAGGGGCAAATCGAAATTTATGACTCTGTGTTGTCAGAAGCGGCAGTATTGGCGTTTGAATACGGCTACGCCACAGCCGAGCCAAAATCACTCATTATGTGGGAAGCCCAATTCGGTGACTTCGCGAACGGTGCTCAGGTTGTTATTGACCAGTTCCTCAGTTCTGGTGAACAGAAGTGGGGGCGTTTATGCGGACTGACGTTGTTATTGCCTCATGGCTATGAAGGTCAGGGACCTGAGCATTCATCAGCGCGTCTGGAGCGCTTCTTGCAGCTTTCGGCCGACCACAACTGGTCAGTGTGCGTACCGACTACCCCAGCACAAGTATTCCATATGATTCGCCGTCAACAATTACGCCCGGTTCGCCGTCCGTTAATTGTCATGACGCCAAAATCATTGCTCCGTCATCCTCTGGCTATTTCAGAGATGGACGAGTTAGAAAATACAGGCTTCCAAAACGCGATTGGTGAAATCGACTCTTTGGATCCGAAAAAAGTAAAACGCGTGGTGCTTTGTTCAGGTAAGGTGTATTACGACTTACTGAAAGAACGCCGCGACCGTGAACAAGACGATGTGGCTATTATTCGTATCGAACAGCTATACCCGTTCCCTGCGGAAGAAGTAGCCGATATCATGCAAAATTATCAACACGTCAAGGACTTTGTCTGGTGTCAGGAAGAGCCGCAGAACCAAGGTGCCTGGTATAGTAGCCAGCACAACTTCTGGGCTGCGATACCTTCCGGTGCTCAATTAACTTATCGTGGTCGAGACGCGTCAGCGGCTCCAGCGGTGGGGTATTTATCCGAGCACAACAAACAGCAACAAAAACTCGTTGACGAAGCGCTAACCATTAAATAGGTGAAGATGAACCATGGCGATTGATATTAAAGTTCCTCAATTACCCGAATCTGTTGCAGATGCTACCATCGCAACGTGGCACGTAAAACCTGGCGACAAAGTGTCGCGCGACCAAAATTTGGTGGACATCGAAACCGATAAGGTAGTGCTTGAAGTTGTCGCAGAAGCGGACGGTGTACTCGGCGAAATTATTGCCGATGAAGGTACAACTGTTACGGCTGAAGAAGTGATCGGCAAAATTGAAGAAGGCGATGGCGCTGAAAGCTCTGACTCAAAGAAAGAAGAGAAGTCAGACGACGGCGACAAAAAGGCCGACAAGAAGGATGACAAGAAAGAGTCAGATTCTTCTGAGAAGAAAGGCTCAGGTGAAAAGATGAACGTGACCGTTCCTCAATTACCAGAGTCGGTCTCTGATGCAACGATTTCAGCTTGGCACGTTAAAGAAGGTGACGAAGTTAAACGTGACCAGAACTTAGTCGACATTGAAACCGATAAAGTGGTTCTGGAAGTCGTTGCTCCTGCAGACGGTGTGTTAGTTAAAATTGAACACGACGAAGGCGCAACGGTTGGTGCGGATGACGTTATCGGTATCGTTGAAGCGGGCGCTTCTTCAGGCGGCAGCTCAAGTAAGTCGGAAGACAGCAAATCTGAGTCTTCAGCAGAAAACAAAGACGACGGCGGTGACAGCGAAGTCGCGGGTCCTGCGGTACGTCGTTTATTAGGTGAACACGGCTTAAAACCAAGTGACGTTAAAGGCACAGGTAAAGGTGGCCGAGTCACGAAAGAAGATGTTGAGAAGCATGTAAAAGAAGGTTCTTCTAAATCAGCGTCTAAGTCTTCTGACAGCAGCAAGCAGCAGTCTGAACAGCCTGCGGTTTCAGGCGACCGTGACCAGAAACGTGTACCAATGACACGTCTGCGTAAGCGTATTGCTGAGCGTCTGTTGCAAGCGAAAAATGACACGGCTATGTTGACCACGTTTAACGAAATCAACATGAAGCCAATCATGGACTTGCGTAAAAAATACAAAGACGTCTTTGAAGAAACGCACGACACGCGTTTAGGTTTCATGGGCTTTTATATTAAAGCTGTGACTGAAGCACTGAAACGCTTCCCGGACGTAAATGCGTCTATCGATGGCGATGACATTGTTTATCACAACTATTTTGACGTAAGCATTGCAGTTTCGACTCCGCGCGGCTTGGTAACCCCTGTTCTGCGCGACACCGACAAAATGTCAATTGCAGACATGGAAAAAGGCATTCGCGACTTGGCCATTAAAGGTCGTGACGGCAAATTAACCCTTGAAGAAATGCAAGGCGGTAACTTTACGGTTACCAACGGTGGTGTCTTTGGTTCACTGTTATCTACGCCAATTTTGAACCCACCTCAAAGCGCCATTCTGGGTATGCATAAAATCCAGGAGCGCCCAATGGTTGTCGACGGTAAGATTGAAATCTTGCCAATGATGTACTTAGCTCTTTCTTATGACCACCGTATTATCGATGGTAAAGAGTCGGTTGGCTTCTTAGTCACCGTCAAAGAGCTGTTAGAAGATCCTCAACGTCTTATCCTGGATATCTAAAGACGCTGAGAACCAGCCGCAATGCTAATTTAGCTTGCGGCTGTTAATTTTGCGCCGTTCACGTTAAAATTCGGCGCGGTATTCGGGTAGGCAGCAGGTAAGCTGCTTTTGTTGTTTCAACGAATCGGAAGAGCATCATGAATTTGCATGAGTATCAGGGTAAGCAACTCTTTAAAGAGTTCGGTTTACCAGTATCTGAAGGTTTTGCGTGCGACACAGCTGATGAAGCTGTAGAAGCGGCAAAACGTATTGGTGGCGACATTTGGGTCGTAAAATGTCAGGTTCACGCAGGCGGTCGCGGTAAAGCGGGCGGCGTGAAGTTGGTTAAAAGTTTAGACGAAGTTCGTGCATTCGCAGAACAGTGGTTAGGCAAAAACTTAGTAACTTTCCAAACCGACGAGAAAGGTCAACCGGTTGCTAAGATTTTGGTTGAAAGCTGCACTGACATTGCTGACGAGCTTTACTTAGGCGCAGTTGTTGACCGTGGTTCACGTAAAATCGTGTTCATGGCGTCAACTGAAGGCGGCGTAGAAATAGAAACCGTTGCTGAAGAAACGCCAGAGAAAATTCTGAAAGTTGAAATTGACCCAACGGTTGGCCCTCAGCCATACCAAGGTCGCGAATTAGGTTTCAAACTGGGTTTAACGCCAGATCAAGTTAAGCAGTTCACCAAAATCTTCTTAGGCTTGGCGAACATGTTTGAAACTTATGACTTAGCGCTGTTGGAAATTAACCCGTTGGTTATCACTGACGAAGGCAACTTGCACTGCCTGGATGCGAAAGTCGGCATCGACAGCAACGCATTGTACCGTCAGCCGAAAATCCAGGAAATGCACGATCCGTCGCAAGAAGACTCTCGTGAAGCGGAAGCGGCTAAGTGGGAACTAAACTACGTAGCGTTAGACGGCAACATCGGTTGTATGGTTAACGGCGCAGGTTTGGCGATGGGTACTATGGACATCGTTAAACTGAGCGGCGGCGAGCCAGCTAACTTCCTTGATGTTGGTGGCGGCGCGACAAAAGAGCGTGTTTCTGAAGCGTTCAAAATTATCTTGTCTGACAGCTCTGTTAAAGCCGTATTGGTTAACATCTTCGGTGGTATCGTTCGTTGCGACATGATCGCAGAAGGTATCATCGGCGCGGTTGAAGAAGTGGGCGTTAAAGTACCAGTGGTTGTTCGCCTTGAAGGTAACAACGCTGAACTGGGTACACAGAAATTGAACGAAAGTGGCCTGAACATTATCGCTGCAGAGAGCTTGTCTGATGCTGCCGATAAAGTGGTTGCTGCGGCAGGAGGTCAATAATGAGCATTTTGATCGATAAAAACACCAAAGTAATCTGTCAGGGTTTCACTGGCGGTCAGGGTACTTTCCACTCTGAGCAAGCAATTGCTTACGGTACGCAAATGGTTGGCGGTGTTACCCCTGGTAAAGGCGGTCAAGAGCACTTAGGTCTGCCTGTGTTCAACACCGTAAAAGAAGCGGTAGAAGCAACTGGCGCAACGGCATCAGTTATCTACGTACCGGCTCCTTTCTGTAAAGACTCAATCATCGAAGCAGCAGACGCTGGTATCGAACTGATTGTTTGTATTACTGAAGGTATCCCGACGCTGGATATGCTTTACGTTAAAGAATACCTAACGCACAAAGGCGTGCGTATGATCGGTCCAAACTGCCCGGGTGTTATCACTCCGGACGAGTGCAAAATCGGTATTATGCCTGGCCATATCCACAAGAAAGGTAAAGTGGGTATCGTGTCGCGTTCAGGTACATTGACGTACGAAGCGGTTAAGCAGACGACAGACGCAGGCTTTGGTCAATCTAGCTGTGTTGGTATCGGTGGTGACCCTATCCCGGGTTCTAACTTCATCGATATTCTGGAACTGTTCGAAAAAGATCCAGAAACCGAAGCAATCGTTATGATCGGTGAAATCGGCGGTACAGCAGAAGAAGAAGCGGCAGAGTACATTAAAAATAATGTCACTAAGCCGGTTGTTTCTTACATTGCTGGTGTTACTGCGCCTCCGGGCAAACGTATGGGCCACGCTGGTGCCATCATTGCCGGCGGTAAAGGTACTGCTGACGAGAAATTTGCTGCACTTGAAGCGGCAGGCGTTAAAACTGTACGCAGCCTGGCCGACATCGGCAAAGCTGTTGCAGAGAAAACTGGCTGGTAATATCCCGCCAACGCTTAAACAAAACCCGGCCTTCGCGCCGGGTTTTTTGTGTCTGCTCTCTAAGGAATAAAGGCGGAATAAGCCAAGAGCCGGTTGGGTGTTGTAGTTCTGTTATGTCAGGGGCGCTACTAGCACGTCCGTGTGAGCTTGACGAAGGCCATCCATGGCCTTCGACACCCTGACATGACAGAACTACAACACCGGGCACCAGCCCTTGTCTTATTTCGCCTTTACTGCGCGCAGTCACAAAGCGATCTTCCTGATAATTTTATGCGTAAGCTTAATTGAAACGTTAATAAATCAGGAGGCAATATGAGTAGCAATAATGCAAGCCAAGTTGCAGACTTTACAGCACCGGGAATGAAAAGTGAGTCGGCGGATAAAGTCATAGCAATTCTTGATGATCGCTTAGTCGCATTGCTTGACCTGCAATTGACACTAAAACATGTGCACTGGAACGTTGTTGGACCAAATTTTATTGGTGTGCATGAAATGTTAGACCCTCAGGTCGACGCTGTACGTGAAATGACCGATACCATTGCAGAACGAATTGCGACGTTAGGTGGCGTTCCTGTAGGTACGCCTAAAGCGATTGCCGACCGTCGCAGATGGGAAGACTACTCTTTAGGCAAAGGGTTGGTGGCAGAGCATTTAATAGCTCTGGACAAGGTCTATAACGGCGTCAACGGTGACCACCGGGAAGCGATGGAAACACTGGCTGAGCTCGACCCGGTATCAGAAGACATGTTAACCGGGCAGTTAGCAGAGCTCGAGCAATTCCAGTGGTTCGTCCGGGCGCACATAGAATCGTCCTCTGGCGAATTGAAAAGCTAGTCTTCTTCAAAGGCTTCAACCAGCGAACGAAACTCGCGCAAGCGGGTTTTAATCGCTTTAACTTCACCTTCTGTATCACGGGTGAGTCTATTAGCACTGCGTACGTTGTCGTTGATGGACATCATGCTGTCTTTCACTTCGGAAACCGCACTCGTATGTTCTTCAGCGGCAACGGCAATTTGCGTCATTCGATCATTTATTCCCGTTACGGCTTCAGTCACTTCGTAAACCTGCTGCTCAGATTTTCGGCCTAGCTCTCCGCATTCCTCAGCCAAATCTCGTTGTTCGTACATTTTATTACGCCAAGTGGTCATGGATTGCGTCATACGGTTGACCGTCTCTTCAATTTGGTCGACAGCTTGCTGTGTCTTCTGAGAAAGGGCGCGCACTTCATCGGCGACAACAGAAAATCCACGACCATGTTCACCGGCTCTGGCACTTTCAATAGCAGCATTTAAAGCCAACAGGTTCGTTTGCTCAGCGATAGCATCAATCTTCTCACTGACTTCTTTTACTGAGTCGGCATTACGAGAGAGTTGTTCAGTTTGCTTAGCACTCTCGTTAACGACATTCACCAACTGAGTAATTTTCTTGCTACTGTCCGCAATAAAATCGGCGGCACTTTTTGTTTGGTCGCTAACATCATTGCACGCACTTGAAGAGTCATTTGCATTGCGGGCAATTTCATCAACGGTCTGTCCCATCTCTTCCATAGAGGCTGCAATTTGTTCAATATCCTCAACCGTCTGTTCGGTGGCGTCGGCAGTTTTTGACGCGTTTTCAGAGGTTGAATTAACGGCTTCCGCTAACACTTCGTTACCTTCCCCCAGGCGGGTGGTAAGCGCCAGCAATGATGATTCGCGTAGTGCAAGCTCATACATTGCTTTGCCCATGGGAGACCCGTCTCCAAATATGCGGTGTTGAGTTTTTGCGGTTGAACCATCGGCGTTAGCCAACTCTTTAGCCCACTTGCGCTTATTACGCCAATGATTAAAGGGCTTGGTTAACCAATTAAACCAACCGCTTTGACGCTTATAGACTCGCTTAGCTGCTTGTTCGTAGTGAGTGTCGGCCTGATGCATAAGCCACTGGCTACCCGTAATTTTCCCGCGACGAAATATGCCACGTACAATCACATCAAACCAAACGGTTCCGCGATTTGGCACAACAAAAGGGACAATGCCTCTCCAGGGCATTTCGCGCTTCAGTGACGTATTTACCTCTTTAATGACTTTGTCGGGTAAGGCATTATTATCAACAAGCGCATCAAGTGGCTGCTGTAGTAGATCGTCTTTTTCCTTTTGCATTAAGCCCTGAATATTATTCGGGCAATAAGAAACTCGCTGGTTCTCGTTAAGGCTAAAGACGAACAGTGTGTCTGCATTCCAAGTAAAGCTGCCGTTCATAATGGAACCTCCATTGATGCGAATACTTTATTGGCTTAACTATAAACAGTAGAAGTTTAGTGCTATTTATTCAAATAATACGTTGCTTGTCGTCTGTCTCCCTAAATGACAGCAACATGACATGGCAATGTCGTAACAATGTCCGGTGTTTCTAAGTAAAGTTTTACCCGAACTATCGGGCAAGAGAGCTGAATACAATAATGAAAAGTACCCAATTTGCAGAACGCTTAAGTTATCAACGTAAGCTGAAAGGGTTTTCGCAGGAACAACTCGCGGATAGAACAAAGATAACGGTTCGGACTATCCAGCGCATAGAAAAAGGCGAAGTCACTCCTCATTTAAGAACGGTGAAGCTGCTGGCTGCCGCGCTTGAAGTCGATGTGGATGACTTGCTGCAGTTAAATGACCCCCGCGAAGAGAATATTCAGACTAAATGGCTGTTATTAATGCACGCATCGCCGTTTATTGGCTTTCTGATGCCGTTTCTTAATATTTTATGCCCGCTGTTCATCTGGATTCACAAGCGTGAAGACAACTCACTTTACGACGCTCATGGGCGTGCGGTTATCAACTTTCAAATAACCATGACACTCATATACGCACTTGCATTTATTGCATTGCTTAGTGTCGAAGGTTTTGGCTTTTTATTCTTTATTGCCGTTATTCCTTACACCGCCATAGTGATGCTGGTTAACGTTATTGCTGTGATAAAAGCACAGAAATACTTTTACCCCAGTATTCCTTTTCTCGGCAAGCGCGGCTGAGCGCCAAACCTCTCATTTAAAGTTACTTAATAAAGGAACCATCATGAAAGCAATAATTTATTATTTGCTGCTGGCGACGCTTGCCTGTTTTTCAGCAAGTAAAGCGGTAGCACAGTCTCAGATTACGAATGAAAAAATGCAGTCATTTCAGGCTTACTTAAAGGAGTTCAGAAAAGAAAACCTAATCCCGAGCTTGTCCGTTGCGGTGGTAAAAGACGGTGAAATTATTATGATCGAGAGCATTGGTTTTCAGGATCATGACGCCGAAGAGCCAACAACGGAAGATACCTCGTATCTTGCCGCATCCATTACAAAGACATTCACTGGCGCAACTTTGTTGGCTATGGAAGCTGATGGACACATCGATCTCGATGCCGACTTTACCACCTTAAGTGACTGGGACAGACGTTGTCACTGGTTAACAACAAGCGGCAATATATTTGGTGGTGGAACGTTGGATAACGGTTACCAGGTGCCTGACTTACAGTGCGACCAAGTCATTACGTTGCGTCATGTACTTCAACACCAGGTACAGGGCGAGCCAGGCACGAGCTTTTTCTATAACCCTATTGTGTTTGGTCGGTTGTCTAACTGGGTAGAGGAGAATACGGATAAAAGCTGGCGTTATTGGGTGAATAAATACGTTATTGAAGCGGGGGACTTAGAGGATATCGCGGCTGGTTGGCGAGATCCGGCTGCCAGTGAGGTACTGACTCATATCGCGCCTCCGTTTCGTCATGCGTCGGAAGAGTCCGACGGGCTGGCTAATTCCGTATTACCGAATACCGAACTCAACGCCAGTTCAGGCATAATCGTCAGTGCAAAAGCGCTTGCTCATTATTCTATCGCTTTGGACGAGGGACGTATCCTACCTAAAGACTTGATGGATAAAATGTGGTCCCCGGCGAGTGACAAAGAGGGGAATCCGATGCCTTATGCCTACGGTTGGTTCGTCCAGAACTGGCAGGGTCATAAATTAGTTTGGCACGGAGGTTGGTGGCCGGATGCTTATGCAGGGCTTCTACTAAAAGTCCCTAACTCTGGGGTAACGTTAGTCGCACTTGGAAATACCGATGGTCTGAGGTTCGAAATAAATAGTTTGACTGGCGCACACATTGAGAAGAACCCATTGGCGTTAAGGTTCCTCGAGACATTTGTTGAAGACTGAACAAAAAACTATAGGGTTGCTGATACCTCAGCAACCCCCGGAAGTAGGTGCTGAGGCTGCCGTTATGGCGGGCATAATAGCGGCTATCATGACCGCAGCTTCAATAGCCTGAACGGCTTCTTTGGCGGCTTTAGACACTAGCTCACCATTTTCTAGCTGTTTTATGCGTTGTTTGCGGTCTTTCAGTTCTTGCTTACTGAATACTTGCGGTAATAGCTTGGCGCTATTGGCTAATGCGACGGCAATAGCTACTTTAGGTTGAACTTCATCGGAATCAGTTAGCACTGCATCACGCATGGCCTGACGCAGCTCTTGCTCAGGTTTTGGATTAACCTCCGGGTAAACTTGGCGTTCAAATAGCCACAACACTTTCTCTTTTTCATGAGACACAATGCCATCATCAGCGAGTGCTTGTGCAACTTTATGTTTCAGGTTCTTAATACCGCCAAGCTTGTGGACCCAGTCTTTTAGTTTTCGTGGACGCGTGGCTTCAGTAATCATCGTGAGGGCTTCATCCAACAGTGCGTCGCCAGTAGGGCTGTCATCGAGCACCGCAACTTTATTTTTATTGGCTTCATCAACCTTAATCCGATGCAGCAGCAGTAACTCAGCGGCTATGGCTCCGGAGGTTGCGTATTCCACGTACATACCACTCATGGTGCCTTTTTCTTCGCACAATGCGAGCAGCATAATAGCTTCGTAGAGTTTTAAATTTTCTGGCATGGCGTAACTGTCTTTTTAGATTTCTCGATCATTTAGTATTGATGATATTAGATACACCCTCAACAACATTTTTTAGTTGGGATTGGCCATTTGAATCTCGAAAACCGTGATCAAGTCTGGGCAACATCTTTAGTGTTATATGCGTTGCGCCATTGGAAATAATTCTGTTTATTTCCCGCCGCGTTTGCTCAGGGTCGACACTTTTATCTTCCTGTGACTGTATAACTACTACAGGTGCATCAATGCTTGTTAGGGGCTTGAGTAAGTCTCGCTCTAAGGCATCTTTCCAGTATGCGTAACCGTGTCCGCTGACGTTGGCTGGAAAAGGCTCCTGACTTTGTTTAATTCGCGCCACAAATTGTCGAAATCCGTTTAAAGCTTCATTACGTTGGTCTTCTGGTACAGTCTGTTTAATGCTGAATTCGATATCATGCTGAAAGCTGGAGGAACCCGAGTTTAACGCTAGTACGGAGTGCAAGCCCGAAACTCGTTTGGCTACCGCCAGCGCAATGGAGCCGCCTTCGCTGCCTCCCGCGACTATGACTTTGTCATAGGAATTCTTCAAAGCGTCGATGAGCTGGACTCCGTCATTAATTCGCTGCGCCATTGTGTTGTGTTGAAGGTATTTGGTAGGGCAATCGCCTCGCTCTCCGGAGGAGTAAAGTAAGCTATCGTTAATGCCGTACTTTTCAATCGTTAACAGCGCGGAATCAGGAGCTAGTGCTTGCCAAATAGTCGTAACTGACTCCATGTGACGGACACTGTTACAGTCTGAACCCTGAAAAATCACCAGCAAATTATCGGCAGTGGCGTTATCTAAGTAATATTGAATTTCCGTACCATCATTACGCAGGTATTTTTCGCCAGCTATGGCTGGAGAGGCGCTTAAGATTAGTAAAATTGAAATCAGGAAAGCGATTTTCATTATTTTAAATTGTTATTGAGTATGGCTTATTAGTTGAAAACATTCGAAGAAAGTTCCGCTGACCTTTTGCTGAGATGCGTGGCTCTTAGCTAATAAATTTAGTAATTATCACTTTTAATTTGACTCCGGCAGTGGAATAAACTCCTCAGCATCTCCTGGCACGTCAGGAAACTCCTGCTGTTGCCAGCGCTGTTTGGCCGCATCAATCAATGCTTGATCGGTTGCCACAAAGTTCCACTCCATGAAGCGAGGACCAAGCGAGGCCCCACCTACCAACACAAAGCGAGTGTTAGCCTGTGCGGTCACCTTTATACCCTGCTCTTCATTGAATATCGCCATGTGGTGGTCTGCCAAAGTAAAGTTTTCTATTTTCAGGCTGCCTGCAACGACATAAAGCGCAAGCTCTTCAACCTTGGGAAGCTCGAAACTTATGCCCTCGTTTAAATTCACTTCAACGTACAGGGTCTCAGAAAATGTTTTCACCGGAGAACGTTCACTAAACGCCTCGCCAATAAGTACTTTTGCGCGCGCACCATCAAACTTCACCGTAGGCAGGTTGTCGCTATTGTAATGATGAAAACTGGGCTCACATTGTTCATGGGCTTGCGGCAGTGCTAACCATAATTGCAAACCATGAGTGCTGTGAGGGTGTTTTGTAATTTTCTCAAGTTGCCGCTCTGAGTGAACAATGCCATGACCAGCAACCATTAAGTTTATGTCACCCGGTTGCACCGCAACATCCGTGCCTAGCGAGTCTTTATGCTGAATTTCACCCTCAAACAAATAAGTAACCGTAGCCAGCCCAATGTGTGGATGAGGGCGCACGTTAATACCGTCACCAGCGGCAAACTCAGCAGGACCCATATGATCAAAGAACACCCAGGGGCCGACTGATTTCATGCCTACCGAAGGTAATATGCGCTTTACCGTAAAACCGCCCAAGTCACGCGATTTAGGGCTAATGACGCGCTTAAGCGCATTGCACCCCGAGACAATTTGGCATTCACTTTCTAACGCTTTGGCTAAGTTACTCATTTTTGGGCTCTCCGTTTATGATTTAACTTTAGCAGAGTCTTCCAAGGTACGCTGTTCAATTGGCTGGCCAATGAGTTTTTCAATGGCCTGCAGAAAGGGAGCGTCCTCCTCTGTAACCAGAGATATAGCATGACCCGTTTGGCCGGCTCTGCCGGTGCGACCAATACGGTGCACGTAGTCTTCTGCGACGTGTGGGAGGTCGTAATTAATCACGTACGGCAGCTTTTCAATATCAATGCCCCGTGAGGCAATGTCAGTGGCGATAAGCACCTGCACTTTGCCACTTTTAAAGTCGGACAACGCTTTCGTGCGGGCCCCCTGACTTTTGGCGCTGTGAATAGCAGCCGCTGAGAAGCCAGCTTTATCCAACTGCTTAACTAACCGGTTAGCGCCTTGCTTGGTGCGCGAAAACACAAGCACTTTGGGTTGCTCCAGACTTTTCAGTAGTTTTAATAGAAGCCCCAGCTTTTGGCTTTTTTGTACTTCATACATTGTTTGCTCAATAGGCTCGGCAGTGGCGTTGGGTGGTGCAACCGAGATTTCGACCGGGCTTTTCAGTAAGCCTTTAGCCAGCGCTCGAATGTCGTCAGAAAAAGTTGCCGAGAAAAGCAGCGTTTGGCGCTTAGCCGGCAGTAACTTAATAATGCTCTTAATGTCGTGAATAAAACCCATGTCGAGCATACGGTCGGCTTCATCCAGCACCAACACCTCTAACTTAGGAAAGCGAACCGCGTTTTGTTTGTATAAGTCCAGCAGGCGTCCCGGCGTTGCCACCAGAATATCCACGCCTTTTCGAAGCTTCATCATTTGCGGGTTAATTTTCACACCACCAAACGCCACCGCGTAATTCAATGGCAGGCCCGCGCTTAAGTTCGCAACGTTTTCACCCACCTGAGCCGCTAACTCGCGAGTGGGCGTTAAAATGAGTACGCGCGCCGTGTTTGCCGTTGCGCGCTCGTTACCTTTCAAAAGCTCTAAAATAGGCGCCGTAAAGGCCGTTGTCTTTCCCGTACCCGTTTGCGCCGCCGCCATGACGTCTTTCCCCGCTAGCAGCAAGGGAATAGCTTCAGTCTGAATGGGCGTAGGTTCGCTATACCCCTGGCGTGCTAGGGCAGTAAGGGTTTCAGGGGAAAGTTTGAGATCAGAAAATGTCATGTGATCGTGCGCAGGTTAATGGTGGTAAGGGGGGATTGTACGTTAGATGCGGGTTATTTGGTACGGCTCTGCCGATTATGACAGGTTGGTTGATTCAGTTGTTTGCGCACATTCTTCAGTGATGTTGCACGGTTTAGCATTGCTTTATGGGATTAACTCTTTTATCGTCAGATATATAACAAAAAATCAAAGTGTGATATTGCGCATTAGATTCAACGAAAGTGAGCATGCTCGAATTGTTTTTCGGGTAAACTTGGATTAAGGGTAAGAATAGTGCTTATTACCAGTGAGTTAAGACGGTTAGGAATGCTGCTTTTGGGGGTTACAAAATGGGCATGCGCAATATATAAATGTTAAGCGGTAAAGGTACTTTTGAGTAATGGCAAATAACTGGAACATA
>NZ_SDJS01000003.1:0-352093 GCF_004123135.1 Idiomarina sp. 29L | reverse complement strand
TGTGCCTGCTATCCGCTTTCTCGCTGCTGAAATTATGAGTCCTTACCAAGAGCAATCGCACCAGGCTACTTATAACAAATGTTTATATATCATCGCTAACCGAACTGAACTAAATTGCTCTTTCGCTGCTATATTTAAAGGACATATAAACGGGGAGAGCAGCAGTATGAAACGTATAAATCCTATAACGTTAGCGTTGGCTAGTAGCTTTTTTGTCACTCCTGTGGCATTCGCACAAAGTGCCGACACAAATGAAAGTGCGGAAGTTGAAGAAGTTATTCAAGTCGTCGGTTCGCGTTTATCAATGAGAACAGCGACAGATGGTGCAGCACCGGTAGACATTATTAGCGGAGAGGATCTAGCTGCCACAGGGATGACGGATACTGCAAAAGCACTTCAATATGCCGTGCCGAGTTTTAATTTCCCATCATCCTCTATTACGGATGGCAGTGACGCTGTAAGACCAGCATCGCTTAGAGGTCTATCGCCTGATCATACGCTTGTTCTTATTAATGGAAAGCGTCGTCATAGCTCTGCTTTGGTTCACCTTAATGGAACAACAGGTCGAGGGAGCTCTAACGTTGATCTGAATGCGATACCAATGTCAGCGATAAAACGTATTGAAGTATTAAGAGATGGTGCTGCCGCACTTTATGGTTCTGACGCTATCGCCGGTGTGATTAATGTTGTTTTGAAAGATAACTCAGACGGCGGTAGTGCTAATTTACAGCTTGGTCAAACTCACAAAGGTGACGGTGAACAATGGCGCGCATCCGCGAGTACTGGTTTTGCTGTGGGCGAAGATGGCGCATTAACGATATCTGGAGAACTGCACCATAAAAATCGTACCAATAGAGCGGGTCCTGATACCCGACAACAGTACCCTTTGCTTGAAAACGGCGACCCGGATCCCCGAGAAGCAACCTTTGATAGACAGAGTTTTCATATAGGTCAAGCTGAATATGAAAATGCTTCGTTATTTGCTAATTTCGACATGACTTTAGGTGACGGTCGACTTTATGCTTTTGGCGGTGTGAGTGATCGCAAGTCCGAATCAGGCGCTTTTTATCGACGCGCGATTCAAAGTAACACGCTCACGGAAATCTATCCTGATGGCTTCCTGCCTATTTTAGCGCCGGACGTGAAAGACTACTCTGCGTATGCTGGATATGAGTGGTACTTGGGTGAGTGGACGCTGGATTTTAGTGGTGGTTATGGGGTTAGTGAGTTTCAATATAATGTCGAAAATTCGCTCAATGCCTCTTTAGGACCGGAGTTAACACCGACATCTTTTGATGCGGGCACACTAACAAATGAAGAAACGAACATGACATTCGATGCTCAGCGTTTCGTTCCTTTCGTAAACAACTCTGATCTATCAATAGCTTTCGGTGTAAGTTACAGAGACAACACTTACCAGATTGAAGCCGGTGAGGAGGCGTCCTATATAGACGGTGGCTACGAGGGAAGACCTGCTGGCAGTCAAGGATACACGGGCTTCAGACCTGACGCAGAAGTTAATCAGAGCCGTGACAATATTGGCGTGTACTTCGAAACCGAAAACCAGCTAACTACAGACTTTATGTGGGGCGGCGCTGTACGCTACGAAGATTATTCTGACTTTGGAGAGAATACCAGTTGGAAACTGTCTGGACGCTACGATATTACTGATAGAATAGCGGTACGCGGGGCGGTTAATACAGGCTTCAGAGCACCGAGTGCCCAGCAGCTTTACTTTACTAACATTTCAACTCTGGCTGTGGATGTCAACGGTGAGACGGTTCTACAGCGTTCTGGCACGTTTAACTCCCTAAGCCCCGTGACGGAAGCACTGAGTATTCCAGACCTTCAACCAGAAGAATCAGGCAGCATTAGTGCGGGGATAGTCTGGAATGGTTATGACGGTTTGGCGATTACGCTCGACTACTTCCGTATCAATATTGATGATCGCATTATTCTATCGAACCAAGTCTTTCCAAGTGATTCTCCTGCGGTCGCGGATGCGTTAAGTACCGTTTCGGCAGAAAACGCGCGCTTCTTTATCAATGCCGTTGATACGAAAACAGAAGGGCTGGATATAGTTGCGAGCAAGACGTTTAATTTCAATGACTTTGGCGAACTTAAAGCACAACTTGCTTATGGTTTCAATAATACGGAAATAGAGTCTGTTAATTTACCACCGCTTTTCGATGGCCTTGAATCAGTCTTATTCGATTACGATGAAAAAATCCGTATGACGGATTCAACTCCCGACCATAGCGGCTCTCTAGGATTCACTCATTCCTTAGGAGACTGGAAAACAGACGTACGTTTCAATTACTTTGGAACCTATATTATTGGTGACTACGACACCGGCGAAACAGCAGAAGAAGCCAATGATACGTACGGACCAAACTGGGTAACGGATATTTCGGTAAGGTATGCGTTTTCTGATGTGTTAAGTCTGGTTGTTGGTGGCCAGAACGTATTTAGCGAGTATCCAGAAGAGCAGCCGGTAGAAAGTGCGTTTGATACGATATTTAAATATCCAAATACGAACTCGCCTATCGGTTTCAACGGCGCTTATTTCTACTCCGAAGTAGAATATAAATTTTAAACCACCAATAACTTAGTAAAAACCGCCACTATTTGGCGGTTTTTTTATTTTTAATACCAGAGCCTCTGTAAAATTCATTTAAAAACATGAGGTTATTTTTGGCATGATTCATGAAGGCAATAACGTAAACGTCATTAACAAGCGTGGATAAAGTTATGTCAGATAAGAAAACAGTTTGGTTCATTGTCATTGCGGTCATCGCATTTTTATTATTTGGTGACGAGATTATTGCGTTAACAGCTTCAATTCTCGGAGCGGCAGTTGAGCTTTCAGTCTCTCTTATTGTTTGGTTGCTAGTTGTTGGTGGGGTGTTCTTCATTGTCACAACCGTATTCGGCAGCACATTACTCGGGTTCTGTGCAGCATTTATCGCTCTAGTACTAAGTGGAATTAGCTTCTTCTGGCCACTTTTACTCTGTCTTTTCGTTCTTTATCTAGTGTTTCGCAAGCCGAGGGTTTCTACGGCTCCTTAATAAAGTGTAAGATAGCGCATTATCAACTAATTACTGGAGCGACAATGCGCGCATTATTGAGTTGTCTTCTATTGTTATTAATGACCTCGACAGCTTATGCCGAGGTCGTTAACTTTTCTGGCGGATGGGCTCGAGAAAGCATACCCGGTGCGGCAAATGGGGCAGCATACGGCACGTTAACCAACACTTCTAAAGATACGCTAACTCTAAAGCGTGTAAGTTCGTCTGTGGCGAAAAATGTTGAAATTCATACTCATGTGATGGATGAAGGCATGATGTCCATGCGGCAGGTAAAGGCTCTTCAGATCTCCCCCAATGAGCAGGTTACTTTTGAGCCCGGAAGTTATCATTTTATGTTATTTGGACTCTCGTCATTGCTGCAAAGTGGGCAATCGTTTGATTTGCAATTACACTTCACCAATGGCGAAACACAGCAAATTTCCATTCGTGTTAAATAAAACGTTGTATTAAGGATGAACATGTACAAGAAAAGTATTATGGTCGCAGCCGCGTTGGCATTGACCCCGGCGCTTGCGAGCGCAGACACTGTTTTAGGTCTGTATGTTGGCGGGCAATACTGGGACACCGATGCCAGTGGTGAGTACGGAGTTGGCTCGGAAATTTTTACTCCGGGCTTTGAAGACAAAGGACAAACAAGCTACTACGCCGCACTAGAGCATCCTGTTCCATTAATTCCGAATGTAAAAATTCGAGAAAATTCGCTTGAATTTGATGGTGGCTACGGACGTAATGACTTTAGTCATCGAGACTACATTTTCTATTACGAGTTTTTCGATAATGACATTATTTCTTTCGATGCGGGCATCAACGCAATGGACTTTGACGGCACAGTTCGTACACCCGTGAGTACGACTTTTGGTCGACAAGACTTTTCGGTGACGGTGCCAACGGCCTATTTAGCGACTCGCGTGGGCATACCCATGACCGAGCTGACGATGTTTGCGGAAGTGAGTGCGTTAAGTGTCAAAGACTCAAAAGTGCAGGATGCTCAAATCGGTGTTGAGTATCGATTGGTTGAGAACTTGGCAGTGGACTTGAACTTACATGCAGGCTACCGCCACTCAGTCATTGAGTTAGACGATGTTGATGATATCTATTCTGATGTAACCTTCAAAGGTCCATTTGTTGGCCTGGAAGTTCACTTCTAAAGAAAATGAATGCTGCTTATTCGCTTGCAGTTGTGCAACTTTATAAGCTAAATTGTTAGATGTTTGTAACGATTTAAGCGGAAGGCGAATGAGCAGTACCACTGATGAGCCGCTGTTCCTTCATGACGATGATGAAGAGATCAAGGTAGATAAGCCAAAAGGTTTTTGGAAAATCCTGATTGTCGACGATGATCAGGAGATTCATGCTGTTACAAAAATGGCACTCGCCGATGTCGTTATTTCTGAGAAGCCCCTCCAGTTTTTGCATGCCTATAGTGGGAGTGAAGCACTTGATCGCCTAAGTGAGCACGATGATGTTGCTATGATTCTCCTCGATGTGGTCATGGAAACGGACGATGCTGGCTTAAGAGTCGCACAAGACATTCGTGAAAAGCTTGGTAATGATGAAATACGCATCGTTCTGCGAACGGGGCAGCCCGGGTATGCTCCTGAAGAAAATGTTGTCAAAGCGTATGACATTAATGACTATAAAACCAAAACCGAATTGACTCGTAGCCGCTTATTAACCACTGTATTTTCTGCTGTGCGTTCTTACCAGCAATTAAAGACCATTAATGAAAACCGTCGGGGCTTAAGAAAAATCATTCATTCTGCTTCGAACTTGATGGAGCGGCACTCCATAGTTAACTTCTCAGAAGGTGTCGTCACGCAAATCGCCTCATTACTTGGTCTTAATGCTGAAGGTATCGTAGGCGCACGAGCACCTCATAAAGACAACGAAATTTTAGTGCTTGGTGCTGCCGGCCACTTTGCTAATAGTATTCAAAAAAGCTTATCGACGCTTAATTCAGAAGAAATAGAAAGCGCCGTACGGCAATGTTTGAATGAAAAACGCCATATTCAGAAGGAACATGCGACGGTATTTTTTATTGATGGGCAAGAGCATCAGGCTGCTGCTTACATTGAGACTGACCGAACGGTGGCAGAGTATGACCAGGAACTGTTGGAGGTGTTTTTAGCCAATATAGCTGTGGGCTTTGAGAATGCGAACTTATTCGAAGAGCTCCGCACCGCCGCTTATCTTGATCCGTTAACGGGTATCCCAAATAGGGCGGAATTTACTCGACAGTTGCAGAGTATTTCTGAGAAGCCATGTCAGGAAACCGCCATAGCGGTTCTGGATATAGACCATTTTTCAGACGTTAATGACGGATTGGGTCAAGATATTGGTAACTTACTGCTGCGCTCCGTTGCGCTCAGGCTCACTGAGCAGCTTGGTAATAACGTGTTCGTCTCCAGAATTTCGGCGGACGTTTTTGGCATTACGGGTCCAAAGAGTATCGTTACGCCTGACAATCTTAGTCAATTGTTTATTCTACCCTTTAGGGCTGGTGAACATTACATACCGTTACAAGTGACTTGTGGTTTCACGTCAGCTGAAAATACAGAACAAGTGAATGGTAAAGGTCTCCTCAAGCAAGTCTATATCGCTTTAAAAAGTGCCAAAACTCACTCATTCGAGCGTTTCGACTTTTATGAACCGGTGATGGAGCAGGAGACGCAGCGGCGCCTGGAGCTAGTCAGAAAGCTGCGCTCTGACTTTGCAGATAGAAAACTTGAGGTGTGGTATCAGCCGCAAGTTGAATTGGAAAGCGAGCGTATTATTGGTGTGGAGGCGTTACTGCGCTGGCCACAGAGCGATGGTAGCTTTATTTCGCCCGCCGAATTCATTCCATTAGCGGAATATTCAGGTCTCATTGTTGATATTGGATCTTGGGTTATTGAAGAGTCTTGCCGACAAATTCAAACATTTGACGAACAGGGTCTCCCTAATCTGCGTATTGCGATTAATGTGTCGGTACCCCAATTTAGAAAGCGGGACTTTCCGGAATTGGTTGAAAAGCAAATTGAACAGTCTGGTATATCGCCGGAACGAGTTGAGCTTGAAATTACAGAAAGCATATTAATGGAAGAACCTGAATTAGTGGCAGACATTCTTAAGCGGCTAAAACTTCAGGGAGTTAAAGTGGCCATTGATGACTTCGGTGTCGGCTTTTCTTCACTGAGCTACTTGCAGAAACTACCACTTAACCGTATAAAAATTGATAAAACCTTCGTGAACAACTCTGCGCATAAGAGCGGTCAAATCATTATTGAAACCATTGTCGATATGGCACATCGGTTGGGGTTAGAGATTTTGGCTGAAGGTATCGAAGAGCCGGAACAGCGTGATTACTTTATTGGGTTGGACTGCAGCGAAGGGCAAGGCTTTTATTTTGCCAAGCCCATGCCTGCAAGTGAGCTAATCAAACTGCTAAAGGAACAGAAAGAACTTACTGGTACACTTCGACAGAGTCAGCGTTCATAGTGTAACCGACAACGGCTAAGTCACCTTCTTTGCGTTCTACCTTAATGGTTCCTTCAATCCATACGGCATCATAAGTGTTCTCGTAAGGAACCCCCTCTTCGTACTCAACGTGAATAATTTGATTGGGAGGCGGTGGGGGAACGTGGATACAAGCGCCAAAGTACGGCACTAATAAAAATTCAGTGACATTGTCAGCATTACCTTCCAGTTGAACAACATAACCTGGTATGCGGACTTTTTTGCCGTCCAACGACTCAACCACCGGTGCGTCCAGGTTCGTTTGTCTATCTTCTTCGGGGTTTGCATCATAGTAAGATTGAGGTTTAACCGGAGGAGGGGTGAACCCTTCAGGAATTAAGTCTTTCCAGCCGATTTTTTCCGCTGCAAACGTCGGCATCGCAACGACTAAAAACACTAATGCTAATAACTGCTTCATACTTTCACCGTAAGTCCGTCTGCTAAAGACTGGCGATAGGCACGCCAGGCTGGAATTAAACTTAACACAAAACCTGTCGTTACCACGAGCCCTAAACGCCACCACTCAGCCACTGTTGGCCATGCAAAGCTAAGAACAATGCCGGTCTGCGACTGAATAACGCCGGTCAGCGACCATTCAAGCAAGTACAAAAGAGCCAACCCGCTTGCGGCGCCTACCACCGTTAGTAATAAAGCTTCACTGACTAACAAACCGAAGACGGTACCCGGCCCTGCTCCTACTGCTCTTAAGACCGCCATTTCGCGACGGCGTTCCCGTAAACTGGCAAGCATAATCGTCAGCATACCCAATAACCCAATAAGCACGACCATCGAGGAAATAACAGTGAGTGCTTGCTCGAATATACGCAGAGTTTTCCAGAGCTCCTGCAGCGTCATACCGGGCAGCAGTGCTGTTAAGGGCTCTGGTTTGTAGGTGTTAATTTGTCGTTGAAGCCTTAACGCCAGCGGTTTGGCTTTAAGCCCCAGTAATGCAGCGCTAATGCTCTCTGCAGGAGGATGAGCGTGACTGTCACCGTGGTCATGTTCGTCATGGCTTTCGCCACCATGAATCACTTCAAGGCTCGTTAAGCTGGTTAGAATAGTTTGGTCAACGGGTGTCCCCGTGCGTTTTAAGATACCTACGACAGTTAATGGATGATCGTCGTGTTCGCTAAAGCTAATGCCGCCACTGCCATGCGCAATAGTAATGTCGTCCTCGACTTTTTTATTCAATTTAGACGCAGCTTCAGCGCCCAGTACCACCTGTTTTTCACCGTGAAAAGCGTTGCCATCTGCAAAAGTTAGTGATTGCTTATTACCGTATTTAAAGTGCTGAAAGTAATCTTCTGTGGTGGCAACAACGGGTAAACCACCGACGCTGTCGCCTAAAGAAATGGGTACCGCCCATTTTATTTCCGGGCGCGAGCGAATATCTTCAAAGGCATCCCAACTCATATTATTGGTCATACTGCCAATATGGAAAACAGACGACAGCAAGAGCTGTATTTGACTGGTTCTGGCGCCAATAATTAAGTCAGTCCCTGATACCGTATTGGCGAAGTTGGTTTGTACCTGTTCTCGGGTGCGCTCGACAGCCAGTAGTAAGGTGACGCTGACGGCAATAGCAACAATAGTGAGTAGAACGCTCGCACGGCGGTTTAGCAAACTTTTAATCGCCAACTTCATCATACGACAGCCCCCGCTTTATTGAGGTCACTCAATTCGACGTGCGAGTTAAAGTAGCGCGATAAGGCTGCGTCGTGGGTGACAAAAATTACCGTTGTGTCGTTTTTAGCTGACAGCTCCAGTAATAATTGAATAAAGGTGTCACGGTGCTCAGCGTCGAGTGCTGATGTCGGTTCGTCGGCAATTAAAAGTGGCGGCGCCCCAAGTAATGCCCGAGCGGCAGCAACACGTTGCTGCTGACCAACACTCAGTGAGTGTGCAGGTTGTTGAATCTGGCTCTCGCTCAATCCTAAACGTTTCAGCATACCGTGAGCTGAGTTCTCCGGCGTGTCACCGGCTTTTGCTATGCGTTCTTTACGAACGGTTGAAAACTGACAAGCTAATAAGGCGTTGTCCAATGCAGATAAATAGGGCAAAAGATTAAACTGCTGAAAGATGTAGCCGATGTTATCGGCCCGAAACCGATCTCTCTGGCGCCCGGAAAGCTTAGAAAGCGGTGTGTCGAAAAGGCTGAGCTCGCCTTTTTGAGGTGTGTTAATGCCAGCCAACAGCGATAGCAAAGTTGATTTTCCGCTACCGCTGGGGCCGCGTAAAAGCAGCGTGTCGCCGTTCTGTACTTGCCACTCGGGTATTTCTAATGTGGCGGGTTCATTGCGCTTCCAGGCGAAGCTTAAATCACGAACAGAAACGGCGGTCATAGATACTGCCTTCTTACGTTAAGAATTTACGACTTTTGAGCGCGCTCAAATGACGTTTTAATTTCTTCCTTAGCTGACGCTGCGTCTTCCCAACCATCAACTTTAACCCACTTGCCTTTTTCCAGTTCTTTATAGCGCTCGAAGAAGTGAGTAATTTGTGCTTTCAAGAGCTCAGGCAAGTCGTTCACATCATTAATATGGTCATATTCTTTGGTCAACTTGCTGACAGGAACGGCGATAACTTTTGCATCTTCACCAGACTCATCGGTCATTTTTAATACGCCAACTGGACGGCACTTGATCACACAACCCGCTTGAAGTGGGTAAGGAGTTGGTACTAAAACGTCAACCGGGTCGCCGTCAAGTGACAAGGTTTCATTAACGAAGCCATAGTTAGCTGGGTAGAACATTGGCGTTGCCATGAAACGGTCAACAACCAGCGCACCAGTGTCTTTGTCGACTTCATATTTAATTGGATCAGCGTTTGCCGGAATCTCGATGATAACGTTAACTTCTTCTGGCAGGTTTTTGCCTGCTGGTACGTTTCCTAAGCTCATAATACTTCCTGTTCTCAATGTAAAAGTGATACCGATTGCGCGATTATAGCGGTTCGGCTTTATCGTGCAATATCGCTAAAGGTCTAATAAGGTTTTGGGTATTGCTTATGGTACTTCAAACAAGCGTCCACTTCGTTTGCTGAACCTAGTACCACGGCAACGCGTTGGTGAATGTGCTCAGGCACAATATCCAGAATACGTTGGTAGCCGTCGGAAGCTTTGCCCCCGGCTTTTTCAACCAACATTGCCATGGGGGCAGCTTCGTACATTAAGCGAAGCTTGAATGGCTTCTTAGGTTTGCGAGCGTCCCACGGGTAAGTAAACAATCCGCCACGAGAAAGCACTCGGTGTACGTCAGACACCATGGCTGCGTTCCAACGCATATTAAAGTTCTTGCCGCGAGGCCCTTCTTTGCCTTCGAGTAAGTCGTTGATATAGGCTTTAATTGGATCCGCCCAGTGGCGGCGGTTCGACATGTTGATTGCAAACTCTGTCGTGTCTTTTGGAATTTCTGCTTTTTCTTGCGTTAACAAAAACTCGCCAACAGTTTGGTCTAATGTGTAAATCCGTACCGATTTACCGGTGGTTAGCACCATCATGGTAGCTGGACCATATAATACATAACCTGCGGCAACTTGAGCCTTACCCGGTTGCAGGAACATCGACTCGCTGGTTTCTTCACCTTCCGGCTTTCTTAGTATCGAAAAGATGGTGCCTACGCCGCCGTTAATATCGATATTAGAGCTTCCATCGAGTGGATCAAACGCTACTAAGTAATGGCCGGAATTCGGGCTGTCGACAACGGAGTCTTCTTCTTCAGAGGCGACTGCATGAACATTGGGTGATTCCAGCAATAGGCTTTTCAGCAGTTGGTTGGCAACCACATCGAGCTTTTTCTGAGTTTCGCCCTGAATATTTTCATCCAGCGTTGAGCCTAGTACGCCGGCTAGCGCGCCCTGATGAAGTCGGAACGAAATTTCCTTGGCTGCAATTTGAATGGTGTTAATAACGGATATCAGTGACTCGCTGGTTTGGTCGGCTCTCAGTGTAGGCAATAAGCGTTTCATAACAGTTCCTGCAGCTTAAAATGTTGGTGCGTTAAACGACATGTTTTTGAGGGCGCAAATGATACCTTATTTTTTAGTAAAAATCCTGTTTGGCGTTTTTGACGTGGTACACTTTCGCTTCAGTAACAAATAGATGAATTGGATTGACGCATGCATATTCATATCGTCGGTATTTGCGGTACCTTCATGGGAGGGGTGGCCGCCATTGCTCAACAACTTGGACACAAGGTAACCGGTTCCGATGCCAGCGTGTACCCGCCAATGAGCACACAGCTGGAAAACTTGGGCATAGAGTTAATGAAGGGGTATGCCGAAGCAAACCTGAACCCTGTGCCGGACCTGGTGATTATTGGCAACGCATTGAGCCGGGGGAATGAAGAAGTGGAAGCGGTACTGCGTGAGCGGCTTCCTTATGTCTCTGGTGCACAATGGCTGCATGACAATATATTGACCCGACGCTGGGTACTTGCGGTTGCTGGTACTCACGGCAAAACCACAACGGCCAGTATGCTAGCGTGGATCCTGGAAGATAACGGTTATAATCCTGGGTTCATGATTGGTGGTGTGCCGGGAAACTTCTCTGTCAGTGCAAGGTTGACCGAGTCAGACTTTTTTGTGATTGAAGCCGATGAATATGACACGGCGTTTTTCGATAAGCGTTCGAAGTTCGTACATTATGCACCCGACACGCTGATATTGAATAACCTTGAGTTTGATCATGCGGATATCTTCGATGATCTTGCCGCTATTAAAAGACAGTTTTCGCACTTGCTACGTGTTGTGCCGGATTCCGGGCAGATTATTTATCCAACGGAAGACACGGCGTTAAATAACGTTGTTGACGGTGGCTGCTGGAGCGATAAAGTCCAATTGGGTAAAGACTGGTCGGCAAAGCTTAACAACAAGGATGGCACGTCCTTCGAGGTCGTTCATGAAGACGACACCGTCGCAACCGTTGAATGGCCTTTATTAGGCGAACACAACGTTAATAACGCGATGATGGCTATTATTGCTGCTCGTCATGTGGGCATTCCGGCAGAGCAAAGTGCTGACTCCTTAAGCCGCTTTCAAAGCCCGAAACGACGTATGGAACTGATTGGCGAGCACAACCGTATAAAAGTCTACGATGACTTTGCGCACCATCCTAGTGCAATTAAAACAACGCTGAATGGCTTGCGTTCACACTTGCCGAACTCGCGTATTATTGCGGTGCTTGAGCCACGTTCAAATACAATGAAAATGGGGGTTCACGCTGATGCTATGGAAGAAGCTTTACGAGCGGCCGATGACGTGTTTGTACTGCAACCTGAAGGCTTGAAGTGGGAGCTAGCGCGGGTGTTACCGAATGCACACGTTTTCACTAGCACCGAGCAGTTGCTCGAGGGGCTGCTGCATGAAGCTCAGCCGGAAGATTCCGTAGTTATCATGAGTAATGGCAGTTTTGATGGGTTGCATCGCCGTTTTCTCAGTGCGCTTCAACAAAGTCAGGAGGCCCAATGAAACAGGATAACCGAGTCACTGTCGCTATCACCGGCGCGTCGGGTGCACCTTATGCACTGCGTTTGATACAATGCCTGCTTGATCAAGATCAACAGGTGTTTTTGCTGATATCCAGCGCAGCCAGAGTGGTGCTGGCAACTGAACATGGTATGCAACTGCCGGCAGCGCCTGACAAAGCGGCTGAGCAATTACGTCAATACTTTTCAGCTAGCGACGATAGCCTGCAGGTGTTCGGTAAAGAAGAGTGGTTCTCGCCGGTGGCGTCAGGTTCGTCTGCCCCAAAGAAAATGGTGGTTTGTCCCTGTTCAACCAGCACCTTGTCGGCAGTCGCTTGTGGTAGCAGTAACACGCTTATAGAACGGGCTGCCGATGTTGTTATGAAAGAGCGGGGACAACTTATTTTGGTTCCGCGCGAGTCACCGTTATCGACCATACATTTACAGAATATGCTGCAGTTAAGTCAGCAGGGCGTCACGATAATGCCGGCAGCGCCCGGGTTTTATCATAAGCCAGAGAGTATAGACGACTTAATCGATTTTATGGTTGCCCGAGTGCTTGATCATTTGGGACTGGAACAGAAACTGGTCGCGCGTTGGGGCTACTCAAAGGAGTCATAGTACAGAGTATGAAAGCGCTAGAAATTAAAGGGTTAAGAAAGGTCTACCGAGGCGGTTTTGAAGCACTCAAAGGTATCGACCTGTCAGTAGAAGAAGGTGATTTTTACGCATTGCTTGGGCCCAATGGTGCCGGTAAGTCGACCACTATTGGCATTATTTCTTCACTGGTGAATAAAACGTCAGGCAAGGTCAGCGTGTTTGGCTACGATCTGGATACTCAGCTAGCTGATTTGAAACGCCAAATTGGGCTAGTACCACAGGAATTCAATTTCAACCAGTTCGAAACAGTTCAGCAAATTGTGGTGAACCAAGCTGGCTACTATGGTGTGCCCAGGCAACTTGCCAAAGAGCGTTCGGAAAAATACTTGAAGCAATTGGGCTTATGGGACAAACGAAATGAGCCAGCGCGTTCTTTGTCAGGTGGCATGAAGCGCCGCTTAATGATTGCCCGGGCGTTATTACACGAGCCGAAACTATTGATTTTGGATGAACCTACTGCCGGCGTTGATATTGAACTGCGTCGCTCAATGTGGGATTACCTGACCAAAATTAACGAGCAGGGCATTACCATTATTTTGACGACGCATTACCTTGAAGAGGCGGAAATGCTGTGTCGTAACATTGGCATTATCGATGCAGGGCAAATTGTTGAAGACACCTCTATCAAACGACTGCTGGCAACCTTAAGCCGGGAAACTTTCATTCTGGATGTTGAGCCGGGGCATAATGGTGCAACCATTGACGGCTTTAATCACCGTTGGACAGACGACCATACGATTGAAGTCGAGGTCGATAAGGACGCCGGTCTTAACCGCGTGTTTGAGCAACTGAGCGAGCAACAGGTAAAAGTATTATCCATGCGAAATAAAGCTAACCGACTTGAAGAGCTCTTTGTCTCAATGGTTGAAAAGGGGCGTCAGAAGGAGACTGCGCAATGAGTCACTCAGCATCGAACTTTATCGCATTGAAGACCATTTGGATAAAAGAGTGCACCCGCTTTTTAAGAATCTGGGTACAAACCCTGGTGCCGCCAGCCATTACCATGACGCTATACTTTGTTATTTTCGGTAGCATTGTCGGTGAACGTATTGGTGAAATGAGCGGCGTTGGTTACATGGAGTTTATTGTACCGGGTCTTATTATGATGTCGGTTATTACGAACTCTTACTCAAACGTCGCATCTTCGTTTTTCAGCGCGAAATTCCAACGCAACATAGAAGAAATGTTGGTGTCGCCTGTACCGACCTCGGTTATTATTGCCGGTTACGTTGGCGGCGGCATGGCACGAGCGATGATAGTGGCGGTTATTGTCACTTGTGTGTCGTTTTTATTCGCCGATATTCAAATAGCGCACGTGGGTTACGTTGTCTTAACGGTGGTACTAACCTCGACATTATTCTGCTTAGGCGGTTTGATTAACGCCGTTTATGGTAAAACGTTTGACGATATATCCATAGTGCCGACCTTTGTACTGACGCCACTGACTTACTTAGGCGGGGTCTTCTATTCTGTTAGTTTACTGCCTGAATTTTGGCAAAAAGTGTCTATGGCGAATCCTGTTCTCTACATGGTGAACGGTTTCCGCTATGGCTTTTTAGGCCAGTCGGATGTGGGCATTGGGGTTGCCGTGTCTGTGCTGGTTGGCTTTAACGTGCTGTTTTTCGGCGTTGCTTACTACATCCTTGAAAAAGGCATAGGAATTCGCTCGTAATGAATGAAGCAAGGCCGGTTAGTAGTAACCAACATGGACCGCACGAAGACACCGTAGCCGTGGTTGAGCGTCATTTAGGCAGTGCGTTCAAAAAGCCATTTCAGGAGCATAACCTCAGGGCATTTGAAGATATTAATGCGCAAGTTGAGGATTGGAATGGACCGATTATTTTGGACTCTTGCTGTGGTGTCGGAGAGAGCACGGCGAAACTGGCTGAGCAGCATCCCGATGCCATGGTTATTGGTATTGATAAGTCAGCACACCGGTTGGCGCGTCATAGTCATTACCAGAATAATGAAAAAGGCCAGCGCTACTGGATCGTTCGGGCTGATCTTATCGACTTTTGGCGTCTGGCCAACCAGGCCAACTGGACGCTTGAAAAACATTGTATTTTATACCCAAACCCCTGGCCCAAGGCATCACACTTGTCTCGACGCTGGCATGGCAGCCCGGTATGGAAAGACGTGGTTGAACTTGGTGGGCACTTACACATGCGCTCCAACTGGAGCCTTTACTTGCTGGAAGTAACGCAAGCGCTTATGGTGAGTGGTTGTCAGGCACAGGTGTCACTTGTTAAAAACGACGAAGAGATTATGACGCCGTTTGAGCGCAAGTATAAAGCCAGTGGCCAGCCGTTGTGGCAACTCGACGCAGATTTATCGAAGGAGACGTAATTGAGCTCTAAACCCGAAGTGGCTGAGGTTAGTGAAGAATCGCTTTATCGCATTTTCACCATTCCGGAAGCGCCCGACTCGACATTGAGTAAAATCGAAAAGCATTTATCCGAGAACCTCATGGGGTTTTTGGGTGATCATATCGTTGCGCGCGAGAAGCCTCTGCAGGAAATTGAGCGAGACTTTGACCGGTCACAAATCCCCGAAGAGCCGCAATTCGTTTCTGACCATACGGAGTTTTTGCTCGATAAATTGGTGGCTCACTCAGTACATACCGCTTCGCCGCGTTTTATTGGGCACATGACATCAGCGTTACCCTATTTTTTATTGCCGCTGGCGAAGCTGATGGTCGGTTTGAACCAGAACCTGGTGAAAATAGAAACTTCAAAAGCATTTACGCCATTGGAGCGTAACGTCATTGGCATGCTGCACCATCTGGTTTACCGCGAAGAGGCGACGTTTTATAACCGTTGGATGCACAGTGCCCAACACTCATTGGGCGCCTTCTGCTCAGGCGGGACTATCGCCAATATGACGGCGTTATGGGTAGCACGAAACCGACTATTACAAGCTGATGGTAATTTCGGGGGCATTGCTGCGGACGGTATTGCTGCTGGCTTGCAACATTATGGCTACTCACGATTGACGGTGGTGGTTTCTGAGCGCGGACACTACTCGTTGAGCAAAGCCGCCGATGTTTTGGGTATTGGTCGGCGTAATTTAGTGGCAGTGCCCACAGACAGCAACAACCGCATTCGTATCGATAAGCTGCGTGAAACCTGTGAAGCAATATCTGCAGAGGGCGGCAAAGTACTGGCACTGGTTGGTGTGGCGGGTACCACAGAGACCGGACACATTGACCCGCTAGACGAGATGGCCGATGTCGCCGAAGATATTGGCGCGCATTTTCATATTGATGCTGCATGGGGTGGCGCAACCCTGTTATCAGAGCAGCACCGGTCACTATTGCATGGTGTTGAGCGTGCCGACAGCATTACCATTGATGCCCACAAGCAAATGTACGTGCCGATGGGGGCCGGTCTGGTATTGTTTAAGAACCCGTCATTGGTGAAGTCGATAGAACATCATGCCGAGTATATTATTCGACAAGGCTCTAAAGACCTCGGCTCGCATACCATGGAGGGCTCCCGGGCGGGCATGGCCATGATGGTGTTTTCCGCTATGCACGTGATAGGGCGCCGGGGTTATGAGCTGCTAATTAACAACAGTATTGATAAAGCGCGTTACTTTTCGAAACTTATTAGTGAGCAAGATGACTTCGAGGTCATTACCGAGCCGGAGCTTTGCATACTGACCTATCGCTTTGTACCGGAAAGAGTTAAAAAGGCGCTTGAAAACGCAACGTCTGAGCAGTTGGCGCGTTTAACCCCGCACTTAAATGCGTTAACGCGTTATATTCAAAAACGTCAGCGTGAAACCGGGCGCTCATTTGTATCGCGGACCAAATTGACACCAGCACAGTATCATCATGAACCCACTGTGGTGTTTCGTGTTGTGTTGGCGAACCCGCTAACAACGCACGACATGCTGGAAGAAGTACTGGAAGAGCAGCGCGAAATAGCTTCCAAAGCCACCAGTCTGCGAGGCGCTTTGCATACCGAGATGCGTGAACTCGGTATGCTGAATTAAAGCGAAAAGTGAGTTAAGTGGTCGCTGGATTATCGACCTGAAGGTTGTCTATCAGGCGGGTTTTTCCCAAAAAAGCAGCGGCCAATATGACCCACTTCTCATCTTTTTCTGAGGCGGGTTGTAAGTCATCAGCGTTGCGGATGCTAAAGTAGTCCACTTTAAAGCCCGCTTTTCCTAATTGTTGCACCGCCTGAGACTCTACTTGTTCAAAGTCTTCCTCGCGTTCAAGCCCCGCCTTCGCATCTTGAAGGCTTTTGTAAAGAGCGGTTGCTTGAGTTTTCTCTTCCGCTGTTAAATAACCGTTGCGTGAGCTTAAAGCTAAACCACTGGCTTCTCGCTGTGTTGGTACGCCGACAACGTCTACCGGCAAGCTTAAGTCCTGAGTCATTAGGCGAATAACTTGCAGCTGTTGGTAGTCTTTCTCACCAAAAACAGCGACTTGTGGTTGCACCATATTGAACAGTTTGCAAACAATGGTCGCGACACCTTCAAAATGGCCCGGGCGGCTGGCGCCACAGAGAATATCGCTAATGCCGGGCACGCTAACCTTTGTTTGTTGCTCCAGTCCGCGCGGGTAAACATCGTTGACCGTCGGGGTAAAGACAGCACTAACCCCTAACGTTTCTAATGCGCTGCAGTCGGCCTCTAAGGTTCTGGGGTAGCTGTCGAGATCTTCGTTAGGGCCAAACTGCATTGGGTTTACAAAAATACTCACCACGACAGTGTCGCAATGTTGTAGCGCATTTTTTACCAGCTGCAAGTGCCCGTCATGTAAATTGCCCATGGTCGGAACAAGTGCAACCTGCTGCTGCGCACTACGCCACTCACGAAGCGCCTGTAAGCTTTTTAGTACCTTCATTTATAGCAGTGCTCCGGAGCCGGAAATTCGCCCGAGCGCACTTGCTCGGTGTATAAACGAAACGCGTCGGCAAGAGAGCCTCCCTGCGCCAGAAAGTCTTTGGCAAATTTAGGCAAATAGTCACTGTTCATGCCCAGCATGTCGTGCATTACCAATATCTGGCCGTCGGTGTCAGGGCCTGCGCCAATACCAATGGTTGGAATGTTTAAAGCATCGGTAATACGTTTGCCTAAACTGGATGGAATACATTCCAGAACCAACAGTTGAGCACCTGCCGCTTCAAGCGCTTTTGCCTGACGCAGCGTATTTTCTGCCTGTTGCTCTTCTTTGCCTTGTACTTTGTAGCCGCCTAATACATTGACGGACTGCGGCAGCAAACCAAGGTGTGCACAAACCGGGATACCACGGGTATGTAGACCTTTAATGGTCTCTTCCAGCCACTCACCGCCTTCCAGTTTCACCATATTGGCGCCGGCTTGCATAAGTACTGCGGCATTATCGTAAGTTTGTTCCGGTGTTGAGTAGGTCATGAACGACATATCGCTAATCACGAAGGCATCGGGTGCACCGCGGCGCACGCACTCTGTATGGTAGACCATGTCGCCGAGTGTGACAGGCACGGTCGAATTGCGACCCTGAACAACATTACCTAAAGAGTCGCCGACAAGCATAAAGTCGACACCTTGTTCGGTCATTAATTTTGCGAAGCTGGAGTCGTAGGCGGTTAACGAACTAATTTTAACGCCTTCGCGCTTCATTTTTTGCAATGTAGCAATACTGGTTGTAGCCATTATGCGACCTTTAGCAACGTTATAAAGAAATAGATGACTGGTAGACTAGCACGTCAAGGCCATTTTCGGTAAGTGCCTTGGTTTGTTCAGTCACTGTTTTTCCATTGGGCAAGACAAGTGACGGTGCTATTTCAAGCAGAGGATACAAGACAAAGCTGCGCTCATACAGGCCCGGGTGAGGAACCGTCAAGTCTGAGTTTTGGTGCGTCTCGTCATCGAATAATAACAAGTCGAGATCTAATGTACGCTCCCCCCAGTGACGAACTCGTTTGCGGCCGAATTCATCTTCAATAGCATGCAGTGACTGCAGTAAATCGTAGGCGGGCAGGTTTGTGCTTAACTGACAGACTGCATTGACGTAGTCTGGCTGATCTTGCGGTCCCATGGGCTTGCTGCCGTACAGTGACGAATAGCTGACAAGGCGCCAGCTATTGGACCGATTTAATCGTGAAAGCGCACTGAGTAAGTTATTGAGTGGGTCGTTTAAATTACTCCCCAGTGCGACATAGGCTTTATGCTGAGCCATTATCTGGATTGTTTTGTGGCTTCTTCTTACGCGGCCCGCGACGACGGCGTCTGGGCTTGCCGGTAGGTGCGCCGGACTTGCCAGTTTTCAGCTTCGCCGGATTATTCTGAGCTTCTGTCCAGAACTGTGCCAGTTCAGCCAGCTTTTTCTCATCTGGCTGGGCGTGGGCACGTAGCAGCATAAAGTCATAAGCGGCACGGAAGCGTTTGTGCTCAAGTGCTTTCATGGCACGACCACCTTTTGTGACTTGCAAACGTCTTTGCAGCTGCCAAATTTCACGAGCGGGTAGACTGAAGCGTTTAGGAATCGAAACACGCTGAGACTGCCTGTGTACCACATCGGCAGCTGCAATGTTTATTGCATCCATCGGTGGCAGGCCGCCTTCATTTTCCAGCTGCTCTTTGCGAGCCAGAAGCGGCCACCATAACAGTACAGCAATGAGGTATGCCGGCGTTACGCGTTTGTCTTCAGCAATACGTTTATCCGTATCCTTAAAGGCTTTCAACAGCATTTGATACGCCGGTGACTGAGCATCACTTAAATGCCCTTTGAGTATTGGGAATAGCTGTTGGAAGAGCCCCAGCTCCATCATCAGTGAAAAGTTTGCCGTAGCTTTACCCGACATAAACATTTTCAAAAATTCATCAAACAGACGCGCAGGTGGAATGTTCGCGAGCAACGGAGCCAACTCGTTAATCGGTTCGCGAACGGCGTTATCCATTTGCATGTTGAGTTTGGTCGCAAAACGCACTGCGCGCAGCATTCTAACCGGATCTTCTCGGTAGCGTGTCTCCGCATCGCCAATTAACCGCAAAACCCCCTTATTGATGTCGTCGACGCCGTTAGCAAAGTCATAAATGGCAAAGTCGGCAATGTTGTAATACAGCGCGTTAGCGGTGAAATCACGGCGCTCTGCGTCTTCCTCTATGGTGCCATAGACATTGTCGCGTACTAACTGACCATGCTCATCACTGTGTGCGTGCTGGTTTTTCTTACTGCTTTTTGAGTCGGTGTCATCGGCGTGATGCCCGCGAAACGTAGCGACCTCAATAATCTCTTTGCCAAACACGACATGCGCCAGACGAAACCGACGACCAATAAGGCGGCAGTTTCGAAATAGCGATTTCACCTGTTCAGGCGTCGCATTGGTGGTCACGTCGAAGTCTTTCGGTTGAATACCGAGTAAAATATCACGTACGCAACCGCCCACTAAATAAGCGTCAAAGCCGCTGTTATGTAAGCGGTACAAGACTTTAAGTGCGTTTTTGCTAATGTCGTTCCGGGATACAGGGTGTTTATCTCTTGGGATAACTTTCAACGCCGGTAAACGACTGTTGCTGGGGGTATCCTTGCTGGAGAAAGCGCGTTTTGCTAACTCTTTTATTCGCTTAATAATGGTGGTCTCTCCCTTACCATTGTCATTGTTGTTTACTGTCAATTGGTCGCATATTGTACCGTCAAGCGGGCGTAATGTGCCACTTTTTGCGCCACTTTTGCACCGCAAAGGCCAGTATCTCATCGATTTTTCGCGTTTCACTGAGTTCATGGGCATCAATACCCAGATAATTCAGCGCTATTAACAGGTTATTTGATGCGTTTTGGCTGTTGATTGCTGGCGCGTGATTTTGTTTACTGAGCTTGCGGCCATCGTCGGATGTGACTAACGGTAAATGCATCATTCTGGGCTGGGCGCTAGTAATATGCTGCCATAAAGTAAGCTGCCAAAAGCTTGGTACAATCAGGTCGCTGCCGCGCACAATATCGGTAATGTCTTGCTCAATATCATCAACCACCACCGCTAGCTGGTATGCGTATAAGCTATCACGACGTTTGACGACAAAATCTTCTGCGCAGGTATTTGTATCGCCGTGCTGTACCCCAAGTGCGCGGTCATTAAATTGGTTAACAGGGGCGCTGTTAATGTAACGAAGTGCGTAGGGGGTAGGACGTGGTTGGCGAGTGCGGCAATAGCCATCATAAATACCACCGCGCTCACGAATGGCCTTACGTGAACAGTCGCACTGGTAGATGAAACCTGCAGAGGTTAATGAGTCGATGTAGCTTTGATAAACCTCGTCACGTTCGCTTTGGAAAATAACGTCGCCGTCCCAGGTGAGTCCGTGGGCTTCAAGTTGCCCGAGGATAATATCGGCCGCACCGGGAACGGCGCGAGGTTTGTCGACATCCTCAATGCGAACAAGCCAATGGCCATGGTGTGCATGAGCGTCCAGGTAGCTACCAACCGCTGCTACTAACGAGCCCAAATGTAAAGGCCCCGACGGGGTCGGGGCAAATCGGCCTCGATACATGAGCCCTTAGGCTCCTGTCATCTGTTTCTCTTTCATTTCTGCGAGAGTTTTACAGTCAACGCAGAGATCCGCTGTTGGGCGTGCTTCTAAGCGGCGAATACCAATTTCTATGCCGCATGAATCGCAAAAACCGAAGTCGTCGTCTTCAATTTTTTGCAGCGTTTTCTCTATTTTCTTAATCAGTTTACGCTCGCGGTCACGAGTACGCAGCTCAATGCTGAACTCTTCTTCTTGTGCTGCGCGATCAACAGGATCAGGAAAGTTCGCCGCTTCATCTTTCATATGATGCACGGTGCGGTCAACTTCCTGACGTAACTGACGACGCCACTCTTCCAGAATACGACGAAAATGCGCACGCTGCGCGTCATTCATGTACTCTTCGCCCTGCTTCTCCTGATAAGGCTCCAGGCCGGCTAGTGCCAGAATGCCATGGGTTTTCTTTTCCTTGCCTTGAGGCATTTTGGATCTCCTAATTCTCTAAAACTAGAGTGCTCTAAAAGCGTGCGTTTAAAAAAGGACGCTACATATACCAGAAAGGGATCAGGTTGGCAACGCTATTCCAACGACTCTTTTGCTCAAAATTTAACTCAATACCGCGAGTTATAAGCGAACCGCAACTGGTCTCTCCAGTCGAATTTCTTTTTCGTTTATGGCGCATTTAACCGCGTAAAATTCGACACCGTGTTCCGCCGCTTTAATACAGAGTTCTGCGTATTTTGGATCGATATGTTTAGCTGGACTGACCGATTCAATACCGGTGTGCATGACCATATAGAGCTGGATGGCTCGGTCTCCTTGTCCGACAACTCGCATGAGCTCATTCAAATGCTTATGTGCGCGCTGGCTGACGGCATCCGGGAAATAGCCTCTTTCTTTCTCGGCAAGTGTCACACTTTTTACCTCGACAAAGCACTCTTTGCCATTAGGGTCTACGCCCCACCAGTCGATGCGACTACTTTCCTGTCCGTACTTCTTTTCAGCCCTTAGTTCAGACCAGCCGCTAAGCTCCGGTATGAGTTCGCTGTTTAGCAGCTCTCCGGCGAGCGTATTCGCACAGCCGGTATTCACCGCAATAAACTCTCCTTCTTTAGTTCGTGATAACTCCCAGGTATGTGAGTACTTACGTTTTTTGTTGTCAGAAAGACTGCAATATGCGTCGAACCCAGGCTCAGCACAGCCCGTCATTGCGCCTGTGTTCGGGCAATGAACCGTTGTTATTTGTCCATCGCCAAAGTCAATATCGGCCAGAAAGCGTTTATAGCGTTTTTCTAAAACTCCCCGGCGAAGGGGCTTGTTAAATTGCATCAGAGACCTCATAACTCTAAAGTAACTGAAAGCAAATTATCGAGAGAGGTTGAGAATGTCCAGCGCACTAGCGGTTTACTTAACGAATGAAGCACCAGCAGCTCATTGGAACCCGAAGTCAAATGTCGTCTTTGACGGCGATGCCGCCAAAATAGTTTTGGTGGACGACGAGTATGAGAATTTGCGGCGTATTCAAAAAGCCGGGCGAACCCTCGACAACAACGGCGTCATAAAAGTAGCAGTATCTGGTGACGGCTGGGATATGGAGCGTCAATGGGCGCTTTATCAGGGTTTTACATCAACGCTTTCGAAAAATGATGTGGTATGGCACACAGACGACAAAGAAGCGGCGAAGCACCTCGATGCGATGCGTGATGCAACACGATTTAGCCGTGAGCTCACCAACTTACCGGCCGAAGATATCTATCCTGAAAGTCTGGCAGAACGTGTCATTGAGCACTTCAAAGGGTTAGCACCCGATGCAATCAGCGCAGAGTTTATTAAAGGTGAAGCGCTGAAAGACGCAGGCTGGATGGGAATTTATACCGTGGGTCGTGCCAGCCAGCATGCACCGGGCATGTTGGTACTCGATTACAACCCAACGGGTGATGAAAATGCACCGGTCGACACCGCACTGATTGGTAAAGGGATTACTTATGACAGCGGTGGTTACAGCATTAAGCCAAGTGAAGGCATGCTGTCAATGAAGTGTGACATGGGCGGTGCAGCAACGGTCACTGGTGCATTGTCGTTAGCGATTCGTCGTGGTTTGAATAAACGCGTGAAGCTGATTCTCTGCTGCGCAGAAAATATGATTGATGGTCGAGCGTACAAGTTAGGCGACATTATCCGTTATAAGAACGGTTTGACCGTAGAAGTGGTGAATACTGACGCTGAAGGTCGCTTGGTGTTAGCTGACGGGTTGCAGGCGGCTGGCGAATTCGGCGCGAAAAATATTATTGATGCCGCTACCTTAACGGGCGCCGCTCAAATGGCTGTCGGTAATGAATACAATGCGCTGTTCAGTGTTGATAACAGTGCCGCCGAGCGCGCATTGAAAAACGCCGATAAAGAACACGAATTGCTGTGGCGTTTGCCGTTAGCCCCTTGGCACTCAGAGAATTGCCCGTCAGCCTTTGCTGATACAGCGAACAGTCGTCCGCAAAAAGGTGGCGGTGCTGGCGGCGCAAGTAACGCGGCCGGTTTCCTGTTACGGTTTGCGCCTGAGCAAGGTAAAGGCTGGCTTCACTTTGATCTGGCCGGTGCTTACCAGAAGTCAGCGACAGGTATGTGGGCAACAGGTGCGACAGCATTAGGCGTCAGAACCATTGCCGCCACCGTTCAAGGTGACTGATTGGGTATGACATTGCCCGTTGAAAACGTGCTGCCGGCGTTAGCGCAATGCTTCCCGGCAGCACGTGTGGTTTTAGAGGCACCGCCTGGTGCCGGTAAGTCCACCTATTTACCCCTTTATTTGCTTCGAGAACAGTTGGGCACAAGTGGTATTACCGTTATGTTGCAGCCGCGGCGGGTTGCTGCTGTCAACGTTGCTAATTACCTGGCCAAGCAGTTAAATGAGCCCGTTGGCGAAACCGTTGGCTATATTGTTCGCGGTGAAACGAAACGCGCGAAGACGACCAAACTCATTGTGGTGACCGAAGGCGTATTAGTACGCTGGTTACAGGAGGATCCTGAGCTTAGTGATATTTCGACACTGATATTCGACGAATTTCATGAGCGCAATTTACACAGTGATTTAAGCCTGGCGTTAGTGATTGACGCATTGCCGTTGCGTGAGGACTTAAATCTATTGATCATGTCTGCAACATTGCCGGCAAAAGACATTTCCGAATGGTTGTCTGGATATTGCGACGGCGTCACGACACTGAGTAGCGAAGGACGCAGCTTTCCAATAGATATTCAATACCGAGCCCCGAAACAGCGAAGTGAGTGGTTACTGCATTTGCCCAGTGTCATTGTCGAGGCTTTAGGAAATGCCGACAAAGGCGTGCTGGTGTTTCTGCCGGGTATCTACGAAATTGAACGAGTGCAACAAGCATTGAGCTCTCTGTTGGCAACTGATGTCGGTGTTTATACCCTGCATAGCCGGCTGTTACTTAAAGCGCAGCAGCACGCGTTAAAAGCCAGTGATGGTAAGCGCATTATCCTTGCGACTAACATAGCTGAAACCAGTTTAACCATAGAGGGCATTGATGTGGTAGTGGACAGCGGACGTGAACGTCGAGCAAACTTTTTGCCGGGTTATGGCATGAACCAGCTGACCACGCACTTTGTATCCAGAGCGTCAGCAACGCAGCGAGCCGGTCGGGCCGGGCGCTTACAGCCCGGAACCTGCTACCGGGTTTGGTCTAAAGCAGACGAGCACGGCCAACCTGAGTATGCGGCGGCTGACATAGAAACTCAGGACGTAACGTCAGTGGTGCTGGAAGCCCTGAAATGGGGAAGCTCAGTGAGTGAACTTGCCTGGTTTACTCCGCCTAATCCGGTGCACTGTCGTGTTGCTGAACAATTTTTATCGTTAACCGGACTTTTGCACGACAAGCAACTGACTGGTAAGGCAATGTCATTGGATACGGGGACTGATGTACGGCTTGCCCTCATCTGTGCCGCCGCAAACGAGACTGGTGATAAGGAGGCCAATAATAATGTGAAGGCGGCTTGTGCCCGCGCTCTGGCGACGTTAGAAGAGCCGTCATCACACATTAAAACGGTCAACATTCTTGAAAGTACTCAGCAACATTATCAGCAGCGCCAGTCACTGAGCCGCTGGCAAAGACGTTGGCAGTACTGGCTACAACGTTTGCGGGTGGCGGAGAGTACGGCAGCAAATGACGAAGGCGTTGAGCGACTGTTAATAGCAGGCTTTCCTGACAGACTGGCAAAATACAGTGAGGCGAAAGGAAGTTTCCAGTTGGTTACCGGTGGGCGTCTGACGCCCGTTGATGAGTTATTGAGCCAGCCTCAGTGGGCGATTATTTTCGAGGCCACCTTTCAAGAAGGAAATAGCACCGGAAAAGTGCGGAGTTATGTTGAAGTATCCGACATCTCTGACGCGATAGACGCTGCCGGGTTAGCTGTGTCTGAAACCCATTCAGCTGACTGGCTCGGTAATCAACAAACCCTGACTCGTGTTAGGCGCCAGGTCATCGGTGCATTGACACTCTCTGAAGAAAAGCTAGACGGAAGCGTGAGCCATGAAGAACGTTGCCAGGCATTTTCGGAGTATCTTAATAAAAAAGGTCTTGAAACACTAAATTGGTCCCGAAAGGCAAATCAACTGTTGGCACGCATGCGTTTGTTACAGTCAGCTACCGGAGAGCTAAGTGACTACTCACTATCGACTGAGGGGTTGCTGTTTCAACTAGATGCTTGGGCTTACCCCTATTGGGATTCAGTAAAATCATTGTCGCAGTTGCAAGCCTGGGATCCCTATGAGGCGCTAACCTATTGGCTTAACTACGACGAGAAACAACGACTGGACAGCGCCTGCCCGGAACACTGGCAAACACCGACACAACGTAAAATCTTTATAAATTATCTGGACGGAACCCCGCGAGTTGAGGTGAAATTGCAGGAAATGTTTGGTGTAAAAGATTCGCCACGAATTATTGATGGCCAGCAGGTAGTATCGGTAGATTTACTCTCTCCGGCGGGCAGGCTGCTGCAACGAACCAATGACTTACACAGCTTTTGGGATAACGCGTATCAGGAAGTCCGCAAAGAAATGCGAGGGAGTTATCCGAAACATCCATGGCCGGAAGACCCGATAAACGCCGAGGCAACTTATAAAACCAAAAGGCAAATGCAGTGATAAAACGTCAATGGTTAAGCTATTTATTCTGGACCAGCGTCAAGATTGGCGTGGCGGTCGCGGTGATTGTTGCTGTGTATGCGATATACCTTGACGCTAGTCTGTCTAAGCATTTTAAAACGGAGCGCTATCAAGCTCCGGCGCTTGTCTATGCTGGTGAGCTGCGTTTATACCCCGGTTACCCAATACAGCAGTCGGCACTCGTTAAAACGCTCGAACGCATTGGCTATAACCGCAGTAACGATACCGAGCAGTCCGGCTATTATTCGGTGGGTAATAGCAGCGTTATGGTGCACCGTCGTCCTTTTGATTTTTCGGACGGCCCGCAAATGTCCAAGCGGGTTCAGATCAATTTTGTGAATAATCGTGTGGCGTCTATTACTTCCTGGCCCAGCGGCCGAGAGCTGGAGAGTTTCCGTTTAGAGCCTGAGCTTATCGGTCGTATCAGTACCCTAAGCAAAGAAGATCGGTTATTGGTGGGGCTGGAGGTGGTGCCTAACTTACTGATTGAAACGTTGCTTCAAGTTGAGGATCGTAACTTTTATCATCATCAAGGTGTTTCGCCGTGGGCAATTTTACGTGCGTTGGTAGCAAACCTAAAAGCCGGGCGCACCGTTCAGGGCGGCTCAACCTTAACGCAGCAGTTGGTCAAAAACCTATATCTCACTCGTGAACAAACGTTATGGCGGAAATTTCATGAGGCCATGATGTCGCTGGTAATCGATTACCGCTTTGATAAAAACACCATCTTAGAAACCTATTTAAATGAAGTGTATTTTGGTCAAGACGGCCGCAACGCTATTCACGGCATTGGGCTGGCCAGTCAGTTCTATTTTGGTAAGCAGGTTCAGGAATTGTCAGTCGACGAAGTGGCCTTGCTTATTGGCATGATAAAAGGACCGTCATATTACGACCCCAGACGTTTTCCTGAGCGTGCGCAGGAGCGAAGGGACACCGTGTTAAAGGTGATGTTTGATCAGGATCTTATCGCTAAACCGACTTATGTCGCTGCGGTACAACGACAATTAGATGTTAGAGAAAGCCGGCGTTTAGTGGAGCATCCGTACCCTCATTACATGGATATTATTAAGCGTGAAATGAAAACGCTGACGCTGCCAGATGACTGGCAGGATACGGGCTTAAAGATATACACCCATATGAATGTTAACGCCCAGGAAGCGGTGCAAAAGTCGTTGGCGGGCAAGCTTAAAGAGGATGACAGTGCGCTGGAAGGGGCTATGGTGGTTGCTAATTACCGTCAAGGGACGGTAACGGCTTTAGCGGGAGGACGTTTGAGTCAAACCGTTGGGTATAACCGCGCAATAATGGCGCTGAGGCCCATCGGCTCGCTTATTAAGCCAGTGATATACGCAACCGCAATGCAGGAGTCTGGTATTGGTTTGCATACTCCGGTGGTCGATGAGGCCATTACACTTGAGGACAAGCAAGGTAAGCAGTGGCAACCGCAAAACTACGACAAGGAATTCAAAGGTAGTTTGTTGCTTTATGAGGCGTTGGTTGAGTCACGTAATATTCCGGCGGTGAGAGTGGGCGTAGAAGTCGGCGTGGATACCGTCGTTGACTACATGAGACGACTAGGCGTTGTCACTCCTTTGGAAGCCTATCCTTCGTTGACGTTGGGCTCTGCGTCGCTGACGCCGTTTGCAGTCACACGAATGTACAGTGCACTGATGAACGATGGCCGCTTTCAGCCGCTCTCAGCGATTTCGTCTATTACTACGCATCAGGGCGATGTTTTATATCGGGCCTCTGAGAAAAATGGAGAGCAGGTGTTTGACGCCAAAGTCGCTTATCTGACGAAGTTTGGTTTGCACGGTGTCGTTGCCGAGGGCACAGCGAGCGCCTTACAACGAGTGCTTGCTGGACAGAAAGTTGGCGGAAAAACCGGTACGACGAATGATTACCGGGACAGCTGGTTTGTCGCTGTTGACGGTGAACAAGTCGTGACCGCCTGGCTGGGACGGGATGATAACCAACCGACAGGCCTGACAGGTAGCAGCGGCGCCTTAAGAGTCGTTGCTGATTACTACGAACGTAAACCGCCGTTAAGTATGGCGTTGAATGTACCCGAGCCGCTGAAGATGCAGCGCTTTCATGAACGGACAGGGCAGCGCATACCGAATGATTGTGGAAATGGCGAACTGTTGCCTGCAGAAGAAATACGCTTGCCGGATAACATAACCTGTGAGGGCAATATCGAGGAGAAAAGTTGGTGGGACCGCCTGTTTGGAGGCTAGTCCCACCGGGTTATTCGTTATGAGTGCTGTAGTTTTACTTCAGTTGAGTAAAGGCTTTTTCCGCCGCTTGTAAGGTCTTCCCAATGTCATCTTCAGTGTGTGCCGCTGACATGAAACCGCCTTCAAACGCAGAAGGTGCAAGGTATACCCCTTCATTCAGCATAGCGTGGTAGAACGCTTTGAAATGCTCCATATTGCATTGGGTTGCCTGCGCATACGACGTCACCTCCGGCTCTTCAGTAAAGAAGAAACCAAACATAGAGCCGGCACGATTCGTTGTCATTGGCACGCCCGCTCTGTTGGCGCGTTCTTGTAGACCATCCACTAACGCATCGACGCGTTGGTAGAGTTGATCGTAAAGCCCAGGCGTTGATAACTGCTGTAACGCAGCTAATCCTGCGGACATTGCGACAGGGTTCCCTGATAGTGTACCGGCCTGATAAACTGGACCAACTGGCGCAATGTAGTCCATGACTTCTTTCTTACCGCCAAAGGCACCCACCGGCATACCACCACCAATCACTTTTCCTAAGGTGGTTAAGTCGGGAGTAATGCCATAGCGCTCCTGAGCGCCCCCCGGAGCGACACGGAACCCAGTCATGACTTCGTCAAAAATAAGAACCGAACCGTATTCGTCACAAACGTCACGCAGACCTTCTAAAAAGCCGGGAACGGGCGGAATACAGTTCATATTGCCGGCAACTGGTTCAACGATAATACAAGCGATATCGTCACCGAATTCTTTAAATGCTTCTTTAACTGAATCGATGTCGTTGTAGTTCACGGTCAGTGTGTGTTTAGCCAGGTCTTCTGGAATACCCGGTGAGTTTGGAACCCCTAAGGTTAACGCGCCAGAGCCTGCTTTCACCAACAACGAGTCAGCATGACCATGATAGTTGCCTTCAAACTTCAGAATTTTGTCACGGCCGGTGTAGCCACGCGCTAGGCGGATAGCCGTCATGGTGGCTTCGGTGCCGGAGTTCACCATACGAACCTTTTCAATCGACGGTACGATTTTGCGAATGGTTTCCGCCATAGTGATTTCAATTTCCGTTGGCGTACCAAAGCTTAAACCACGTTTTGCAGCCGCTAAGGTTGCTTCTAAAACGGCAGGGTGGTTGTGCCCGAGAATCATTGGCCCCCATGAGCCAACGTAGTCAATGTAACGTTTACCGTCGGCATCAATCATATAAGCGCCTTCTGCGCTTTCAAAAAATATCGGTGTGCCACCAACGCCGCTAAAGGCTCGAACCGGCGAGTTAACGCCGCCGGGAATGCTAACTTGTGCTTGCTTGAATAAATCTTCTGAACGACTCATGCCGCAGTTACCTCTTTATAGTTGGCTTTTTTCGCTGTACCAGATGACATCACATTCGTGTTTGTCGACCTGGTCAACCACGCCTAATGTCAGTGCAAATAGCGCCATACGAATGAGCACTCCGTTGTCCGCCTGTCTGAAAATAGCCAGGTTTGGGTTCTGGTTGAGATCATTGTCGAGCTCGTTCGCTTCTGCTCGTGAATCTCTGGGCAACGGGTGCATAATGACGGTATTGGGCTTGTAATGCTTAGTGTAAATATCCTGATTTAAACGGAATTTACCGCGATATTGATCAGCGTCTTCGGGACTGGCGAAACGCTCTTGCTGGATGCGAGTCTGGTACACAATGTCGGCATCAACAATGCCGTCGACTTTTTCCGTGATAGTCACCTGATGACCGGCGCTATCCAAGGTGGCTAATACCGACTCAGGCATCGACAGTTCACGCGGAGAAATCAGCGTGAACTTAATGTTTTTATACATGGACAGCAGTGTCGATAACGAGTGAACCGTACGTCCATACTTTAAGTCACCAATCATGCAGATGTGCATGTTATCGATGCTCTGCTGGTGATAAGCCAGTTCTTTTTCGATGGTGTACAGGTCGAGAAGTGCCTGAGTTGGGTGCTCATTAGCGCCGTCACCACCATTAATGACCGGTACCCGGCTACCACTGGCAAACTCTTTCACCGAACCCGATTTCGGGTGGCGCATAGCGATAACGTCGCTATAGCTGCTGAGCACGCGGGCGGTGTCGTAGAGAGATTCGCCTTTGGCAATCGCTGAGCTTTCCATGCCGGTCGTTTCACGAACTTCGCCGCCGAGCAGGTTAAAAGCGGTGCCGAAGCTTACCCGGGTACGTGTTGAAGGCTCGAAGAATAAGTTGCCGAGAATAGCACCGTCCAATACTCGGGTTCGTTTTTTACGACGAGCATAGGGTTGCATTTTATCAGCAACGGAAAAGATATAATCGATACTGTCTCGGTCGAACTGGTTGACTGAGAGAATGTTGGAACCGGTGAAATTCATCAATAGGTGCGCCTCTGCCGCCGAATGTCACTGGACGCACACTATAGCAAAGTCAGCACCGTTTTAGAATCTAATACGGCTTCACCACGGCTAAAATAATAATCGCGAAAAGCGCCAGAACCGGCAATTCATTAAAGACCCGGTAGAAGCGATGACTTTTCGTATTTTTACCGTTCTTAAAGTCCCTCAATAATTTGAAGCAGTAGCCGTGGTAAGCGTATAAAAGCGTGACCAAAACCAGTTTGGTATGCATCCAGCCACTAGCGGCAAACCATTCTGAACCGTAGGCAAAAATAAGTACCAGACCAAAAACTAAGGTTAGAATGGCAAAGGGTGTGACGAAGAACAGTAAACGTCTTTCCATTACGCAAAACTGTTCGTGTACTGCAGGTTTGGCGTTCATGGCGTGATACACAAACAGCCGGGGCAAGTAAAAAATTCCGGCGAACCAAGCCACCATAAAGGCAATATGCAGTGCTTTAACCCATAAAATCCACGTCATGCTAACTCTCTTTGTAATGCTTTACGGACGGTTTCCCAAGTCACTATGCCGCACGGATGTTCGCCGTTTGATTCATAAATATACACCGCACCACGGCGTTGTTGTCCAATTTCATCGTACACTTCAGCCAGTGTTGAGGTGATGCGCAAACCTTTAATGGGTGTATAGCTTAAGCTGGGGCTGTCACCAGCGGTAATATCATAGGAGACAAGACGGTACAGAGGCTGGTTGTCTTCATCCACCGACATGACGATAACCGTTTTTGCCTGGGCGGATTCGAGGGAGTCGACCAACTCATTCTGAGTGGGCTCAAGTAATAGTTTAAAGTCTGTTTCCATGACGTTTTCGACGCCGGTCTTCTGCAGCGCTACGTGCACAGGAGACAGTTGGTAGGGCAGATCCTGCAACTCCAACTGAGCGATAAAAATTGATTTTGATTTAAACAGCTGACTGGATATCAGATAAGCCGGGACAATCACCATCATTGCCGGAATAATGATTTCCACACTGCGTGATAACTCAACAATCGCCAGAAGTGCCGCCATAGGTGCGTGAATGCAAGCTGCCAAAATACCGGCCATGCCAAGTAGAATGAAACTGTCAAAAGACAAGGCTTGTTGAATGCCTAATACATCTACCGCGCCAACGAAAACTGCTGCAATAATGGCTCCAATACCAAACACCGCACCAATTAAGCCGCCCGGAATACCCATGCCAAGTGCAATAGCTGCCGCAAATAGCTTGGCAAGCAATAACGTGGTGAGCAAGGACATTTCGCCCTGGTGATTAAGTACCTGCTCAATAGCGGTTAGTCCGGGACCTAAACTGGTTGGAATAATAACGGCCAGAGAAGCGGTAATAATGCCTGCGAACAGAAGCCGGGTTAGTAAGGACATGTCTTTGACTGTATCCATAACATCCAGCATGAGCTTTTTAAAAATCACACCGACGACGCCCAGCACTACGCCAAGAATGACGACCCAGGGCAATTGAGTGGTGGGAATGTCCTGTGCCGACAACATGGCAAGTTCAGAAGCGACGCCAAAGATTTCTTCTGTTATTAATGAGCCCGCTACCGCTGACAGCATGACCGGAATGAACACGTGAACTTTGTATTCGCGCAGAACCACTTCCATGACCAGCACCATGGCGGCGAGAGGTGTATTAAATGAGGCTGCAATAGCGGCCGCAATACCGCAGGCGGCTAGTGTTCGTAAGGCGTTCTTAGGGGCGTCAACATGAAAACCCAGCCAAGTGGAGGCTGCGGCGCCTAAATGAACCGCGGGACCTTCGCGACCAACACTGTAGCCCGCAATAAGAGCAATAATACCGCCCAAAAACTGGTTAACGGTGCTGCGCCAAGGGAGCATCCCGTAATGCTGCTTCATGCGATGGATGACATAGGGAATGCCCATACGCACGTAGCGCGAACCCGATAAACGAAAAATACCGTAAATAAGTAATGCGGCGGCAATGGGTATGATAAAACGGAGCGTTGTTGGCAAGGGTTCCTGCCAGTAAGTGTCGTTACCAATGAGATGAGCGCCGTACTCAATGGCAAAACGGAAACCGGCAATCATTAATGCGGCGAGCACGCCCCCGGCTAACCCCAACAAACAGATAGCAATTGTTGTTGTCGGCATGGCCAACTGCTTGCGTAATTGCTGTCTTAATAAAGGCGCCATTTAATGTTGTTCCTTACACTAAACCAAGGCTCAAGGCTTGCATATTTATCAATAACATATCAGCATAAGCGGCTAATGGAAATGAGCGAGTATTATGAAGCTGTATTTTAATCTCAAATATTGGCAAAAGCGTATCGGCAGGCTGCCAACTTTTTTGGCGGTGGCGGGTTTAGTCGTACTTTTTGCCTATTTAGCTTACCTTGCCGGCGTTTGGCATGCGAACTCGTTGAAAGAAACGGTCAGAGAGCAGTCCAATCAACTGGACGATATGTATAAACGTCTGGAGCAGATGGAATATCAGCGCCACGTAATGCAAGTGGAACTGGATATTGAGCGCTCATCGAATCAAAGCTTGCAGGACGAGTTAACGGCACTACAAAATGACAACTATGCCTTGCGCCGGGATCTCGCGTTTTACCAGAAAATAATGGCACCCGAGTTACAGCAAGGTGGGGTTACTATCGACTCCATCACGGTGACACCGAACCAGGCCGAAAAACACTTCCATTTCTCGTTGGCGGTTCTCCAGATTGAGCAACGTCGGCGTTTCGTGGAAGGGCGGGTCGCTATTGATTTAGTGGGGCGAGTTAACGGCGAAAAGCGCCGTTTTGACTTGATGAAGTTAGCCAACATTGGTGCCGATGAACGTAACTTCACCATGCGTTATTTCTCAGTATACGAAGGTGATTTTTTCATGCCTGAAGGGCTTGTACCTGAGCGTATTGATGTGTCGGTTACATTAACCGACGGAGGACGTGGCACGTTAAATCGTTCGTTCTTTTGGAAAGACATTCGAAAAGGTCAGCCGGCAACGAATGTCAGGACTGACGGCGATACTTGACCAAAATAGTCAGGTAAGAGAAAATGCCCACAGAGTTCAACGAGGGTGAAACACTATGAGCAGTTCTGCGGAAACAGCGGTACCTATTGAGTTTACCGAACAAGCCGCAAAGAAAGTGAGCCAGCTGATTGCGGAAGAAGAAAATCCGAACTTGAAGCTGCGCGTCTATGTGACGGGCGGCGGTTGTTCAGGTTTTCAATACGGCTTTACCTTTGATGAAACCCCCAACCCGGGCGATATGCAGGTCGAAAAAGAAGGTGTGACTTTATTGGTTGATCCAATGAGCCTCCAGTATCTTATGGGTGGCATTGTTAGCTATGAAGAAGGCTTGCAAGGTTCGCGCTTTTTCGTTGACAACCCGAATGCCACCACCACTTGTGGGTGTGGTTCAAGTTTCTCTATCTAAGCCCTCCAAAACACTCGCTTAAGCTGAAACCAGCACGCATTTGCGCTAAAATAACCTCACCATTTGTTGTGAGGTTTTTTTATGAGTGCATACGCTGAACACATTAAAACCGTTTGTGAGCGCTTCGATAAGGCACTGGCAGATACAGGTTTTGACTCAACTCTGATTTACTCAGGTCAGCCACGCGTTGATTTCCTTGATGACAACGCACCTTCGTATCGAGTCAACCCATTGTTTAAATACTGGGTACCCGTCACAGAAAGCCCGAAAAGTGCGATTTTTTATCGCAAAGGCAGTCAGCGCCCAACGGTGTATCTATTTCAGGCAAAAGACTTTTGGCACGCACCGGTCAATGTACCGGAAGAAGAATGGCAGCAGTATGTCGATTTAAAAATTATCGATGACCTTACTATTATGACTGACGATATCGGTAGCGATCTTGCCAATGCAGCCTTTATCGGTGAAGACTTCGCAGAGCCTGTTCACAGCTGGAATGTAAAAGCTCGTAACCCACAGAACTTAATTGATCACTTGCACTTTCACAGAGCTGTAAAAACGGAGTGGGAAGTCGAGAATTTGCGCGAAGCCAATAAGCTGGCCGCGAAAGCGCATGTCGCTGCGAAAGAAGCCTTCTATGCTGAGAAAAGTGAGTTGGAAATTCATCATGCCTATTTAGCGGCAATTGATTTTCGTGAGTCACAAGTGCCTTATAACAGCATTGTGGCTCTGAATAGCCACTCAGCAATTTTGCATTACGATGTGTATGATACCGAGCCACCTAAGCAGTTTCGCTCTTTCCTGATTGATGCTGGCGCACGTTATCGTGGCTACTGCGCTGACATCACGCGTTCTTATGCGTATGAAGAAGGTTTTTACGCTGACTTAGTAGAAGCGATGGATAGTGCTCAGAAAGAGCTATTAAGTGAAATTAAGCCGGGCGTTAATTACTACGACTTACATGTGTCTATGCACCTGAAAGTAGCCAAAATTCTGAGTGACTTCGGATTTATTAATGGCGATGCACAAAGTATTTACGACAAAGGTTACACCAGTGCCTTTATGCCTCACGGCCTGGGTCACTTTATTGGCTTGCAGGTTCACGACGTCGGGGGCTTCCTGAAGTCTGATGATGGCAGCAGTTACGAGCGTAGTGAGCGTCATCCGTTCTTGCGTTTGCTACGTGATGTTGAAGAAGGTCAGGTGTTTACCATTGAGCCAGGTCTCTATGTTGTTGACCAGTTGCTCGAAGAGCACAAAGACAGCGACGACATTAACTGGGATAAGGTTGACGAGTTACGACCTTATGGCGGTGTTCGTATTGAAGACAGCATTGTTGTCGGTAAAGACGGAAACAACGAGAACCTGACTCGTGACGCTTTTAAAGCCCTGGGGGCTGAGTAAAGTTTAAGAAAATAGAGTTTTAGAACCAAGTACAACCGGGGCCACCGCACCTGTGACAGCAGGGTGGTTCCCCGGTTTTTTATGCTCATAGCACCAACCTAACCAGGCAAACGCCATTGCCTCAACCCATTGAGGATCAACACCAAGCTCTTGCGTCGTTCCGCATATCGTCGAACCGAGGCGTCGGGTAATTTCTGTTATGAGCAGTTCATTGTTGGTACCGCCGCCGCAAAAGTAAACCTGCTCAGGCTTGGTGGGTAAACCGTTCATTTCGTTACTTAACGTTTCGGCGGTAAGTGCGAGCAAGGTTCTTTGAACATCTTCAGCTGTGTAGCTCGCTTTGAGAAGCGGTTCTAAATACGCCAGGTTAAACTCTTCACGGCCAGTACTCTTTGGTGCTTTGCGGGAAAAGAATGGGTGTTGTAGTAACACATTTAACAGCTCTTCTATAACCTTGCCCTGACTCGCTAAGTGACCATTCTCATCGTAGCTTTTGCCTGCATTGCAGTGTTGTATCCATTGGTCCATCAAGGTATTGGCAGGGCCTGTATCAAAGCCAAGTAGCTGTTGCTGAGGGCCTAACCACGTGATGTTGGCAATGCCACCTAAGTTAACAATAGCGACGCTTTTCTCTGGTTGGGCGAAAATGTGCCTGTGAAACGCCGGGACTAATGGCGCGCCTTGACCGCCAGCTGCGACGTCTTTGCGGCGAAAGTCATGTATGACGTCTATTTGGGTGTTAAATGCCAGCCTGGAAGGATCACCTAACTGCAGCGTGTAAGGCGAACGATGACCGGGTTTGTGACGAACGGTTTGACCATGACTGGCTATGGCTGTGACATTTTCAGCCGGCACATGAGCTTTACTCAATAACTCCTTTACGGCAGCAGCAGATTGCTCAGAAAAAAGTACATCCAACTCAGCGAACTCATCGGCACGCCATTGGTCACTCACGCTAAGCTGTAAGAGCCGATTGCGCAGCTCAAGTGGAATAGGGAAGCTAAGGGATGCATTTAGAGCAGGCTTTCCGTCAGCGTCTATCTGAACCAGCACGGCGTCAATCGCGTCCATGCTGGTTCCTGACATTAAGCCAACATAAAGCTCGGACATTATCTCATTGCCAAATAAACACGTTTATTGTCGTTTAATACCGCAATAATTTGGTCGGCTTGCTGGCGGAATGCTGGCAGCTCTGACTCGGCCAGAGATTTCGCCTGTGGCAGCTCCACTGTGCGAGGGTTTCTGTGAACGCCATCAACCAGGAATTCGTAATGTAAGTGGGCACCGGTTACCCGGCCTGTTGCGCCGACACGACCAATTACCTGGCCTTGTTTAACGCGATCGCCCGTTCTGACGTGCTTGCGACTTAAATGTAAGTATTTCGTCGTGTAGCGTTCGCCGTGCTGCACAAAAATGTAATTACCATTTAAATGGTTATAGCCAGCCTGAACTACTTTACCGTCACCAGAAGACATAACCGGTGTGCCGGTTGATGCTGCGTAGTCAATGCCGTTGTGCGGGCGCACACGGCCGGTCACCGGATGCAGGCGACGTGGGTTAAAACTTGAGCTTATATAAGTAAAGTTAACCGGCGAGCGTAAAAATGTTTTACGCATTGCACGCCCATTTGGCGTGTAATACTGGCCATTGTCATGCAATATGGCCTGGAAGTGTTCGCCCCGGTTGACGAACTCGGCAGCCAGTATTTTTCCGTAGCCAACAAACTCACCGTCGACGTAATGCGTTTCGAATAACACACTGAACTCATCGTTTTTGCGTAAGTCGAGGGCGAAGTCGATATCCCAACCGAAGATGTTGGCGATACGCATAATTTGGTTGTCGGTCAGTCCGGAACTAATACCGGCATTCCAAAAACTTGAGTCAATTACCGCATGTGCAAACTCGGTACGCACTTCAACGTCCTTAACTTCAACTTCCGCGACAAAGCTGTCTTTTTGACGAGTGATGATGAGTGTGTCGGTGCCGTTAATGTCGTGCGTTAATTGGACTAGCTTCTCATTTGAGTCTGTCGCGAAGCGCAGCAGGTCGCCAGGGTGTACCTTGCGCAGCAGCTTGGCTTCTTCACCCGACTCCGTGACGCGGTAAAGCTCTTGTGCGCTAAAACCTAACTTACTGAAAATGTCGGCCAGATTATCGCCAGACTTTATTTGATAAGTTTGCCAGTGAAGCTCTTGAGTGGCGCTTTCTTCATTATTGGCGTTATTATCAAAGGCCAGTTCCAGCTGGTAGCGCTTACCCGGAACAAGTTGGTCAACGGAGGTTGTATTTTTAGATGCCGTTGCTGGCTCTGAAGGAATCACCAACAAAATTAATAGAGCAACACTAATCGCGCTGATTAGTATTTTATGAGAATGCGGAAGTTGCAGGAACATCCGCTGCATTTGAGAAACTACTTTCAATGTCATATTTAGCGCACTTTAGAACAAACTTTCTTTATTATGGTTACCCCTGTAAGCGATACACAGGGTGTCTCGTTTACGACCTCAGAATAACCTTATGGTTTCGAGGATAATACGAAAAAACGCAGAATACCAGTTTCTGAGCTTAAAACAGTGTTAAGAATGGCGTAAAATACTCGGTTTGACCGGGTAATCGATGGAGAGGTTTGATGAAAACAGAAGTGGCAGAGGCTATTGCTGAAATTACACGTGGTGCCGAGGAGGTACTGCTGGAACAAGAGCTGGCAGAGAAGCTGGAAAGCGGCAAGCCTCTGGTTGTTAAAGCTGGTTTTGACCCCACTGCTCCTGATTTGCATTTAGGTCACACCGTGCTTATCAATAAATTGCGGGTGTTACAGGACTTTGGCCATAAAATTGTTTTCCTCATTGGTGACTTTACCGGCATGATTGGTGATCCAACGGGTAAAAATGTGACTCGTAAACCCCTGACACCGGAAGAAGTGGCTGCTAACGCTGAAACCTATAAAGAGCAAGTGTTTAAGATTCTGGACCCGGAAAAGACAGAGATTCGCTTTAACTCGGAGTGGATGTCGAAAATGGGGGCTGCCGATATGATTAAGCTGGCTGCCCGTCAAACCGTTGCTCGTATGCTTGAGCGTGATGACTTCAAAAAGCGCTACCAAAACAACCAGTCTATTGCGATTCACGAATTTCTGTACCCATTAGTTCAGGGCTGGGATTCTGTGGAACTGAAAGCGGATATCGAACTCGGCGGCACCGATCAGCGTTTCAATCTGCTAATGGGTCGCGAGCTGCAAAAAGAAGAAGGTTTGCGCCCCCAGACCGTCATTATGACGCCGCTGCTGGAAGGTTTAGATGGCGTGCAGAAAATGTCGAAGTCGCTGAATAACTACATTGGTATTACTGAATCCCCCAACGATATGTTTGGCAAGATTATGTCGGTTTCTGATGAGTTGATGTGGCGTTACTTTGATCTTTTAAGTTTCCGTTCCATTGCTGAAATTGATGGTTTGAAAGCGGATGTAGCAGCGGGTAAAAACCCACGTGATGTCAAAGTACTGTTGGCGAAAGAAATTATTGCGCGCTTCCATTCAGACGACGCGGCCGACAAAGCAGAGCAGGACTTTATTCAGCGTTTTCAGAAAAACGCCCTGCCAGATGATATTGAAGAAAAAACGATAGCCGTCGGTGCTGAAGGCATGGGCATTGCTAATGTGCTAAAAGAAGCGGGGTTAGTTCAATCCACATCGGAAGCATTGCGAATGCTCAAGCAAAATGCTGTGAAGCTGGATGGTGAGCGTTTCACCGACAAGAACTACGTATGCACAGACAAGGACTCGGGTGTCTACCAGGTCGGTAAACGTCGTTTTGCGAAGCTGACGCTGACAGCTTAAGCAGACACTCCCCGAATAAAAAAACGCCGGGTACATCAGTAACCGGCGTTTTTTATGCTTGATGGTTGAGTGCGAATTACACTCTGAAGCTCTTAATGGAGTCTTGTAATTCGTCAGCAAGTTTAGCCACTTCATTGGAAGCCTGGGCTGTTTGCTTAGAGCCTGAAGCGGTTTGCTCGGCAATAGAAACAATTGACTCAAGTCGCTCACTGATGTCGTGCGCAGTGCGGCTTTGCTCTTGTGCTGCGTTAGCAATGTGGTTACTGCTGTCAGAGGCTTGATGCACCGATTCAGTAATTGATTGTAGTGCCTGGGCTGCTTCGTCTGACTGTTGAACGCTCAGCTCCGCCTGTTCGCGACCCCGGTTCATAACCTCTACTGCGCGCTTCGAGTCAGTCTGTAAGCTCTCAATCATGTCCTGAATTTCTTCAGTAGACTCTTGAGTGCGACTTGCCAGCGTTCTCACTTCATCCGCAACTACCGCGAAGCCCCGGCCTTGCTCACCGGCACGTGCGGCCTCAATAGCTGCGTTTAGTGCCAGTAAGTTGGTTTGGTCAGCAATACCGCGGATAACGTCCAGAATGCCACCGATGTTACTGCTGTTTTCAGACAGCTGATCGATAACCTGAGAGGCGCCCTGAATTTCGTGAGCCAACTGCTCAATGGTAGAGCGGTTCTTATCTGAAATTTGACGAACACGCTTAGCTTCGTCATCAGAGTGCTGAATTTCACGAAGAGCTTGATCCGCGCCGTCAGCCATTTCACTGGCGGTATTGTTCATTTCTTGGGTTGCCGTCGCGACCTGCTCAATTTGACGACGTTGCTCATCAATGGCGTTCGTGGTTTCGTCTGACACATTTGACGACTGCTCAGCTGCAGTTGCCAATTGCGTGGCGCGATTGGCAATGCCTTCAATCAGCTTACGCAAGTTGACCGTCAGTTTATTCGTATTGGTGGCAAGCTCACCGAACTCATCCTGGGCATCATAGTCAACACGCTCAGTTAAGTTACCTTCAGCCATAATATTCAGCATATGATTAACGCGGGACAGCGGACGACTGATGCTGCGCACAGTCAGCCAGGAAATAAGTACGGCCAGCGCAATAGAGATAACCGTGATAATGCTGTTTATCCAACTGCTGGTCGAAATTGAATCCGCGGCTGAATTACGGCTGTCTTCAGCGATATTACGGACGCTAGTCTGAAGCTCATCGGTTTGCGTCATTAACGTATCTGACTGCTGCTGCGCTTGTTCGAGAACTCGACCTGCATCGACACGGCGTTGTTGGCGCAAAATAACATTGTTTGGATAAGAACCTGGACCTTGCAGTTTATCAATTGCGTTACGAACAGTTGTTACCGCATCGTCTACCATTTGTTCTGCGCTACCGGTTGATTCATTGTCTAACGCTTCAAGACGCGGACGAATGCTGTCTATATTGATATCAATTTCGCTTTTAATAACGTTAGCGGAGTCGAGGTCACCGGCTTTGTTTAAGTCATACATTAAGGTAATTAAACTTGATAGTGATGACTCTATGTTGCTGGCTTCACGCGAAACCACTTCGCTATTCGACATGTCCATTGTGTCGAGCAACATGATAGCGGCATCGTCGATGTTAAAAGCAATTTCGTCAAGCTGTTCAGAAGTGGTGCCGCGAAGCTCTAAGTATTCACGCTGATAGTTAAAGAGTTGGTCAATGAGGTCAACGTACTGAGTGACTGACGCTTCTGTACCGTTTATGAGCGCACTTTGACCTTCGCCTTTAATTAATTGCTGAAGATCATTCAGGGAGCTTACCAGTGAGTCACGCGATGCATCAAATTCACCACGATAGGAATCGATAGCTGATAAGGACTCTGCGTAATAGGCTTCAAGTTGCAGACTGGCAAGTTCGAGTGTATCGACCTTAATGGCAGCAACTTCGTTCAGTGCTGGCATGGCTTTGTCGTTAACGTTGTCGACGGATGAGCCTATACTGTTGATGTTAAACAGTGAACTCAAACTGATGACGAGTAAGAGCAGGGTGATGATGGCAAAGCCACCAATTACTCGCATAGCAACCGTTATTTTCATGAAATTTACCTCAGCACAGCAATGATTATATTTGTCTTCTAAGCCTTAAACGCATTTTGATAATAAAAGTTATCACTATTCAGGTCGTAAAGCGTCATATATTGTCCCCAAACACATCCGGTATCTAACGCAACAATGTTCTGGCGATGGGTTTTGCCCATTAACGCAGCCCAATGTCCGAATAATAGCCGATAGTTGTTGCTTGACCAAAAGTTAAACCATGGCTGCAAGTCATCCTGTGACGAATGTTGATTCGGATCATCCTTGCGAGTTAAATCAAGTTCACCATTTGGGTGACAATAACGCATACGCGTAAATGCGTTCACTATAAAACGGTATCGGTCGAATCCGCTAAGACTTGAGTCCCATTTTGAAGGCTTATTACTAAACATGCTTTTAATAAAGTGTTCAAAGTCAGTGCTTTTCAACGCATCGGAGACCTCGTCAGCGTGAACCTGAGCTTCATCGATAGACCACCAGGGGTAAATACCCGCGTGTGAAATCACATTGGATTCACTTAATTGATGCATCAACGGTTGGTTTCGCAGCCAGTCTACCCAGTCTAACTTCTCGGATGCGGTTAAAATGCCGTTGAGCTTGTCATTACGCTTCGCTTCTCTATGGCCCAAAAGAACAGCGACCAAGTTGAGATCGTGATTGCCCAGTACTGAGTGAACCGAGTGCTCATTCTTGTAGAAAAACCGCAGTGCATCAGCTGAGTCCGGGCCTCTTGCAACGATATCACCAACACACCAAAGCTGGTCCGTGTTATGACTGAAACCGACGGTTTCCAGTAACGCCATGAGCTCGCGATAACAGCCTTGAATGTCACCGACTACGTAAGTGGCCATAATTAGTGAATAATATTGGGGATAGCGAGACGGAAAGACGGGATATCCGCCTTAAACTGGTCGCCGTTTTCATCGAGCATTAAATAATGACCTTCCATGGTACCAATGGGCGTCGCTAAAACGGTACCACTGGTGTAGCTGAAAGACTCACCAGCCTTTAAGATCGGTTGCTGCCCGACAACACCGTCACCAGCGACTCGGGTAATCTTATTCTCAGCATCGGTAATGCGCCATTCTCTTGCCAACAATTGCACTTGTTGAGCTGTCGAGTTCGTAATGGTGATGGTATAGGAAAACACATATTGCTCAGACTCGGGCGAAGACTGTGCCGATAAGTAGTGCGTATTGACTTCAATCTCGATAATGCCTGCCATAAATTACTCAGCCTGCTCGGTTAACCAATCTGAAAGTTTGCAATAGTCCTGGACTGACAGCGTTTCTGGTCTAGCTGATGGGTCAATGCCCAACGACTCTAACTGCTCAGCGGGTATCAGCCCTTTGAGGTTATTTCTTATTGTTTTACGACGTTGGTTAAACGCTGTCAAACACAAACTGTGCAATTGTTTGCGGTCTTTAACCTGGTAGGGACTGGTCTTATAAGGCGTTAAGCGAACCACCGCTGACTCTACTTTCGGCGGTGGGGTAAACGCCGAGGGTGGCACATAGACAACCGGAGTTACCTCACATGCTTGCTGCACACCGACGCTAATGCGGCCGTAGTTTTTTGAGCCTGGCTCCGCCGCTAACCGGTCAACCACTTCTTTTTGCAGCATAAAATGCATATCTTCAATGCTGTCTGCAAAAGACAGTAAATGAAAGATAAGTGGCGTCGAGATATTGTAGGGCAAGTTGCCAAATACACGAGCTGGTTTTTCATCGGTAAATTGACGAAAGTCCGTTTTAAGCGCATCCGCTTCTATAACGTCCAGTTTTTGATTTAAAAACGGGTGCGTACGCAAGCGCTCAACCAAGTCTCGGTCAATTTCGACAACTTTCAAATAACCGCTACGATCAGCCACCGGCTCGGTCAAAGCGGCCAGGCCTGGGCCAATTTCAATCAAGTTTTCACCGGGCTCCGGATTAATGGCATCAACAATTTCTTCAATAATGCCTTCATCATTTAAGAAATTCTGACCGAAGCGTTTACGGGCGCGGTGTCCCAAATGAGTTTGGGAGTGGTTTTGGTGTTTACTCATAATAACTTGCGTTTGCCATATCAATAGCGGTTTGTATTGCCAAGCGGCAGCTACCGTCGTTTATATTGCCTGTGCCCGCTAAATCGAGCGCGGTACCGTGGTCAACTGAGGTTCGAATGTAGGGCAGGCCGAGCGTAATATTGACCGCTTGTCCGAAGCCTTTGTACTTTAAAACCGGCAGCCCCTGATCATGATACATAGCGACAACGGCGCTGGCGTCGTCTAAGTATTTGGGCTGAAAAATAGTATCTGCGGGATAAGGGCCGTGTAAGTTCATGCCTCCAGCATTGAGCGTTTCGATAACCGGAGCAATGGTTTCTATTTCCTCATGGCCTAAATGACCGGACTCACCGGCATGCGGGTTTAAGCCGCAAACTAAAATTTTGGGATGAGTTTCGCCGAATTTTTGGGTTAAGTCGTTGTGTAGTATCGTCAGGATGTTTGTTAGTCGTTCTTTAGTAATTGCTTTAGAAACGTACGCCAAAGGTATGTGTGTGGTGACTAAAGCGACGCGTAGGCCCTCGGTTGCCAGCATCATAACAACGTCGTTACAGTCTGCTTCGTGAGCTAAAAACTCAGTGTGTCCGGAAAAAGCGACGCCGGCCTGATTAATCACCCCTTTGTGAACAGGGCCGGTCACGATGGCATCAAATTCACCCGATAAATTGCCATCGGAAGCACGTTTCAAACAATCGACCACATAATGACCATTGTCAACGGTCAGCTCACCAGCCGTCACAGGCTCACACACAGGTAAATGCTCAACCCATAAATGACCGGCCTCGTGCTTAGGCACTTTTTGGCCTTTTTGGTACTTATGGAATGTCACTGGCAAGTTCAGAAGTTCTGCTCGCTCGCGCAGCATATTTTTATCAGCGCAAACGACAACAGCAGCCTCCAGGGGCTGCTGCGCCACTTTCAATATTAAATCCGGGCCAATCCCGGCGGGCTCGCCCGGAGTAAATATCAGCGTTGGATAATTCACTCAGCAACCCGTCTTATGTAGGCTTGATCGCGCATTTCCTGTTGCCAGTTGTCCAATTCCTCACGGAACTTACGGCTAAACAACATCTGGTAAGCGCGCTCTTGCTTGCTTTCGTTGGTTGCATCGGTCGTGCGTCTGTCTGTCACTTCCACTATATGCCAGCCAAACTGAGTCTTGAATGGCTCACTAATGGTATTCGCTGGAATGGTTTCGACTTTTTCTTTGAATTCAGGTGCGTACTTATCCGGTCGTGCCCAGCCTAAGTCACCGCCACGCGAAGCAGAACCTGGATCAGAAGAGTGCTCTTTCGCTAACTCTTCAAACGTTTTGTCTCCGGCAGCTATTTGCTCGCGGAACGAATTCAGCATTTCCTTGGCTTTATTGTCGGACAAAATAACAGACGGCTGAATCAGAATATGGCGTGCTTTGACTTCTTCAACTTCAACGGTTTGCTCGCCGCGTTTGTCCTGAACTTTCAGAATGTGGAAACCAACACCACTGCGAATAGGACCAACGACATCTCCGGCTGATTTTCCTTCAACGGCTTCAGCGAACAACGTTGGCATACTATTAATTGTCATCCAGCCCATGTCACCGCCGTCTAATGCCGCCGAGCCTGACGACGAACGTATTGCCAAGTCAGAAAAATCGCTTCCTTCGTCCAGCAGTCGTAACACGGTTTCAGCGCGATCTTTCGCTTTTTCCAGCTCGCTTTGCGATGAGTTAGAGTCTGCGGATATAAGAATATGTCCCAAACGGTATTCAGTTTGAGTGCTTTGGTTACTGTCTATTAGTTTAACCAGGTTATTGATTTCTTGCGGAGTAATCGAGACACGCTGCTGTACAGCCGCTCGTTGAACCTGCTGAATGGTAATTTCGTTGCGAACATTTTCGCGGTAGCTAGCCCAGCTAATGCCATTGTCAGCCATTTTCTGGCGTAGCTCATCTACGGTCAGGTTTTGCTCTTGAGCAATGCCGTTAATGGTTTGCTCGAGTTGTGCATCACTCACTTCGATACCCATGCGGTCGGCCATTTGTAGCTGAATTTCCTGCAATATTAGTCGCTCAATCGCTTGGGTTTCCAATACTTCGTCGGAGGGGGCATTAGCAGAGTTGAAGTTGTTACCTGCTTTTACCTGTTGCACCAGTTGGTCAATTTGGCTTTGTAATACAACACCGTCGTCAACGACGACAACAACCCGGTCCAGAAGCTGCTGTGCCTGAGTTGTGTTACTGACCAGCAATGGCGTTGCCAAAAGCATTGCCGTTGCAAAAAAAGCTACCAATTTTTTCATTCTACCTACCACTAGTTACTGAGATAAAAAGGACGGCGATAACCGTACGTACTTTTCTCGAGCATATCTATCAGCCCCCGATTGTCAGAGGCTAAACCGCTAATAATAAATTGTATGCTAATACCGTTGTCAAACTCGGTGTCAGCGTTAATCGTCGCATTGTTAAAGGCCGGTTCAAGATCACGATTTATTCTTCGATAAGCACTGACGCGAACAGCCCAGCAGCAATTGCTGTATTGGACGCCTACCATAGCATCATTTACCCGATCGTGTGTTAAGTCGTAAAATACATTTGCAGCGACTTGCCATTGTTTACTGGCAGCAAACACTGCCTGAGTACCAATTTGTTCAATGTCGTTATTTAAAATATTAGTCGCCTTACGGTGACTCACTTGCACTAAATTGCTGCTGTTTTTTCGATACTCCAGTGCGGTCTGACTCTTGCGTGTGCTATTAAGTTCCGTGTCGTATTGAATCGAACTTTTCAGTGACCACTCGTCAGTCATAGCCCAGTTGATATCTGCTACCCATTCGCTGTTACTGGAGGTAAAGGTTGGCTCGTCCGTTTCATCGATGAGAAGTTCTGTTCTACTGTCTTCGATGTTATATATTTGGCCCAGACTGGCTCTTAACACTTCGCGTTCGCTATCCGAGAATAGACTAGTTGTGAGCCCGTATGTTACCTGATTCGCTTCCGCAATTCGGTCAAGCCCCGAAAAACGGCGGCTGCGAAACAGGCCGTAATAGTCGTCTTGTAATAAGGCCGTGTCGTAAATGCCGATGTTCTGTTGGTTTTCGTAAGGCACATACAAATACTGAATTTGCGGTGACAGCGTTTGACGGTATCCGTCGCTGGCTTCCCGCTCTAAATGCAGCTGAGCTTGTAAACGTAATCTCGGTAATGCCCGTGTGACATCGTCGTCTAGTCGGGCATCGTCGCTTTGCTGGCGGTAACGAGTAAATAGGTAAGACAGCTCTGCTTCAGTGTCAAAAGCGGGTTTTTCATAGCGATATTTAACGCTGGGCTCAACGTGGGCACGAGTCGCATAATTACTGGCCTTGTCTTGGTTCTGAAAGTAGGTCAGTTCAGTGTATAAGTTAGTACTAAAACCAGTGAATTTGTTTTGTTCATAACTCAGACTGATTTGCGGCAGTGTTCTATATGGGCTGAGATAATCACCCAAAATCTCGTAGTCTTCGGTTCGGACCTGGGCTGTCCAGTTTTCGTTGATGTAATCAAGCTGAGCCACTCGGTATAGGTGAGTATCTGCGCGTCCGGCAAAGTCGCTGCCAAAATCATTTAAGTAGTTATCGTCACTTATTTGCGTACCATCCAGGTACAGGCTTAATTGCTCATTAAATTGCGTCTTGTGCTGAACATGCCAAAGGTAGCGGCTTTCTTCGGTTGCGATAGCACGGTCATTATTTAAGTATTCCAGATTTAATTGGCCTGCGCTCTCTTCAAATAAATAGCGATACTCTCCGGAGAACATCGTGCCGCGTTCAGACATATAGATGGGCGCTATCGTGGCGTCCATATTTGGCGCTATATTAAAGTAGTAAGGTACTTCAACTTCGAAACCATTATTAGAAGACGAGTCGAAAGTGGGGTAGAGAAACCCTGTTTTGCGTGCATCGCTTATTGGAAAGTTGAAGTAGGGCAAATAAAGAATAGGAACGTCAAAGAGTTCAAAACGTGCGTGCCAGGCCTCACCAAAGTCACTGTTCTCGTCTATTTCAATCCGCTCTGCGCGTAGCTGCCATGCGGGAGTTTCGCCAGGGCAGGTGGTGAAGCTGGAGTCTTGCAGCAGCACGTTTTGCTGCGATAAAGAAAGCAGCTCAGCGTGCCCACGAGCGTTTACGTTGGTCAGCCTGTAGTCACTGGAGTAAAGCCGAGCCTCATTACTGTTTAAGTCTAAAAACAACGATTCGCCACTGACATTTAAGTAGCCATCGCTGAAGTTAATGCCATTGCTGGCCTCAATTTGACCTTTTTGCTGATCGAGAGTTGCTGCCTGAGTAGATAGCCACTGCCCGTTGTGCTGGATAATGACGTTACCCTCAAAGTAAGCTTTGTCATTTGATAAAATGCGCGCAGATTGAGACTCGACACCGATTGCGCCCGCTTGTATTGCTTGCAGCTGCATGGATTTATCGGCAATGCTTTCAACAGGCGTCACCTGACATACCAACGGTTGAGATACTGAATTTTGTGGCGTTGCTGATGCCAAACCTGAAAGAAATAGCAGCAGGACAGGGAGCAGCGACGTTACTGTGGTAAGTCTAAGCAACAAATGAGTCATCCGTTTTGGTCGTTGTTAGCATTATTGTATCTACGTAAAGGGCAATATAATAAAGCAATTTTGTTTGTTTCGCTATTTGATACACTGCAAGTTTTACGCGAAGAAAGTATATTTCTGGAGGGCATTTTGGAAGATAAACGTGAACTGGCTCTGCAAGCTTGGTGTGAGTTGCAGACTGGCGTAACACAACCAACGTTGGAAGTGGTCTCTGGAGACGCTAGTTTCCGCCGTTATTTTCGCGCAACCAATGGACGGGAAAGCCTTATTGCCGTTGACTGCCCTCCTGATAAAGAGCCGATGGAACCCTTTTTAGCGGTCGCAGAAGCCTATCGCGATGCCGGCGTGACGGTTCCGGAAGTGGTGGCCGCTGACACTGAGCATGGCTTTATGTTGCAGTCGGACTTTGGTCAAATTTTGTTGCTGAGTAAGCTGCATGAGCGCAATGCACGGCAGTTTTATGGCGATGCGCTAGCGGCGCTGCCTCATATTATGGACGTGACTAAAACTCGGTTAGGTGCTTTGCCGAAGTTCGACCAGGCGTTACTAGAGCGCGAATTGGGACTTTTCAAAGACTGGTTGCTGGGAACTCATTTGAAGGTTGAGTGGCAGCCCGATGATGAACGAATTTGGACTCGTTTTTGCGACATAATGATAAATAATGCGCTGGCGCAGCCTCAGGTTGGCGTGCACCGTGACTATCACTCCAGAAATTTGATGCTGCTGAATGATGATCGCATTGGCATTATTGATTTCCAGGATGCGGTCGTGGGTCCTATTACCTATGATGCGGTGTCGCTGCTACGTGACTGCTACATTGAGTGGCCGGATGAATTGGTCGATGAATTAAGTAATACCTTGCGTCAGCGTTTGATAGACAGCAACCGATTAGCGGCACAAACGGATGAAGCTCAGTGGCAACAGTGGTTTGATTTAATGGGTATGCAGCGGCACACCAAGGCGGCAGGAATATTTGCCCGCTTAGCACATCGTGACAAGAAGCCGGGATACCTGCAGGACGTACCCAGAACTCTGGGGTACCTGGAGCGAATTAGCCAGCGTTACACTGACCTGAATGAATACAACGCCTGGTTGAATGAACGAGTACTACCGGCGTGGGAGCAACAATGAAAGCGATGATTTTAGCGGCTGGTCGCGGGCAGCGCATGCGACCACTCACCGATAATCAACCGAAACCGTTGTTGTCCGTTGCAGGAAAACCTTTGCTGACCTATCACTTAGAAAAACTTGCCAGCGCTGGTGTTCGTGAAGTGGTGATTAATCATGCCTGGAAAGGAGAACAAATTGAGCAATTCGTTGGTGACGGCTCAGAGTGGAAGCTACAGGTGTCGTTTTCTCCAGAACCAGAGGGCGGTCTTGAGACCGCTGGCGGCATTATTCAAGCGTTGCCGTTACTGGGGGATGAACCGTTTTGGGTGATCAATGGCGATATCTGGACGGACTGGGACTATAACGAGGTACCTAAAGTATTACCCGATGAGATGCTGGCGCATTTGCTCATGGTTGATAATCCGCCGCATAACGCGGATGGCGACTTTGCCGTTAAGGATGGCTACCTGACAGAAAAAGCGCAGGATTCGAAAACTTTTGCCGGCATTGGCCTGTACCGAAAAACGTTGTTAGAACCTTATCCTGAAGGGAAGCACCCATTAAAACCATTTTTTGAAAAAGCGATGGCTGAGCAAAAAGTTCTGGCGTCTGTTATGGACGGCTTGTGGACCGACGTGGGTACTCCTGAGCGACTGGAGCAACTGAATCAACAATTAGGAAAACAGAAATGATTTGGGGAAAAGTAATAGGCGCGTTGGCTGGGTTTGCTTTTATGAAATGGCCGGGCGCAATTTTAGGTGCGTTGGTCGGGCATTGGTTTGACCGTGGTATGGCTCAGGACTTTTCTAAGCGAGGTGCCTGGGGGCGTTTTTTATATGGTGCAGAGAAAGCGGCCGGCGATGCGAATTTCATTTATACCCTATTTGCGGTTATGGGACATGTAGCTAAAGCAAAAGGGCGGGTTACTGAGCGCGATATTGCACAAGCTCAGTATTTAATGCAGCAGCTAAAACTGGGCACCGATGCGACCAAAGAAGCACAAGATGCCTTTCGTGAAGGCAAAGAAGCTACCTTCCCGTTGCAACAAGTAATGAAAGATTTCAGCGCATCATTTTATGGCAACCGAGATGTGCTTCAGCTCTTTATGGAACAGCTGATTGGCCTTGCTCTGAATGATGGCGTACTGGAAAAGGCCGAACATGAAGTACTGGTGGATGTGGCAAAAGCGCTAGGCTTCACGCGCTTCCAGCTTGACCAATGGTTGATCATGGAAAAGGCGGCGTTTCGTTTTCATCAGCAGCGCCAGCGCAGTCATGCGGGAAGTGGCGGGCGTCAGTCGTCGACGAAAAGTGATTTAGCAGACGCTTACCAAATATTGGGTGTGACTGAGAAAAACAGCAACGCAGAAATTAAAAAGGCGTACCGGAAGTTAATGGCGCGACACCACCCCGATAAGTTAGCGTCGCAGGGGCTTCCTGAAGAGGTGATGAAGCAGGCACAGCAAAAAGCGAGAGATATCCAAGCGGCTTATGAGCAGGTAAAAGAGCACAGAGATATTCGCTAATTATCAGTACCCGTGAAACTCCAGCCAGCCTTTCACCGTGGAGCGTAACTCGGCTTGACCGGCGTTGCCGGATGTCAGTAGCTGACGTTGCCGATACGAAACGTGCTGGTATTTGGTGGCGAGCTTTTTGCGCAGTGACCATTGTGCCTCCAGCCAGCGGTTACTCTCTGCGGTTCGAATGTCCAGAATAGGCAACGGTGACTTGGCAATTCGCTCTGAGAGTGCTTTGTTGAAATGATACTGAGGAATGTAAGCATTCACTATCACCAGTGCATCCGGCATCATTGATGGTGTTTTTTCGAGTAGTCGCAGCGTTATATCCGCAGTTATCCCCTCTACTACCCAAACGGCAAAGCCAGGCTGGCTGAGTGTTTCTTCCTGCAATAAGGCGATGCGCTTTTCTAAAGCGGTAACTAATGGCTCGAATAGGCTATCGTCTGCGTGCTCGGGAAAATGCGTGCGCGTCGCCGGTGTTTGCAAATTGTCGGTGCGAATGGTGTTATCGGGCGGTGTTAACGCCCAAGTTGTCCAACCAAAGTCGGGAGCCACTTCATATAAATAACTGACGTAAAATGACTGCAAAGGATGATAGTGCCAGTCGGGAATTAGCGTCATTTGTCCACTTTCGAACGCCTGTAAATACTCTTTTTTTAAGACTAAAAAGCGCGCAGCGTCACCATCCGTCAACCAATGCAATTGGTCCTCGGGAAGGTAACGCTGCAAATCGTCCTGTGCATTCAACACAGGAGCAGTGACGAAAAACAGCAAAAAGGTGATTAGAAAATGACGTTTCATAGTTCCAGTATCGGCTTCAGAAACCGGAACTTGATAATAAAAAGACCTAAAAAGGCAGTTGGCTGGTGAAAGTAACGGTTTGCTCGCTTAAAGGGTGGGTAATGGTCAATGAGTGGGCGTGCAAATGCAGTCGGTCGGTCATATTAAACGCGTCAGTGTGAGCGTAAAACTTGTCGCCTAAAATGGGGCAACTTAACGCCTGCATATGTACGCGAAGCTGGTGTGAACGCCCGGTGAGCGGATAGAGTTCAACCCGTGAGTATTTTTCATGGGTTGCTAACACGCGGTAACCCGTTGTGCTGTCTTTGCCGGTAACGAAATCCATGTGCTGGCGGGGACGATTCGGCCAGTCACAGGAAAGTGGTAATTCTACCATGCCTTGCTGTGCTGGCATTTGTCCCCATACATCCGCAATGTAGGTTTTTTGTGTGGTGCGTTGCTGGAACTGACGACTAATATGGCTTTGTGCGAGCCGGGTTTTCGCCAGCAAAATAACGCCTGAGGTCGCCATGTCGAGTCGGTGAACAACCCGAATTTCCGGGAGCACACGCTGCGCTCTTGTGTATACTGAATCGCGATGTTCAATATGCTTACCGGGCACGCTGAGCAGCCCACTTGGCTTATCAACCACCAATAATTCAGAGTCCTCGTAAATGACGGCTAAATAAGGCTCTAACGGTGGCTGATAATGCAATAAAGCCATCAGTGATTATTCACCAATATACGAATGGCTGTAAGCGATAATTGTGGTTGCTCGGTTGCTGTCAGCAGGGTCGTCTCGCGCTCTTTTAGCGCCTCAATCTCCGACTCGCGAACGGACGGATTAACGTCTTTCAATGCTTCCAGGCGTGTGAGTTCTCGTTGCAGTGTGTCACTGATTTTCGCACGCTGATCGCTTATGAGGCCTTCCTGCCAGCGACGCGCTTGCTCCTGAGCATCGTGTATCAAGTCTTGTGCCGGTCCGCGTAACTGCTTAAGAATTTGGCGAGCGGTTTTTTTATCAAGGAAACTGGCTTGCTGATCAAGTAACTCTCTGGAGACTTTATCGGATAGCTCTCTGCCTTGGCTATCTAATAGTAAGCGCAGGTTACCTTGCGGACAAAACTCCTGCACCGCTGTTTTAGCGGGTGCTGCCACTGTATTGGTAAAGTCCAGTTCAAGAAACCAGGCGCCCGCAGGAATAGCGGTGTTTTTCATTTGTGCAACACAAGTACTTCCAAAATCGTCTGAAGACAGAAATTCTAAAGCGGCCTGAACCATCGGGTGATCCCAGCTGAGAAAGTCGACATCCTCAAAATTTAATGCCGTAACACGATCGAAAGTGACCGTGATGCCATCTTCCGGAAGGCCGGGGAGTCCAGGTATGCGCATATGTTCGCTGGCACGAATGAACCAGCGGTTTTCATCCAATACTTCATTGTTCACACCAAAGCGATCCCAAAATGCCAGCATAAAGTCAGCAACGGCATCAACGTCTGAGTCTGTATTGATATGTTCAATAATGCGCTCAGCTTGTTCAGGCCGACAGGCGTTCATTGCTTGTAGCTTGTCGTGGCCCTGCTTATTCAGTTCGCGCCAGGCTTCACTAAGCTCTTGCGTTTGCTGAATGATGTCATCCGACAAGGGCTGATGCTTTTCAAGGGCTGTTTCAATGAAGTTACCAAAGGCGTCATAGAGTTTACGACCAATGGCATTGCACTGACGAAAGGCGTTCATGCCTTGCTCATACCAGGGCAGTAAAATAGCTTCGTTAGAGCCGGCGTTGTAGGGCAGGTAAATATCAATTGTATTTTGTTGCCCAATGCGATCTAAACGACCAATGCGCTGCTCAAGTAAGTCCGGGTTGGTGGGCAAGTCGAACAGAACAAGCTGGCTGACGAACTGAAAGTTACGCCCCTCACTGCCTATTTCAGAGCACAACAATATCGGGCTGCCATCTTCTTCACTGGCAAAAAAGGCGGCAGAGCGGTCTCGCTCCGTTAATGTCATGCCTTCGTGGAAGGTCGCTGCTTGAACGCCCGCGAGGACACGCAATGCTTCCGATAAATCCAGTACCTGTTCCGCCGTTTTGCAGATTAATAAAGCTTTGCTGTTGCGATTCTCTTTAATGTGGTTAATGAGCCAATCGACTCGCGGGTCATCCATCCACCAGGGCATGTCTGCGTCCGGCGTAAATTCAGGCAACTCGATGGCGTGAAAACGACGCTCAGGGAAGCCGCCTATATCGGCACGGCGGTTGCGGAACATAACCCGGCCGGTACCGTATTTGTCGAGAAGCTCATCAAGCTTTTTATTATCGGTCACAGACTCAGCCTGCTCCGCGAGTCCTTTGTAGTGTTCCTGCTCTTTTAAAAACGCTTCGTAGTCACTGAAACGATCAGGGTCAAGCAGCTGCAAACGTAAGAAATGGCCTTCGGAACCTTCCTGCTCAGGCGTTGCGGTTAATAGCAATAACCCGGGAATGGATTCGCACAGCGCTTTGACCTGTGCAAACTCGTCAGCGTCCGGCTGCAAGTGGTGTGCTTCGTCAATGACAAGTAAATCGAAATCAGCGTCCGAGAGTGCGCTTTGCCATTTGGGCTCTTTAATAAAGTCACTACTGACAATAATGTGCTGTTCAGTCAGAAACGGATTGTCGGTATCCTCCGCGGCTTGCTCACAGCGTTCTTCGTCGAACAGGGTAAAGCTTAAAGCGAAGCGGCGGCGCATCTCGATAAGCCATTGGTGCATGAGCGATTCAGGCACTACGACAAGAACGCGTTGAGATCGATCCGTCATCAGCCGACGTTTTATGATCATACCGGCTTCAATGGTTTTACCTAAGCCCACTTCATCGGCCAGCAACACCCGCGGGTGGTAGCGATCGGCCACCGTTTTAGCAATATAAAGCTGGTGCGGCAGTAATTGGGTACGCACGCCCAAAAGCCCGGCAGCTTCGCTGTTTTGGTAAGCTGCGAGATGCTGATTCGCTTCGCAGCGTAACTGATACATATCTAAGCGGTCAGATTGCCCAGCTAACAAACGCGTCAATGCCGGATTGTTGTCAATTTGATAGGACAACTGGGGTTCAGGAACGGTAACTTGTTCCTGCGTGTCTTCGCGTTTGCCATGGTAAGTGACAATACCTGCCGCTTCAGACAACTCTTCAATAATGAAGGTCCAGCCGTCAGCGTGCTTTCCTTGCTGCCCGTCCTGCAACAGGTAACGGACTAATGGCGCCTCTTGTGCGGCGTATAAGCGCACCTCACCATTAGCAGGAAACATGACGGTTATATGGCGTCCCTCTGCTTGTGTGATAAGGCCAAGCCCCATTTCTGTTTCGGTTTCACTGAGATACCGTTGGCCGACTCTAAATTCACTCACTGCAGAACTCCCAATCGCTTTATTTAAGGGCGGCAATGGTACTGAATTCGCCGAAAAATTCCGAGAAAAAATTTCTCTCTGTCACTATTTTGTCATTAATTTTAGGCTAAGCTGTAATTAAACAATAACGACAAACGGTAAACGCCTATGTCTGAAAATAAAGCGGGTAAATACTTCATCCTCGATACCAACATTCTGCTGCATGACCCCCTTGCTTTCCTTAACTTTGAAGAACACAACGTCATTATTCCCATGGTGGTTCTCGAAGAGCTCGACAAAATTAAAGATCGAAATAAAGACGTTAGCCGAGAGGCCCGGGTTGCCATTCGTTCTTTAGAGGAAGCGTTGAAAGAGGCTCTGCCGGATGAAATTATTGATGGTGTGAAACTCAGTCGCATGCACGGAGAGCACAACGCCCAGGGAACATTGGCGATATTCCCGGACTACCAGCTCGAGCAAAATGAGTCCGTGCTGTCCTTGTCCGAGAACGACCACCGCATTATTCAGGCTGCGCTGGAAATTCAGAAGGATAAAGCACCGTCGGCGGTTGTGTTGGTCACAAAGGACATTAATATGCGCCTGAAAGCCAAAGGCGCAGGCATGAAGCATGTCGAAGATTACCGCACTGACCAGCTCATTGACGATATACGCCTGTTGACCAAAGGTTTTTATAAATTCGAAGGGGACTTCTGGTCACAAGTTGGTGAGGTTGAAACGCATCAGGAAGGTCGTGACGCTTACCACACGGTAGGACGTGAGTTGCTGCCGCAGATATTTGCTAACGAATACATTATTGACGAGACCAATCATTTTGCCGCGCGGGTGGATAGTTACGACAATGACTCTGTGACGCTGATGGACTTGGGCGTTGAGCGTCTGATGTCTTACGACGCCTGGGGAGTACGTCCTAAAAATATTTATCAGGCAATGGCGCTGCACGCGTTGCTTGATACGCACATGGATATGGTCGTGCTGACCGGTCCGGCAGGCAGTGGTAAGACGTTTTTAGCGCTTTCTGCGGCGCTACAAATGGTGGTAGAGCAGGGCATTTATGAAAAGATTATCGTGACCCGTAATACGCCGGAAATAGCTGAGTCGATAGGTTACTTGCCGGGTACGGAAGAAGAAAAAATGGCGCCCTGGCTGTCGGCGATTACAGACTCGCTGGAAGCTCTGCATAAGCATGACGAAAGTATGGAGTCGAGCCTGAGCTACATTATGAAAAAAGCGAACATTCAGTTTAAGTCGTTGAATTTTATGCGTGGCCGCAGTATTCAAAATGCCATTGTCATTTTGGATGAAGCACAAAACTTAACCGCTTCACAGCTTAAAACACTAATCACCCGCTGTGGGGAGAACACTAAATTGATTGTATCGGGAAACCTGGCGCAAATAGACAGCTATTACCTAACGGCGGTGACGTCGGGACTTACGTACATTGTGGAGCGTTTTAAAGACTACCCGGGCAGTGCCACCATTAATCTAAATGGCGTTGTTCGTAGTTCACTTGCGCAATTTGCAGAAGAGCATTTATAGCCCAGAAGAGCTTTAATTGACCGGTTTTACGGTGTACTGACCGGTACGAATGTGAAATTCGGTTTCCTCGCTGACGGTTCCCGCTGGCATAGCGGCGGGGCCGGTTACATCAACCAAAACGTATTGAATACCATCGTGCTCAATGGTGGCGTCACTGTCACGTTTACTCATATTAATGCCAAAAACGGCGTGGTCGGGCAGGTAAATAATGGCCATCTGAGCGTTGTTAATGATGTTGCGCATAATGGCTGTCATTAACGTGACTTTGCTGTCGCAGTCGCCCTGATTGTAGTAAATCAGTTGGTTCGGTGGCACGAAACCATCGCCTCGGCTATCAAGTTTGCTGCTTAAGTCATTATATGGAATATGCTGTAAAAAGCTGGTTACATAGTTGATGTAGTTGCGTTGGGTGTTGTTACCCAACTGCTCGCCAATCGCATTGATGAGCGGCTTAATAACGGACGCCATTTCACTGGCTATAGCGGCGTGATCAGGAATGATTCCCTGTTGTCCGGGCGGTAGGGAGATAGTTTCGTAAAAATTGGAGTCCAGATAATCGACCCAACGTTCATTGTAATATTCGCGCAGCCGCTGCTTGTATTGCTCAAGCTGAGCTTGTTGCTCCCGACTTCTGGCTCTACTGGTTATCAGCTCAACACTTTGCTGGCGGGGTGTTAATTTGGCTTGAATGCCACGCCATTGTTGCTGACGAATGTATCGGTTGAGCTGTCGGCTTAATTCGCGCTGGCTTCGTTCAAGATTAAATCCTCGATAACGCTTTAATGGTGCCAGAAAGTCTTTCTTATTGGCGGAGAACTCGATGGTGTTTTGATTGCCGTCGAAGTCGTCCCAGTGATACGAAAAGTGAAGCTGATTATCTTGTTCATTGAGTTGAAAAAAAGACTGGGCAAAGCTGCCAATGGGGAATAGCAGCAGAAATACAAAAGAAAGCCAGACAAACGCATCATTATGACGTGTCACGCTGGCTTTCCTATTAACCCTTAAAACTTCATTTCCGTAATGGGGCTTTCTTCGAATTTAAGGTCGATTTGGTACTCGACACCGCCCGCACGGACAAAAAAGTAGGTTTTTTCTTTCTTAAAGACTTCTAATAAAGAGACCAGCCGGAGTCCAGGGCGACGCTCTGGCGGCAAATCAGTAAACTCAACACCGCTGCGTGATACGAGAATGTTGTCGTATTTCGCGCCGGTGATTAAGAGAAGTTTTTTATTTTCGTCTTTTAAGAGAATTGTATTGCCCGTAACTGAATACGGTTCTTCGTTACCAAACAAGGTCAGCTCCTGTCACATCAACTGATTACTGAGCACACTATAACGAATTATCGCTTGTTGGCAAATAACTGCTCAAGAAATCCTCGACAATTAATAGCGCGGCTTGACTATCGACAAGTCCTTTATCGAGTTTCTTAAACCCTCCTGCGTTGAATAATTCTTCGCGCGCGGCGGTAGAAGTGAGTCGCTCGTCCTGAAAGGCGACCGGCAAACCAAAACGCCCGTGCAATCGATTGCCAAACTTTTTCGCGCGCTGGGTGAGTGGCTGCTCTGTTCCGTCCATATTTAATGGCAGGCCGACAACCAATTGCTCGGGTTGCCACTCTTTAAATAGCTGCTCAATAGTGTCCCAATTGGGAATGCCGTCTTTTGCCTTTAATGCGCTAAGCGGTGAGGCCGTGCCGGTAATGCGTTGGCCGACGGCGACACCAATGCTTTTGGTGCCAAAGTCAAAGCCGATAACCGTACTCATGCGTGGCCTACATCAGGTGCCAGCTTCCAAACATCAAAGCCGAGTTGCTCTGTGGCCTTTTGCCAACGCTCGCTAACAGGCGTATTGAACAGGAGTTCCGGGTCGGCCGGTATGGCTAACCAGGAGTTGTCTTCCATTTCTTCTTCCAGCTGACCCGCTTCCCAGCCAGCGTACCCCAAGGTCAGTAAAAAATGCTGTGGCGCGGCCGATGAGCCTAATGCCTCTAAAATATCGCGCGAGGTCGTGACCATAATATCGTCGCTCATTTTCATGCTGGCGCGCCAGTTGTCTTGTGGCGGGTGAATGACGAAACCACGCTCACGACCGACAGGGCCGCCTTGATAAACCTGACCTTGCAGATACTCGTTATTCTCCGGGTAAACAATTTCCAGCTTATCCAGCAGCGAGGTCACACTAAGTTCGGCAGGTTGATTAATGACAAGCCCCATAGCGCCATCTTCGTTGTGCTCACAAATGTAAGTCACGGTTCGCTTAAATGCTGGATCATTCAGCATAGGGGTTGCTATCAAAAAATGGTTTTGTAAGCTGTTCATCCGATTCACCGACTCCTTAACGATAATCTCTACTTCCGATATGGGGCCATCACGTCGAAATTCAATTCAATTTTGACTCGACTGCCTCAAAAACAAGTTCGGCAATATTAATGTCGTAAGCGTTTTCAATTTCCCGCATGCAGGTTGGGCTGGTCACGTTTATTTCTGTTATACGATCGCCAATGACATCCAGACCAACCAGAATCAGACCTTTTTTCTTAAGTTCCGGGCCGACTTTGCGTGCTAGTGCCCAGTCGCTGTCAGACAAGGGTTGAGCACGGCCAGTGCCTCCAGCCGCTAGATTACCGCGCGTTTCGCCGGCACTGGGAATGCGGGCTAATGAGTACGGAACTGGCTCACCATCAATAATGAGAATGCGTTTATCACCGTCTTTTATCTCCGGTAAATACTTCTGCGCCATCGCATAACGCCGACCTTTCTCTGTCAGTGTTTCAATAATAACGCCGAGGTTGTTACCGTCAGCCGTTACCTTAAATATCGATGCGCCGCCCATGCCGTCGAGTGGCTTTAAAATGACATCGCCGTGCTTTTTATGAAACGCTTTTATGACGTCAGCGCGAGCACTCACCACCGTGTCAGCAATAGCGTCAGCAAACCACGACGTAAATAGCTTTTCGTTGCAGTCACGGAGGCTTTGTGGTTTGTTCACGACCAAACTGCCGCGATGTTCGGCCAGCTCTAATATGTGCGTGGCATAAAGAAACTCACTGTCAAACGGCGGGTCTTTGCGCATCATAATGACGTCGAAGCTATCCAGTGGCAGATACTCACTGTCTTTCAGGCTGTAAAAGTCGGTTTTCTGGTCGCGTACCGTGACTTCCTGGACAAACGCCATGGGGTTACCATTGTCGATGACTAAGTCGCCCAGTTCCAGATAAAAGCATTGATAACCGCGTGCCTGCGCCTCCAGTAACAAACGAAAGCTCGTATCTTTTTCGGTTTTCACATCGGCGATAGGATCCATCACCATGGCTAACTTCTTCATATAAACTCCTTTAGCGTAAATCGCCAAACTGATACTGCACAGCGGTTAAAGCAGACAGCGCTGCGGTTTCGGTTCTTAGTATTCTTGGGCCTAACTTCATTGGTTTAAAGCCTTGTTTTTCGGCCCCAAGGACTTCCTCGTCGGTGAAACCACCCTCGGGACCAATCAATAGCTGAATGCCTTTATCGGCTTGCGTGTAAGAAGACAGTGGTTGCTCGGCGGTTGGGTCTAGTGTCAGTCGTAGCCCTTCAAAGCTGTTATTGATAAAGTTTTCCAGAGTCTGTGCCGGTTTAACGTCCGGTACGATACTGCGGCCGCACTGCTCACAAGCCGAGCGCACTATTTTCTGCCATTGCTGCTGCTTTTTTTCGAGCCGGTCACCGCTGAGCTTGACGCCGCAGCGCTCGCTAAAGAGCGGCGTAATCTCGCTCACCCCCAGCTCTACCGTTTTTTGCAATACGAAGTCCATACGATCGCCCCGTGAGATGACTTGTCCTAAATGCACTGGAACCGGGGATTCGGTGTCATTATCTTCCACGGCTGTTACCTTAAAAGACGCAGACTTTTTAGCCACCTGGGTAATGGTTGCTGAGTAATTCTTACCGTCCCCATTGAATAAGACAATGCCGTCATTTACGTTTAAACGCAGCACTTTTATCAGGTGTTGAAAACCGTCCGCACTCAGTTCGGTTTCAACGTTTATATCGATGGGATCAGGGTGAAAGATCCGCGGTACTCGCATGCTATTCGCCTTATTCGGACTTTTAGACGTCCAGAAGTAGAAAAAAACAGAGTGATCGGTTACATTATGCAACCAGTATTGAGTGATTTCATCAAAATAAAGGAATAGTGGGCATATGTCACGTCACCTGTTTACCTCAGAGTCAGTGTCCGAAGGGCATCCGGACAAAATTGCCGACCAGATATCTGATGCAGTTTTAGACGCTATTTTAGCGAAAGATCCTAAGGCCCGTGTTGCTTGTGAAACTTATGTAAAAACCGGCATGGTATTAGTTGGCGGAGAAATTTCAACCAAGGCCTGGGTTGACGTAGAAGACCTTGCACGTCAAACCGTCAAAGACATTGGTTATCGCCATTCCGATATGGGTTTTGACGGCGCGTCTTGTGCAGTATTAAACGCTATTGGTAAGCAGAGCGGCGATATCAATCAGGGCGTTGACCGGGACAAACCTGAAGAGCAGGGCGCAGGTGATCAGGGCTTAATGTTTGGCTATGCCTCGAATGAGACGTCGGTACTTATGCCGGCTCCAATTACTTATGCACACCGTGTCATGCAGCGCCAGTCGGAAGTGCGTACTAACGGTACGCTAGATTGGTTACGCCCGGATGCCAAAAGTCAGTTAACGTTTGTTTACGAGAACGGTAAGCCCGTCGCTATTGATACCGTGGTTCTGTCAACTCAGCACAGAGAAGATATTACCCAGGAAACTCTGCGCGAAGCAGTGATGGAAGAGATCATTAAACCTGTATTGCCGGAGCAGTGGGTTTCCAAAGACACACAATTCCATATTAATCCTACCGGTCGTTTTGTGGTTGGTGGCCCGATGGGCGACTGCGGCTTGACGGGTCGTAAGATCATTGTCGATACCTATGGCGGCATGGCACGTCATGGTGGCGGGGCTTTCTCGGGTAAAGACCCGTCAAAAGTTGACCGCAGTGCGGCTTATGCGGCGCGTTATGTTGCTAAGAACTTGGTCGCCGCTGGTTTGGCAGAGCGTTGCGAACTGCAAATTTCTTACGCCATTGGTGTTGCGGAGCCAACCTCTATCAGCATTGATACCTTCGGTACGTCTAAGCACTCAGAAGAGCAACTCATTGCATTAGTGCGTCGTCACTTCGACTTACGCCCTTATGGCTTAATTAAGATGCTCGACCTGGAACGTCCTATTTATAAGCAAACTGCCGCATACGGGCACTTTGGTCGTGATGGTTTACCGTGGGAGCAAACGGATAAAGCGGCTGATTTACAGGCTGATATTTAGTCAGAAATTAACCAATAAATTTGCTTGTACCCCCTGAAATGTGGAGAATACGCGCATCGCAAGTTGCTCTTCATCCTCAGGGGGTTTTTAATGTCAGAACGTCAATATCTCGCCAATGCCATCCGTGCGCTTAGCATGGACGCTGTTCAAAAAGCCAAGTCGGGACACCCCGGCGCGCCAATGGGCATGGCAGATATCGCAGAAGTGTTATGGCGTGACTACCTAAAACATAACCCCGATAACCCTGACTGGGCCGACCGTGACCGCTTTGTGTTGTCCAATGGCCACGGCTCTATGTTGATTTACTCTCTGCTACACCTTACTGGTTATGACCTCAGCATTGACGACTTAAAGCAGTTTCGCCAATTAGATTCAAAAACCCCTGGTCACCCGGAATACGGATACACTCCCGGGGTTGAAACGACAACAGGTCCTTTAGGTCAGGGCGTTGCGAACGCCGTCGGAATGGCTTTGGCAGAAAAAGTGCTGGCGGCACAGTTTAATCGTGACAACCACAACATTATTGATCACCACACTTATGCTTTTTTAGGTGACGGTTGCTTAATGGAAGGCATTTCTCACGAGGTTTGCTCTTTGGCGGGTACGTTGGGTCTTGGCAAGCTGATTGCGTTTTATGACGATAACGGTATTTCGATTGACGGTGAAGTAGAAGGTTGGTTTACCGACAACACGGCCAAGCGTTTTGAGTCTTATGGTTGGCAAGTGATTGAAGCGGTCGATGGTCATGACTCAGAAGCGATTACACAGGCGATAGAAGCCGCGCGCTCAGAGACTAATAAGCCGACATTGATTATCTGTAAAACCGTTATCGGTTTTGGCTCGCCGAATAAACAAGGTTCTGAAAGCTGTCACGGTGCCCCGCTGGGCGATGATGAAATTGCCGCTACGCGCAAGCAGTTGAACTGGTCGCACGATGCATTTGAAATCCCTGCAGACGTTTATCAGCAATGGTCAGCAAAAGACAAAGGCGCTGCGGTGGAGTCATCGTGGAATAAGCGTTGGGTAGCCTATGAACAAGAGCACCCGGAACTTGCAAAAGAGTTACAGCGCCGACTGAATGGCGAACTTCCGGAAGACTTCTCGACAACGGTCTTCAATTACGCACAGAAACGACAGAATGCGCCGGAAGCAATCGCAACCCGTAAAGCATCACTGAATGTGTTAAACGAATTTGGACCGAAACTGCCTGAACTGTTAGGTGGGTCAGCTGACCTGGCGGGTTCTAACCTGACGTTATGGGACGGTGCTAAGGGTGTGACAGCAGACGACGCCAGCGGTAATTACGTTTACTACGGTGTCCGCGAATTTGGTATGTCGGCCATTATGAATGGTGTGACACTGCATGGTGGTTTCAAAGCTTATGGTGCTACCTTCCTGATGTTTATGGAGTATGCTCGTAACGCCGTTCGTATGGCGGCACTTATGAAACAGCCAAGCATTTTTGTCTACACCCATGACTCTATTGGCCTGGGAGAAGACGGTCCAACACACCAACCTGTTGAGCAGTTAGCCAACTTGCGTCAAACACCAAACCTGCAATGCTGGCGCCCATGTGACCCTGTTGAAACGGCGGTAGCCTGGGGTGCTGCAATACAAAGCAGCAAAACACCGTCGGCATTAGTCTTTAGTCGTCAGGGAATGCAACAACAAGAGCGAGACGAAGAGCAGTTAGCGAGTATTGCCCGCGGTGGTTATATTCTGAAAGATTGCGACGGCGAACCTGAGGTTATTTTCATTGCGACAGGCTCTGAAGTTGACTTGGCCGTTAAAGCCTATCAGCAACTGTCGGAAGAAGGCCACAAGGTGCGCGTTGTCTCTATGCCGTCGACCAATGTGTTCGATATTCAAAGTTCTGAATACAAAGAGTCGGTGTTGCCGGCGAATGTGACGCGCCGTGTGGCTATTGAAGCGGGTATTACTGATTTTTGGTTGAAATACGTTGGCCTTAATGGCGAGGTAGTTGGTATGACAACCTTTGGTGAGTCAGCCCCTGCTGGTGATTTATACAAGCACTTTGGCATTACCGCTGAAAATGCTGTGTCCGCTGCCAAACGTTTATTGGAAGCGTAAATGAGCAAAGCCGTTCGTATAGCAATTAATGGTTTCGGTCGCATCGGCCGAAGCTTTTTGCGTGCGCTTTATGAAAATAAGTACCGGGACAACATTCAAGTTGTGCTGATTAACGAGCCAGCCGCGTCTGAAGCTATCGCTCATTTACTGAAATATGATTCCAGTCATGGCCGTTTTGGTTTCAAAGTGGCGCAGTCACAGGACGAGCTAACGGTTGCCGGAGACGACATTGCGCTTGAACATGAAACTGACATTGAAGCCATTAATTGGGCGTCCTATGAGGTCGACTTTGTGGTCGACTGTACCGGCGTCTATGGCAGTCAGAGCGATGGTCAGCGTTATTTGGCACAAGGTGTGAAACGGGTCTTGTTTTCGCATCCGGGTAAGCCAGATGTCGACTTTACCGCCATTTATGGCGTGAATGAAAACGAATTGTCGCCTGAGCATAAAGTCATTTCGAATGGCTCGTGTACAACGAACTGTATTGTACCGGTTATTAAAGTACTGGACGACGCATTTGGCATAGACTCAGGCGCTATCACCACCATTCACTCGGCAATGCATGATCAGCAAGTTATCGACGCTTATCACCCGGATTTACGGCGTACCCGGGCTGCCGGGCGTTCAATTATTCCGGTTGATACGAAGTTAGCTCGCGGTATTGAGCGTATATTGCCGCATTTAGAAGGTCGTTTTGAAGCCATTGCGGTGCGAGTCCCGACGACCAATGTTACCGCAATGGACTTAAGCGTTACGCTCAATAGCGACGCGACGCTGGAAACGGTGAACAAAGTGTTGAAAGAGCATAGCGCTGGTGCGCTGCAGGGCATCCTGGACTATACCGAAGAGCCGCTGGTTTCCATCGACTTTAACCATGACCCTCACTCAGCCATTGTTGATGGCACTCAAACGCGCGTCAGTCATAAGCGACTGGTGAAGCTATTGTGCTGGTGCGACAACGAGTGGGGCTTTGCGAATCGTTTACTCGATACGACGCGCAAAATGGCTGAACAGCTTTAATCTGAATTTACAGAAGAGAGGTTTTACATGTCTGTCATTGCAATGACTGATTTGGATTTATCGAATAAACGCGTCCTGATTCGCGAAGACCTGAATGTGCCGGTTAAAGATGGCAAAGTGGCATCAGACGCTCGCCTGAAAGCCGCTATTCCTAGCATTAAAGCAGCCTTAGACGGCGGCGCAAAGGTGATGGTGATGTCGCATTTGGGTCGCCCCACCGAAGGCGAATATGACTCGCAGTTTTCTATGCAGCCGGTTGTGGATTACTTGGCAAACGCACTCGACTGCCCGGTTCGTTTATGCAAAGACTATCTTAATGGCGTTGAGATTGACTCAGGCGAATTGGTTATTTTTGAAAATGTTCGATTCAACGTTGGTGAAAAGAAAAACGACGACGAATTAGCGAAGAAGTTAGCTGCTTTATGTGACGTGTACGTTATGGACGCATTTGGCACGGCTCACCGCGCTCAGGCATCGACACATGGCGTTGCCAAATATGCGCCAGTCGCATGTGCCGGTCCGCTTCTGGCGGCCGAGTTAGATGCCCTTGGTAAAGCACTGGAAAACCCGAAGCGACCTTTGGTTGCTATTGTTGGTGGTTCTAAAGTTTCAACTAAGCTGACGGTGTTGGAATCGTTGAGCAGCGTTGTTGATCAACTGATTGTGGGCGGTGGTATTGCGAACACTTTTGTTGCGGCGGCCGGTCATAATGTCGGTAAGTCCTTGTACGAAGCCGATCTGACTGACGAGGCAAATCGCCTGGTTGAGCAAGCGCAAGCGAAAGGTGGCGACATTCCATTACCCGTTGATGTTGTCACAGGCAAAGAATTTAGCGCGGAAGCAAAGGCGGAAACCAAAGCGGTAGATGCTGTGGCGGATGATGACATGATTTTCGATATTGGCCCCAAAACCGCAGAACAACTCGCTGCTATGCTCAAGAGCGCGGGCACGATTGTTTGGAACGGCCCTGTCGGCGTATTTGAATTTGAGCAATTTGGAAATGGTACAAAAGCCATTGCTGATGCCATTGCAAATAGTGATGCATTTTCAATTGCAGGTGGTGGAGACACCCTTGCAGCCATTGATCAATATGGTATCGCTGATAAGATAAGCTATATTTCAACAGGTGGCGGAGCATTTCTGGAGTTTCTGGAAGGTAAAACCTTACCCGCAGTAGCCGTTTTAGAAGAGCGCGCAAACGACGCCTGAACACAAGTTTTATAATTTAAAGGAGTATTTTTATGGCCCTGGTGTCATTACGACAGTTATTGGATCACGCCGCCGAGCACGACTATGGTGTACCGGCGTTTAACGTAAATAACCTAGAGCAAATGCGCGCCATCATGCAGGCAGCTGACGCAACCGACAGCCCGGTTATTGTTCAGGCCTCAGCCGGCGCTCGCAAGTACGCAGGGGCTCCTTTCTTGCGTCATCTAATTCAAGCTGCCGTTGAAGAGTGGCCACATATTCCTGTGGTGGTTCACCAGGATCACGGTACGTCACCTGCGGTGTGTCAGCGCTCAATCCAATTAGGCTTTAGTTCCGTCATGATGGACGGTTCGTTGCTGGAAGACGGCAAAACGCCGGCGGACTACGATTACAATGTTCGTGTTACTAAGCAAACGGTTGAAATGGCGCACGCTTGTGGCGTCTCAGTAGAAGGTGAGCTGGGTTGCCTGGGCTCGTTAGAAACGGGCGAAGCGGGCGAAGAAGATGGCGTCGGCGCTGAGGGCAAATTGTCACACGATCAGCTACTGACTGATCCTGAAGAAGCGGCAGAATTCGTTAAGGCAACGAACGTTGATGCTTTGGCTATCGCTTGCGGTACGTCTCATGGTGCTTACAAATTCACACGCCCACCAACAGGCGATATTTTGTCCATTGACCGCATTAAAGAGATTCATCGTCGCATTCCGGGTACGCATTTGGTGATGCATGGTTCATCGTCTGTACCTCAGGAGTGGCTGAAAGTGATTAATGAATTTGGTGGCGAAATTCCTGAAACTTACGGTGTTCCGGTTGAGCAAATTCAGGAAGGCATCAAAAACGGTGTTCGCAAAGTCAACATTGATACTGACTTGCGTTTAGCATCAACCGGTGCAATCCGTCGTCACTTGGCAGAGAATCCATCAAACTTTGACCCGCGTAAATTCTTAGCGGCAGCAACGACAGCGATGGAAGAAATCTGTAAAGCACGTTATGAAGCCTTCGGCTGTGCAGGCATGGCAAGTAAAATAAAACCAATAACGTTAGAAGCCATGTTCCAGCGCTACGAAAGCGGCGAATTAAACGCAATTGTGAAATAAAAGGGGTTAATGTGCGTTTTTCAGTATTATTTGCAAGTTTATTTTTGTCGGTATCGGCCAATGCTCAAACCTTCATGTTTGATGACGCTGACGATATGGATACCGAAACGGTTGAAGAGTGGGAAGCAAGTGCTGAGTTTGGCCTGCTTTACACGTCGGGTAATACCGAGACTGAAAGCTTAAAAGGCAAGCTTAATATATCGCGAGACGTCCAAAATTGGCGTCATAAAGGTGTTATTGACTACTACACGGCTGAACAGGAAGACCAGTCAACAGGTGAGTCAATTGAAACCGCTGATCGTATGTTTGTGTCGGCTCAGAGCAACTACAAGTTTTCACCGGACAGTCGCTCTTCATTATTTGTTTTCGGTTCTTATGAGGAAGACGAGTTCAGTGGTTACGAGTACCAAGCAACGGTAGCAACCGGTTATGGTGCGCGTTATCGCTATGATGAAGATATTTACGCCGACTATGAAATTGGTCCTGGTTATTCTCGAACCAAGCCGATTCAAATTGAAGGTGAGCCGCCTGCTGAATCTGAAGGGCAAATGATTCTTCGTTTAGCGGGAAGCCTGGACTGGAAAATCTCTGAAAACTCCAAGTTCAATGCGCTCGTGTCTTCAGAACTTGGTGAAGATAATACCAAGAGCAAGGCTGAGCTGTCGTTGTCCTCTAATATCAACAGCTCACTGGCGATGAAGTTTTCTGTCAGCGGAACCCATAACTCAACCGTTGCAGACGAAAGCATCGAGAAGTTAGATACTGAAACCGCAGTGACGTTAGTGTATACCTTCTAAAAACGATTGAAGCGTACATGACTTAAAAGGCCGCAATGAGTAAACTCGTTGCGGCCTTTTTCATGAGTCAAATCGTTATTTCCATATAACTAAGATGGCGAGTATTTAATCAAACATCACGGTTCCATTTACAGAAACTTTTCGCTACCATTCGCGCAGCTAACAACAGCTGAAAAAATTGGAACTGGTTATGTCAATGAACTCATTCCTTGGGGTATTTGCAAAGTCCCCGATTAAACCAATGATCGAGCACATGGACGAAGTGCACCGCTGTGCTGAAGCACTGAAAGAGTTTTTTAAAGCGGTATACGCTAAGGACTGGGCGTCGGCAGAAACTGCGCGTAGCAAAATCGTTACGCACGAGCAAAAGGCGGATGAACTCAAGCGTAAAATTCGCTTAAACCTTCCAAGTGGCTTATTCATGCCGGTTGAGCGTACTGACTTACTTGAGTTGGTTTCCCAGCAAGACCGCATTGCAAATAAAGCCAAAGATATTTCAGGTCTTATGACCGGCCGTGAATTAACCATTCCTGAGCCGCTGGTTACAGACTTTGATGCCTACCTAAACCGCTGTATAGATGCCGCTGCTAAAGCCAGAGAAACCATTGGCGAGTTTGACGACCTGCTGGAAACTGGTTTCAAAGGTCGTGAGCGCGACTTAGTTGATGACTTTATTGCAGAACTTGATGCAATTGAAGCAGACACCGATAAACTGCAAATCCAGTTACGCAAAGACTTGCGCAAAATAGAGCTGGATATGAACCCACTGGATGCCATGTTCCTATACCGAATCCTGGACTGGGTGGGTGACTTAGCCGACTTGTCTGAACGAGTTGGTGCACGTTTCGAATTGATGCTGGCGCGAGTCTAAGCGGAGTCTAATTTATGGATATTATTTCAAGTTACAGCATGCTGCTTATCGGCATGGCGGCTATCTTCGGCTTTTTTATGGCCTGGGGGATCGGTGCTAATGACGTTGCCAACGCCATGGGAACCTCGGTCGGTTCAAAAGCATTAACGATTAAGCAAGCCATTATCATTGCAATGGTATTTGAGTTCGCTGGTGCCTACCTGGCAGGCGGCGAGGTTACCTCAACCATCCGTAAAGGTATTATCGATTCAGCCTACTTTGTGGATCAGCCTGAGCTGCTTGTCTTTGGTATGATCTCGGCACTTCTGGCTGCTGGCTTCTGGTTGCTTATCGCGTCTTATCTTGGCTGGCCGGTATCCACAACACACTCAATTATTGGTGCCATTGTTGGTTTCTCCGCGGTTGGTGTCAGTATGGAGTCAGTGCAATGGGCCAAAGTAGGTGGCGTTGTCGGTAGTTGGGTTATTACACCAGCGATATCCGGTTTTATTGCTTATCTCATATTTATGAGTGCTCAGAAGCTTATTTTTGACCGTTCCAACCCATTGAAAATGGCTCAGCGATACGTGCCTATGTATATGGGCCTGGCCGGTTTCGTCTTATCCTTGGTGACCATTAAAAAGGGCTTGAAACACGTTGGTTTAAACTTAGGCACTCTTGAAGGCTACTTATGGGCCATTGGTGTGGCTATTTTGGTGTTTGTTATTGGTAAGTTTGCTATCGGTCGCCTGAAGTTTAATCCGTCCGACGACAAAGACATGCACTACACCAACGTCGAGAAAGTATTTGCTGTACTGATGGTGGTGACCGCCTGTGCTATGGCATTTGCCCATGGCTCTAATGATGTGGCTAACGCCATTGGACCACTTGCTGCGGTTGTCAGTGTTGTTACCAGTGGTGGTGAAATTGGTAGTAAAGCGCAGCTAGCGTGGTGGATATTGCCGCTAGGTGGTGTTGGTATTGTTGCCGGCTTGGCGATGTTAGGTAAACGCGTCATTGCAACAATTGGTAAAGGTATTACTCATTTAACGCCAAGCCGTGGTTTCGCTGCAGAATTAGCCGCAGCGTCAACGGTTGTTTTGGCGTCAGGTACTGGTTTGCCTATCTCGACTACACAAACTCTGGTAGGTGCTGTACTTGGTGTGGGTATGGCTCGCGGTATTGCAGCTCTTAACTTAGGAGTTGTGCGCAATATTGTCGTGTCATGGGTCGTTACTCTGCCGGCCGGCGCTATCATGTCGATTGCGTTCTTCTATATTCTGAAGGCCATATTCGGCGTTGCATAAGTTTGCATTAAGAAACCTTGAAAAGGCAGTCTGTTTCAGTGACAGGCTGCCCACTTTCCAGTAAAATCCGCGCTTTATAAAGTGTTTCCGAAAAGCGCAGGTATGTCAGAAAATAACCCTTCTTCTTTAAGAGTCAGTGACTTCTCGTTCGATTTGCCTGACGAGCTTATTGCCCGCTATCCGCAAGAGCAGCGTAGTGCGAGTCGCTTGTTGCAAGTCAATGCTGAGTTAAAATCGATTGAGCATAAGCAGTTTACTGACATTGTCGACGCCTTAAACCCAGGCGATCTTTTGGTATTCAATGACACTCGCGTTATTCCGGCTCGCCTGCTGGGCGAAAAAGTATCCGGCGGAAAAGTAGAGGTTTTGATAGAACGTTTGTTGGATGACCACCGAGTATTGGCTCACGTACGCTCAAACCGCTCACCAAAAGCGGGCGCCGAATTGCTGCTGGAAGGCGCTGTCAAAGTGACAATGCTGGCGCGACACGACGCTTTATTTGAGCTCAGATTTGACCATGAAGAACCGGTATTGGATATTCTTGAGGAATATGGCCACATGCCGTTACCTCCTTACATTGATCGCCCGGATGAAAGCTCGGACAAAGAACGTTATCAAACCGTTTATAACCGAGAGCCAGGCGCGGTAGCGGCACCGACCGCAGGCTTGCATTTTGACGACGATATTTTAGAAAGGCTAAAAGCCAAAGGCGTTAACTTTGCTTATGTGACACTGCACGTGGGGGCGGGGACGTTTCAGCCGGTGCGCGTGGACAACATCAATGATCACGTCATGCACAGCGAATACGCCAAAGTGGGTGAAGAGACTTGCAATGCGATAAAGCAGACGAAAGCTAATGGTGGGCGAGTTGTGGCAGTAGGCACCACCTCTGTACGCTCGCTGGAGTCAGCAGCAAATGCCTCAAACAGTAACGATATCGAGCCGTTTTTTGACGACACCGATATTTTTATTTATCCCGGGTACGAGTTTAAGGTTGTCGACAGCTTAATTACTAATTTTCATTTACCGGAATCGACACTCATTATGTTGGTCTCAGCATTTGCCGGTCGTGACCTGATAATGGAAGCTTACCAACAAGCCATTAATGAGAAGTACCGATTCTTTAGCTACGGCGACGCAATGCTGTTGCAGCGATAAACAGACAATTTTTGAAGTGATACATTATGACAATGAAATTTGAACTTGATAAAACTATAGGTCGTGCCCGTCGCGGACGTATGCAGTTTGAGCGTGGCACCGTAGAAACGCCGGCCTTCATGCCGGTTGGTACACTAGGTACCGTGAAAGGAATGACGCCGGAAGAGGTAAAGGATACTGGGGCGCAAATCTGTCTTGGTAATACCTTTCATTTGATGCTGCGTCCCGGCACGCAAATTATTCAGCAGCACGGCGATCTGCATGATTTTATGAACTGGGATAAGCCTATTCTGACAGACTCTGGCGGCTTTCAGGTGTTCAGTCTTGGTGAGTTAAGAAAAATTACCGAAGAAGGCGTGACTTTTCGTTCACCAATTAACGGTGAGAAAATTTTACTGACGCCGGAAAAGTCGATGCAGGTTCAACGTGAACTGGGCTCTGACATTGTAATGATTTTTGACGAGTGCACGCCATTCCCGGCGACTCAGGCGGAAGCCCGTAGCTCGATGGAACTGTCCTTACGTTGGGCTGAACGCTCGAAAAAAGCTCACGAAGGAAATAAGTCAGCGCTTTTTGGCATTATTCAGGGCGGTATGTACGAAGAGCTTCGTGACATTTCTTTGAAAGGCTTAACCGACATAGAATTTGATGGTTATGCGATTGGCGGCTTGTCGGTGGGTGAACCAAAAGAAGACATGATGCGCATTCTGGAGCATACCGCGCCGCAAATGCCCGAGCAGAAGCCTCGTTACTTAATGGGCGTGGGCAAGCCGGAAGACTTAGTAGAAGCGGTGCGTCGTGGTATTGATATGTTCGATTGTGTTATGCCAACCCGTAACGCACGTAATGGACACCTGTTCATCAGCTCAGGGGTGGTGAAGATACGCAACGCTGTGCACAGAACAGACACCGGTCCACTGGATGAAAACTGCGACTGCTATACCTGTAAAAACTACTCGCGGGCGTACCTGCACCACTTAGACAAAACGAATGAAATGTTGGGTGGGCGCTTAAACACCATTCACAATCTGCGCTTTTATCAAAAAGTCATGAGCGACATGCGCGATGCGCTTGATGCCGATACGTTCGATGAATTTGTTGAGTCGTTTTATCAGCAGCGCGGTCAGTCAGTACCGCCGCTGGACTGAAGCTTTTCCAGCAATTTTTGGGTGGGTAAATAATGCTCAGCAGAAGACAGCTTTTGTGCTGAGCTTAATGCCCCCCAAGCCTGCTTGATCCAACGTTGTTTCAGGTGTGCTTGCTGCTTATTGACCCTGGCTAGCGCTAAATAGCTCTTGGCTTGAACATGATACGCACTGTCTGGCTTGTCATACTTGGCCGGATCTCCCATGTTATTAAGAGCGTTTAGTAGTCGAGTGGTGTACTCGGTATCTGAAAAAAGCGGTTCAAGTGTCAGCAGAAACTCAATACGCTCACTATGGTGCGTTAAATCTTCAGGATGCTCGCTAATCGCATTATCAAAATGCGACAGCGCTAATTCGGCCGTTTCAAAGGCTTTGCTTAAATTACCTTCTTCGATTAAATGCCCCGTATAATGAGCAAATACTTGTCCGTGTGAGTGCTCGTGTACCGACGTACTGTATATGCTCTCGTAAATGTGCAGCTTATTAAATGCCGTAAAGGCAAGGCCACCAAGTATTAAAATAGAGGCCGTAAGCGCGGTAGCCCAACCTAAACGCCTCCGTTGTTTATAGGAATCCGCACGCCATCTGTTCAATGCGTTAGCAAGTGCAGGCATGTCATTAAAAGAAGAGTAGGAGTCAACGACTAACGCCTTCTTAATGATGTCGGCCAGTCCTGCGGGTAAGCGACGTTTGTCGGCCACCGGTTGCATTAAGAAAACGTCCGGTGTGGTGTTGGCGAGTAACAGTAGCAGCAGCTCGCCAACCTGATAGATATCACGCTGCTGTGATGCTTTCGAAAAGCGCTCAGCAATACTTAAGTCGACTAATATCGGCGCTTTAAGTTTACCGCTTTGGGACAAAATAACGTTATGCGCTGTCACATCGTTGTGGGCATAGCCCGCTTTATGCAGTGCACTTAAAGCGTTGGCGAGTTGATAGCCGATTTCGACCGCTTCAGTTATTGATAAATGCTGTTTAAGTTTATCCAGTCGGGTCCCTTCGACATATTCCATGACTAAGAATAGAGACGAAGAAGCGACCTCTGGCTCACCAATATCATAAACGCGACACAGTGATGGATGTGAAACGCTGGAGAGAAGACGAGCTTCATGCACCAGGCGATTGCGGCTCACGAGTGACGGTGAGCGCGCGAATTTTATCGCAACGGTTCTTTCTAATCGTTGATCGTACGCTTTATAAACCAAGCCGCTACCGCCATAGCCTAGCATTCCTTGGCACTGGTAACGCTCGGGGATTGGATATGGAAATGTGTCTCTGGAATAACTAATAGCCAAATTCGCATCCTTACTGTCTAGCTAATTTAGAGTCTAGCGAGCATAGTCGGTAAACAACAGGATCTAGGGTCACCAAAGCTGCCACCTTAGCAATTGACGTCAATTGACATTGAATTATAAATATTCAGCAATTACTTAAAAAATAGCAGATATTCGCTATTATGAATGCTTAATAAAATAATAATAAAAAGGACAACACTAATGCACAGCGGCAAAGGTGTTTTGGCAAACAATCGCTTTCGGCAACCAGCTCAAATTACACTGAAGTCAAACGACGGTTACCAGACGTTGAACATAACGTTAGTTGGGCAGCAGTACCCAGACTATTTGATTCTGGAACTTTCCCGCCAGTATCGTTGGCAAGATATTCTGCCTCAGTTAAAAGCGAACAAAACATTTGCTTTTACAACGGTGGCTGCCTCGGGTGAACAAGTGACCGGAACGGTCGACTTATTGAGTATGACGCAATTTCCGCAAAAGTTGCTGTTTGTCAGCTATCCTCGAGAAGCTAACATTCAGTCATTGCGTGCGTCCCCGCGTATTCCTGTTAATTGTAATGCCGAACTTCAGTTACATCTCGGGCACGGTAAGGGAAACAGACTTGCAGGAACAATTGTTGACGTATCGGGGAAAGGGGTTGGCTTTCAATACAAGGGCACTCAGCCGGCGTGTATTGACGATACAGACGACTTGCTTGCCAGTGTCACGGTGATGAGTTCTGAGTCCGATTTTTTGCTCGGACCTATGCATGTAAAAAGCCTGGACGTAGCAGGGCCTGAGGTTTGGCAATTCGGTTTAGCCTTTAAAAATAAGCCCGATGACCTGCAAAATTTGTTAGGCAAACTACTGATGGCATCCTCGGAAGTGAAAGCGTTATTAAGCGATAACGATATTGGTTTTGAAACATCGGATAACACTTTACAAGCCGAATCTTAGTCGGTACAATTCAGCACCAATTTAAGCCAGTAGCGGCTAATTTTTAATCAAATAGATAATTTATCCGAGGTGATTTTTTAATGCCAGTCGTAAAAGTGAAAGAAAACGAGCCGTTTGACGTAGCATTGCGTCGTTTCAAGCGCTCTTGTGAAAAAGCAGGTGTTCTGTCAGAAGTTCGTCGTCGTGAACACTACGAAAAGCCTACTGCAGAGCGCAAGCGCAAGAAAGCCGCGGCCGTAAAACGTCACGCTAAAAAGCTGGCTCGTGAAAACGCTCGTCGTACTCGTTTATACTAAGAGCGTTTAACGACAATTTGAGTGTTCACTTTTTCGTAAAGTGCTGGAAGCCGTGACTTATTGTCGCGGCTTTCGTGTTTCTGTTGATTCTTTAACTCTGAGACTGAGACGGCAATGGCAGGCTTGATCCCTAAAAGCTTTATTCACGATTTACTCGAAAGAGCAGACATTGTTGAAGTCGTTGACAGCCGTGTTCCGTTGAAAAAAGCGGGCAAGAATCACCAGGCCTGCTGTCCCTTCCATAACGAGAAAACGCCGTCGTTTACGGTTAGCCAGGACAAACAGTTTTATCATTGCTTTGGCTGCGGTGCTCATGGCAACGCTATCGACTTTTTGATGGAGTTTGATGGATTGCAATTCCCGGATGCTGTCGAAGAGCTTGCTGGCTTAATGGGAGTTCAGGTGCCCAGAGAGGAACCGGAAAACCCGCAAGCGGCGCAACAAAAACAGCAACAAACCCAAGACGATACGGCACTTATGAGTCAGGCGGCGCGATTTTATCAGCATCAACTGAAACATCACGCACGCTCAGATCAGGTTATTGGTTATCTTAAGAAGCGTGGCCTGAGTGGAGAAACAGTTAAGCGTTTTCAAATAGGCTACGCGCCAGACGATTGGGACAGCTTGCTGAAAACGTTTGGGCAAGGCGCGAAACAACGCCAACAGCTGCTTGAGCTGAAGCTCATTAATCGTAATGACAAAGGTCGACATTATGATTTTTTCCGTGACCGGGTGATGTTTCCTATTCACGATCGGCGTGGCCGGGTGGTCGGCTTTGGTGGGCGAATTATCGAAGGTGACGGACCAAAATATTTGAACTCCCCAGAGACTAGGCTGTTTCATAAAGGCAGTGAGCTGTACGGGTACTGGCACATGCAGCAAGCAGCACGCCGGCCTGAACAAGTGGTGGTTGTTGAGGGTTATATGGATGTGGTTGCTTTGTCTCAGGCGGGTATCAATTACGCCGTCGCTTCGCTGGGCACAGCAACAACAACTGAACAGTTACAGCGTTTATTTCGTACCTCGCCGCGCGTCGTTTGTTGCTACGATGGCGACCGAGCGGGGCGAGACGCCGCCTGGCGAGCCTTGGAAAATGCGCTGCCGTTATTAAAGGACGGTCTGGATATGGCTTTCTTATTCCTGCCTGAAGGGGAAGATCCAGACTCCGTTGTTAGAGATAAAGGCAAAGAAGCGTTTGAGCAGGCTTTAACTCAAGCAAAACCCTTTACTGATTACTTTTTCGAGCACCTTCAAGAGGGTATCGATGTCAGTACAGATGCCGGTCGATCGCAGTTGCTAAGCACAGCTAAACCCCTTATTGAAAAAATAGCCAGTGGTTATTATCGCGACTCATTAATGCAGAGACTTGCGGAGGTGCTGCGCCGCGAAGCATCTCAGTTAGAACGTCACTTTGATAAGCCCAGTTATAAGCGACCAGCCTCAGAAGCTATTAAGATGACGCCTATCAGAAAGGCAATTTCTTTATTGCTTCAGTATCCGCAGTTGGGCACTACGATTTCGGTAAAAGAAGAGCTACAAGGACTGCAACTGAGCGGTATCGACCTGTTTATTGAGCTCCATAAGCAGTGTGCGAGTAGAGCAATGACGACAGCGCAAGTGCTGGAAAGCTGGCGTGACAGTAATTATTATTCAGCACTACAAAAGCTCGCATTGTGGGAGCATCAGCTTGATGACGAAAATATCGAACAAGAATTCTCTGATATTTTCATTTATTTGATTGATCAATACTTCGAGCAAAGAGCAAACGCCCTCTTGAAAAAATCGCAAGAGGCCGCATTAACTAAGGTAGAACGGCAAGAATACCAAACAATTTTGCAGTATTTAAACAAGGCAAAATAACACACGGTAATCAGCCTTTTCTAGCGTAAAAGACTGAATTCTGTTATACTGTTTGGTCATTTTGGGTATTCTACATTCACAGTCATGGGTGGAAAGTCTGTATGCAGCAGAGTCGGCAATCGCAACTGAAAGTACTTATTGCGAAAGGCAAAGAGCAAGGTTTTTTAACTTTTGCAGAGGTTAACGATCACTTACCTCAAGAAATTGTAGATTCCGATCAGGTTGAAGATATTATTCGCATGATCAATGACATGGGTATCCGTGTGTTTGAAAGTGCGCCCGATGCCGATGACTTGATGATGGCAGAAAGTGCTGCCGATGAAGATGCTGCGGAAGAAGCTGCGCAAGCCCTGGCGTCTGTAGACAGTGAAATAGGCCGAACGACTGATCCAGTGCGTATGTACATGCGCGAAATGGGAACCGTAGAGCTGCTGACTCGTGAAGGCGAAATTGATATCGCTAAACGCATTGAAGAAGGTATTAACCAAGTTCAATGTTCCGTGGCGGAATACCCCGAAGCCATTAATTTCCTGTTAGACCAGTGGGACTCTTACGAGGCTGAAGAGCTGCGTTTAACTGACATTATTTCAGGTTTTATCGATCCGGAAGAGGTCGATGAAGCGCCTGTTGCTGCTACTCACGTTGGTTCTGAGCTACCAGACGAAGAGCTGGAAGACGAAGATGACGACGGAGATGATGACGAAGAAGAAGAGTCAGATACTGGTATTGACCCGGAATTTGCGCGTGCCAAATTTACTGAGCTGCGTGAACAATACGAAGCGACTCGCCAAGCAATCGCCAAACACGGTCGTGACGGTGCGGACGCTCGTGTTGAAATTGATAAGCTGAGCGATCTGTTCAAGCAGTTCCGCCTAGTGCCTAAGCAGTTCGATCGTTTAGTAAAAGATATGCGCTCAATGATGCAGCGCGTGCGTGTGCAAGAACGTATTATTATGAAGTTAAGCGTTGAACAAGGCGGCATGCCTAAACGTGACTTCATGAAAGCCTTTGCCGGCAATGAAAACAGCATGGCGTGGGTTGATGCGCAAATCGGTTCGGGCGAAAGCTATGCCGGAACAATGAAAGAAACACGCGACGAAATTGAGCGTTGTGTGAATAAGCTGGTCGATGTTGAAAAAGAAACTGGCTTAACCATCGGTAAAGTGAAAGAAATTAACCGTCGCATGTCGATTGGTGAAGCAAAAGCTCGTCGTGCGAAAAAAGAGATGGTGGAAGCCAACCTGCGTTTGGTTATTTCAATTGCGAAGAAATACACCAACCGTGGCCTTCAATTCCTGGACTTAATTCAGGAAGGTAACATTGGCTTGATGAAAGCCGTGGATAAATTCGAATATCGTCGTGGTTATAAGTTCTCGACTTACGCGACCTGGTGGATTCGTCAGGCCATTACCCGCTCCATTGCGGATCAGGCACGTACTATTCGTATCCCGGTTCACATGATTGAAACCATCAACAAACTGAACCGTATTTCGCGTCAGATGTTGCAGGAAATGGGGCGCGAGCCGCAGCCGGAAGAGCTGGCTGAGCGCATGATGATGCCTGAAGACAAAATTCGTAAAGTCTTAAAAATTGCGAAAGAACCTATTTCAATGGAAACTCCAATTGGTGACGACGAAGATTCGCACTTGGGTGACTTCATTGAAGACAATACGCTGGACTTACCGATTGATTCAGCAACCTCGGAAAGCTTGCGTAACTCAGTACGTGAAGTACTTGGTGGCCTTACCGCCCGTGAAGCGAAAGTCTTGCGTATGCGGTTTGGTATTGATATGAATACCGACCATACTTTAGAAGAAGTTGGTAAACAGTTTGATGTAACGCGTGAACGAATCCGTCAAATTGAAGCCAAAGCATTAAGAAAGCTTCGCCATCCAAGCCGCTCTGAGCAGCTTAAATCATTCTTGGATGAGTAAGATATTCTCTGACACAGGAGGCAGCATGGGTAATAACCGTGACAATTGGCCGAAACGTATTATTGACTCGCATTTGCATATTTACGATGACGAGTTTCCGCTAATTGAAAACCAAGGTCATATCCCTGAGCCTTTTTATATTGACGATTACCGAAACTTAACACGAGGCCTGCCTATTGAGGGTGGCGTCATCGTGTCAGGTTCATTCCAGGGGTTTGAGCAGCGCTATTTAAAAGCGGCTCTGGAAAATCTGGGCGATAATTTTGTCGGTGTTACTCAACTGCCAGGTTCCGTGAGTGACGAAAAAATTCAGCAACTGAACGAACATCGTATTTGCGGCGTTCGGGTTAACCTGAAACGCGGTGTACACCGTGATATTGAAGGCATTGTTGAGTTTGGTAAACGAATCTGGGATTTAGCCGGTTGGCACTTGGAAATTTATGTCGACAGCCGTGAGCTGGATGACATGGTGCCTACGCTATTAAAACTGCCCAAACTGAGTGTTGACCACTTAGGTATGGCAAAGTCAGGCTTGTCGCAAGTGCGTCGTTTGGCCGAGGGCGGTGTAAAAATTAAAGCCAGTGGCTTTGGTCGTACCGAGGTTAATGTGGCCGATGCAATTACTACCTTGTATAAAACCAACCCGGACGCACTGATGTTTGGTACTGATTTGCCCGGTACCCGCAGTAACCGTTCGTTTGAACCTTCGGACATTACTACCATTGTGAATGCATTGGAAAGTGCCGACGGTGGTGCAGATGCTGTTGATAAAGTGTTTTATCAAAATGCACGCGAATTCTACAAACTTCCATAGCAAGAGCGAGTGACGCAACGTGCAGTCACTCGCAAGCCACACCCGGAGTAATCGCTGGCTCGCCATTGCAATTATAGCAATTGCGCTAGGCGGGCTTTTACTCACTTACTGGCAGTCTTCAGCTCAACTTGTGAGTCGGACTGAAAGTAGCCTTGAAAAGACCTGCTCTGATATTCAGCAAGCGGTTAGCAGTCTTTATCCTGCTTCTGAAACACAGCAACAATCAGTGAAGAACCCCGAGCTTTTGTATCAAGCCATTAGCGAGTCTATTCGTAAAAAAGAGCATACGTTCGGCGGCTTTTGGCATATTAATAGCGGCTTTGCCGGCTACGCCATCGCTTCTTCCCGTGGAAATACCCAAAATGCTCAATTAAGCGGCTCGGATCAGCTGGTAATTAGCTCTGCGAGTCGCGAAGCTCTTGCCGAGGGTAAACCGGTTGCCAATGTAACCGATCAAATACCGATGTTGGTGGTTTTGGCGTGCCCGGAAAAAGAACATGCTGGCCTCGCCATATGGCTAAGTCGCCCTATTCAGCCTGCACAGAACTATTTTAGCGTTACGGTCAGTATTTTATTTGCGCTGCTTGCGTTAATTGGTGTTGCCATTATTGTGCGCGAATCGCTGTTTAATCGTCGTTGGCACCAAGAGCGAGACCGCATAGTGGCTGACGCTGAAGATACCTCAAAAGCCGTTTCGGTCACCTCGGAAGTCGGTGAAATACAGCCATTTTTACTGCTCTTGTATCAAGCACGTCAACAGGTGCAGGCGACTGAACGCGAACTTATGGCAGAAACCGATAAGCTACGGTTAGCCGCAGAAAAAACGTTAGCCGGACGCATGGCGCGTTCAATGGCAGCTTTGGCTCTGAGTGACTTAGAAGCGCTTGAAAAGCAGCTGAGAGACTCTGACAGTGAAGACTTGAAGTTTAAAGTACAAGAATTGGTTAGTTTGTTTGAAACGTTCTCGCAGCTGTCACCAAATATGCAGGGTCTGGATAAAAGTAATATTGAGTTAGAAGCCTGGCTTCAAGACGTAGCTGATTACCACGAAAGTTTTTCGGGTGAAAAAAATATCACTGTCACCTCTATTGTCGACGATGACCTCCATGTGACGATAAATCCATTAGTGTTTCGTTTTATTTTCGACTTTTTATTGCGGCACGTTGTTGCGTTTACGCCAGTGAACTCCGAGGTGCTCATACAAGCGACAGTAGACGGTGACTACGTTAACGTATCGGTAAGTGACGAAAGTAGCGGTGTTGCCAAGAGAAATTTGGGCACCATGTTTGAAACCGATGATGTTAATCCGGACGCTTATGGTGTTGGCTTAAAAGTGATCAAAGACGCAATAAAAAGCCAGGGCGGCGATATAAATTACGAAAAACTTGAAAAAACATCGCGATTTAACGTGCTGATACCCATGACAAAAGGGTAAAAAGTTCGTATAATCTGCGCCGCTTTCAAGCATTCCAACCAGAAATGGCCCCTTAGCTCAGTGGTTAGAGCACCCGACTCATAATCGGTTGGTCCGCAGTTCAAATCTGCGAGGGGCCACCACTCTGTTTATTCTCTATCTAAATGCCCTAACATTGACCAAAGTCACTTATACTGCCAGTTATGCCGATTAAACAGCGCATCAAAAGTTGTACCATGCCTGCACATCATTAAGAATTTAGGTCAGTGTCATGTCAGTTGATATCAATAGCCGTTATGGTCTCAATCCCGCACACAGTGAAGTTGTAGAAGCATGTAAGGCGATAAAGCCTTGTAAAGCGCTCGATATGGGCTGTTCAAATGGGCGTAATGCGTTGTACCTGAGTCAACTCGGTTTTGATGTAACCGCAGTAGATAATAACCCTGACGCCATCAATATGTTGCGGCAAATTGCCAGTGAAGAGAACCTCGATAATATCGACGCCCGCATCTACGATATTAATGATGCGAAGCTAACTGACGAGTATGGATTGATAGCCTGCACGGTAACGCTCATGTTCGTTAACCCGGCAAACGTGGATGAGGTTATTAAAAATATGCAATCTCATACTCAGCCAGGCGGCTACAATTTAATTGTCTGTGCGATGAATACCACTGAGTACCCATGCCCGGTTCCGTTTCCTTTTACCTTTCAAACAGGGCAGTTGCGCAGTGCATACGAGGGCTGGGAATTACTCAAGTACAATGAAGATGTCGGCACTATGCATAATGGTGCAAAACTTCAGTTTGCAACGATGCTGGCGCGCAAACCGGCCGAATAAACGTGTTTAGACGCGACAAACTAGGTAAGGAGCTATTTATGAAATACCGTCAGAAAGTTGGTTATGTCAGTTTAGCGTTGGCGACAATTGGTCTGTCTTTAAGTACATTAGCTGCGGATCCTGTTACTCCGAATCTTACCGATAAGCTAAGCCAGCTATTAAAACAAGAAATGCGCTCGGTTCAGTCTGCAATGGCCACTATCCATGTTTCTATGGTGACCGGTGACCATAAACAGGTCGCAACTCAGGCTCAACAGATACATGACAGCTTCATACTGAAGCAATCTCTGACGAAGCAGGATAAAAAAGACCTAATGTCGGCCGTTCCGAAGGGCTTTGTGAAGCTGGATAAAGACTTTCACCGACTAGCAGCAGGGCTGGCTGAGGCGGCGAAAGACAAAGATACTCAAAAACAATATGAACTTTATAACGAAATGACGGGTAGCTGTATTGCTTGTCATAGCAAATATGTATCTGATCGCTTTGATGGCTTAGCAGAGCAGTAACTCTTGTGAGTATTCCGGTGGCCAACATACTTTGGGCCACCGGTCAGTAAGGGCTCTGCTATCGCTTTTCCCGCATCAGTGAGATCTAAAAGTCATAGCTTAACGACAAGCGGATGTCACGGCCGGCTTCATAAGGACCAACGACGGTAGGGAATACCTCGCTGTAATCACCAACACTTGAATGGTCAATATAGAGCTCGTCTAATAAGTTGGTCACTGCCAGATTAACCGACAAGTCGTTAGTAATATCCCAGTTACCGTAAATATCAAGTACGGTATAACTGGGTTTATTCAGCGTATATAACGAGTCGGCCCAGCCATTTTCGAGAGCCTGGTGCAGAGTGTCGATACGAATATCATTCACGTGCGTTACGTTAAAACCAATGCTCACATCGCGGTCAAGAAAGTAATCGGCACCAAGTACCAGGGTACTACCCCGAGTATTACCTAAACCATTAAACTCATATCCGTTTAAATCAATAGAGTCGTAGTTGCGACTGTATAAATTTTCACGTGGTTTAAGCTCGGCGTCTGCATTGGAGAATCCCAAATACATATCAAGGCTGTCCCACCGGTAGGCCATATTGAACTCAACACCGGTTGATTCGACATCACCAATGTTGTTGTAAATTGACGCGCCGCCAAAACCACTGAAGATAACGTCGTGAATGGTTGACTGATAAACACTCAGTTTGGCGTTTAAGCGACTAGCGCTGTACTCAATTGACGCCTCGATATTTTCAACGGTTTCTGGCACTACATTACTAACAACGACAGGCACGTCAGACCCGTCGTAAAGGTATTCATCTAACGTAAAGCCGTCACCAATTTCCTTTCCACGAGCGGCTTCAGCGTAGCTTAACCCCAGCTTCCAGGCGTCATTGATTTGGTATGAAAGGCCTGCGTTCAGGCTTAACTCACTGTCATCTAATCCGGCTGCAGAGTCAGTTACTGGCTCGCCATAGTACTCATCAATAAGAATGCGCTGTTGAAAATCATAATTGTCGTAACGCACACCATAACTTAGCAAAAGGTCGGCGGTGATATTACTGTGTGCTTGCGCATAAATGCCCATTACGCTGCTTTCTTCCGCGTTTTCTGCCGGGCCGTTTGCAGGGCCGCTTTCGACGTCGTCTTTACGGTAGTCGACGCCATAAGTGAAGCTATGATAAAGCGTGTCTGTGGTGTTTTGGACGTCGAAACCTTGCGTGTCGATGTCAGCAAGCCAGTCAAAACGCCCGCCACGAAATGACGAGCTGGTTTGATAAGCCGTGGCCTCTAAATAAACCCATTCGCTATGGTCAAACCGATAATTTGCAACGTAGGTGTCGCGTTTTGCCGCACTGGGATACAGCGGCGTGCCCTCTGGAACAAACCAATTGGGCCGAGCGGAAAATTGACCTTCTTCATCGCGTTGTTCGAAGCTTAACGACACATAATGTTTATCTGTTACTTCGCCGCTGGCTTTGAGAAAAGCGAGATCCTGGTCTGCAGCGGTACCATAAACTTTATTACCGTTGCCGTCTTCCATGGTGTTGCGATCAACCGCGCTGTAATAGCCTAAAAGACCAAAAGACGGGTTCAGCTTACCGTATATGGTGCCACTGTATCGCGTTCCGTCATTGGAGAAGTAACTCGCCTTTAAGCGGCCGCCGAACTGCTCGTTTTCATTTAATAGATCTTGTGCATCTTTTGTTTTAAAGCGAATAGCACCACCAATAGCACCAGGCCCACTGGTGGCTTCACCAGCGCCTGCCTGCACATCAATTTGTTTTAGTAAGTCGGGGTCTAAGGTCACACGACCAATATGGTGAAAAAGGGTAGAGGTTTGTTGGGCTCCGTCGACGGTGACATTCAGATAGGCGTCTTCAAGGCCGCGTATATAAATTTTCTGGGCAACGCCCACTGAGCCACCTACGCTAACTGAGGGCGATTCGCGAAAAATATCAGCAAGATCGTTTGCCTGGAATTGTTCGATATCTTCTGCAGTAACACTAAAGTTGGTTGCGGCGCCCACCACCGAAATTCGTTCAATAGCACTTTTGTCTGGCTGCTTTTGCTCTTCCGTGCTATTGGTTTCAGCCGATTTTACAAAGCCTGTACCACTCATCATGACGCATGCCACGCCAGTTAAAACGAACTTATTCATTATTCCTGCCTTCCTTGTCCTTTCCGATAGCGAATAGCTATGTTGTTTAAGTTAGAAAACATATTAATGATAATGGTTCGTATTTGCAATTTGTTTTGGTCACTTCCTTCGTGTCATTAAACTGCAATGAAAACCCGTCTAAAATGTAACAATCCCAAATGAATGAACCTTAACTAGGTGTGAACATGGCAAACCAATTGGTTAGAGAGACAGGTTTAGGTGGTGCATTAATCATTGGTCTGGGCTCTATTCTGGGAACTGGCGCTTACGTCAGTGTTGGTCTAAGTGCGACCATAGCCGGTGACATGCTGGTTTGGGTCATTATATTAGCGGCATTAACCGCGTTGTTTAATGGGTTGTCTTCTGCACAGCTGGCAGCAGCACACCCTGTCAGCGGTGGTACGTATGAGTATGGCTATCAATTTTTGAACCCAGCCAGTGGTATTATTGCCGGTGGACTCTTCATTGTGGCGAAAAGCGCTTCGGCGGCGACCGCTGCGTTGGCGGTGGCGTGGTATATCAGTGCCTGTTTTGATGTGTCTGAGACAGTAGTCAAAGCGGTTGCTCTGGGTCTTTTGTTGCTCTTTACGGTATTCGTATTGTCCGGAGTGCGCAGAACCAACTGGCTGAATATGCTCTTGGTTACCGTCAGTATTATTGGCTTAATTGTATTTATTGGCGTCGCTTTAGGAAGTGACTCAGCATTACCTGAAACAACGAACGAGTTTGCTTCAACCAGCCATTTGTCGCTTTTCCACGCGGCGGCTTTAATGTTCGTTGCATTTACCGGCTACGGACGCATAGCCACAATGGGGGAAGAAATAACCGACCCCAGACGCAATATTCCCAGGGCGGTGGTCTTGACGTTAGCGGTGGTTAGTGCGTTATACATTGCTGTTGGTTTGGCTATTCTGCATGTAGGGGGCCTTAATACATTTGAAGAGAGCCACTTCAATATCGCTAACCTAATCAGTGACTCTCCGTGGCAGTGGGTGGTCATTGTCGGCGGAATACTAGCTATGGGCGGCGTAGTTTTAAACTTATTACTTGGTGTCTCGCGTGTTATTTTAGCTATGGGGCGCCGCGGCGACTTGCCTCGCTTTTTAGGTGGCCTTGATAAAACCAATAAATCGGCACCTGCAGCAACCTGGGTAACCTTTCTTATTATGGGCATTATCGCCGCGCTCGGAGGCATCGAATCAGCCTGGACATTAAGTGCGTTCACCGTACTTATTTACTATGGCATCACGAACATAGCGGCTCTGAAAGTCAAGAAAGAGCAGCGTTTTATTCCTAAATTTGTGTCGGTGTTCGGACTAATAAGCTGTTTTGGGCTGGTCGGGTTAGCGGCTATTGCTTAGCCGCTCTTTCAGCCCGAGCACTATGTAGCTTTTTATAACTGTCCAGCAATTTCAGGTGACGGTCGATGCCTTCCAGTTGCATATTGGTTGGTGTCAGACCGTAAAAGCGTGTGGTGCCTTGTACAGAACCTATTACTGCCTCAATGACGTCTTCACCGTACATACGCCCTAAATTATAGCGGTAATCGCCCAGCTCTAATTCGTCGTCGAGGGTGATTTCCAGCACGGCTTCCACCGCCCGATAGAACAGCACCCGCTCTGGTGTGTTGTCATTATACTGCAGGAACATTTCAACGTATTCTTGCGCGTCTTCATGACGTTGCAATGCTAAATAAATGAGCAATTTAAGCTCTAAAATAGTGAGCTGCCCCCACTCGGTATTTTCATCAAACTCAATACCAATAAGGGTAATAATGTCCATGTAGTTGTCGAGTTGGCTGTCTTCTAAGCGCTCGACGAGATCTTCCAGTTGCTCGTCTGACAGGCGATGTAGCTTCAGAATGTCCTCACGGTACTGCAACGCGATGTTGGTGTTGTCCCAGACGAGATCTTCAACCGGGTACACTTCAGAATAATCGGGCACCAAAATCCGGCACACTGGCGCCCCTAAGTCTTCGTGCACCATTATGTAGGCTTCTTTGTCGAGTTCGTTCAGAATGCCAAACAATAGGTTGGCTTCCTCTTCGTTGGTCGGAGCTGCAAAGTTCCACTCGACAAATTCAATGTCTGATTTTGCACTAAAAAAGCGCCAGGATACGACACCCGATGAGTCAATAAAATGCTCAACGTAGTTGTTTGGCTCGGACACCGCCATCGAGTTAAAGGTTGGTGGTGGTAAGTCGTTCAGTCCTTCGAAACTGCGCCCTTGTAATAGCTCCGTTAAGCTGCGCTCTAACGCGACTTCAAAACTTGGATGTGCACCAAAAGACGCAAAGACACCGCCGGTACGTGGGTTCATCAGCGTCACACACATAACCGGGAATTGTCCGCCAAGTGAAGCGTCTTTTACTAATACCGGGTAGCCTTGCTCTTCGAGGGCATTTATACCAGCAACAATATCAGGGTATTTATTCAGGACGTCTTGCGGCACGTCGGGCAGAGTAATTTCGTCTTCAATAATTTGTTTCTTAACAGCCCGTTCAAAAATTTCTGACAAGCACTGCACTTTGGCTTCGGCCAATGTATTGCCGGCGCTCATACCGTTACTTAAGTACAGGTTTTCAATAAGGTTTGACGGAAAATAAACCGTTTCGCCATCGGAATGACGCACAAACGGCAGTGACACAATGCCTCGATCGACACGTCCTGAATTGGTGTCAATTAAGTGAGAGCCGCGCAGTTCTCCCTCAGGGTCATAAAACTCGCGCGTACGCTCATCGAGTATCTCGGCCGGCAGCTCGTCGTTGGGACCCGGCTTAAACCACTTTTCTTGTGGGTAATGAACAAAGTCCGCGTTAGCAATCTCTTCGCCAAAATACTGGTCGTTGTAAAAGAAGTTACAGCTTAATCGCTCAATAAATTCTCCCAGCGCAGAGCATAATGCACTTTCTTTGCTGGCGCCTTTGCCGTTGGTGAAGCACATGTGCGACGCGGCGTCACGAATATGCAGTGACCAAACGTTTGGCACAATGTTGCGCCAGGACGCCACTTCTATTTTCATGCCCAAGTCAGCCAGCAGCTTGGTCATGTTATGAATGGTGTCTTCTAACGGTAAATCTTTACCTTCAATGTAGGTTTTTTCGTCACCGCTGGGGTCAATGGTGAGAAGTGCCTGAGCGTCCTGCGTGATGCTGTCCACAGCTTCAACGTCAAATGCCAGTTCGTTCTCTATCACTCGCTTAACCGCGCAGCGTTCAGCGGCACGAATAATGCCTTTGCGATCTTTCTCGTCGATGTCCGCCGGCAGCTCAACCTGAATTTTAAACAGCTGTTGATAGCGGTTTTCAGGGTCGACAACATTGTTCTGGGAAATGCGAATGTTCTCGGTTGGAATATCGCGCGCATCGCAATAAAGACGAATAAAATGCGCCGCACACATGACCGACGACGCTAAGAAATAGTCAAACGGACCGGGCGCTGAACCATCACCTTTATAACGAATGGGTTGGTCAGAAATGACGGTGAAGTCATCAAACTTCGCCTCAAGGCGCATGTTTTCGAGAAAACGAACATTGATTTCCATAGAGAGGGACTTTCGCTTGTAAATAGAAGAGCTGAGAAAGTGCGGGATTATCCCACACTTTCAGTCATTGATCATTATCGGCGTAGCCACTGCCATAAGCACTAAAGGGAAGCTCCAGCCCTAATTCTGGTATCTGCAAGCCTATCCAAGCCGGAAAGGTGTTGCTGTTGGGACCAGGCAAAACTTTGTATTGGTTCGCCCAGGGATAAGCACTCGATAGCTCTTTAATGCGTGGGATTATTTCGGCGGCTTGCGGACCCTTAACCGATAACAGCTTTTCAGGCTTAGCGCCGTACCAGTAACGGTCAGGGGTTTTGGTTTGATAAACCCGCAGAGCAGGGCGACCATGTTCGACACCCCAGCCGACCACTTCATACACGGTATATTCAGCTGCGCCGGCCGGCTTCACCGCTAACCAGGTGTGTACCGCAAACCAACCTCGCCAACCGAAGGCATCGGCGGCATACGCCTCAATAACGGCCTCTTGCTCTACCGCTGGGTTGGGTGCAATGCCTGCTGGCTCACGCGACGCATCCCGCCAGTCGCCCGACGAGCAGCCAGCGACCAGCACAACCGAAACGACCAATAGAAACTGTGTTAGAAAACGCATCCTGAATGTAACCTCTACTCTAAGTCGCTGGCGCTGTGGCGCTCGCGTAATTGTTCGCTTTCTTCGCCCCAAACTTTGTTCACACGACGACCACGTTTTACAGCCGGACGCTCGTTGATGCGCTTCGCCCAGGCCACCACGTTTTCGTACTCATGCGCTTGTAAAAATTCGGCGGCCTCGTAAACCTCGTTTAACACTAACGCCCCATACCATGGGAAAATCGCCATATCTGCAATGGTGTAATCGTTGCCGGCAATATAGTCGTTGTCAGCCAGTTGCTTGTCGAGCACATCAAGCTGACGTTTTACTTCCATTGTGTAGCGATTGATGGGGTACTCCAGTTTTTCCGGTGCATAGGCATAAAAATGACCAAAACCACCACCTAACATAGGTGCACTGCCCATCTGCCAGAAGAGCCAGTTTAGGCACTCGGTACGCTTGGCAGGCTCGTTGGGTAAAAACTCTCCAAACTTTTCCGCTAAATAGAGCAGTATTGAGCCTGACTCAAATACGCGGGTTGCTGGCGTTGTGGAGTTGTCGAGCAGTGCCGGAATTTTAGAATTTGGATTGATCTCTACAAAACCACTGCTGAACTGTTCGCCCTCAGTAATATCAATAATATAGGCGTCGTATTCGGCGGCGCTTATGCCTTTTTCCAACAGCTCTTCAAATAGGATAGTGACTTTTTGTCCGTTCGGCGTTGCCAGCGAATACAATTGATGCGGATGCTCACCGACGGGTAACTCTTTGTCGTGGGTCGCACCGGCTTCCGGGCGATTAATATTGGCAAATTTCCCGCCACTTTCCTGATCCCACTTCCACACTTTAGGTGGCTGATAGCCGTTTTCTGATGCTGTGTTTCCCATACTACCTCCAGAATAGTCGCTTAAGTGACCGCTTGGCGCTGTGCATAGCGGTTATCTTTATAGGCTCCAGAATGAAGCACGTCACGTATTTGCTCAACCGCACTCCACACATCTTTATAGCTGTTATAAAGTGGGGCAAAGCCAAAGCGAATAAAGTGCGGAGCTCGGTAGTCCGCAATAACGCATCTGTCTATTAACGCCTGACAAAGCTCGTAAGCAAAATCGAACGAGTAACTCAATTGGCTGCCTCGCTCTTCAGCTGACGCCGGAGAAAGCCGTTGTAGCTGGTCACTTAAACCGTATTGATTGATTAAGTCGTCGAACAAGGTCGTTAATACTACTGACTTTTTACGCAGGGTTTGCAAATCTAGATTATCAAATAGCTCTAATGCAGCGTCGATTGCGGACATTGAAATAATTGATGGCGTACCAGCGAGAAACTGTTTAATGCCACTGTCAGGTTGATACTGTGGGTCAAAATCAAATGGCTTTTGATGACCAAACCAGCCCGAGATGGGTTGTTGTAGCTTGCCTTGCAGCGTTTTATTGACGTACACGAAAGCCGGGGCGCCTGGCCCACCATTGAGGTATTTATAAGTACAGCCAACGGCCATATCCACTTGCCAGTCATCCAGCTGAACAGGCATAGCACCGGCGCTGTGTGCCAGGTCAACAATAATAAGAGCACCATGCTGATGAGCCCTTTCGGTTAACGACTTAATGTCCAGCCGTTTACCACTGCGAAAGTTCACTTCGGTGACCATAATGACAGCGGTCGAGTCGTCAATACTGTTCAAGAGCTGATTTTCCTGAACGTCGACGAACTGGCAGCGAGCTTCACCTAAAAGCCCTTGTAAACCTTGCGCTATGTACAAGTCTGTCGGGAAGTTGTCATGGCTTGAAATGACTTTATTGCGGCGGGTTGTGCCGTTACAGCTAAGCGCAGCACTTAACAGCTTGAATAAGTTGACAGAAATGGAGTCGCAGCATATCACCTGACCTTCTGCCGCCCCGATAATGGGCGCAATTTTCTCGCCAACTTGCTGTGGTAAATTGACCCAGTCGTGTTGGTTCCAGCTGCTAATTAAATCGTTTCCCCATTGTTGTTCTGTCACTTCTCTGACTCTTTGTTTTACTCGTTTTGGCAGGGCGCCGAGTGAGTTCCCGTCTAAGTATATGGTGTTGTCGGGAATATCAAACTCATCACGATATTGTGCCAATGGATCGTTGTTATCAAGTCGTTCTACATCAGTTAAATTCATTGTTTCAACTCTTCTTTCAGTCGCTGAACGATGGCTTCCCAGGCCTTTGTTTGTGGGTGAATCATGTCGAAGTGACCGGCATCATCGACTATCATGGTGTTTACATTATCTACGCTGAATACGTCCGCCTGGCTCATGGGAACTATATTATCGGCAGAGCCTTGCAGCAGCCAGGTGTTGTGATGCAATGTCTGTTGCTTCGGGTCGGCTTGAGCCAAGTTGAAATCACTTTTGGCTGTCCCTAAAAGCGCCTTAGCAGCTTGGTTACAACTCCCGTCCTCAGCTATGTAGGCCTGCATATCCGTTATTGCGGCTAAACCCAGAACGGCATCAACTTGCTCAGCATATTGACGCTCATTTGATGTTGCCAGCAGCGCCAAATGCCCGCCTGCGGAATGACCCATCACCACCGTTGGCTTGCTGTTGGTCTGGCGAAGTATCTTCTCAATGGCGTTTGATACATCGTTGAGACTGGCAGGCCACTCTGCATTCTTTTCACCTAAGCGACGGTACTCGACGGACCAAAGGTTGAAACCTTCTTTCGTCAGGGCGGTGCTTAACGGATAACTGTGTCTAATGCCGTAGTCTTTAAGCCAACAGCCGCCGTGAATGAAAATGACATTGGCGGCTTTCATTGTGTTGTTTTTCGCTGGCCAGTACTGATAAAACTGCGACGGTTGTGAACCGTACTGATAGGTTTGAGTTGGGGGATCAGAAGGCAGCTCAAGTACGTCATTAAACGTGACTTGCCTTAACGGATCTGCGCAGACGCTGAAGGTTAAAGCCATAATTAAACAAGCGGTGAAAATGAGTCGTTTCATTTGGGTGTACCAGTACTGTCGTTGTGTAAGATTTCAGGTGTTCAGGGAACCATACAAGCATAGAAAATTAAGGGCAACAAAATAGTTGATTGATTATTAAAGATATTTAGTTGAGGTAAAAAGTTGAGCAAATTCTATACTGAGTAATGAGCGGTTCAGACTGTTCTGGAGGTTATTATGCGTATTGGATTTGTTGGTCTCGGTGTTGCAGCTCTTTTTCTCACTGGTTGCAGCAGTCAACCTGAAAATATGAGTCAGTCACGCTATAAAGTTGATAGTGAGTATATGAGTAAAGTGGAACACCAAGCCCGAATGGGTCGTAATCACGTTACAGTGTATTGGATAAACCCACCGAGAAAAGAGAAAAGCTCCGAAGGCGAGGAAAAGTAAGTTCTGAATGAATACATAAGGCTGACTTTAACTAAAGCCAGCCTTGGCGGTTTTATTGTTCCAGTCTACGCTCAATGTCGGCTTTCAAGCCTTTCCGCAAACCCAGCATAAACACAACCTCGGTTACAACAAACAAGGGACCGACGGCTAAACCCATTATATCGTCAACAAAAGCAGGTTTGCGCCCCTCGAAGTAATGGCCAATGAACTGAAACACCCAACCCACAACAAATAAGCCAATGGCCCAGCTAAGCCAGAGTTCTGTTGGCATGGCAGCAAAATAGCGGCCGGCAGATAGTGCAAACCAAAGCAACACGGTCATCAGCAGACCGAATGGAATATCCAGCCGGATATAAAAAATGATCGACAGAAAAACAGCGATGCTGGCCGGTGTAATAATCAAAAACTCCATGGGCAGCACCGGGCGCGAAAGCAAGGTTAAAATACCCACAACAATCATTGGAATGCCAATTAAATGCGTTGCCACATTCTTACGGTTGCGGTGATAGGCGGCGTATTGTGCCAAATGCTCGACGATGGTTTTCATAAGTGTTGTGCCATAGGGTGATTAAAAAAGATTCAAAGGGATTTTAAGATACGTCTGACCGTTACCTTCAGCGGGCGGCATGTTGCCTGCGCGCATGTTGACTTGTACCGAAGGTAAAATCAGTCGAGGCATATCTAGCGTCTTGTCGCGCTCAGTGCGCATTTTCACAAACTCGTCTTCAGTCGTGTTGCCGCCGACGTGCACGTTGTTGCGTTTTTCTTCACCCACAGTGGTTTCAAAAGCATAGTGTTCACGGTTCGGGGCTTTATAGTCATGGCACAAAAATATCCGGGTGTCGTCTGCAAGTGAAAATATCTTTTGAATTGAGTGATACAAAGTTCTGGCATCGCCACCAGGGAAGTCGCAACGGGCCGTACCGTAGTCCGGCATAAATAGCGTATCGCCGACAAAAGCGGCATCGCCAATGACATAGGTCAGGCAGGCCGGTGTATGGCCTGGAGTATGTAACACGTGGGCTTCAAGGTGACCAATAGAAAAGGTGTCACCGTCAGCAAATAGGCGGTCAAATTGACTGCCGTCTCGCGCAAACTCTGTCCCTGAATTAAAGGCCTTACCGAAGGTTTCCTGGACTGTTTTAATGTGCTCTCCAATGCCCAGCTTGGTGCCTGTTTTCTGTTGTAAATAAGGTGCTGCTGACAAATGGTCGGCATGAACGTGAGTTTCTAAAATCCACTCGACGGTAAGCTGCTTTTCTTTCACAAACGCAAGGATCGCTTCAGCAGATTCCGTTTTAGTGCGTCCTGCCGCGTAGTCAAAGTCCAACACAGAATCGATAATAGCGCAGTGCTTAGAGTCAGGGTCTTGCACGACGTAACTGTAGGTGTTTGTTGGCTCATCGAAGAAATGCTGAACGAGCGGAGCTTGCTGTGACATAAAACAACCTTTTGTCTGAGAAAAGTAAGCGATAGCTTTGCCTTGTTTATAACTGACTTAGTGCTCGGTGTGAAGTGCTAAGCCGTTAATTTTTATTGCTCAAAAGTTAACTAATAGTTAACCTTTAGCTGTTATTTTTATTTCATAATTAAATAGGGGAATTTAAGTGGCTTTTGATTACGGCTCCATAGACTTAGGGCTTAAAAACCCGTTTAAAACAGAGGGACTTGTCACCACCTTGCGTGGCGGTATACAGCTAGTCGCGGCTGTATTTTTGCTGGTCTCGGCGGCGGGCTCAGTCAAAGAAGACGCGCTTACCGGTTGGGTTCTGGCTATATTCGGTGTACTGCTGCTTATAGCTGGTATAAAAGTCATCAGTGGCGGCATTATGGCCATGCTTCGTTATTTTGTGGGCCGTAACCATCCAACATCGCTGGCTCGAAACTTTAGTAAGTCGGAGCGTAGTACCTCACAAGAAGAAATGCCTTATGTTGGCTATACCGATCGGGGCTTGGAAGAAATGCTTATGGGTCGTAAAAATGCGACCTTTGTAGAGCCGAAAGGACTGTTGGCGCGCATTGCCCATACGGTTTTTCCTAAGCTTCTATTTATGCCATACCCCGTGCGTAATATGGCGCAGCGTTTGCTTGGCGCCTGGGTTCGTACTCTTATCGCCATGATAGCGTTCGGTTTTGCTGCGTTTGTATCTTTGGCAGGTTTCGCCGGAGAGGCTGGGGAGCTCGCCTTTCCTGTTTATACCGTATTGCTGACGCTTTATTTAATTCAAGTATGGCGCAAAGCGGGAACATCCATTTCCCGAAATGCAGAGCAGTCCATTGACTCAATGGGCGCAGGAGCTTTAGCGAAAACGGTTGTTTTCTCACTGTTACTGCCGGTTATTGTGGGGCTCGTATTTTCCTGGTGGATGTCTTCTGAAAACGTGACAGCCTCAGAAGTGGAAGCTTGGTTTTCTGCGTTGCCTTCGTTTCATGCGGGGCTTTATCTAACAGGCATCGCATTGGGTGCATTAATATCTACTGCTATTTCAATTTTGCTACTTAAAAAGCGCCTTGCAAAAGCCAACCCGGTATCAGAAGTATCAGAGCTTCGTGAAAACTGGCAGGAGTCAGTGCATCCGAAAGAAATATTTATCAATCTCGACAATCTGGTCATGGCGAATCGCCGTTACAAAGAAGTGCCTAACCGCGTATATCGTGAGTTAAACCCTAGCTTGCAAGAGCAAGTAGACGGTAAGGGTGCATTTAATGGTGAGATGATCCAGGAAATACAGCCAAAAGTGAAAGACATGGAATTGGGTGGATCGTTTGGTCAGTTCCGTTTTATAAGTCTGTTGCTGGGCAATTTGCTGTTTGTTGGCGGTATTATTGCAACCTTTCTCTTGGCTTATGAAGTGGCAGAAGTTGCTGCCTTCTTGCGAGGCATTGACTACCAAGTGAATACATCTGCTGAGCTTTTAGCATTTTCGACTGTGGCGGTTGGCGCCATTCATGTCTTTTTAATTGGTTATTTGTTGAAGGCGTTTGCCCACTTGCTGGCGAATGTAGCACATTTATTCTTCGCCGAGATCCAGTTTGAGTCGTTACTTATTTATTTTAAATGTGAAGGTACATTCACCGAGTCTAAAATATCAACCGGAACCGGTATTCACGACAGCACACGCTCTGAAAATACGCTGGTTAGAAGCAGTATTACCCCTTGGGTTATTGTTTCCAGATTAGTAACGACGACCTTTGCTGCTACCGGTATGAGAAATCTGGAGCACCCGCGGCATATTCTGGAAATGCACAGAGCCGATGCGGAGCTCGAGAGTATACGAAACGATGTGATAGACTTTTTGAAAGACAGAGAGTCAATAGCGTCGCTGACCAGCAAGCGTGATTTGGGTAATGCCTCGCAAATTCATCAGCTTAATGAGCAGACTCGTGCGATTCCGGGCTCTCAAGAACGTTTAGATGAGAAGCAGCAAACGTCTGATGAGGAAGCCGCCGGTTACCTCCGGCAGGAAGAAGACTTAAATAACGACAAGCCGTAACGGGAGAAGTATGTCGCAAAATACCATAGCCGAAAACAAAAAACGTCAGGACTTAAGTGGCCACAGTGAGGTTTGGCTTTTCGGCTATGGGTCGTTGATTTACAAAGTCGACTTTCCATACTTAGAGCGTGCGCCGGCTTATATTGAAGGCTGGTCACGACGCTTTTGGCAGGGTTCTCATGATCATCGAGGTACGCCGGAAGCACCGGGGCGCGTGTTGACTTTAATTGAGACTCCGGGAGAGAAATGTACAGGGATGGCCTACAAAGTAACGCCGGATGTGTTTGAGCACTTAGATCACCGCGAGAAAAACGGCTATTTACGCTTTACCACACCCATGACGTTTAGAGACGGCAGCCAGCATGAAGGGCTTGTCTATATTGCGACGGAAGACAATCAGGCATTCTTAGGCCCCGCCAGCAGTGAAGAGTTGGCTAAGCATATAGGTAGCGCCTCAGGACCCAGTGGACCAAACAGTGAGTACTTAGTGAAACTGCAACTGGCTTTGGAACAGCTAGGCGTTCATGACCCGCACGTAGCTGATATTTATCAACAACTTTGCCATCAAAAGCCGCAGGATATTATTTAATTCGCTCCCACGGAAGAGCTTCTTTGAGAACTGGGGGTGTCAAAACAGAGCCTTGCAGTTCTTCACAACCAATATGTTTGAGTAGCAATAGTTTTTCTTTACTGTTGACGCCCGTCGCAATGGTTCGAAGGCCTTTAGCATGAGCTATTTTGACAATAGAAGCGAGCTGGCGTTTAGCGTCGCTGTTTGATCCGGCTGAGTGTATCAATTCGTCGGATAGTTTTATGGCATCCACCGGCAGTTTAAAGAGCGATTGAATGGTGGAGAATCCCTCGCCAAAATGGTCCGCGATAATATTACAGCCAATATTATGCAGCTTTTCTAAATAAGTTCGCGTTTTAGGGGTAAGGTTCATCAATGCTGAATCCAGAACTTCTATACAAATACGAGTGGGTGGGTAATCCGTCGTTTGTATTTTATTTGCCAGTGCGTATAAAACATTAGGTTCCACATATTCGCCCAGAGAAATATCGATAGATACCTTAGGTTGGCGTTGCTGCTGAGCAAATTGACTTAAGTCCTTAAAACAAGACTCAATCATCCACATTAAATACTCTTTCGTTAGCTGGTTTTCTTTAATCATTGAAGAAAACTCGCTAAATACAATGTCGCCTCTGGTCGGATGAAGCCATCGGCTGGAAACTTCTAACGACTCAAAATGTCCGGTGACCGTGCTTAGTCGTGGCTGATAAAGCAATGACATTTCGTTATTGATGAGAGCGTCACTGAATTGTTTTGAAAAGCTTGACTGCTGCTTTGCTGGTTTGCTCTCATCAAAAAATGACAGAATATCGTCGCTGTCTTTAACCCGATAGGCGCGTTCGCGTGATCGGTTGAGCACTTCTTGAGAGCTTTCTGTTAACTGTCGCTTATTAACTCTTAGGATACTGGCACTGGGGTCGAGTTGGTAGGAGGTTCCATCTTCCGCCTGAACCTCTTTTTGCAGATACTCTTTCAGGTTATCCTGAACGTCGTGGTTTTCTTTTTCTGCAGCATGCTGCACGCCGATAAGTTCATTGTCGGAAGCTTGTCCAAAGTGAACCTGATTACCTAACAATTCACTCAATTGCTTGGCCATCAACTTGACCAGCCTGTGAGCTTTCTCGGTGCCTATTTTTTGTTGAATGTCGTCGAAGTTTTTTAGGCGAATGTCAATAATATCAAACAGGGATTCATCACTTAAACGGGGGTTTTTAGACAAGCTTTTAAAATATCCTAGCAATGCTTTGATATTCGGCAGTCCCGTTTCTTGATGGCGGAACTTAGCGTGTTGTTCTCGGCGGAGAGTGGTTTTTAATGTGCTTGAGACCAAACCGGTGATAACCGGAACAAAGGTGCAACTCATCAGCAAAAAAAACCACCCAGTTGACACTAAGTTATCGCTGATGAATGGATAGGATAGAGCAAAAGGCCCCATGACTATCGCGACAATGGCCCCAAACAACAGCCCCACTCTAAAACCGAATAATAAACCGACGATAGCCAGCGGAATATAAATGAGTGAACTATAAATACTAGGTAACCCACCAGAGCTGATAACCAACCGAACTATCGCAGCGCTTAAAACCAGTAAAACGAAGCTCACGATAAAAACGCTTTCCGTTTGCATTCGCAATGCCCTAATCAACACCTTCTGAAAAAATCGGCTTATTTTTGAAAAGGTTACCATTATTCCTACTTATAATATCGTGTTATGTTAATAGGTTATTATCTCGCATTAGAGTGTGTTTAATGTTATCTACTGTCAAGTAGAGCTACTTTAGTCCCGATGGAGGGTATCGTGAGAGAGTCACTGGAAAGACGCTCATTTGTGCTAGCGCTGGCATTGGTAAGTGTTGCGTTCGCGCTAGTGTTGCAGCCGTTTTGGGGCGCCATCTTTTGGGCCTGCGCGGTTGCTGTTATTTTTTTCCCGTTACAGGAAAAGCTCAAAAGTGTGTTTGGCGACAAGCCGAACCGGGCGGCGTTAAGCACATTAATGGTCGCCTTGTTCATTGTTGTGTTGCCGGTTTTAGGCATTGCTTATTCGTTTGTTCAGGAAGGGCTAAGCTTTTATCAAAAGCTTGACTCAGGCAAGGTCAACCCGGGTGAGTTTTTCGAAGAAATTAGAACCGCATTTCCTTTTATTAATGACTTACTGGCTCAGTTTGATATTACGCCAGCCGACGTTAGAGAGCGCCTGTCATCATTTGCTGTGACGGCAAGCCGAATGTTGGCGGAGCAAGCACTTAGCATTGGGCAAAACACCTTCGCTTTTATTATGAGCGTCGCACTAATGCTGTATTTGACCTTCTTTTTGCTTCGCGACGGTAAGCAGTTGCTGCATGTCTTGATGAAGGCATTGCCACTGGGTGACGAACGTGAGCGCAAGCTATTTCAAAAGTTCGCGGAGGTCACCCGAGCCACCGTAAAAGGCAATATTGTTGTCGCTATGGTTCAGGGCGCATTAGGTGGGCTGATATTCTGGCTGCTTGGTATTCCCGGCCCTATTTTATGGGGCGTAGTGATGGCGTTCTTGTCATTAATACCGGCGGTAGGCGCGAGTTTGGTTTGGTTGCCGGTGTCGGTTTACTTGTTTGCAACCGGAAGCTGGATTGCGGGCGCTATTTTGGTGGCGTACGGTGCAATTGTTATTGGGTTGGCGGACAACGTACTGCGCCCTCTGTTGGTTGGTCGTGACACTAAGTTACCCGACTATTTGGTACTGTTCTCAACGCTGGGCGGCATTGCGCTGTTCGGTATCACCGGCTTTGTGCTGGGACCACTTATTGCTGCGCTATTCCTGGTGTTCTGGCAGCTGTTTATGACTGAGTTTAATACCTCGGATGTTTATGAGGACGACGAGCCGCAGCGTTAAAGCTGCGGTCTTAAGTATCCGTCGAGTTGCCCGTTTGGCGACAGTACCCACTGCCAAAGCTGAATGTCGCGGGCGCGAAAAGCGCCCGCACAGGAAAGCAGATAGTACTTCCACATACGATAAAACTCGTCGTCAAACTGTGCTTTCAGTTGAGGCCAGGCGGCATCGAAGTTCTCAAACCAGGCCATAAGGGTTTTGTCGTAATAAGCACCAAAGTTATGAAAGTCTTCGCAGACAAACTTCTGCTCCAACGCCTGACCAATTTGAGAAATCGAGGGAATTTCTCCGTTAGGGAATATGTACTTGCTAATCCATGGGTCGGCGGCGGTATCGCTGACATTTTTACCAATGGTATGTAGTAGGAAAAGGCCGTCCGGTTTGGTGCAGCGCAGAGCAACGTCCATATAGTCGTCGTAGTTTTTCTGACCAACGTGTTCAAACATACCCAGGCTAATCACCCGGTCAAATTGCTCGTTTAAGTCACGATAGTCCTGTAAACGGAACTCGACAGGTAGTCCTTCACAGCGTTTCTCGCCCAGTGCGACTTGCTCTTTGGATATAGTGACACCAACGCATTTTACGCCGTAATTTTCGGCGGCGTACTTCATAAAGCTGCCCCAACCACAGCCTATGTCTAGCACCGTCATGCCGGGCTTAAGCCCAAGCTTTTGACAGCAAAGCTCTAGCTTGTCACGTTGGGCATCGTCGACATTGTCGGCTTTTTCCCAGTAACCGCAGGTGTAGACCATATTCTCATCAAGCATTGCCTGATACAGATCGTTGCCCATGTCATAGTGATGCTGACCCACTTTCCATGCGCGTGATTTGTCCTGCAAATTAAACAAACGACTTTTTAGTGAGTGAAAAATAAGGCGAGCCGGGTTTACTTCGTCCTGAATGCCGGAACGCAGTAGTTTAAAAAAGAACTGATCAAGAGACTCGGCGTCCCACAGGCGAGCCATGTAAGACTCGCCGAGTCCCAGGTTCCCACGAGACAAAGCCTCATCAAAAACAGACTCGTCATGAACTTGCATATCCCAGGCCCGGTTTCCGTTAATGCGAATATCGGCCTTGGCTAATAATTCCTCAACATACGCTTTGGACGTTGCCATAACATTTGGTCCATTCTTTACAGAAATGTCGCATTAACTTAACAGGAAGCTATAACCCTGACAATGACTACTCATTGTCCCTCGGGGGAACGAATAAACTCCGGATAAGCCTCTACACCGCAGTCAACTTTGTCGAGCCCTGAATATTCCTCTTCTTTCGTTACTCTTATACCTAGAGTCACTTTCAGTAAGCCCCAAACCAGGAGACTGGTCAGAAAACCCCAGGCGAGAATGATCGATAGACCGATAAACTGTGTCAGGAATGCTGCGCTTGAATCACTCAGCGGCACCACAAGCGTACCGAATATACCGATAACGCCGTGAACGGATATCGCTCCAACGGGATCATCGATGTGCAGTTTATCTAAGACGATAATTGACAGAACAACGATAATACCGGCGACGAGACCAATAGTTGCCGCTAACCAACTCGGCGGTGTTACTGGTTGCGCCGTAATAGCGACCAACCCTGCCAGTGTGCCGTTTAAAATCATGGTCAGGTCAGCTTTTTTAAAAAACACTTTGGTAAAAGCATAAGCGGCAACCGTTCCCCCGGCAGCGGATATGTTGGTGTTGACGAAAGCAGATGCAATGGCGTTGGCGTCATTGACCGAACTTAACGCTAACTGTGAACCGCCATTAAAGCCGAACCAGCCGAACCATAGAATCAACGTACCTAATGTCGCTAATGGCATATTCGCGCCGGGAATAGCCATGACCGCGCCGCTTCGAGAGTATTTGCCAAGTCTCGGGCCAAGCAGCAGAACCGCAGCAAAAGCGGCAGATGCTCCGGTTAAATGAACAATGCTTGAGCCGGCAAAGTCGACAAAGCCAAGCTCTGCCAAGAAACCGCCACCCCAACTCCAGGCACCTTGTACAGGGTATATTAGGGCGCTTAATGCAATACAAAAAATTAAGAAGCTATTGAGTTTCATACGCTCTGCTACAACGCCTGAAACAATAGACATTGCGGTGGCAACAAACACCATTTGAAAAAAGAAGCCGGCATCGGCTGAATGGGTAGTAGGCGCTGCATCCGGGTACATGACCGAGTAACCAATAAATAGGTAACTAAGGCAGGCTAATGCATACAAGGTGATGTTTTTGGTGAGTATTTCTGTCGTGTTTTTAGCTCTTACCAGGCCGGCTTCGAGCATTGAAAAGCCTGCTGCCATCCACATAACCAAGGCGCCGGAGATGAGCAAAAAGAAGGTATCTAAAACAAAGGGAAGCTGAGCCAGTTGCTGCTGATAATCCATAATAGGTTCCTCTTATAAAGCGTGTTCGTCAGTTTCACCCGTTCGGATGCGTATACATTGCTCCAGCGGTGTGACAAAAATTTTGCCGTCACCAATAGTTCCGGTTTGGGCGGCGGCTTGAATAACTTCTAATGCACGATCGAGCTGGGCTTCGGTGACCGCAATTTCGATACGAATTTTAGGCAGGAAATCAACAGTGTATTCGGCACCGCGGTAAAGTTCGGTATGCCCCTTCTGGCGACCGACGCCTCTGACTTCAGACACGGTCAGCCCTCGGCATCCTATTTCGAATAGGGACTCTTTAACGTCGTCTAGTTTATAAGGCTTAATGAGTGCAATGATCATTTTCATGAGCTTTACCTTGTTAAATAAATGTTGTTACCTCCTATTCACGAACCATGCCAAAAGTTAAGTTATTGATAATATTAAATAATTTTATTTTTATGATCGTTTCCGACCGGGAATGTGCACTATGCCAGTGCACTGCACCAAAAAGTTCTGTTGATGCAGTGCGCTCAGAAGAGATACTATTTACCAACACTATTGAATGATTACAGGGTTTAGCCATGCTGGTAGGTGAACGTCAGAGTGACTTAATTGGACAGACCGATTTGTTGCGTATTCCGTCGTTATCGGACTTGACCGGTTGCGATATATTCGTGAAATGCGAGTTTCAAAACCCGGGCGGTTCGATTAAGGATCGCGCGGCTAAGCAACTTATCGAAGATGCCATGGAGCGAGGCGAACTCAAGCCCGGTATGACGGTGGTTGAGGGCACTGCGGGAAATACAGGCATTGGCCTGGCAGTGGTTGCCAAAGCATACGGCTTAAACATGCTGGCAGTGATGCCGAATGACCAGACGCCGGAAAAAGAGCGAATGATACGTTTGCATGGCGGTGAGCTTATGGCGGTTGACCCAGTGCCGTTTAAAAATGAAAACCACTTTTACCATACGGCGCGCCGGTTAGCAGAAGAGCGCGATGATTGCTGGTGGGCGAATCAGTTTGAAAATACCAGTAACGCACGGGCGCATTACCTGCACACCGCGCCCGAAATTTGGGAACAAATGAACGGTAATATCGACGTTTTTGTGTCGGTGGCAGGTACGGGCGGTACTATTGGCGGTAACTCTAAGTTTTTCAAAGAGCAGGACTCAAACATTGACGTGTGGCTGGCAGACCCTGACGGCTCGGGCATTTATGAGTTTTTGAAAACCGGCGAGTATGTGTCGCACGGTGGGTCGATGACCGAAGGTATTGGCATTATGCGTTTGGTCGAAAACTTTAAGCAGGCCCAAATAGATCATGCGGTTAACTTACCGGATCAGGACTTAGTGACTATTTCCCGCTATGTGCGGGACAAAGACGGTATTGTGCTCGGCAGCAGCTCTGCATTGAACGTGGCGGCTGCTCTGGCGGCGGCGCTTAGAAAAGGAGCGGGGCAGCGCATTGTCACCTTCGCTTGTGACTTAGGAGAGCGATCGGCCAGTAAGCTTTATAACCCTGAATACTTGCGTGGTCGGGAATTAAACCCGGAACCTGAAGCAATAGAAACACTGTTTGAGCGTTACCGCTCGCTGGGCGATAAGGTGTTAGATGTGAGTTGGAACAATGACTAAAAATATCGCTCTAGCGGCAGCACTGTTCAGTGTCGTGATATTGCCGTTAAAGGCAGAGGAAATACCGCAAGAAGGCTCATTATCGAACCTTAAAGTTCCACAGTTTCTAGACATAGCGCACCGGGGGGCCTCAGGATATGTGCCTGAGCATTCGCAAGCCAGTACCGTGATGGCTCATGCAATGGGTGCAGATTACATCGAACAAGACATACAATTGACCAGGGACAGTGTTCCTGTGGTTTTGCATGACGAAGTGCTTGATTATATTACTGATGTCTCTCAAGTTTTTCCGGAGAAACACCGACCGGACGGACATTATTATGTGGTGGATTTTTCGCTTGGAGAATTAAAGCAGCTGTCAATAACGCCTCGTCATAAAGACTATGAACTGGTTTACCCGAACCGCTTCTCTAATAACGATGTTCGCTTTCCGGTTCAAACGTTAGACGAGCAATTGAAACTCATTCATGAACTGAACCGTACACGCGGCAAGAGTACCGGCGTCTATGTTGAAATAAAATCGCCACGCTGGTATCTACAACAAGGGTACGACTCAACAGCCGCTGTTATGTCAGTATTGGCACAAAACGGTTATCACGACACCATGGCAACGCCCATCTTTTTGCAATCGTTTGATCCGGAAGTGCTACGCCGTTTGAAACGAGAATATAACTGGGAGCAACCGCTCATACAGCTTATTGGCGATAACGAATGGGGCATGAGTGATGTCGATTATAGCTCGATGCGCACCAGTGCCGGTCTGGAAGCGGTGAAATCTTATGCCGAAGGGATTGGTCTTTGGTTGAATCATGTGCTGGAAGGCGTTAACGAGGGACAGCCAAAGTGGTCGCCGGTGTTAGATACTGCGGATAATAAAGGCCTGGACGTGCACGTGTATACGTTGCGCGCGGACGACTTACCTGAGGGGGTCGAGTCTCACTCACAATTACGTCAATGGCTAAAAACGGCGGGTGCAGAAGGCGTTTTTACGGACTTCCCGGATCAAAAGTAAAACGCATTTTTAAGCCATCGGAGCCATCGTCGTAATAGCTCGCAAGCACATCAACCGTTTCAAAGCCGCAATCCTGATACCAGGCAATAGCGGCCTTATTGTCAGACTTGACCTCCAGTGAAACGGCTTTCGCTTTGGTTTTTCGTGCGCACGCAATCAACTCATTCATGAGCTTTTGACCAATGCCTTTGCCTCGTGCGTTGGGTGCAACAGCAATGGAGTAAAGCCGCCAAACCGGGCTATTCTTACGCGTAAGTACTAATGCATACCCGAGCAGTTTTTCACCATCCCGCACCACCCAACAGTGAGCCGTTGCTGAGTCAATTAAATGCTTAAAGCTGCGGCGACTGATGCAGCTGTAGTCAAAAGTCGCGCGCTCCAAGCGAACTAATTCATCGAGGTCTGAAGGCTTAGCCAACTCAACGTATACATTCACTGTGGGTTACCTGATCTTACTTACGCTCGTCTAGCCTGCGGTTAAAGTCCGCCATAATGAGACGATAAAGCTCATACCCCAGGTGCAGATCTTCCACGCCGTATTCAATGGACGGGTTATCGTTAATCTCTATTACCACGGGGCCGCGCTCGGTTTGTTTAATATCGACACCGTATAGACCGTCACCAATAAGTCTGGTCGCCTGCAATGCCAGACGAACCACGTCTTTAGGCGCCTGGTGGACGCCAAGCGTTGTAAAAGAGCCGCTTTTCGCGCGAGAAGAGGACTCTTTATGGTTGTATATTTGCCAGTGATTTCGTGCCATAAAGTACTGACAGGCATAGATAGGCCGATTATTCAGCACGCCAATACGCCAGTCGTATTCTGTTTTAATAAACTCTTGTGCCAGCAAAATAGTGGACTGTTCGAATAAGCCTTCAGTGATAGACTGCAATTGCTCCAGGTTCTCTGCTTTTTCAACACCCACTGAAAATGACCCGTCAGGAATTTTGAGCACGACGGGGTAACCGAGATTGTCACCAATCGCTTTGTAATCAATGGCTGACTGACTGAGCAACAGCTTGGTTTTTGGTGTGGCGACGTTGTGTTTGTCTAGCAACTCTTTCAGAAACACTTTATTCGCACACTGAACAATGTCACCCGGATGGTCAATGACCACCATGCCATTGGCTTCCGCCTTTTTGGCGAAGTGGTAGGTGTAATGGTTAATCCGCGTCGTTTCACGTATAAACAAGGCGTCAAATTCCAGCAAGCGGTTAAAATCGTCTGCGGTAATTAATTCAGCATCGATATCGGCTTCTTTCGCCGCCTTAATGAATTGACTCAGAGCGCGCTTGTCGGAAGTGGGAATAGCCTCTTCCGGATTATGCAATATTGCCAAGTCAAAACGCAGCTCTTTGCGTGAACGCGCTTTACGCCAAACACGTTTACTGAACTGGTCTAACGCATTGCCAAAGAAGCTTTGTTCTTCGTCATTGAGCTCGTTCAACGCTCCGGCCTGCAAGGCTGAAATGTACCAACGGCCATTAAACTCAAGCTGGATTCGCAAGATGGGGCACGGATAGCGCTCGAAAATTTGCCGAGCAAAATTCCGCAATGCTTTTTCTTCACACATACCAAAGCAAATAAGCAGTGACAAAGACTGCTTGTCAGACTGTTGCAGGTAACGCAGCAGTGATCGGTCAGTGGCATTAATGAGTAATTGATAATGTGAAAAGTTATTCACATCGTTAATGGTAGCCACCGACGGAATGACCTTTTGACCACGGGCTTCTGCCAGCAAACTGACATAGTAGCCAGTCGACAAGTAAGACAGGTCGTTACAAAGGTTTAAAATACTTTGACGCGAATTAGAGTGAGTCGTTTGCAAGTACTCACTTGCGCTAAGTAAGCTTTGGCTAGGGTAATATGGTTGCCAATCGACCATGTCGTCAATAATGACGTGAGCCTGAGTTTGCATGATATCCTGATATAAAAAGTGTAAAACCCACGAGTTTATTTGCTTATTAAAAGCAACTGACACTATATTAGAAAGATAACGGATAACAAGCAGATTTTATTGTTTTTTTGCTTTGAAAGGAGTCAGATAAATGCTGACAATTTTGGCGAAGCTGCTGAAGGCGCTGAACTCGGAAACGAGCCCATGGGCGCTGGCTTTAGCAGTGGTTTTAGGAATGTTCATTGGTCTGACGCCGCTGTGGCGGATCCATAACCTCATTATTATTCTTGCCGCCCTTATTTTCCGGGTGAACTTAAGTTTGTTTCTGGTTTCTTTCGGTGTGTTTTCCGGTATTGCCTACCTGTTGGATCCGGTTTTCCACGACATGGGATTGAGTATTCTTAATGCATCGAGCTGGCAAGGCATATACGAAGCCGCATACGCTAGTGCGGTAGGGCGTTTGTCGATGTTTAACCACACCATAACGATGGGAAGTGTGGTCTTCAGTTTACTGGCCGCTCCTTTCGTTGCTGCGATTAGCTACTTTATTGTCGCCAACTATCGTAAGCGCATTCAAAAAGCCTTTATGAAACTGCGAGTTGTGCAAATTATTAAAGGCAGCCGGTTCTGGCAAATTTACTCGAGTCTTAGGGGGTAATTATGAAGCGGGGTATTATTCGTTGGCCCGGACTGGCCGTATTTGCCGGGTTTGTGCTGCTGTTGGTGGCTATTTCGTGGTTATTTCTGGACGCCATTATTAAGGTTACTTTAGAGCATACGCTGGGGCGTTTGAATGGCGCTGAAGTGAATATTGAACGGGTCGAGCACAACTGGTCACCGTTGGCGCTGCGCATAAAGGGTGTGCAAGTAACTAACCCCCAGCAACCGACACATAACCGGGTGCAGGTGGGGGAAGCGTCTGCTGACATTAGTCCAACCGAGCTGATTTTGGGACGTACCTTAATTGAACAACTAACAATGACTGGCATTCGTGTTAACCAGGAACGCGACAGTGAGGGGGAAGTTTACGTTCTGCCGTCAGAAGAAGACATGAAGCAATGGGCTGGACAGTCCTGGGAAAACTTAAAAATGTCATTGCCTTCAACTGACGAAATTGTCGCTCAGGTTGACTTGCGGACTGACAAAGTCATTGAAGAGTCGAAGCAAACGTATGAACAACAGAAGCAGCAGGTGCTGGCTGCAAAAGAGGCTCTGCCGAGTGAAGATAAAATAAAGGAGTATGAGCAAAAACTGAAAGAAATAACGGACAGTGATACCTCTGGGCTTGGTGACATTGCTGCACGGAAAAAGGCGCTCGATGAACTGAAGGAATCGATTCGTAAAGACAAAGAGGCGGTCACAAACTTCCGTGACAGAGTGTCAGAAGCGAAAGACGTGCTGCAAACACAAGTGGCAGAGCTGAAAAATGCCCCCGGTAATGACATTGACAGAATCAAGTCGTTTTTTAGTATGGATGGTCAGGGCTTACAGAACGTAACTGGCTTGCTGCTGGGTGAGCAAGCAAAGCAGTGGAGCCAATACCTGTTGCTGGCCTATGAGCAGTTGGGACCGATGCTGGCGCGCTCAGACAACTCCGGAACCGTTGAGCCGGTGCGGGGTGAGGGACAACGTATTTCTTTTGCTGAACAAGATGCGCCGCCAGAATTTTTAATTAAAAAGGCGCGTACCGAGTTTATGGTCGCCGGCACCGTTATTGATGTCGACTGGCAAAATATTACCCACCAGCACAATTTGCTTGGACAACCCACGACGTACCAGGCGCGTGCTGATAACAGTGAATTATGGAAAGCGTTTAACTTAAATGGTGAGTTGTCACTAACAGACTTGGGTATTGATGCCAAACAGCAATGGCAGCTAAAAGGTGCACAACTGCAAAATCTCGGGTTAAGCCAGAGTGCTGAGCTAAGTGCCCAAATTGTCTCTTCATTGCTCGACAGTGACGGCACTATTTTAGTCAGAGAAAACAAGCTTGATGGTACTGCGATGGTCAGAATGCTGAACCTCGATATGGATGCCAGCGGCTCCAGCAAACTGACAAATGCGATTGCCAGCGCACTGGAACAATTACAACGTCTGGATATTGCTACCAACATTGCCGGCGATATTCAAAGTCCATCGTTGAGTTTCGATTCCGACTTAGATGACCAGCTAGGCAGCTTATTAGCCGATACCGCTATGGCGGAGGCGGATGGTAAGTTGGCGGATATAAAAGCCGACTTAACCGCGAAAGTGTCTGAACAGCTTGGCGGTCAGGAAGAGCTCCTACAAAACCTGACGCAATGGAACAGCGAGTCAGGCGAAAAAGGTCAGAAGTTGGAAGAGTTGCTGAAGTCTAAACTCGAAGACAGCCTGAAAGACAAGCTTAAGGGCCGCCTGTTTGGCGACTCTTAAGCCTAATAAGCTTTAAATCATAAACAGGCCAATAGCGATAGCTAGCCCAATCAAAGGGACAACCACGGTAACCGCAGCTATTGGCCAATAAGCTGCACTGTGCGTTTCTTTGCATATTGCTCGAATGGTAGTAACGATATACCCGTTATGAGGCAAAGAGTCTAATGCGCCTGATGAAATCGATACAATTCGGTGAAGCTGTTCCGGGTTAACGCCGGCATCTAAATAGTGAGGCCCCACTTCTGGAAGCGCTATGGCCTGTCCTCCAGAGGCTGACCCCGTCAGGCCTGCAATCACACTCACCGCTACTGCAGCCCCCACCAGCTCGTTACCGGGTAGCCCTGTCATTGCTGTAACAGCCTGTTCAAACGCTGGAGTAATTTTAGCGACACTACCGAAACCAACGACAGCGGCAGTATTACCAATAGCGAGAAGTGCTCCTACGGTTGCCTCATTTATGGCATTCTGTGGTCGGTGAAAATGTTTGATGTTAATAATGACCAATGACAAAACGCCACCCAGCAACGCCAGTATTAAAGCGTTCTGCTGAAACTCTTCGTGGAAGAAGAATGAGATGCTCAGTACTACCAAAAGCGGAATAAGAGACTTAAGCGGGGACGGTAGGTCACGGACAATTGTTTCAGGGTCATCGGGGCGGCTTTCAAAGCGCTCTCCATTAGCAACAGCTTTGTTTATCATTTTCTTGAGCCACCAGTAGCCCATAACGGCCATTAAACACGCAACTACCAAGCTCACTTCCCAGGCCGCATACGGGGAAGTCCCTAAATACTTGATAGGTATCCAGTTCTGTATCTCAGGGGAACCAGCCGAGGTCATTGTGAAAGTAACAGAGCCGAAAGTAAGTGCAGCCGGGATAAAGCGGCGTGGAAGGTTGGCGTCTTTAAAAAGGCTTAAAGCCATTGGATAAACTGAAAAAGCAACAATAAAGACACTGACTCCGCCGTAAGTTAGCACTGCGCAGGCAAGCACAACCGCGAGAACTGCTTGCTTACGACCGAGTTTATCGATAATAGATTTTGCCAAGCTGTCTGCAGCGCCGGTGTCCTCCATGAACTTACCGAACATTGAGCCTAGTAAGAACATAAAAAACCAAGATGCTATGAACCCAGAAAAGCCATCCATATAAGTCGTGACAAAATTGGCATCTCCGGAAAGTACACTGACGTTGCTGGTAATAGCAACTCCCAAGGCACATAAGGGAGCGCTAATAAATAAATTTACCCCACGCAGGGTAAGCACGATAAGTAAGGTCAACCCTCCAATTAAACCCATCATACTTAGCATAGTTTTTCCTTATTATTTTTTGCTAGTAATGATCCTGATGGTCACGAAATACCGTGAGTGACCATTGATATTTAATCGCCCCCAAGCGCATGACTAATGTTGCTGACATACCTGCTGCAAGTGCGATAAGCGGTTGGAATGGCACTAATAAAACGTAAACCGTCGCGCCAACCAGACAAGTGGTTGCATAAAGTTCACCTTTGAGAACCATAGGTACGTCGCGCGCAAGTACATCGCGAAGCATGCCGCCAAAACACGCCGATATCGTGCCCATAATGACGGCAATAAACGGTGAGAACCCAGCCGTCAGTGTTTTTTCCGCGCCCATAGCGGCGAAAAAGGCGAGACCGAAAGCATCGGCTATTTGTAGTGTTGTCATGGGTATGTAGGCTTTGAACCTCAACCAGACAATCGTCAATAGCGCCGCCGTTAAAATGGTGTACAGATAGACTTCATCATGTGTCCAGAAAACCGGCAAGCCGAGTATAAGGTCACGGATGGTGCCGCCGCCAATAGCGGTTGCGGAGGCGAGAACGATGACGCCAAAACCGTCCATCTTCTTACGAAACGCTAATAATGTGCCAGCTATCGCAAAAACAGCGACACCAGCCTGATCTGTCCAGTAGAATATATGTTCCATGTGCGGTATAAAAGATCAAAATGTTAAGGCTTAGTTTGTCATTAACTTTTGATGATGCCCAGTACAAATTATGCCGCCTCATAACAGTACAGCTAAGGATTAGCGCCAATGAGTGTTACCCAGTGCACTACAAAGCATGCAGTTGATGAACTGGTAGAATCATATCAGCGAGTGCCTATGCTCATTATAGCGACGCACCCGAGCCGCGACCGTATTGGCGAACGAGCAGCATTGCTCGACTTGCACTTGTCCGGAACCGACTATTTAAGTCGCGTAAAACCCGAGTTCGCCAAAAATGGTAATGCGGGGCGAGCGTTGCTTGACGAATATGTGAGTCGCTCCCCCATTATTTTTGAATCCACAGATAATGGCGGCATTAAATTGCGAGCACACAGTACAAAGACAGTGTTGACTATAGCCGGACGACGTCCCCAGGACGAGTACTTGATAAGTGAGGACGAGCTAGACAATGGCGTGGTGCTAGGGCTTAATCACCGAATTGTATTGTTGCTTAAAAGTCTTCCATTAAAAGATACAACGGTCGATGATAACCATACACTCATGGGGCTAAGCGCAGACATCCAGGCAATACGTCAGCGGATTTCGCACCTAGCCACCCTGTCTGTTCCTGTGATTATTCGAGGCGCGATTGGCGTTGGTAAGCAACAAGCGGCGCATGCTATTCATAAAGAGCAGTTTGGTGATGATAAGCCCTTTATCTCCGTAAACTTAGCCGCAATTCACGATGCGGTCGCTGAGATTGAATTATTTGGGGTCGTCCGAAACGGCAAGCATCAGGCGGGTTATTTTGAACAAGCCGCCGGAGGAACCATTGTACTGGAGGATATTGAGGATGCTTCCGATAATATCCACAAGTTGCTGAACAGAGCTTTGCAGAGCCAAAGTGTCATGCCGAAAGATGGTGCACATGCACTACCTATTGAGTGTCGCATTATTATAACGAGTCACCAGGAGAGCAGCGCGGTCGATGAATCGTCGATGGTTTCAATGCTGTTTGAAAAATTGGCTCCTTATCAGCTGTTTATGCCACCTTTAGTGCAGCGCAGAGAAGATATTGGCCTACTCTTTAACGCGTTTGTGCGTGAACAATGGTGCAAACTCTATCCGGAAACAACAGACCAATTTGTCATACCGGGTGAATTGATGAAGCAACTTATGACTTTCACCTGGCCGGGCAATGTGCGTCAGCTTAGAAATGTCGCAAGGCAAGTGGTTATAGACAGTCGAAATCAAGAACAAATGTATTTAGACCCTCAGTTATTATCTTTATTGAAGCCGTCGTCCTCTAAAGTGGGCCCGGCTGAGTCAGAGTCTAAACAACGTCGACCCAACAGCGTGAGTCGGGGGGAATTAACCGGAGCACTTGAGAGCTGCCGCTTTGAACTTCAAGCCGTTGCTAAAAGGCTGAACATATCCCGGGCGTCTGTTTATCAGCTAATCCAGCGTTTTGATGGTCTTCATACGGCGCAGGATCTCAGTGAGTCGGATATTAAAGATTGTTACGCGAAACATCGGGGCGATACCGAAGCAATGATGTGGGAATTACGGGTCTCGCAGATAGGCTTGAGACGCCGTTTAAAAAGCTTAGGTTATGACATTTGATTCTACTGAGAGTGGAAGAACTTTCTGTTAAGATACATTGTCTGTAAATTGCGAATTGTATTTTGGTTCCTGTGTCCCCATATCTTCGGGGAAGCAACTAAAACGAATAATAATTTAACCATTAATTTGAGGGAAACTTATGGACTTTTTTATTAGCCCGGCATATGCCCAGGAAGCTGGTGGACAAAGCGGTGGCGGTATGGAACTTATTTTCATGCTGGTCATGTTCGCGTTGATTTTCTATTTCATGATTTACCGCCCACAAGCGAAACGCGTGAAAAAACATAAAGAACTGATGGGCTCTTTAAGTAAAGGTGATGAAGTACTGACTCAAGGCGGGTTAGTTGGAAAAATCACTAAAGTAAGCGATGAAAAAGATTTTCTTGTTATCGCATTAACTGACGAGTTAGAAGTGACCATTCAAAAAGGTGCTGTGACTTCTGTTCTTCCTAAAGGAACCATGAAATCACTGTAAAGTGATGAAAGAAATAATCAGGGGCACGACGTGTTAAATAAATACCCGTTGTGGAAAAACCTGCTGATTATCTTTGTTGTATTAGTGGCAGCGCTTTATGCGCTGCCAAATATTTATGGCGAAGACCCAGCAGTGCAAATTTCCGCAGACAGAAACGCAACGATTGATGCAAGCACGATGGATCGCGTGCGCAATGCGCTTGACAGTGTTGATATAGAGCCGAAAAGCGTATCATTAGAGAATGAACAACTGTTGGTTCGTTTGAATTCAGACAACGAGCAGTTAAAGGCCAGAGAGACTATTCTCGACAGCCTGGGCGACAATTATATTGTCGCGCTTAACCTGGCACCAGCAACGCCGGAATGGTTGAAAAGTTTAGGTGCACAACCTATGAAGCTGGGTCTGGATCTGCGAGGTGGTGTTCACTTCTTAATGGAAATCGATATGGGCGAAGCAATGTCCAAAATTATCGATGGCATGAAAGACACCGTTAGAACCGAGCTGCGCGAAGAACGCATTCGATACAGTGCTGTCCGAGTGGACGGTACGGCGGTCGAGATCGAACTTCGAAATGACGAAGCGTTTCAAGAGGCTGCGCAATACTTAGATAACCGTTATCAGGGTTATGTGTTGGCCGAAAATGAAGAGACTCGCACTTTGCGTTTGGAAATGACCGAGCAGAAAATTGCGGAGACACGCGACTACGCGGTTGATCAGAACATCACTATCATGCGCAACCGTGTGAATGAATTGGGTGTTGCGGAGCCGGTCATTCAGCGTCAGGGCTCTAACCGTATTGTGGTTGAATTACCCGGCGTACAAGACACTGCTCGCGCTAAGGAAATTCTGGGCGCAACCGCGACGTTGGAATTCCGTATGGTCGACAGCGAAAATGATGTCCGTGACGCCATGAACGGCCGAGTCCCGTTTGGCAGTGAACTCTTACCTATGCGCGATGGCCCTCAGCAGCTGCTGAAAGAAGACGTTATTTTAACGGGTGACCACATCGTTAACGCTGGGGTTGGCTACGACGAATATAACCGTCCACAGGTAAATATCACGCTAGACGGCGTTGGTGGTAACAAAATGTCGTTGGCAACAAAAGATAATGTCGGTAAACCAATGGCAACCGTCTTTATCGAATACGAAGCGACGGATGAACGTGATGAAGAAGGTAACTTACAATTCACCAAAAGTGCTGAAGTTATCAACGTTGCAACGATACAGTCGCGTCTGGGCAGTAATTTCCGCATTACCGGCGTAGGGGCGCAAGAAGCACAAAACCTTGCGCTGTTATTGCGCGCCGGTGCGTTGATTGCGCCGATTCAAATTGTTGAAGAACGCACGGTTGGTCCAAGCCTCGGCCAGCAAAATATCGATTCAGGTACACAGGCTATTTTCTGGGGCTTCGTTTTAGTTCTGGCGTTTATGGTTGTGTACTACAAGAAGTTTGGTCTAGTCGCTAATGCGGCGTTGGCAACCAACTTAATTTTAATTATTGGTGTCATGTCGATGATACCAGGCGCAACACTAACCTTGCCGGGTATGGCGGGTATTGTTCTGACCGTTGGTATGGCAGTCGATGCAAACGTGCTTATTTTTGAGCGTATACGCGAAGAAATAAAAGCGAAGCGCAGTCCGCAACAAGCTATTCACCATGGTTATGACAGCGCGTTATCGACCATTGCCGACGCCAACGTCACCACATTAATTGCCGCACTTATTTTGTTTGCTATTGGTAATGGGCCAATTAAAGGCTTCGCTATTACTCTGGCAATCGGCATTATTACATCCATGTTCACCGCTATTGTCGGTACGCGTGCCATTGTTAACTCCGTTTGGGGTGGCAAGCGCTTATCGAAGCTGTCGATATAAGGGAGGTACAGGAAAATGATGAATTCAGAAGAACGACTTCCCTTTATGCGCTTCCGGGGTATTGCCGGAATTATCAGTGCATTATTGGTTATTGCCTCTATCGTGTCGTTGTCGGTTAACAAGCTGAACTTTGGTCTCGATTTTACGGGCGGTACGTTGTTAGAAATAGGCTTTCAGGAGCCGGCTGATCTGAACCGAGTACGCAGTTCTTTAGAAAGTGAAGGTTTTGGAGACGCCGTTGTTCAAAACTACGGGACTCAGGAGGATATTTTGATTCGCCTTGAGCCTCGTACTGATGTTAAAGCTGAAGAGCTAGGCTCGAATATCCTTGAAGCACTGCGTGCAGAGTTCGATAAAACAGTTGAAATGCGCCGTATTGAATTTGTCGGTCCCAATGTGGGTGACGAGTTCATTGAGCAGGGTGGCCTGGCTATGCTTACTGCCCTCATTTGTATACTGCTATATATTGCAATGCGTTTTGAGTGGCGCTTGGCCGTCGGTGCAGTAGCCGCATTGGCACATGACGTGATACTAACGTTGGGGCTATTCTCTTTCTTGCAATTAGAGTTCGACTTAACGGTACTGGCTGCTCTTTTAGCCGTAATCGGTTACTCCATTAACGATACCGTTGTGGTGTGTGACCGAATTCGGGAAACGTTCCGTAAGTTCGCTAAGCTGACTCCGTTGCAAACGGTTAACCGAGCACTGACGGATACATTAAGCCGTACTTTAGTCACGTCAATTACCACTATTTTGGTGTTATTGACCTTGTTCTTCTTAGGCGGCCCGTTAATTCACGGTTTCGCAACGGCACTGTTATTTGGTGTGGTTATTGGTACTTACTCGTCGATTTATATTGCGAGTACCGTCGCGTTAGCCTTTGGTGTAAGCCGAGAAGACTTAATGCCGCCGGAAGTTGAAAAAGAAGGTGCAGATCAGGACCCTCTTCAATAAGAGGGTTCTGAGTTATCATTACAGGAGATAAGAGCATGTTAGCCGTTGTTTCACCTGCTAAAAATCTAGACTATGAAAGTGACTTACCGAAGTTAGACGTCACCCAGCCAAGAATGCTGGACCAGGCAGAGGCCTTGGTTAAAGTCTGTCGCAAACTCAGTCCGCAAGATTTAGGGTCGCTCATGAAAATTAGCGACAAGCTAGCGGGCTTAAATGCGGCGCGATTTGAAGAGTGGCAACGGCCGTTTACAGAAGATAATGCTCGCCCGGCAATGTACGCGTTTAACGGCGATGTATATGCTGGGTTAGATGCCGATACGTTAGACGCTTCTGCCGTGAAAAACGCCCAGCAGCACCTGCGTATCTTGTCAGGTTTGTATGGTGTCTTAAGACCCCTTGACTTAATGCAGCCATACCGCCTGGAAATGGGCACAAAGCTGCAAACCGAGAAAGGCAAAAACCTTTACGAATTCTGGGGTGAGTCGATAACCGAACAGTTAAATCAGGACTTGGAAGCTATTGGCAGCTCAACATTAGTTAACTTGGCGTCGAATGAGTATTTCTCTGCGGTAAAACCGAAAGCCCTTAATGCCGACATTATAACGCCGGTGTTTAAAGATGAAAAAAATGGCCAATATAAAGTCATTAGTTTTTACGCTAAAAAAGCAAGAGGCATGATGGCGCGCTTTATAGTGAACCAAACGCCACAATCTGTGTCTGATCTTAAAGAGTTTGACGCGGCCGGATACAGCTACAACGGCGACCTGTCAAAAGGTAATGAGCTGGTATTCTGTCGGGCAGAGCAAAAATAAAGGAGCCCTGAATGAGTGACGACAAAGTAGAAAATTCTCCGGCAACGGAAGACGCTAGCCGGAAAACAACTTGGGCCGTTGTTATTGTCATTGCGGTTGCTGTCATAGCTGCTGTTGTTTGGTGGTGGTTACCGGCAGAAAAGCCGCAACAGCAAGAAAAAGTGAAGGTAGAACAATCGACCTCAACTGAGGTGGAAGCCGAACCTTATCAGCCTGAAGAGCCCGAAGAAGAGCCTGAGCCTTTACCTGAGCCGGTAGAGCCTGAGCCTGAACCGGTTAAACAACCCGAAGAAGCCCCCGAGCCTGAGCAAATAGCACTGCCGGAGCTGAACAACAGTACGCCTACGGTTTTACAGGAACTGGACTCGAGCGATATTAACATTCGTCCGCTGAAAAGTTCTCAGCTTATCCGTGACGCTGTTGTATTAGCGGACAATATTAGTAATGGCAGTATCGTCCGAGACCGCACTATTGTTCAGCGTCCTGATGGTCGTTTTAGCGTGATAGAAGTGGATGGTGAGCTGTACATTGACGAAAGTTCTTACCGTCGTTATGACGCGTTGGTCGATTGGTTTGTCAGTCTCGACGCGTACGCGTTGGCTGACAACTATGAGCTGTTTAAACCCTTAGTCCAGGAAGCCTATGCGGAAATTGGCTACCCAGATTCAGACTTTGATAATACTTTAATGGAAGCGATTGATGTGCTGTTGTCAACACCGGTACCTGAAGGTTTGGTGGAGGTCAAAGCCGACAGTGTGATGTACACCTACGCCGATGACGCCTATGAAGCGTTACCGGCTGCCCAGAAGCAACTACTGCGCATGGGGCCAGACAACATTGAGCGTATTAAACAGAAATTAAGAGAAATACAGAAGGCATTGCAGTAATTTATGAAAAATAACGATCAGCTTCCTGAGTTTGTGAAAGGCGAATTTCCGGTGAGAGACAACCGTTTCTTGCGCTGGGTTGGTCGCGTTGGAATGCGTCTCATGGGAGGCTGGAAAATTAACGGCAGTATGCCTGCGGTAAAAAAGGCTATTCTGCCGGTCGCACCGCATACGTCAAATTGGGATTTTCCGGTTGGCGCGTTTGTTATGTTGGCTATGGGTCTAAAGCTGAATTACTTGGGTAAGAACAGCTTGTTCCGGTTCCCAATCAAAACATTGATGACCAAGCTGGGCGGTATTCCGGTTGATAGAAGTGCTGCGAACGGTGTGGTTGGCAGTATGGTTGAGCAGTTTCGCAGTAAAGACGAGCTCATTTTGGTCATTACTCCGGAAGGCACGCGGAAAAAGGTGACCGAATGGAAGAAAGGCTTTTTGCACATGGCTAAGCAGGCAAAAGTACCGGTCATACCGGTCGCTTTCGATTTTGCCCGTAAAGCCATCGATATCGGCCCGGCACTCATGATAACCGATGAAATCGAAAAGGAGTTGCTTCGTGTGAAGTCATTTTTTGCGCACGCGCAGGGCAAACGGAGTGAAGCATCGTGCTGAGAAGGTTAGCTGCTGTCGTTATTAGTTTTCTTGTACTGGCCGCAATGCCAGCTAAGGCGGGCGACTTTTGGCAACAGCAATGGACGGTTCCTGGTGAAGCTGAAAGTAATAACTTAATTATTCGTCCTATACGGGAGTCTGATAAAGCGCGCTTTTTTCACTCTTACATGACATCACAAAAATGGTTGTATAGGAAACTCGGCTGGGCTTGGCCTTCTGAGAAAAGTACGCTGGAACAAAACAGTACAATGGTGGACTACCACCTGGAACAAGCCGAACAAAAGACTGCGTTCACTTATGTTGTATTGGATAAATCCGACAATTCTATTATTGGTGCGGTTTATATGGTGCCTGTGGCGTCGGAGCGCCAGGAAAACAGTGGTATTTCAAAAAGTGCCTATAACGCAGAAGTCAGCTGGTGGTTGTTAGAGAGTGCTGTCGATAATAACCTCCATAACGATCTCTTCGCTTTACTAACGCGTTGGCTTGGGGAAAGCTGGCCATGGCGGCAGGTTATGTTTCCTGTCTCTGAAGATAACGCAACAGCTCTGCAACTGTTAGAAAGCAGTAAAGCACGCTACATTGGCAGAAACCTCGATACACGGGAAAAGTATTTCTCTTACGCAATTTCACGCAAATAATTCCTCTTTGTGCTATGATCGCGCGCAATTTGCGATTTAGTACTAACGACAGGTCAATTAAGGAAAACTTATGCAGGTAATTGAAGGCGGTATTAATGCGGCTGGCAAAAAATTTGCCATTATCGTATCTCGCTTCAACCATTTCGTTGTTGAAAGTTTACTGGACGGTGCGGTTCAAACATTGAAGCACTATGGTGAAGTAGCTGACGACGACATCACTGTGGTACGTGTTCCTGGTGCTTACGAAATTCCGGTTACCGCAAAGCGTTTAGCCCAATCTGGAAAATACGATGCAATTATTGCTGTCGGTGCGGTCATTCGTGGTGGCACACCTCACTTTGAATTTGTTGCCGGTGAATGTAATAGCGGGCTAGGTCGTGTTGCGACCGAATTTGGGCTGCCTGTCGCTTTTGGCGTTATTACCACAGACTCACTGGAGCAAGCGATTGAACGAAGCGGCTCTAAGGCAGGTAATAAAGGTTCAGAAGCAGCATTAAGCGCACTCGAAATGGTCAACGTACTGGATAAGATCTGAAAATGAAACCTGCAGCAAGAAGAAAAGCACGAAAATTAGCGGTACAGGCTATTTACTCCTGGCAGTTGTCGCAAAACAGCTTCAGCGATATTGAAGCACAGTTCTTGACGGACACCGACACCAGTAAAGTGGATGTTGACTACTTTCTTGAGCTGGTACGTGGCGTCGGCGGTCAGTACCGTTCGCTTGATGAGTCTTTGAAACCCTTTTTGGCACGTCCAATAAACGAGCTTGATCCTATTGAGTTGGCGGTTCTGCGTATAGCGGCCTATGAGTTAAGTGAGCGCATGGATGTTCCGTACAAAGTGGCTATTAACGAAGCTATTGAACTTGCTAAGTCATTTGGGGCTGATGAGAGCCATCGTTTTGTCAATGGTGTATTAGACAAGGCAGTAGATACATTAAGACCCGCACGAAAATAGTTATGCCTCAAGACGAGTTTTCTCTCATTAACGACTATTTCGCAAATCGCTCCGCTTGTCGGAGCGATGTTGCAATTGGCATTGGTGACGACGGTGCAGTGGTGAAACCTTTACCCGAGCATGATCTTGTTGTCGTGACTGATACGTTAGTTGAGGGCGTACATTTTGATAAAACCACACCACCAAGAGCCATTGGACATAAAGCGGTCGCCGTTAACTTAAGTGATTTAGCAGCTATGGGCGCCCAGCCCAGCTGGATAAGCCTTGCACTCACTTGCCCTAATACTGATAACGACTGGCTAGCAGAATTCAGTAGTGGACTTGACGAAATTTGTCGTTATTACGACTGTCAGCTTATTGGCGGAGACACCACCAAAGGCCCGCTAACGGTCACAGTGACGGCTCATGGTCAGCTACCAACCGGAACCGCCATAAGCAGAAGCGGTGCCAAACCCGGAGATTGGGTTTATGTGAGTGGCTCATTAGGTGATGCAGGGTTAGGCTTAAAAGTAACACAGAATAAAGTCAGCACCACTGGTCGCCACTTACAGCATGTCATCGAGCGGCTACACTACCCAACGCCGAGAGTTGCAATGGGGCAAGTATTGCGGGGTGTAGCAACGTCGTGCATTGATGTGTCGGATGGTTTGGTGGCAGACTTAGGGCACCTGCTAAAACAGGCTCAGGTCTCTGCGCAAATTGAGTTAGAAAAGTTGCCACTATCACTAGCGCTTACGGAAACGCTGGAAGCCAATGAGGCATTAGCGATGGCGCTAACCGCCGGTGATGACTATGAACTTTGTTTTACCTTGCCGGAAGAGCACCGCGGGCGCATGGAAACGCTAACGTCACACTTAAAGACCAAGCCAGTCTGTATCGGCAGAATCGTCAAAGGTGCTGAAGCGAAAATTGACATGCACTATGAAGGCGAGCCGTGGGAGCTTCCCGAGGGCTATAAGAGCTTTAATCACTTTGCTACAGGCGAACGGGTCAGAGAAGGCGAGTAAGTTATGCCGAAACTAAACTGGTTTAATCCAATACACTGGCTTTCTCTGGGATTTGGCACTGGGTTAGCCCCAAAAGCACCCGGCACTTTCGGCACCTTAGTCGGCATCCCCTTTGTTTATCTGACTACCCAGCTCACATGGCAATGGCAAATTGGCGTCTTATTAATGGCGACCATTATTGGTGTTTTCCTATGCCAATACACAGCCAAAGCCATGGGTGAACATGACCATCCTTCCATTGTATGGGATGAAATAGTCGGCTACGGCTTCGCCATGTTCGCTTTACCCTTCGAAGCCGTTTGGCTCATCGCCGCCTTCATTCTATTCCGCCTATTCGATATCTGGAAACCCGGCCCCATCGGCTGGTCCGACAAAAAACTCACTGGCGGCACCGGTATCATGATGGACGACGTCATAGCCGGCATCCTAACCACCGCCATCTTGCATGGCGTAGCCCTGATAGTTTAGAGAAATAGCTCTTTCGGAAGCGCTGAGGTTACAGAACATCCTTTTGAGGACGCCCGTAAATACATCCCTGTAGGGCTTGGGCAGCGCCTTCCATGGCGCTGCACACCTCAATAGGATGTCCCGGAACCTTTGAGTGCGCTCCCTTCGATCTATTTCTCTAAATTATCAGGCCTAGATGTATGCAAGAAGGGGAGGTTGAGCACTTGTAAGCGTTAAAAGCATAGAGCTTCCCCCTGGCGGAGTGTCGAAGGCCATGGATGGCCTTCGTCAAGCGTTCATGGATGAACTCGTAGCGTCTCCGCCAGGGGGAAGCTTTATGCTCAAGCGAAGCAAGTGAACAACCTCCCCCTCAGCGCTCGCGTTTTCCCCAATCTAGAAAAAGCGGGCTTTGACTTGGGCTTCGATGCCTTTGGCGTCTAGGTTGAGCTCTGCGCGGATTTCGGCTTGGGATCCGTGTTTGATGAACTCATCGGGGAGTCCGAGTTGCAGGACAGCAATAGACAAGCCTTTATCGGCAAGGTACTCGAGAACGGCACTACCCGCGCCACCTGCTATCACGTTTTCTTCAACGGTGACTAAACTGTCGTGTTTGGCAACGGCGTTTTCAATGGCTTTGGTGTCCAGAGGTTTAACGAAGCGCATATCAATAACGCTTGCGTTTAATGCTTCTGCGGCTTGCATTACCTCTGGCAATAGTGTGCCAAAGTTCAAAAATGCTATTTTCTCACCTTCACGGACGGTTTTGGCTTTACCAACTTCTAATGATTTGGGGTCTCTCAGTTCGCGTCCAACGCCGGCGCCTCTGGGATAGCGAACAGAGGCCGGGCCTTTATACTCATAGCCGGTTGTCAGCATATCCAGGCACTCTTGCTCGTCACTGGGTGTCATTATGACCATATTCGGTATGCAGCGCATATAGCTAATGTCGAAAGCGCCCTGGTGGGTTGGACCGTCGGCGCCAACAATGCCAGCTCGATCGATAGCGAATAATACATCTAAATTCTGCAATGCCACGTCGTGAATGAGCTGATCGTAACCACGCTGTAAGAATGTGGAGTATATAGCGACAACGGGTTTCATGCCGGCAATGGCTAAACCAGCGGCGTACGTGACGCTGTGCTGCTCAGCGATAGCAACATCAAAATATTGCTCAGGGTACGCCTGGGAAAACTCAACCATGCCTGATCCTTCACGCATGGCTGGCGTAATTGCCATAAGGGACTTGTCACTTTGTGCAGTGCTACACAGCCACTGACCAAAAATATCGGAGTAATTTGGAACGCCCGGCGCTTTTTGCGGCAGCTCTGACGATTTCGGGTCAAACTTAGGCACACCGTGGTAGCCGATAGGGTCTTTTTCGGCGGGTTTATAACCTTTGCCTTTTTGCGTCACTATATGCAGTAACTGAGGGCCTTTCAGGTCTTTCATGTTACGTAGGGTCTCGACTAGCGTATTAACGTCGTGACCGTCAATGGGCCCTATGTAGTTGAAACCGAGCTCTTCAAAAATGGTACCCGGCGCCATCATGCCTTTCATATGCTCTTCGGCACGGCTCGCGAAATGACGAATATGAGGCAGCGGACTCAGCAGTTTCTTGCCACTCTCACGTAAAGAGGTATAAAAACGGCCTGACAATAAGCGAGCAAAATGATGGTTTAAAGCACCGACGTTCTCCGAAATCGACATATCATTGTCGTTCAGAATAACCAGCATATCCGGTTTTATGTCACCTGCGTGATTCATGGCTTCAAAGGCCATACCGGCAGTCATAGCGCCGTCACCGATAATGGAAACCACTTTCTGTTCACGCTTTTGACGCTGTGCGGCCACAGCTAGCCCTAGTGCGGCGGATATCGATGTACTCGAGTGGCCAACAGAAAGCACGTCATAGTCGCTTTCTTCACGCCATGGGAAGGGGTGTAACCCGTCCTTTTGGCGAATGCTGTGCAGCTGATCTTTGCGACCTGTCAGAATCTTGTGCGGGTACGCCTGATGACCAACATCCCAAACCAGCTTATCATTTGGCGTGTGGTACACGTAGTGCAAGGCAACAGTGAGTTCCACGGTACCTAAACCTGACGCCAGGTGCCCGCTGCTTTGACTCACGGAGGTCAGCAGAAACTGACGAACTTCAGCGCATAGGTCAGTGAGTTGATTGGGTGACAGTTCACGCAAATCAGCCGGAGAGTTAATTTTATCGAGTAACGGGTAATTTTGTATCATTCGCTCAGTGATCCCGCTTCAGCAGGACATCAGAAAATTGTTCGAGTTTTGCCGTATTGTAAGGGATATCGGCGAGTGACAGTAGTGCTTTCTCATGTAACGAGTTTAAGTATTGCTGAGCCCCGCCGACACCTAATAGTTGAACGTACGTTGATTTATCGGCTGCCGTGTCTGACCCTTGGGGCTTACCAAGCAACTCAGTATTGCTTATAACGTCGAGAATATCATCCTGTACTTGAAATGCGAGCCCCAAATGGGCCGCAAAGGCTTTAAAATGCGGTTGCCACTTTTGGGCTTTTTCTTCACCACAAAGTACGCCTATTATCGCAGCGGCTTCAATTAACGCCCCCGTTTTATGCTTGTGCATGTGCTCCAGCTCGGTCTCATTAACATGCTGGCCTGTGGCTTGTAAGTCAATTGCCTGACCGGCGCACATACCCGCACTACCGCTGGCACGAGCCAATGCGTTCACCATAGACAACTGGCGGTCTGCATTCAACCCACCTAAAGGGGATTCTGACAATAATTCAAAGGCGAGTGTCTGCAGAGCGTCGCCGGCTAAAATAGCGGTCGCTTCATCAAAGGCTATGTGACAGGTAGGTTGGCCGCGTCTTAAATCGTCATTGTCCATAGCCGGTAAATCATCGTGAATCAGCGAATACGCATGAATGAGTTCAATGGCCGCTGCAGCGGTTAAAGCGGCCTGCTTATCACCGTGACAGATATCAGCAATGGTCATTAGTAAATAGGGGCGTACGCGTTTCCCTCCAAGCAGCGCACCGTGCTCCATCGCTCGGGTCAAAGGTTCGTTAATGGAGTGACGAGACAGCTGTTTTTTCAAAAATGCGTCGACTTGCTCGCGCACATCAGCCGTTAACGCATTAATGCTCACATCACTTCTCCGTCATCATTCTCGGCAGAGCCTTCCTGAGCAGCCATGAGTGTCGTAACTTTTTGCTCAGCCTGTTGCAGTTGTTGTTGGCTGGTACGAGCTAATTGAATGGCTTTTTCAAACTTTTCCAGCGACTTTTCAAGTGGCAATTCGCCATGCTCAAGTTCATTAACCAATGACTCTAGCTCTTCTAGCGCCTGCTCAAATGAAGGGGCTTTTTGTTGTTCTGACATAATGCTTCTTGCGCAATTGTTGTGTGTTAGGGCTAATTATCCGATAAAGAATCCCGAATGTCAGCCGATGATCTCATTATTCCTGTGTAACATAACAAGAAGATGCTTGTCAGAGCAGCGCTATTGTTTAAGAATGGAGCGTAGCTGAATGGCAAAAAGTGAATTGGGGAGGAGCACTGAGTGGATATAGCAACGCTCGTTGGGATAATCGGCGCCATTGGCTTCGTTGTCATGGCAATGGTTTTGGGTGGCGATATCAGTTTGTTTATGGATACACGATCGGTATTCATTGTTTTTGGTGGCTCCCTTTTTATTACACTCGCAAACTTCTCCCTGAGCCAGTTCCTGGGTACCGGTAAAGTCCTAGTCAAAGCCTTCTTTTTCAAAATCGAGCACCCGCAAGAACTTATCGATACGGCGGTTGAAATGGCGGATGCTGCGCGTAAAGGTGGATTTTTGGCGCTGGAAGAGGCGGAAATTCCCAACAAGTTTTTTCGTAAAGGTGTCGACATGCTGGTCGATGGTCACGACGCAGAAGTCGTAAGAACAACGCTGTCGAAAGACATAAAAATGAGTTTTGCGCGCCATGAAGAAGGCGCTCGTGTTTTCAAAATTCTGAGCGATGTCGCACCGGCCATGGGTATGATAGGTACGCTTATTGGCTTGGTGGCTATGCTGTCTAATATGGATGACCCTAAAGCCATTGGCCCGGCCATGGCGGTTGCCTTGTTGACGACACTTTACGGTGCGTTTTTGGCTAACGTTATCGCCATTCCAATCGCTAACAAACTGATGTTGCGTGCCGAGCAGGAAAAACTGAATCAGCAGTTGGTTCTTGATGCCATACTCGGTATACAAGACGGGCAAAACCCACGTGTCATTGAAGGTATTTTGCGTAACTACCTGGCTGAATCAAAGCGCGTTGGTGACGGTGACGAGGAAGAGTAAGAATGGCCTCTGAGACAGTAAGAGACGAAGAAGAAGAGTGCGACTGCCCGCCCATCGGCTTGCCGATGTGGATGGCAACATTCGCCGACTTGATGACGCTGTTGATGTGTTTCTTCGTTTTGCTGTTGGCGTTCTCCGAAATGGACGTGCTGAAGTTTAAACAGATAGCCGGTTCGATGAAGTACGCCCTGGGCGTGCAAAATAAAATTGAAGTGAAAGACATACCCAAAGGAACCAGTGTTATCGCTCAGGAATTTCGGCCTGGTCGGCCTGAGCCAACCCCAATAGAAACCATTCAGCAGCAAACCGTTGAAATGACTCAACAAATGCTCGAGTTTCAGGAAGGGCAGTCCGACTTTGCCGGCGGTCAGCAAACCGAGCGTGGCGGTCAGGAAGCCGATAGTAAAGAAGACGAAAAACAGGCTGAGTCTGAAAATACTGAAGCCATGACTCAGGTTTCACAAGAACTCATGCGCCGCATTGAACAACAGCTCGAGAACGAAATAAAAGCCGGTACTATTGAGCTGGAACAGCACGGTCAGCAAATTATTATTCGCATTCGTGAACAAGGCTCTTTCCCGGAAGGCTCGGCTTTCTTACAGCCGCAATTCCGCCCAATTATTCAGCAAGTAGCGACAGCACTTAAAGAGATTCCGGGCGAAATTACCATTTCCGGACACAGTGACAACGAGCAAGTTGTGTCAGAGATTTACTCTTCACGCTGGGATCTTTCCAGTAAACGAGCGGTTGCCGTAGCTGAAGAAATGATGAAGGTGGATGACTTCAGTGAAGACCGCATGGTAGTTATGGGGTATTCAGACACCAAACCGCTGGTTCCTAATAACTCTGAAGAGAATCGTCGCCGTAACCGTCGGGTTGAAATATCGGTGATGCAGGGTAAAGCGGCCGAGTCTGAGCAACAGGTTGACGTGATAGACTAAGCGCTGGTTTCTGGCGCTTAGGACACGTATAATTGCCGACTTTCTCACAAAGCCAAATGATATTGCTATGAAGTTTGTTGTCCGCCTGCACGCCGAAATCACCATTAAAAGCGCATCGGTTCGAAAACGCCACGGTAAGGTGTTAACCAATAATTTGCGCAAAATTTTGGCACCGATACATTCGTCCATTTATGTTAAGTGGCTGTGGGATCGTATTGAGGTCGCGGCGGAGACCGATAGCAACGACGCGCGCGACGCGATACGCGAGGCACTGAGACATACTCCGGGAATTTCCTGGTTTGCCGAAGTTATTGAGCAGCCATTAACGACCTTTGACGATATTGCTGAACTCGTTGGTGAGCACTGGAATCGTCGCCTGCAAGGCAAAAGTTTTGCGGTGCGAGTCAAACGCCAAGGCAAGCACGAATTTAATTCTCAGCAGCTTGAACGCTACATCGGTGGTTATCTTTTAAAGCATTCAGAAAACGCTCGTGTGCAATTAACTCGGCCAGATGAAGAAGTACAACTGCAGATTACCAATCAAGTAGTGCATCTTATTGGTGAACGCATTGATGGTATTGGCGGTTTCCCCATTCCAACTCAAGAGACGGTGTTGTCACTGCTAAGTGGTGGGTTTGACTCCGGCGTTGCCAGCTATGAGTTTATTCGCCGTGGCGCCCGTACTCATTTCTGCTTTTTCAACTTAGGTGGCGACGCTCACGAAGTGGCGGTGCGTCAAATTGCTTATTTCCTTTGGAAAAAATACAGCTCATCGCATCCAATTAAATTTATCAGTGTCGACTTTGCACCCATCGTTGATGACATTCTGACGAATGTTGATAATGGTCAAATGGGGGTTGTGCTTAAGCGTCAAATGCTTCGGGCGGCATCAAAAGTTGCTCATTATGTTAAAGCGCAAGCGCTGGTCACTGGTGAAGCAATGGGTCAAGTCTCCAGCCAAACATTGTCTAATCTGCGAGTGATTGATCAGGCAACACCGGCCTTAGTATTACGTCCGCTTATCACTAAGGACAAACAAGAAATTGTCGACGAGGCGAAGAAAATAGGCACTGAACCGTTAGCGAAATCGATTCCTGAGTACTGTGGAGTCATTTCTAATAAACCGACAGTGAAAGCCTTGCCTGACGTTATCGAGGCGGAAGAAGCAAAGCTGAACCCGGATCTTTTAGATCAGGTTGTGCGCGCATCCAATGTATTGAGTATGCAGGACATTGCAGAACAGACTGAAAATGAATTGCAAATGCCGGATGCAACAGCGGAACTCAGCAAGCAGAGTGTCATCATAGATATTCGTAACGATGATGAAATTGAAGCGGCACCTTTGAGTGTCAGTGCGGATGTCATCGAAATTCCGTTTTTCAAATTGGCGTCTAAGTTTCCTGAATTAGACCAGAGTCGCGACTATTTACTCTATTGTGACCAGGGAATTATGAGCCGTATGCAGGCGTTGCTATTGCACGAAAATGGCTTTAACAACGTATCTGTTTATAAGCCTGATTAAAGAGACGTATTTATGCTGGCACGATTGCTGTTTTTTCTTCTGTTGAGTGTCGCGACGGTCCTGTTTTTGTGGCAATTCCCAAACACCGGCGCGCAGAGTATTCCCTACCTGGATAAGCTCGTTCATTTTGGAATATTTTTCGTGCTGGCGATGACTTTTCACAGAGCGTTCGCATTGTCAGCGAAGTTGTCTTTATTGTTTTTGGCCTGCTATGGCTTGGCCATTGAGATTGCACAAAGTTATGCACCTGGACGTGGTGCCGATGTCTATGACTGGATAGCTGACGCCTGTGGCGTTATTGCTTACTTTGCGCTCCATCACATACGAAAAAAGTCGCGCTCTTAGCGCGACTTTTTAGGTTTTTTTGGCTTAGCCGACTTTTTCCCTTTTGTCTGTTTCTTTGTCTTTTTCTTCGGCTTAGATTTTTTTGTCGACGGGAATTTGTACTGAGGGCGCAGTCCTTCAATAACACGCCTGTCGAGTTGAGTATCTAAGTAACGCTCAATCCGGCCGAGCAACAATGCATCATGTGCTTCGACTAATGAAATAGCCGTACCTTTTTGCCCACCGCGAGCCGTCCGGCCAATACGATGCACATACACATCGGCTTGCTTGGGTAAGTCGTAATTAACAACTAGCGAAATATCATCAATATCTAACCCACGCGCGGCCACGTCAGTAGCAACCAGAGTAATATCCTGACTCTCTTTCAGTGTATTAATAATTTGCTGGCGCTCATTCTGAGGCATGTCACCTCTTAGCGTGACAATCTTGCGGGTATCAGTAAATTCACTGCGCAAGAAGTTAGCGACTATTTCCACCCGCTCTCGAGTGCGAACAAAGACAAACTGACGACCTTTAAAGTCCTTTAGGGATGAGATTAAAAGTTTACGCTTGTGCTCATCGGTGTCAGCCAAATGAATCCACTGAACAATTTTACCGCGTTCGCGCTTGGGTGGTTGCACGTCGATGTATTCGGGCTCATTTAAAAGCTCTTTGGAGAATTTAATAACCCCAGAGCTGCCCAGTGTTGCAGAGAACAACAGTGACTGCTGTCTGTGTCGGGCCTGCAACGCCATTTCTTTTACTGAAGCGGCAAAGCCCATATCCAACATTCTGTCAGCTTCATCAATGACCAGCCACTCAACACTTTCTAAGTTGTACTGTTCGGCCTCCAGTAAATCCATCAAGCGGCCAGGCGTTGCGACCAACAGATCGTGACTTTTTTCTAGTTGAGACAACTGGCTTCCATAGTTAATGCCGCCGGTGACCACCACCGACGACAAACCGGTAGCCTCAGAGAACAGCGACGCTTGTTGGTGAATCTGTTCAGCCAACTCACGAGTCGGCGCCAACACCAAAATCCGGGCCGGGCCTGGTTGCTTGCGAGGGAAGTCCAATAAGTGCTGCAGCGCCGGCAATAAAAACGCTAAGGTTTTACCGGTGCCTGTCGGCGCACTCACTAACAAGTCCCGGCCGTCGAGCGCTTGTGGAATACTTAACTGTTGAACTTTCGCCGGTTTGTTTAAATCGGCTGCTTTGAGAACGCCAATTAAGCGATCATCCAGTTCTAACTCTTCCCAGTCTGGGACCATTGTTTTTCCTCTTTAAAACAAATTAACGCAACAGCAGCAGAGCTGAGTTGGTTGTTTGTAAAATGCTAGTGGTCGTGCTGCCCACCAAGAACTGGCGAATGCGCGAATGACCATAGGCACCCATTACCAGCACATCAATATTGTGTTCATTCTGGTAGGCGTGAAGAGTTGATTCAACCTCTCCTGAGCGCACTTCAAAGCGCACGTCGTGACCTAGTTCCCGTAAATGGTTAGCCGCTGACTCTATTGCCGCATGGTTGTCGTTAGTGTCGGCGCCAACCATGACCAAGTGTAAAGGCAGACCTTTAAAAATCGGGCTTTCAGCAAGTAAGCGTATGCCTTTGCGTGACGAATCGCTGCCATCGTATGCCAACATAACACTTTTCGGTTCTGTGAATTCTTCAGGTGCCACCAAAATAGGGCGACGCATGGTTCTTACCACGGTTTCCAGTTGGCTGCCAATGCGATTAGTGCGGGTTGTGCTTTCACCATGTAAACCCATGACCAGCAGGCGCATAGAGTCTTCAATTTCGTGCAACGATTCGGCTAAGTCACCATGACGTTGACGTAGGTGTACTTGCTCGACACCGTCTTCCTGAGCGCGGGTTTTCGCGCTTTCCAGCATATGGTGACCCTGCTCTAAAGCCAGTTTACTGCGCTGTTGGTCGAGTTCGGCGAGCTGTTCCAGTAAAGCTTCGCGACTGCCCAAGCCAATATTGCCGGTCATATCCGTTTCAGTCGGGTAGCGCGCTTCATCCAACACGTGGAACAGTGTTAATGGGGTGTCTAAACGCAGCGCCGCCCAGCTGGCGTAGTCACAAACTGACTGTGTCGAGGCAGAACCGTCAATACAAGCAACAACATGTTTCATCATCGAATTCCTTTTTAGTGACCGCCCATTAATTTATCAACCGCTTCTGGTTTGTCGTGAACACCAAACCGATCGACAATCGTAGCGCTGGCTTCGTTAAGACCAACCACTTCAACATCAGCACCTTCACGGCGAAACTTCACTACTGCACGGTCAAGTGCTTCAACGGCGGTAATATCCCAGAAATGGGCATTGCTCACGTCAATAACAACCCGTTCAACACCTTCTTTAAAGTCAAATGCGGCGAGAAACTTCTCAGAAGAGCTAAAGAACACCTGGCCGACAACGCGATACGTGCGTTTAATGCCATCCGCATCAATATCCGACTTAATATACAGATAATGCCCGATTTTGTTGGCAAAGAACATGGCGGCTAACAGCACGCCGACTAAAACGCCTAATGCCAAGTTGTGTGTTGCGACAACAACCGCAACCGTACTCACCATAACGATATTGGTCGACAGTGGATGCTTCTTCAAGTCTCGAATAGAGCTCCAGCTAAAGGTACCAATAGAAACCATGATCATGACTGCAACCAACGCTGCCATGGGTATTTGTACCAAAATATTGTCCAGCACTAAGACCATAATCAGCAGGAAAATACCCGCAACCAAGGTGGATAGGCGCGTACGACCGCCCGATTTCACATTAATAATCGACTGACCAATCATGGCGCAGCCCGCCATGCCGCCAAGTAAACCAGAACCGATATTGGCTATGCCCTGACCTTTACATTCGCGGTTTTTGTCGCTGGAGGTATCGGTTAAGTCATCAACAATGGTTGCCGTCATCAGTGATTCAAGAATACCGACAACCGCCAATGCCGCAGAATAAGGGAAAATAATGGCTAAGGTCTCGAAGTTTAAAGGTACATCAGGCCATAAGAATATCGGCAATGCATCTGGAAGTTCGCCCATATCACCAACGGTGCGAATGTCTAAACCTAAAAACACCGCGACAATGGTTAACGACACAATACAAACTAGCGGAGAGGGTAAAATTTTTCCGATAACCGGAATGTAAGGGAATCCGTAAATAATTGCTAAACCGGCTGCGGTCATTGCGTAGACATGCCAGGTGACATTAGTCAGCTCAGGTAACTGAGCCATAAATATCAAAATAGCCAAAGCATTCACAAAGCCTGTCACCACCGAGCGTGACACAAAGCGCATGAGGTCTCCTAACTTGAGATAGCCCGCAATTATTTGCAGCACACCGGTCAATAGGGTGGCAGCGAGCAGGTATTCAAGCCCGTGGTCTTTGACCAGAGTGACCATTAGCAGTGCCATAGCACCGGTTGCGGCAGATATCATGCCCGGGCGCCCACCCGTAAAAGCGATAACCACAGCAATACAGAAAGAAGCGTATAAGCCTATTTTTGGATCAACGCCGGCAATGATGGAGAATGCGATGGCTTCAGGAATTAGCGCTAGAGCAACGACAATACCTGAGAGCAAATCACCACGTATATTAGAAAACCAGTTCTGCTGGATAGACTTCAACATAGTTAAATGACACCAAATTTTAAATAACACATATAAAAGCGGCCGGAATGGCCAGAAAAGCAGTGAACAGCCTACTGCGCACCTGTGACAAGGAAGTGACGGCTAGGGTGGCGTAATACGCGTCAGCACGTAGGTGGCTCCTTATGGTTTGAGGCTGGTCAAAAAAAGAGCGCGAATTTTAGCATAAAATGTGCCAACTACAAGTGCTTTCCTCGCCAGTGTAGCCTGACATTTATGTCAGGTGCGATATCTGACCTGACATAAATGTCAGGCTACAAACTCTGCTCCCGCTCAGGTAACAAGCTAATCGCCATGGTAGATAGCGCCAATAACAGCGTTGATATCATTAGGCAAGCAACCAGCCCCCATTGCTGATACACCCAACCAGATAAAACCGTACCTAATAGGCGTCCGGCAGCATTGGCCATATAATAAAAACCAACGTCCAGCGACACCCCGTCAGCGCGTGAATAAGCCACAATTAAATAACTGTGCAGCGACGAATTGATGGCGAACAAAATACCGAATAGCCCTAAGCCAATAATAATGCTTTGAGCAATCGGTAAGTATTGCCAAAGTGCCAGAGCAAGCGCTAGCGGGCTCAGCGTCAGTAGGGCGTTCCATACCACCGCCTGAGTTTTGGGCACGTCCTTGCTGCTTTTTGTGAATTTAGGCGCAATGCTTTGCACAAAACCGTAGCCAATAACCCATAAGGCCAAAAAGCTGCCCACCTGCCAATGATTCCAGTTAAGCTGACTGGCAAGGAATACCGGCAGTGCGACCACAAACCAGACATCGCGCGCACCGAACAATAAAAAACGCGCGCCCGATAGAATATTAATAGGACGGCTTTTGGATAAAATGTCTTTAAATTTAGGCTTGAACTTTGCCTTGCCGGACTCCTTTTTCAGGAAGATTAAACTGCCTGTCCAGACAACAACGAGCATTATCGCCATAGCCAGTACCGCACCCTGAAAACCAATTAAGGTAAGCAGGAGTCCGCCCAGGAAAAAGCCAACGCCTTTTAAGGTGTTCTTCGATCCCGTCAGTATCGCTACCCACTTGTATAGCTGACCCTGCTTGTCGTCCGGCACCAGCAGTTTGATAGTGCTTTTGGCGCTCATTTTATTGAGGTCTTTGGCAATGCCGGACAAGGCCTGCGCGGCCATCACCCAAATGACGGTGAGCATAGAGCTGGGCACCAGTAGCATGGCAAGTGCCACAATTTGTATACCGAGCCCAATGTTCATGGTTCTGTTGAGCCCCCAGAGAGCTCCCAGCCAGCCGCCAAACAGGTTGGTAACTACACCAAAAAACTCATAGAACAAGAACAGCATGGCCACTTCCAGTGCACTGTAGCCCAACTGGTGGAATTGCAGCACCACCAGCATACGCAGTGCGCCGTCAGTCAGAGTAAAAGCCCAATAATTACCCGTAACAATTAAGTATTGGCGTATGGCCGGGGACAGCTGACTGAGCATTAGCCGACTTTTTCCACCAGTTCAACCGCACGGTTGGCATAACCCCATTCATTGTCGTACCAGGCATAAATTTTTATGTGTGTGCCGTTAATGACCTTAGTTGACAGGGCATCCACAATGCTTGAGCGAGGGTCAGTTTTGTAATCTATCGACACTAACGGGCGCTCTTCGTAACCCAGAATGCCTTTAAGTTCACCTTCTGCGGCTTCTTTCATCCAGTCGTTAACCTCTTCAACAGAAGTGGCTTTTTCCACTTCGAATACACAGTCGGTTAACGATGCATTGGCTAAAGGAACACGTACTGCATGTCCATCAATTTTGTCTTTCAGCTCTGGGAAAATCTCCACAATAGCAGTAGCCGAACCGGTGGACGTCGGAATTAAACTCAAGCCGCAGGCGCGGGCCCGACGTAAGTCTTTGTGCGGCGCGTCCAGAATGGTCTGAGTGTTGGTTAAATCGTGAATGGTGGTAATAGACCCATGCTTAATACCTATTTTTTCCTGCAACACTTTAACCACAGGCGCCAGACAGTTGGTGGTGCAGGACGCGGCAGTGATTATCTGATGCTTATCAGGATCATAAAGGTGGTCATTAACGCCCATAACAATGTTCAAAGCGCCGGGCTCTTTGACCGGAGCTGAGACCACAACTCGTTTAACACCCTGTGACAGGTAATCGTTGAGCACCTTCACGGTTTTCATCTTGCCGGAGGCTTCTAAAACCACATCACAACCACTCCAGTCGTTGTCTGCAATGGTTTTGTGTTGATGAAAAGCAATGCGTGTATCGCCTATGATCAGAGCATTATCTTCCGCCGTGGCTTCATACGTCCAGCGGCCATGCACGGAGTCAAAGTTCAGCAAGTGCGCAAAGGTCGCCGCATCTGCGCCCGGATCATTTACCTGAACGACTTCCAGTTCAGGATTTTCCCAGGCTATCCGGAGTGCCAAACGACCAATACGACCCAAACCATTAATTCCAACTTTAATCGTCATAATTATTCACTCCTAAACCAATGTTTTGTGCGATTCGCGAACCACACCAAAGAGAGCATCACGGGGACTTCTACCAGCACGCCCACAACGGTGGCTAACGCCGCGCCGGACTGCAAACCAAATAATGAAATAGCGACGGCTACCGCCAGCTCAAAAAAGTTAGAGGTGCCAATAAGGCAGGCTGGTGCCGCAATGCGGTGCGGCAGTTTAATAAGTAACGCAATAATAAAAGTGATAGCAAAAATGCCGTAGGTTTGAATCAGCAGCGGGGTTGCTATCATGGCAATGTCTAACGGGCGTGTTAGTAACACCTCAGCCTGGAAGCCGAATAGCAGCACTACCGTTAACAATAACCCAATAATAGACCAGGGCTTCATGCGAGCATCAAAGGCTTGTAGTGCGGAATCGACATTATGCTGCTTCGATGTTGCTTTGCTCTTTAGTCGTTGGCGCGTTAACAGCCCGGCAATAAGCGGTGCTACCACGTATAAGCCAACGCTGAGCAGTAGCGTTTGCCAGGGCACAATAATATCGGTAATCCCCAGCAGCAGGGCGGCTATGGGGGCGAAGGCAAAAATCATAATGACGTCGTTAACCGACACCTGTACCAGCGTATAACTGGCATCGCCTTTGGTCAGTTGGCTCCAGATAAACACCATAGCTGTGCACGGAGCAACACCGAGTAGAATGACCCCGGCCAGGTATTCGTTAGCGGTCTCCGGCTGAATAAAGTCAGCAAATACGCCTTTGAAAAACAGCCAGCCGACCAGTGCCATAGTAAAGGGTTTTACCAGCCAATTAATGACCACGGTAAGAATAAGCCCTTTCGGCTCTTTAGCGATTTGAGTAATCGACTCAAAGTTTACCTGCACCATCACCGGATAAATCATCAGCCAAATCAGTACGGCGATAATCAGGTTAACTTGCGCAAACTCAATACCTGACAAAACCTCAAAAATTGCCGGGAATACGTTGCCCAGTAAGGTTCCTGAAATAATCGTCAGAGCAACCCAAACCGATAAAAATCGTTCAAACACACCCATTATCGACATCCTTGATTTGTTGAGGAATTAACGACGCGTGATAAGTCGCAGTAGTCTTAATGATAGTCGCCATCCAGTCCTGTAGGGCGGGATTAATTCGATAGTAAACCCAGCGCTGATCTTTACGGTCGGCCAGCAACCCGTATTCGCGCAGCTGCGCCAAATGCCGCGACACTTTGGGCTGTGACATACCGGTTGCATCGACAAACTGGCAAACACATAATTCGCCATGGTGTTGCAGCATTAAAATCATTTGCAGACGCAGCGGGTCAGCGAGAATTTTGAAGAACTCATGCGGCGCATCAAACAGCTGCGGACGGTCACTTTTCTTGCGTAAAATAAGCAACAGCATCTTTATCCGTTCGCTTAATTCATGCGCCGTTTTCTTAAATGCATCCGCTTTTTTGCTGGTTACCGGGTCGGGAAAGTCCCAGGCAATGAAATGCTGATCACCGCACAAAGTCTGGCACTCGGTGCGAGCCCGATCACACAGGCTTATCACGTAATCAAAGCTATTGAGATCAATTTCATCAAGCGCTTTTGAGTGCAGTCCATCAGTTTCAACACCCAAGTGCTCTAATGCCGCTAAAGCTCCCGGTTCAGGTTGTGTCGGCTCAGTACCCGCACTGGCAACCTCAAAGTCATCACCAGCAAACTGCCGAAAAATAGCCTCCGCCATCAAAGAGCGCGCAGAATTTGCCGTACACAGAAACAAAACTTTCGTCATCAGGTAACACCATATATTCGATATCCCATATATATGCTATACCGAATATATTGACTGCGCAATAGCCAAGCTGGGAAGAGGGCCGGTTGTCACTTGTTTCGCTTGAGCATTGAACCTCCTGTGGCGGAGACGCTACGAGTTCATCCATGAACGCTTGACGAAGGCCATCCTTGGCCTTCGACACTCCGCCACAGGAGGTTCAACACTCGTAACGCTTACAAGTGAGCAACCGGCCCTATCTACCATTGGTCGTGTGGGGGAATGGACCATGAGTGCGCCCAATGGTTTCGGGAGCTACTGAGGAGGTGTGCAGCGCCATGGATGGCGCTGCCCAAGCCCTACAGGGATGTATTCACGGGCGTCCTCCGCAGTAGCTCCTGAAACCTCAGCGCTCGTGGTTCAATCCCTCCACCCGCTCTATAGGCCCAGTACGTCTTTGCCTTGTTTGAAGGTGACGTCAACGGGGATGCCGGCGTCGGCGAGTTTGTCGAGGTCGGCTTTGAGCTGTGGGCTGACAACGCCTAAGGTTGCAACCAGCTCAGCGACACCGTTGTAGTCGCCGTCGCCTTGTAGGGTCAGAATTTTTTCTGAAAGGCTATTCATGGCGGCACGCATTTTGTCCATATCAATGGCGTATTGGCCTTTTTCATTGCGCTTGAAGGCGCCTTCGTCGGCAAAGTAGTTGAAACGAATCATGTTGGCTTTGCCGTGGGCACTGGATGCACCAAAACGCACTGAACGGAAAATGCTCGCCATAAAGGTGGTGTAGTAATCTTCCAATTCGCCTTCGGCTAAAACGCCTTGTTCAAACAATTGTGTGACCATGTAAAGCCCCAGAATATCGGCCTTGCCTTCCTCTAGCGCAGAAGCGTGTTCTTTCAATGCTGAACGCACTGTGCCTTTGTCATTTAGCGTGTTTTTAATGCCCAGGCCATGAGCGACTTCATGGAACATGGTATTAGCAAAGAACGCATTAAACGTAATGTTCTCGCGCTGTTCTGGCACAATCAGCTGTTCGGCAATAGGCACCAAAATCTTATCAAATTTAGCCTGCATGGCGTTTTTCAGTTGTAGACGGCGGGTGCCTTTTTCTAACTGCACTTCTTCGTCATTTGGCAGGTTGATAGCAATAGTCTTGCTGCCCGCGTTAGAGTGCCCGGCATAGTAGACCGCATCGTAAGCGTTTAGCTGGGCATTAGCGCCCGGCATTTCAGCTTTGTAAGCGTCTTCAACCGGCAAGCCGCGTTGTAATTCAGGTAAGTACTCGGCGTATTTCGCTAAGCGGTCACTCCAGGCTTTGTCCTTAATCAAAACATAAGACTCAAATGCCGTTTTGTAGCCGTACAAGTGGTCTTCGTAGTTCTCAATAGGGCCAATAACGACATCAATCTCGTTGTCGGTCATGTCCATCCACGCCATATCAGACGGTTGGTATTCATTACTTAAAAACGCATCGGCACGTAAGCGCAGGTATTTGGCGAACTCTTTACTTTCCGCAAGATCCGCTGCCTGACGAAGTAACTCAGCTGCCTCGGTTAGTGACTCATTGAAAGCTTCAGAGTAAGGAACCGTCATTAAATCGCCGTTCTCATCACGGCGTAATAACGTGTAAAGACTGTCTTTATTGGCTAGATCAGCGTTCTCAAACTCAACCTTGGTCATATCTTCCGGGTAGAAGTTGGCGCCGGCAGGCTTGTCGTCAAAGCCAGTTAAAAACGGTTGATTGTTGTTGAGGCGATCCCACGGACCGTAGTTTATCACCGTGAACTCTTTAGCGCGTTCTTCTACCTTTGTCAGCAGCTTCTCTTTGTTTCCGGGGAATGCCTGCTGCCAAAATAGCTCGTCCATTATTTTCGACGCATCAATCAGTAAGCCGATCATTTTTTTCTGGTCGCTGGATAAATGCGACAGGTCACTGGTCAATTCATACGGCGTGTAAATATCGAGCCGGTGCTCTTTTCCTTCAATCAATTGATAGCTTTTTGGAGCCGCGCTTTGGGTATCTTCAGTTGTTGATTGTTGACCGCATGCGGCTATAGCAAGCGCTAACGGGGCAATAAAAAAGGCTGATTTTTTCATAATGATACTTTTGTCAAATTGAGTTGTTGGAAAGTTCTGTTAATCTACTGCTATGCCTGATTAGAAGCAATAGAATAACCATAAAAAAGGATCTCTCAATGGCATCGCAGAATGCGCTTTATTTACTCATTGATGAACGGTTACAGCGTGACGAACTAACGTTGCCCGGTTTGCCGAAAACGGCTGAGCAAGTGCGTAACGCAACACTTGATCCTGATTGCAACTTGCACGATTTGGCGCACATCATTCAACAAGATGCCGTATTGTCGGCTCGATTAATACGTCTGGCAAACAGTGCTTATCTGGGGGGCCGCAATAAAGCTGAAAGCCTGATGCAGGCGCTAACACGTATAGGTATGCGTCGAATTCGCACCTTGGCTTTTGCAATGGCCATGGAGCAGGTATTTGAGCCTGGCAACGACATTGTGAAGATGTTCTCAGAACAATATATCAAAGAGAGCAGAGAAATTGCCGCTGCATCGGTGGTTATCACGAAAGATCTTCAGCGCAGAGGAATAGGGCACCGGTTGCACCAGGATGTTTCTTTGCTGGCAGGGATGGTATCCAGAATTGGCGTGACGCCTATTTTAAGAATGGCCAGTGAGTTTGAGGACAGTTTTGCCAATCCAACGTTTATTAACGAATGCATTTCACAGTTAAGTTCACCGCTGGGTACTAACATTCTGAAATACTGGCAATTCACACCAAACTTAGTGCAGGTACCGTTACATTTTAATAAAGGGCGCATGAATCTGGATGACGCCATTACCGTGAATTATTGCGATATTGTGCATTTAGCCAGCCTATTAACAGGCAATAACGCCAGTAAAAGACACAATGTTACCGTGGTGGAGTATGAATTAAGAGGGATTATAGAAAGCGAGGACTTCTGGCAGCAAGACTCAACTCAAGAGTCTTACCACCAGATATTGGATTTATTTGGCTAATCCGGGTTATGCGAACGCTTTTTTCAAGTCATCGAATAACTGACCGGCTTCGCCACTAATTAAAGCGAAGTCGGCATCGACCTTTTCTTCTGGTGTTGGATCAACTAAATCGTCTTTTGCGTCTAACAACACGTCAGTCGGTTTGACACGTTTCAGCGCCATATCGGACTCAATAATGAACTCGAGATTTTCTTGCCAAACTAAGCCCAGTCGAGTCACTTGTTTGCCTGCGGTTAAATGGGCTTGAATGTCGTCACGAGTCAGGTCTTCCTGCTTACAGCGAATGATTCCACCGTCAGCCTGAGGTGAACGCAGTTCCGCTTCGTCGCCAAGCTCAAAAGGGGCAGGAATCTCTTGCTTTTGCAACCAGTCGGTCAAATATACTTCAACGGCTTCTGATGGGCTGAAAGGTCTGACAGGTAAAGATCCAACCGAGCCACGCAATAAACCGAGAAAGTCTTCCGCTTTATTTGCTGCTGACTCGTCAACCGCAATAAACTGTCGGTCTAAGTCAATATAGCCCCAACTAAGACGAAAACGACTAAAGGCCTGTGGCAACAGCTGATGAATCAAATCTTCTTTTAAGTTTTGTTTTTCCTTGCGTGGCACAGAGCGGCCTTCAGCTTCACTAATTTGGCGGACTTTTTCATCCAGTTGTGCGTTGACGACGGTGCTGGGCAATACTTTTTCTTCGCGCTTGGCGCATAGCAGCCAACAATTACCGACGCTGTGCGTTAACGTATCGTTGTCTGGGCCAAAGGGGGAGAACCAGCCAAAACTGCTTTGTTCAGTTCGTGAACACGGGTGAAATGTATGTTCAGCTAGCTGCTCTGCAAAATCATCGGGTAATGAAAAAGTCTCACTGAAATGGTAAAAGCGAAGGTTTTTAAACCACATAAATTAGGGTTCCTGTCCGGCATTAGAAACCCTGAATTGTATCGACTAACAACGTTGCTGTCAGTTTAAAACCTGTACAGGAAACGAAAAGGTGTAAGTTAGGCCGTGACCAGGTTCGCTGGTGGCGTCAATATCGCCTTTCAGTGTTTGAGTGACCAAATTACGCACAATATGGGTACCCAGACCACTGCCACCATCGTTGAGCTTGGTGGTAAAGAAGGGATCAAACAGCTTGCCAAGGTTCTCTTCAGACAGACCATTACCATTATCTTCATAAACAACATGAAGCGTGCTGTCACGAAGTTCGATATTGATGGTCATGGTACCTTGTTCAACGCCGTCAAAGGCATGACGTAACGAATTTAAAATTAAGTTAGTGAATATCTGCGACAACGCGCCGGCCGGGCACCGAATAAATAAGTCATCGGCACAGTTGAGCTCAATTTTATGCAGCGTTTTTTTCAAATGTGGCTGCAATGACTGAATCAACTCTTCTATGTAGCGCTTCACATTAATATCACGAATGGCGTCAGACGCCTGGTCGACTGCCACTTGCTTAAAGCTACTGATAAGATCGGACGCTCGATGCAGGTTGTTATCGAGTAGGCTTAAGCTTTCTCTGCCTTCCTCGATAAATTTTTGCAGTTGAGGCTGCGTCAGTTCTTTATTGCTTAACGCGGTATCCAGTGAATCTAACTTCTCACGCAGATATGAGGCCGCAGTCACACTAATCCCGATGGGTGTGTTCACATCGTGAGTAATGCCCGCAACAAGGCCACCAAGCGAGGCCATTTTTTCCGACTCAATGAGTTGTTGCTGGGTTTCGCGTAAGTGGTTCAACGACGACTCAAGCCGCTGGTTAGACTGACGCAGCGTGTTTTCCATTGTACGACGCTGACTAATTTCTCTCTCGAGCTTTTCCTGTCGCATTTCCAGCTCGTTTTTACGCTGCTCAAGATCGAGCATTACCTGGCTCAAACGAGAGGTTTTACGAGCCACTTCCTGTTCTAGAATCGCGTTCTGTTCATCCAGCTGCCTATTAGCTGCTTTCAGTTTATTCTGAGTACGGTCCAAATCGGCCTGGTACTCTTCAATGTTATCGAGAAGTTGGTTATAAGCCTGCTCAATCAGTACCAGCTCGTTATTATGCTGGTCTTTTAAGCGAATTCGCGAACGCTCCAGGTTGTCCAGCCTGAAGCTTTTTATTTGCTGTGTTAAGTCATTGAGAGGGCGGCTTAGCATACGGCTGAACGCGACCGTGAACAGAATAATTAAGAAAGTACTTTTTATGAGTGCATTACCAATAATAAAGCCCAGGCTGACTTTAATCCGGTCAATAGCAATGTCGCGCGTTGAAAACAGGCTAACGTCACCAACCTTTGTGGAGTGCCCGGAAAACTCGAAAATAAGTGAACTGTGGTAGCCAAAAACACCATTGCGTTCAGGGAGTAAAACGCCTTCACTCGTTTCTTCCGGTAAGTCAGACATTTCCGAGGTTTCGCCCAGTTGTACCAAAATATTACCGGCGTCATCACGAATTAATACACCGGCAATAGCCGGAATACCAATGAGACCGTCTGCAATACTGTCAATTTGATCGCTATTAAACTCCCACAGCGAGCGAGTTAGAGAGCCATTAAAAGTGCGTTGTTGGTTTTGAAGCTCGGCAATCAAGATACGTTTGGTATCAAAGTATTCGGCACCGATTTGTACTGCTGTGACGATGAATGTCAGCACAAAGTAAACGGACAGAACCCTTGTCAGCAGTGATGATGAAATACTTTTGATGGCCATATATGAGGTGTGCGTAAGATTTTTGTAAATAAATATAAGCTTAAACTAAATCATTGCTGTTCATAACGCAATAAAGCAACGCGCCCTCGTTCCAGAGTAATTGACACAAAACTGACACACTTCGGTCATCAAGCTGTCACTAAAACTCACTAAAGTTGCCACAAATTAATTCACAAGGGGCATAACTTATGAAGTTCATTACCTCGGCTGGCGCTTTGGTTTTAAGTTCTGCGCTTTTAGCGCAAGCGCACTCAGCTCCATTACAAGAGCAAGACAAGCTTGAACCGGTTGTTGAGCAAGCATCATCAATTAACCAGTCTGCGCGTCAATCGCAACTGACCATCGACCAAATCTCAGACAACATGCAAGAGCGTCTGCAACAGTATAAACGCATCATGAAAGAAATTGATGGTTTAAAAGTTTATACCGCTCAGTTGGAACAGCAAATCAATAACCAGGAGCAGGAAAAGCAGGACATCAATGACTCAATAGACAAGGTCAGTTATGTCGAGCGTCAAATTACACCGCTTATGCTGCGCATGATCGACTCTCTCGAGTCTTTTGTTGAGCTGGACGTTCCCTTCCTGCAAACCGAACGTAGCGAGCGCTTAGCACAACTTAATGACTTAATGGAGCGCGCCAACGTCGACGTTTCTGAGAAATTCCGCCGTGTTATGGAAGCTTACCAAATTGAAGCAGATTATGGGCGCAATATTGAAGCGTATACCGCAGAGCACGAAATAAACGGGCAACAACAAGACGTTACCTTCCTGCGTATTGGCCGCGTGGCGCTTATTTATAAAACGCGTGACGGTCAGCACCTGGGTATCTGGAACCAACAGGAGCGCAACTGGCAAGAGCTCGATAGTAAGCACTTACCTGCCGTTGAAGAAGCTATCCGCATAGCCCGAAAACAGTTAGCACCGGACATGCTGATGATGCCTGTCTTCGCTAACAAAGCCGCTACCAACACCGCTGCTGGTCAATAAGGAGTCACACACATGAAGCTAACACAACGCATTGTCCAGTGGTTCTCGGTGATTGCGCTGGCAGCGACCTCAAGCGCTGCACTAGCCGCGCCGCTGCCACAGGACCCGATTAATTTAGATGAATTACTACAGCAATTAGAGCAAGGGAAGTTTTCGCAGTCAGAAAGCAATAAGCAACGCGAACAGCGTTTCCGCGAAAAAGAGCAAGAGCAAAAAGCCATGCTCGAAGACGCTATTGCCCAAAGAAATCAATTGGAGCAACGCGCCGAGCAACTGGAAACTAACTTTGAACAGAACGAAGTCGATTTAGGCAACTTAAGCGACACTTTGACTCAGCGCATGGGCTCACTCAAAGAGCTGTTTGGTGTGCTGCAGCAGGTGGCTAATGACGCTTCAGGCAAGTTCGACAACTCGGTTATTTCAGCGCAGTACCCAGGCCGGTCAAACGCGCTTAAAGAGCTGGCAGAGAATATGAGTTCTTCGTCGAAGCTGGCGTCTATTGAAGACATTGAAAGTGTCTGGTTTGCTCTGCAAAAGGAAATGACCGAGTCGGGTAAAGTGGCTGAGTTCACGACTGAGGTGACAGCAGCCAACGGCGACAAAGCTGAACAAGAAGTGGTTCGCGTTGGTGCCTTTAACCTAGTTTCAAACGGCAAGTACCTAGAACGCATGACTTCAACCGGATCTGTTGCTGAGCTGGTACGCCAACCGTCAGGTCGTTACCTGGACACTGCTGAAAATATTCAGCAAACCGACAGTGGCATTGTGACTTTCGGTTTAGACCCTACGGGCGGTTCAATTCTTGGCTTATTAGTTCAGGCACCGAGCTTAGGTGAGCGCATCGACCAAGGCGGTACCGTGGGTTATATCATTCTTGCTTTGGGTGCTATTGGCTTGCTGTTTGCGTTAGAGCGCTTTGTGTCACTGATGCTATTGGGCAACAAAGTGAAACGTCAGCTTAAGAAAGACAAGCCAAGTCAGGACAACCCGCTGGGTCGAGTCATGCTTATTAAGGACAAGTACCCGCAAGCCGACACCGAAACGCTGGAGCTGAAGCTCAGTGAAGGTATCTTGCGCGAAGTTCCTAAAATTACGCGCAACCTGACGTTCATAAAAATCATTTCCGTGGTCGCACCGTTGATGGGTCTGTTGGGTACCGTGACCGGTATGATCAATACCTTCCAGGCGATAACGCTGTTCGGCACAGGTGACCCGAAACTGATGGCCGGTGGTATTTCACAAGCCCTGGTCACAACCGTACTCGGCTTGGTGGTCGCAATACCCATGACCTTACTGTTTGCCACCTTACACACTCGCAGTAAAAACCTGATTCACATATTGCAGGAGCAGGCGTCCGGCATTATTGCGGAGCGCTCAGAGCGAGGAGAGTAACCGTGTTATTTCTCATCGAGTTTAATAATGCGATTCGAGACTTTATCGAGGCCGGCGGGCAAGTCCTGCTGGTTATCGGAATCCTTATTTTTAGTATGTGGTTAATGATTCTCGAACGTATTTTTTACTACCTGAAAGGGCATCGTGCGCGCGTTAAAGACACGCTAAAGCGCTGGCAGCAACGTGAAGACAAGTCGTCCTGGAACGCGGAGCAAATTCGTCAGGCAATGATCTCACGCGTCAGCCTGGCACTAGGGGGCAACTTACCGGTGATAAAAGCCTTAGTCGCGTTATGTCCGTTGCTGGGTCTGATGGGGACTGTGACCGGCATGATAGAAGTGTTCGACGTAATGGCCGTCACAGGTACCGGCAGCGCTCGCTCTATGGCCTCGGGGGTGTCAAAAGCCACTATCCCGACAATGGCCGGTATGGTCGGCGCGCTGTCCGGTGTATTCGCCGCCACCTGGCTGCAGCGCACTACTCGTCGCGAGCGCATGAAACTAGAAGACAAAATACTTTTAGAGCGTCACTAAGGTGAGGCTGAGGAAATAACGATGAAACAGCATTTTGCCAACTTAATCGAAGAAGAAGAGAGCAACATCGACATGACGCCCATGCTGGATGTGGTGTTCATTATGCTTATTTTCTTCATTGTTACCGCTTCTTTTGTGAAAGAAGCGGGTATTGATGTAAACCGTCCTGATGCCGCCACCGCGGTTCAGAAAAACAGGGCAAACATCTTAGTTGCGATAAGTGATAACAACGAAATTTGGATAAACAAGCGTCAGGTGGATGTGCGTGCGGTGCAGGCTAATATCGAACGCTTATACGCAGAGAACCCGCAAGGTTCTGTGGTCATTCAGGCCGACGAAGAGTCGAATACACGCGTGCTTATTAAAGTAATGGATGCAGCGCGAGCCGCCGGTGTGTATGACGTATCTGTTGCAACTGACGAAGAGTAACCCGCAATGAGACTTTTGGCAGCATTATTGGTCGCCGCGTTTGTCACTATTGGCCTGTTTTACTTAATGCAGTCGCTAATAAGCGGTGGCGAAGGGGCAATGAGCGAGCCGCCGCGAGGTAGCGTACTGGACTTTGTGCGCACACCAGAGCCTGAAGAAGTGCAGGAGAAAGAGCGCAAGCCTGAGCGCCCACCGGAGCCAGAGCAACCGCCGGAAGACTTGCCGCAACCGCAAATGGATAACGACATTGCCGATGCAGATAGCGGCTCAGGTTATGACTTCTCTGCCAGTATGGACGCGGGGGCAGACATTGGTAATGGTATGTCATTGCAAGCCAGTGACGGCGAGTATCTGCCTATTGTGAAAGTGCAGGCGGCGTACCCTCGACGAGCACTACAGCGTGGGATTGAAGGCTATGTGGTGGTTGAGTTCACTGTGACCAAACAAGGTTCAGTGCGCGATCCTGTCGTTGTTGAGGCTGAGCCGGAAGGCATTTTTGACCAGGCCGCCATGGATGCGGTACTGAAGTTTAAATACAAACCAAGGGTCATTGACGGCGAAGCGGTAGAAGTTGACGGAGTCAGAAACCGCATGACCTTCGAAATGAACTGATTGGGTGACTTATGAATATGAAATTTGTGGTTATTGCCGCCTTAAGTGGCTGGATAGCATTAACGCAGCCCCTTCTTGCGGAACAAAGAGGTGCACAACAAACCGAACGTGTGCCAGCCCTGCGTGAAAAAGTATATGGTCAGCTGGCGCGGGCGCAGGAACAAGCCGACAATGGCAATGTGCAGGAAGGGTTAAGTATTCTTTCAGACATTGAAGGTAAAGCCGACAGTATGAACAGTTATGAGCGCGCCATGCTCTGGAACTTCTATGGCTTTATGTATTATGAGCAGGATCAAATAAGCCAGGCCATTCACTATTTTGAGAAAGTTGTTAATGAGTCGCCGATACCCGAGTCGCTTAAAAAAAGCACCTTGTTTAGCCTGGCTCAGCTGGCGTTAAGCGAAGGCCAGTATCAGCGCTCTGTTGAGTTTCTGGGGCGTTGGGAGACGTTGGCCGAGCCAGACGAATTAGGTAAAGCCTGGGTCCTGAAAGCGCAGGCGTTTTACCAGTCGGGAGACTTTACTAAAGCGCTGCCGCTTATTGATAAAGCCATTGCTAATGCTGACGCTGATAGCAAAACTCCCGATGAAAACTGGTTGATTCTTAAACGCGCGTTGCATTATGAACTGGAACAAACCGAACAAGTTGCGCGCGTTATGGAGCGCCTGGTCACTGATTACAGTAAGCCGGAATACTGGCTGCAATTGGCTGGCGTTTATGCTCAGCTGGAGCAGGATAAAAAGCAGCTAGCGGTTTTGGAAGCAGCCAATCAACAGGGCTTTATTGAAAAAGCCAGCGACTGGCGTCAGCTAGCGCAAGCGTATTACTTCAACGAACTGCCATTCAAAGCGGCAGAAACGTTAAATAGTGCAATACAAAAAGGTGTGGTCGACGCTACTGTCGATAACCTGAAATTTATGGCGCAGGCTTACGCTCAAGCAAAAGAATACGAACTAGCGATTCAAGCTTATGAAAAAGCATCAGAGCAAGTTGACCACGGTAACTTCGCCGCTCAAATCGCACAACTGCACTTAAACCTGAACAATAATGATCAAGCCATCGAGTACGTTACGCGTAGCCGTAATAAAGGGCAGGTGTCTAACCTAGGGCATTTGCACTTAGTGGAAGGTATGGCGGCACTAAACTTGAAAGACTACAAGTTGGCGCTGGAAGCCTTTGAACAGGCAAGTGAGTATGAAAAAACAGCAGCAACAGCAAAGCAGTGGTTGAAGTACGCAAAGGCACAGTATCAGCAAAAGGAACACTTGGCAGCGCTTAGTAACTTTTAACTGTCATAAAGCTGTAACAAAAAAGACATAGAATTGACTCATGGCAGAAAAATAACTGCAATAATTCTTATCGTGTCTATAATGCGGTTAAGAATTGGGCAGTTGGGTTATAAGTTAATGAGGATTCTATGAAAAAGTCTTTAATTGCGTTGTTAATTGCTGGTGCGACTTTCCCGGCGTTTGCGAACGATGACGGTACGTTAACCGTTTACGGTCGAGCTAATGTATCGTTACAAAGCAATGATACCGGCAACGGCTCTGACACCGACGTTGTTAGCAACTCGTCGCGCTTTGGTTTTAAAGGCGCGGCTGAACTGAAAAATGATTTAGAAGTTTTTTACCAGCTTGAGTTTGGTGTTGACTTAGCGGACTCCAGTGATGATAAAGATGCCGTAACTAACCGTAACCAAATCGTCGGTTTACGCGGCAACTTTGGTGAAGTCATGATAGGTCGTTACGACACTTTCCTGAAAGACTCGCAAGGCTCTATCGATGCGTTTAAAGATTACGAAGCGGATTTAAAAAGTTTATTCGTTGGTGAGGAGCGTCCGGACAACACCGTGACCTATTACTCGCCAACCTACAATAACTTCACGTTCGGTGTTACCTATATCGCCTCTGGCGGCGATGCGCAGGAAGACGGCGTGTCGATGGGGTTACTGTACGGTGACGACAAACTGAAGAAAACGCCGTTTTACGCTGCTATTGCGGTTGACCGTGACGTTGACGGTTACGACACTGAACAGTTAAGCGTCCACACTAAATTAGGTGGCTTCAAACTAGGCGCTGCGCTGCAGCAGTTTGAAAGCACCGACGGTCTGGAAGACGGTGACGGTTACTTACTGAGCGCAACCTACCCAATCGATAACTGGGTATTAAAAGGTCAGTACCAGTCGGTCGATGAAAGTGGTGAAAGCGATGCGTCGTTCTCATTCGGTGCGGACTACCACTTTACCGGCGATACTCGTGTATACGCATGGTACACCGGTCGTGAGTGTGACATAGCCACCTATGAAAGCCGTGGCTGTGGTGCAACACCCGGCGCAGAACAAGACTTCTTCGCTGTAGGCATTCGTCACGACTTCTCCTGGTAAGCGTCTAACAAAGACTGATGTAGCCTGATCGTCTCGGTCAGGCTACACTATAGGCGTCACTCTCAACCTCTGTATTTACCATGACCAACCTGGCGGTACTTGGCTTTTACCTACTTATTGGTTTTATTCTAAAACGCTCCGGGAAGTGTCCCGACAACACGGCCGAAGTTCTCAATTTATACGTTATTTATGCCGCGCTACCCGGCGTTATTTTCAGCAAAGTACCAGGCCTTGAATTTTCCACTGACTTACTTATTCCGGTTATTATTCCCTGGGTGCTACTGGCATTTAGTGCGGTGTTTATCTTCCTTATTGGCAGGGCACTGAAATGGCGCAAAGAAATTATCGGCGCTCTGTTAGTTTGTGTTCCTTTAGGGAATACTTCTTTCTTCGGTTTTCCGATGATAGAAGCTTTTTACGGCAGTGACGCGATAGCCTATGGCTTGCTCTATGACCAATTTGGCTCTTTCTTCGGTTTAGCTATTTACTCAACCGTTATTATTGCGCTTTACGAAGACCAGAACGAGACGCCAACCGTCACAGGTGTATTGAAAAAAATTGTGACGTTCCCGCCATTTATTGCGTTAGTGCTGGCGCTCTTGACCAAAAACCTGAATTATCCTGATGTTTTTCAGCGCTTGATTGAGTCATTAGCCGTTACGCTAGTGCCGGTCATTATGATAGCCGTGGGTTTTCAGCTGAAGTTCCGTTTACCCAAGGGCAGTAAAACACCATTGGCCATTGGCTTGTTAACCAAGCTGGTACTCATGCCGGCAGTTGCTATGTTACTGCTGTTCAGTTTTGGGTTTGATAACACACTGATTCAGGTCACCGTTTTTGAAGCTGCCATGCCACCAATGATAACCGCAGGAGCTGTCGCTATTATGGCCGGGTTAGCGCCGCGGCTGTCAGCTGCTATGGTCGGTTATGGCATATTGCTGGCCTTTATCACGCTGCCGTTAACCTATGAATTAATGCAGTATTTGGCCTAAAACAATAGAAATTTTACAGCAATGTGTCGCTGGTCATAAAAATGTCATATTCTTTAGTAATAATTGGCTCAACTGATCCAATAAGGGACTAAACACATGTCGCGTAGAATTCTAATTGTAGAAGATGAAGCACCTATTCGTGAGATGTTGAGCTTTGTTATGGAGCAACACGGCTATCAAGCAGTCGAAGCTCATGATTTTGACGCCGCTGTCGGTAAAATTGCCGAGCCATACCCCGACATGGTATTGCTTGACTGGATGCTTCCCGGTGGCTCAGGCATTCAACTCGCCAAAAAAATTAAAGGCGATGACTTCACCCGCAATATTCCTATTATTATGTTGACTGCTCGCGGGGAAGAAGAAGACAAAATAAAAGGGTTAGAAGTGGGGGCTGACGACTATATTACTAAGCCGTTTTCCCCGAAAGAACTGATGGCTCGTATGCGTGCCGTGTTTAGACGTGTGGCGCCAACGGTGTTAGACGAGCCGCTGGAAGTTGAAGGCTTAAAGCTCGACCCCGTATCGCACCGCATTTCGGTTGGTGACAACAGCGTTGACATGGGGCCAACCGAATTCAAGTTACTGCACTTTTTTATGACACACCCAGAGCGGGTGTACAGCCGCGAGCAGTTGCTGGATCACGTGTGGGGCACAAACGTGTACGTTGAAGACAGAACGGTTGATGTCCACATTCGCCGCTTACGCAAAGCTCTGGCTGACCATGGTTACGACCGTTTAATCCAGACCGTTCGTGGAGTTGGTTATCGTTTCTCAAGTCGCTAACAGCGGGTCTGCTTGATATGGACAGAGACTATTCAAACTGGCAGTCGCTGCGTAATCTCGCTCTCTTTTTGCTGCCGTTTATTTTTGTTGGTTGGCTGTTCGATGTTCTCTGGCCACTGCTGACGTTTGCCTTACTGGGCCTGGTTTGCTGGCATTACTTTTATCAGCAAAAGCTCATTAAGTGGCTGTGGCAAAGTCGTACGCTCATGCCGCCATCTGCGCCGGGTAGCTGGTCCTATATTTACGACGGCATTTATCGTTCGCAACGGCGCAGTCAAAAGCGGCGCAAGTCGTTAGCCCGTTTGTTAAGACGCTTCCGGGAGGCGGCAGAAGCATTGCCGGACGCAGCTATTGTGTTTCGTGCAGACGGTGCTCTGTTGTGGAGCAACAAACTCGCGCAATTTTATTTTGGCCTTCGTTGGCCGGACGACGCAGGACAACGACTTTCCAACCTTATTCGTCATCCGGAATTCTCGGTATACCTTAGTAAAGGGCAGTTTGACGATGCTTTGACGATACCCTCACCGGTGCGTGACAGTCTCGACATCGAAATTCGCATTATGCCTTACAGCGAAGACCAGTACCTATTAGTCGCACGCGATGTTACCCAGGTTAAACGCCTGGACTCTATGCGGCGTGAATTTGTTGCTAACGTATCGCACGAATTAAAAACGCCACTGACTGTGTTGCAGGGTTATCTGGAAATGATGGAAGAGCCGGAGCAAACACCACCGGCGATGCTAAAAAAAGCAGTCGAGAACATGAATGCACAAAGTGATCGCATGGCCAATCTGGTTGACCAACTACTGGTTCTGTCACGCATGGAAACGCCAAGTGATGATGTGTTTGATCACGAAGTTAACGTACCTGCTTTACTGGAACAACTGCAAACAGAAGCCCATCGCCTCAACGAACAGAAGCAGCATAACCTTATATTCAAGGTTGACCCTATTGGCATCTATGGCAAAGAGTCATTGCTGCGCAGTGCCATGCAGAACCTCATTACTAACGCCATTCGTTACACTCCGGAAGGCGGCGAAATAGAGGTGTGCTGGAAAGAAACGTCAGGTGGTGTCGAGTTCAGTGTCACCGATAATGGCAAAGGCATACCCGCGCAACACCTACCGCGATTGACTGAACGTTTTTATCGTATTGATGAAGACCGAAATAGCGCCAGTGGCGGAACTGGGCTAGGGTTATCTATTGTGAAACAAGCCATCGAACATCATAACGCTCAACTGGATATTAGCAGTACACCCGGTAAAGGCAGCCGTTTTGCATTTCAGCTGCCGCATGGATTAATTAAGTCATAAATTTTTCACATTGTCATAAAGCTGTCACAAATCGTTCTTAAACTACTCATCATCGAAGAACGATTTCTTGAATTCAGACAAAACCCACAGAGGTGAAAAACATGTTTCAATCTACTTTGAACAAGACATTAACTGGTTTAGTCGCAGCGGGCACTTTAATGTTCAGCACGCTGGCAGCAGCAACCGAGGACCTACCAGAGTACGAAAAAGTTAGCGGTTTATCAGGCAACCTATCGTCAGTGGGCTCTGACACACTGGCCAACATGATGACGTTCTGGGGCGAAGAATTTAAGCGCATGTACCCAAGCGTTAACATCCAAATTCAGGCTGCGGGCTCTTCAACTGCGCCACCGGCATTAACCGAGGGGACGTCAAGCTTTGGCCCAATGAGCCGCGCTATGAAGTCAAAAGAAATTGAAGCGTTTGAGAAACGCCACGGCTACAAGCCAACCCCAGTGCGAGTTGCTATCGATGCGTTAGCGGTTTTCGTACATAAAGATAATCCAATCGAAGGTTTATCCATTGCGGAAGTCGACGCAATATTCTCGTCAACTCGTAAATGTGGTGCGAACCAGCAAGTCAACCGTTGGGGTGACCTGGACTTAGGCGGTGACTGGGCTAACCGCGACTTACAGCTTTACGGCCGTAACTCGGTATCGGGTACTTATGGTTACTTTAAAGAAGTGGCACTGTGTGACGGTGATTTCCGTGCTAACGTAAATGAACAACCAGGCTCTGCGTCAGTTGTTCAGTCAGTGTCTACGTCACTGAACGCGATTGGCTACTCAGGTATCGGCTATGTCACCTCAGGTGTTAAAGCGGTACCGATTGCTAAAGGTGATGGCGACGACTTCATTGAAGCGTCACGTGAAGCAGCGTTAGCCGGTAAATATCCGCTGGCACGTTTCCTCTACGTTTACGTGAACAAGCACCCGAACAAACCTTTAGGTAAAGCTGAAGCTGAGTTCATGAAAATGATTCTGTCAAAACAAGGTCAGGACATTGTCAACAAAGATGGCTACATTGGTTTACCTAAACAAGTTGTTGAAGCTGAGCTTAAAAAGCTAGGTCTTAGCCACTAAAAATAACGGAATAACAAAGCCGGTAGTTCTTTGAAACTGCCGGCTTTTTTCTATTTTTACAGTTTGGTGAAGAAAATATGACGGTACTGTAACAGTACTGTCATAAAACTTTACTACACTATCACTCAGTTAAACTTGAAGTCATTTTAGAATCTGAGGTCACAATGGCAACACAATCTGCCCAACAGCTGTCGGCCAATCGCATGCGATTGTTCAAAGACCGTTTCGCACGTTATGGCGTAACGGCTGGCGGCGTTATGGTATTGGTCGCACTGCTTTTGATCTTCTTTTACCTTCTTTATGTGGTGCAGCCGATATTCGAGTCGGTGAGCTTGAAAAAAGTGAACAGTTTTAACCTACCTGAGTCGGGTCAGGTTGAAGCGGTCGGTATGGAAGAACAGGCAGAAATTGGTTATCGCTTTTTACAAAGTGGTGAGCTGCAGTTTTTTTCGCTTATCGACAAAAACGATCGTCGTTCAGGTGACATATTACTGAGTGAGACCTTCGTTGAATCAGAAAGTATCACTAGTTTTGCAAAGACCCTGCCAGTAAATAAGCAGTACGCTTATGGGTTAGCGTCGGGTGAAGCGCTGGTTGTTGAGCCTAAGTTCTCCGTTACTTTCCCGGAAACGGCAGCAACCGCTGCAACGGATAAAGTGGAACGGCTTATTACGCCAAGGTTCGAAGTGAAAAACGACGGCGAGCCATTAGTTATTGACGAACAAGGGCGGGCCCTTGAAAAGCTGGCTTATGAAACCGATGGCGATGGTATGCTATTCGCTGCTGCTGTTGAAAATAGCAGCTTGTTGATCACACATTTTGTAGCCGAAGAAAACTTCATGACTGGCGCCGTCACATTGACGCCAAACTACACCGAAATACCTTTAAATACCGCTATTGATGGCCTGGTTGTGACGCCAGACTTACGTCAGGTTATTGTTCGCCGTGGCAACCGCGTGCATGTGTTTGATATCTCTATCAGCGGTAACGTTACGGAACGTGAACTGCTGCCGATGCGCACGCGTGAGCTCGGAAATGCCACCGGTATGTACCTATTGGCCGGCGCGTCATCGGTATTGTTAACGCATGACTCGGGCAAAGTATCGCAATGGTTTGAAGTCCCGGGCGAAGATGGACGCCAGTATCAATATATTCGCAGCTTCGACGCCGGCTCACCGGTAACCAACATCGAAGTCGAGTACTATCGCCGTACGTTCTATACCTTGTCTGAAAACGGCGACATGAACATTTTTCACACTACGGCAGAAGCTGATCTATACCAAGGCAAGCCTGCCGATGCTGAAATTCAAGCTGTCATGGTCGATCCGCGAGCCAATTATTTGCTGATGAAAACAGCAGACGGTTACGGTCTTTATGATGTCGATAACGAGCACCCGGAAGTCAGCTGGAGCGGTTTGTGGCAGGAAGTCTGGTACGAAGGCTATCCTGAGCCAGAATACACCTGGCAGTCAACCTCAGGCTCTGACGACTTTGAGTCAAAGTTTAGTTTGGTGCCTATTTCTTTCGGTACGATAAAAGCCGCCGCCTATGCGATGCTGTTTGCGGTACCTATTGGCTTAGCCGCAGCGGTCTACACGGCGTACTTTATGTCGCCATCGGTGCGTAAGTACGTTAAACCGACCGTGGAGATTATGGAGGCATTGCCAACGGTTATTCTTGGTTTCCTCGCTGGTTTGTGGCTGGCGCCTTTAGTGGAGGCCTACCTCCCCGGGTTTGTCGCCGTACTATTACTGGTGCCACTGGCCATTATCTTAATGGCGGCGCTTTGGAGCCAGTTGCCAACTAACATTAAGAGCAAGGTGAATGACGGCCGAGCTGCGGTACTGCTTATTCCTGTTGTTTTGGCGGTGGGCTGGTTCTCCTTTGAAATAAGCCCTTGGGTTGAGCACGTGGTGTTCGACGGTGATGCCCGTCGTTTTATCACCAATGAGCTGGGCGTTACCTTCGACCAACGTAACTCGCTGGTGGTTGGTATTGCGATGGGGTTTGCGGTTATCCCAACCATTTTCTCCATCGCTGAAGACGCCGTATTCAGCGTGCCTAAGCACTTGTCCAACGGTTCATTAGCACTGGGCGCTACGCCGTGGCAAACGTTGACCAAAGTGGTGTTACTTACTGCCAGTCCGGGAATTTTCTCGGCAGTGATGATGGGGCTTGGTCGTGCTGTGGGTGAAACCATGATAGTGCTTATGGCCACCGGTAACACGCCTATTATGGACTGGAACATTTTCGAAGGTATGCGCACCTTGTCTGCCAACATTGCGGTTGAGATGCCAGAGTCGGAAGTGGGCAGCTCGCATTACCGTATTCTGTTCCTGGCAGCCTTTGTGTTGTTCATATTCACCTTCTTCTTTAACACCATTGCTGAATTTGTGCGCCAACGCTTGCGCGACAAATACAGCTCAATGTAATCCGCGGAATTGAGGTTTAACGATGAAAAAGTGGTTTAGAACCGGAAAACCCTGGATTTGGCTAACGGCCGGCTCGGTCAGCGTCAGCCTAATTGCCGTCATTGGGCTGGTTATCATGATTGGTTGGCGCGGTCTGTCATTCTTCTGGCCTTCTGCCATTCATGAAATGGACATTATGCAGGCCGACGGCAGCACCAAGCACATTATTGGTGAGGTGTACGACTCAGAAGTGGTTCCGACCACCCGATTACCACAGTCAATGGTCGAACTAGCCGACATAGAGTCAGAAACTGTCACACGTTATCTAATGAAAATAGGTAACCGTGAGTATGTGCCGCTCGATTTCACTTGGGTGCTGGAGTCACTGGTTACCGAAGACACCACGCCAAAAAACATGGCGGTCATTGAGCGCAGTAAAGACGGTAACTTCTATGGACGCATTACTGCCGTGACCGAGAACGGCGAAGTTGTTGCAAAGCAAAGCGACGACAATTTCCGTGAAGTCATGTTTGAGCGAGTTGAGCGGGCGGTCGAGCTGAATGAGCAAGCTATGGGGTTACAGGAAGGCGAAATATCGTCTATTAACTACCAGTTGAATGAACTCTCACTGGAGCGCCGTCGTCTGGAGTTACAGGGCGAATTGACCGATCAGGCTATCGCAGAATTGCAGGCACAGCGTGAGCAATTAAATGCCGATTATCAGGTTTACGAAAAGGAGCTGTTCGACTTACGTGAGCAGGCACAGCGCGACGCGCTAGTGGTTAAAGACTTTCGTGGCGAAGATGTCAAAGTACCTATGTATAGAGTGCTGGATGTTAACTTCCCGAACGATATGGGCTTTTTCGCCAAACTGGGGCACTTTTTCCAGCAAATTGGCAAGTTTGTGAGTGAAGACCCACGTGAAGCTAACACGGAAGGCGGTGTGTTCCCGGCCATTTTCGGTACCGTATTTATGGTGCTGCTAATGTCCATTATTGTGACACCATTTGGCGTTGTAGCTGCGGTTTACCTGCACGAGTATGCGGGTAAGAACCCAGTCACCAAGCTCATTCGCATTGCGGTTATTAACCTGGCGGGTGTACCGTCGATTGTTTACGGGGTGTTTGGCCTTGGCTTCTTCGTATACATGGTTGGTGGCAGCTTAGACCAAATTTTCTATCCGGAAGCGCTGCCGAACCCAACCTTTGGGACGCCGGGTGTGTTGTGGTCGGCGGTTACCTTGGCAATTTTGACATTGCCGGTAGTTATCGTCTCAACCGAAGAAGGTTTGTCACGTATTCCGCCGTCGTTGCGAGAAGGCAGCTTGTCGCTAGGCGCCACTAAGTGGGAAACCATTTGGCGTATTGTTTTGCCAATGGCGTCACCCGCTATTATGACGGGGCTTATTTTGGCTGTTGCACGAGCCGCGGGTGAGGTCGCACCGCTAATGCTGGTGGGTGTGGTGAAGTCTGCGCCTATGCTGCCGGTCGATGGCAACTTCCCGTACTTACATTTAGACCGTAAGTTTATGCACTTAGGCTTTCATATTTACGACGTTGGCTTCCAAAGCCCGAACGTTGAAGCGGCACGACCGCTGGTTTACGCCACCTCATTTTTACTGATTACCGTCATTGTGGGTCTGAACCTGACGGCCATTGGTGTGCGTAACCATTTACGTGAAAAATACCGCTCACTTGAGCACTAAAGTTTGATGAATTAGCGAAAGGGTCAGAATTTATGATTTCGGTAAACCCGAGTACAAGCAACATGGAAAAGCTGGACTTACACAACTTGCCAGCTGAGCAAACCGCGTTGGATATTAAGAACCTGGACTTATATTACGGTGAAGATCAGGCGTTGCATGATATTTCCATGCGCATTCCAAAAAATCGCGTCACGGCGTTCATCGGGCCGTCAGGTTGCGGTAAATCGACACTGTTGCGGTGCATTAACCGCATGAACGATCTGGTGGAAATTTGCCGTATTGACGGCGAAATAGAGCTGCACGGCCAGAACATATACGACAAAAACGTTGATGTTGCTGCGCTAAGACGCCGCGTTGGTATGGTGTTTCAGCGTCCTAACCCGTTTCCTAAGTCCATTTATGAAAACGTGGTCTATGGCTTGCGCTTGCAAGGCGTAAAAGATAAACGCGTATTAGACGAAGCGGTAGAAACGTCGCTTCGCGGCGCGGCTCTGTGGGACGAGGTTAAAGATCGTCTGAACGCCAGTGCGTTCAGTCTGTCGGGTGGTCAGCAGCAACGTTTGGTTATCGCGCGATCTATTGCTATTGAACCTGAAATTTTACTGCTCGACGAGCCAACCTCAGCGCTTGACCCAATCTCTACGTTAACGATTGAAGAGCTTATTACCGAGCTGAAAGAAAAATTCACTGTGGTTATTGTTACCCATAACATGCAGCAGGCGGCGCGTGTGTCAGACCAGACCGCATTTTTGTACATGGGTAAAATGATAGAATACGCAGACACTGACACGTTATTTACGACACCGTCGGAAAAGCAAACCGAAGACTACATTACCGGTCGTTACGGCTAAGGAGAGTGTTATGGATAAAATGAACATGAGTAAGCACATTTCCGGTAAGTTCAATGAAGAACTTGAGGCTGTGCGTAACCGGGTATTGAGCATGGGCGGAATGGTCGAGCAGCAAATCAGCGATGCTCTGGAAGCCATTCAAAAAGGCAACGTTGAACTGGCCGAAAAAGTCCTGAGCAGTGACCATAAAATCAATAAGCTGGAAGTGCAGATTGACGAAGAATGTGTGCACATTATTGCGAAACGTCAGCCGGCAGCCAGTGACTTGCGTTTGGTCATTGCCATTATTAAAACCATCGCCGACTTAGAGCGCATTGGTGACGAAGCTGAGCGTATTGCCAAAGTGGCAAAAGAGAGCTTCAACAAAGATCAGCAGCAGTTGTTAGTGAGTCTGGAGAACTTAGGTCAGCACATTCTCAGCATGCTGCGCAAAGTACTCGATGCCTTTGCACGCATGGACCTGGAAGCGGCTTACGACGTACACCAACAGGACGAGCAGGCCGACCGCCAGTACGAAGCACTGACGCGTCAGCTAATGACTTACATGATGGAAGACTCACGCTCGATACCGAAGATTATGGATGTACTGTGGTCAGCGCGTTCATTAGAGCGCATGGGCGACCGCTGTCAGAACATTGCCGAGTACATTATCTTCTTTGTGAAAGGCAAAGACGTGCGCCATGTCTCACCGGAGAGCATGGAACGCACGGTTTTGGGGAAAAAAGCTGACTAAAACAGACGCCGGGCTCGAATGGTGCCCGGAATGTCTTTCAGTTGTTGCAGGATATCGGCGCCATTGTCGCTGTCGATATCCATCACAACGTAACCGACCGTCTCGTCGGTTTGTAAATACTGACCCGCCACGTTTATTTGGTTGTCACTAATTATACGGTTAATGGCATTCAGCATACCCGGCTGGTTTTTGTGAATATGTAACAGTCGCTGTGTGGTTGCGTGTGTGGGTAAGCTGACTTCCGGGAAGTTTACCGCCGACAGTGTCGAACCGTTGTCAGAATAACGCACCAATTTACCCGCGACTTCCACACCAATGTTTTCTTGTGCTTCCAGTGTTGAGCCGCCAATGTGTGGCGTCAGCAGGCAGTTTTTCAAACCACGCAGCGGCGACACAAACTCATCGTTATTGCCTTTCGGCTCCACCGGGAACACATCAATGGCAGCACCGGCAATATGGCGCGAAGACAGGGCGTCAGCCAACGCGTCAATATCCACGACTGTGCCGCGCGACGCGTTAATCAATAAACTGCCGGGCTTCATTCGCTCTATTTGACGGCGGCCTATCATCCACTGGGTTTGTTCGGTTTCCGGTACATGCAGTGTGACAATGTCTGCTTGCGCTAATAAATCATCGAGCGTGGCCACTGACTGAGCGTTGCCCATTGGTAGCTTGTCTTCCACATCGTAGTAGCGAATGTGCATGCCTAATTGCTCGGCAAGCACACTTAATTGACTGCCAATGTGACCATAACCAATAATGCCCAGTATTTTACCGCGCGCTTCAAAAGACTGTTTTGCCGATTTTAGCCAGCCACCTTCGTGAGCCACTGCGTTCTTTTCAGGAATACCGCGTAGCAGCATAATAATTTCAGCCAGCACTAACTCCGCCACACTGCGAGTATTGGAAAACGGCGCGTTAAATACAATAACACCGTGCTTTTTCGCCGCCTCAAGGTCGACCTGGTTGGTGCCAATGCAAAAACAACCGACTGCGATGAGTTTCTCTGCTGCCGCAAAGACCCGCTCATTTAACTGGCTGCGCGAGCGTATGCCGACAATGTGCGCGTCTTTAATTTTCTCACACAGCTCGTCTTCGTTAAGTGACGTCTGCAAAATCTCTAAATTGGAATAACCGTGATGCCGAAACAGCTGTATGGCACTGTCGTGCACACCTTCTAACAATAAAACTTTTATCTTGTCTTTCGACAATGACTTTTGCATTAGCCTGCTACCTTCAATGTTTCAACGCCGTCTTCGCGTGCAATAAGCGCCACGTCTGCGCCACGCTGGGCGAATAAGCCGTTAGTGACTACGCCGACAATATTGTTCAGGTCAGACTCAAGCTCCATGGGTTTCATAATGTCCAGGTTGTGGACATCAAGTATCCAGTTGCCGTTGTCAGTGGTAAAGCCCTGACGCCAGACCGGGTCACCGCCTAACTTGACGATTTCCCGCGCCACATAAGAGCGCGCCATAGGAATCACCTCAACCGGTAACGGGAAACGACCCAGCAAGCCCACACGTTTACTGTCGTCGGCGACACAAACGAACTTGTCCGCCACCGCCGCAATAATCTTCTCGCGGGTTAATGCTCCACCGCCGCCTTTTATCATTTGGCCGTGCTCGTTAATTTCGTCGGCACCGTCAACGTAAATAGGAATGTCGGCAACTGAGTTTAAGTCAAATACCTCAATACCATGGGCTTTTAAGCGTTTGGTCGATTCCTCAGAACTTGATACCGCACCTTCAATATCGTCTTTCCGCTTGGCCAGCTCATCAATAAAGAAATTGACAGTGGAACCGGTACCAACACCGACAACAGTGCCGTTTTCAATGTATTGCATAGCTGCTTCTGCAGCGGCTTTTTTGAGTGAATCTGCATTGCCTGACATGGTAAAACTCCCCGTTTGACTTTTAGCGTCAGTATAAGGTTTTTGTTGGTTTTTATCGAACGCTTTACACCGAAAACCGTTAAAATTGCCAGTGTCTCGTTGGCGTAATAATTTCCGGCAAAGGAATATCCCAGGCTTCAACAGGCAACTCATCGACCCGCTGCTCGTCATAACTTAGCCCAATTGGGAATAAATGGGGTGTATGTCCGTTATGCCACTGCGCTAATGTTCGGTCGTAGTAACCGCCTCCCATGCCCAGGCGGTTTCCTTTTGTATCGAAACCGACCAGCGGCAGCAGCAAAATATCAATCTTGCTGAGGGGCACCACGTTGTCTACACGCAGTTCGGGCTCTTCTATACCATATTTATTGGAGGTCATAGGGGTATCGGGTGCGTAACGTAAAAACAGTAAGTGGCCTTTAGCGAATGGGTGCAACACTGGCAGCACCGTTTGGAAACCGTTTTCCCAAAGCCGCTCAATAACCCGCTGAGTGGGCAGCTCGCCGGAAAAACTATGGTATACCGCAACCGTCTTTTGTTCAGGTGACAGCCCTTTTAGCCGCTGTGCAATGCGCTCTGCCACCGCTTGACCCGCTTTTTCGGCATAGTCCTGGGGTAAGCTGCGGCGAATTTGCTGTAACTTGCGTCGGAGTTCTTGTCGGGTCATGCTAAAGTTTGTGTCAGTCAGCCGAACGAATGTGTCGAGGATAACCGATGAAAACAATAAAAACGATAGCTTTCACCTGCGTAGCCTTGTTGCTTGCAGCTTCCTCTCAGGTGTTTTCTGCCCCGTTAATGCAGGCACCACCTAAAGCACCGGAGCGCGAGCAAGGTGAGGGGCCCTATGACCGCTTAATTTTGCGTGGCGGAACCCTCATTACCGGCGAAGGCGCGCCGCCACAAGGTCCTGTCGATATCGTTATTGAAGACGACCGTATTACTCAAATTGTCAGTGTGGGTAACCCCGGCGTGCCTATTATTGACTCGCGTCGTCCGAAAGCAGGTCGCGGCGACAAAGAAATGGATGTGTCCGGGCATTATGTTCTGCCCGGGTTTATCGACATGCACGCTCATATCGGCGGCTCAGCAAAAGGTATTCCGGCCGAATACGTTTTGAAACTTTGGCTCGGACACGGCATTACTACCATTCGTGAACCCGGCAGTTTTAACGGTCTGGACTGGGTGCAGTGGCATCAGGAGCAGGCGCAGGACAACGACATTGCCTCGCCGCGCATTGTGCCTTATGTCGGTTTCGGACAAGGTTGGGAAGAGCCTATTTACGGTGCTGAGCAAGCGCGAGAATGGGTACGCTACATAAAAGATCAGGGGGCTGCAGGCATTAAGTTCTTTGGCGCGTCACGCAAAGTCATGGAAGCCGCGCTTGATGAAGCCAACAAACAAGGCCTGGGTACCATGATGCACCACGCTCAGCTCAACGTTATGTCCATGAATGCGCTGGACTCGGCGCGGCTGGGGCTGACCTCAATGGAGCACTGGTATGGCTTGCCGGAAGCGTTGTTCGAAGATCAGCGCATTCAGGACTATCCGGCGCATTACAATTACAACAATGAACAACACCGTTTCGAAGAAGCCGGGCGTTTATGGAAACAAGCGGCGGAACCAGGCTCTGACAAATGGAACGCGGTGCGTGACGAATTGATTGAGCTCGACTTTACCATTAACCCAACGCTCACAATTTACGAAGCCTCGCGCGATCTTATGCGTGAGCGCCAAGCCATTTGGCACGACGAATACACACTGCCAAGACTGTGGGACTTCTTCGAGCCCAGCCGTTATGCACATGGCTCATACTGGTTCGACTGGACCACCGATAATGAGATTGCCTGGAAAAACAACTACGACAAGTGGATGGCTTTTCTGAAAGATTATCACGCCAACGGCGGCCGTATTACGTTGGGCTCTGACGCAGGCTATATCTATAAAATTTATGGCTTTGGTTACATTCGCGAAATGGAACTGCTCCGTGAGGCTGGTCTAAACGCACTGGAAGTCATCCATGCGGCAACGGTTGCAGGGGCGGAAGCCTTAGGCATGGAAGACGACATTGGCAGTATTGCGCTGGGCAAAAAAGCCGACATGGTTATTGTTAAGGAAAACCCGCTGGCGAACTTTAAAGTGCTGTATGGCACCGGTCATTTCAAATTAAACGACCAGAACAAGCCGATGCGCACAGAAGGCGTTAAATACACCATTAAAGACGGTATTGTTTACGACGCGCAGGCGTTGTTGGACGACGTGAAGCGCCTTGTCGCAAAAGAAAAAGCAAAACGCGCGGAATAATGTATGAAGTGGTGGTTCCCCAAGGTGCCGCTGCTGGCTGTAGCCCTTGAACCCATTGGTTCAAGGCGGGGAGCAATTGGTATCCGTCGTAGGCTTCCCGGTGCGTGCCGGGCTTGCTCATGACGGGCCAGTGATCCCCTTTTAATACAAGCATCGGCTCAGGGACATAAGCCTGCTGGCTAACACCCCAGGGAACCGCAGAAAAGGGTTACTGTATTGTCAAATTAGCGATTACGTTGCGAGCGCTGCTCGCTCATCGCCTGTTCAATTGTCGCCTGAAGCAGTTGAATTTTCTCTTCAAGCTTGGCCGTTTTGGCCGACTGTTCATTTTGGTCTTGTATCCATTCATGACACAAGTTGAGTGCGGTCATCACGGCTATTTGTTCGACATTGGTCAGTTGGGTTCGTTCCTTGGTTTCTTCAAGGCGTCTGTTTAGAGCATCTGCCGCTTGCTGCAACGCGCTTTCCTGACCCACAGGGCAGGCAACCTTATAGTTACGCTCCAGCAATTTAATATCCATGGTTTTCGCGGCCATTCAAAAGACTCCTTGCAACTGACTCATCAGCGTGAATAACTGCATTATGGCACGAGCGGCGGGCGTTTGTCAGCTAGCGATTATGTAAAGCCAGTGTTAGGATTAGGGCAAGATTCACAAAAGGCGAGAATTCATGTCCACACGCTTTAATTATGACCGTTTAGCCGAACTTTATGCTGGTTACGATATGACGCCAGGCGTTTCTGAAGTACAAGGCATGCTGACCGGCTTAATCGCAACAGGCAGCGACGCTCAAAGCGACGAACTCATGGCGATATTGTCAGACTTAGCCTACGACGGCCAAAGTATTCCAACTGAGCTTAAAAACTTATTACAGCAACAAGCGGAAGAAATTGAACATTCGCTGGGCGACCACGATTTGGGCTTTCGTTTACTGCTGCCGGAAGACGGCGAGCCATTGCCGGAGCGTCTAAATGCCTTAGCTGGCTGGGTGAATGCGTTTCTTGCAGGCTACGGTGTTAATCAACAAAGTATGGCGACCTTAAGCGCTGACTTAAAAGAAGCCATAGAAGACATGGTCGAACTGGCAAAAATTGAGTTCACCGAAGAAGGTGGTGGCGAGGAAGAAGAGCGCGCTTACTTTGAAATTGTCGAATATCTGCGTGTATCGGCCATGATGTGCTACACCGAGTTAGGCCGCAAAGAGCAGCCAGCCAACCAACCACCGAAAACACTGCATTAATTTATGACCGCCGTAATTTCCGTAGAAGAGTTTGCACAACGTCGGCAAGCGCTCATGAAGCGTTTGCCACTGGGCACTGTTGCCATTATTGCCGGTAACAGCGAAGTCACGCGCAGTAACGACACCGAGTATCCGTTTCGGCAAAACAGTGACTTTTTCTATTTAACCGGCTTTGCCGAACCCGATGCGGTGCTGGTACTTATTAATGACAAGCAACCGCAAAGCCTGCTGTTTTGCCAGGACAAAGACCCGCAGCAGGAAGTTTGGCATGGTTTGCGGTTGGGCTATGAAAATGCCGAGCAGGCATTGAGTGTGGACGTGGCGGAAGACGTAAACGCTTTTGAGGAACGACTGCCGGATGTACTGAAAGGTATGGACAGCGTGTTTTACCTTATGAGCGATCAGGCCGAAGTCGGCGAGTTGATTAACGGTGCCCGTAACCAACTACAGCAAACCGCTCGTCGCAGCGGCGAGTTGCCGCCGCAAAGTCTGCGCGATTTAAGACCGTTATTAGACGACATGCGACTGATAAAGTCGGACGCTGAAATTGACGTTATGCGTGAGTCGGCGCGTATCAGCAGCAACGCGTTTCGTCGCATTATGCGTTTTGTGGCGCCCGGCAAACACGAGTACCAGGTGGGTGCCGAACTGCATCATGAGTTTGCTATGAACGGGGCGCTGTATCCGGCTTATGGAATGATCTGCGGTGGCGGTGCCAATGCCTGCGTACTGCACTATACCGACAATAAAGACGTACTGAACGATGGCGATTTGATCCTGGTCGATGCCGGCGCCGAGTATCAGGGGTATGCTGCCGACATTACTCGTACTTTCCCCGTCAATGGCAAATTCAGTGATACGCAGCGCACCTTGTATGAGTTGGTATTAAAAGCACAGTACGCAGCGTTTGAAGAAATAAAGCCCGGCAGTAATTTGGTTAATGCCAGTAACGCCGCGGCTCGTGTCATTAACGACGGTTTAGTTGAACTGGGCATTATCGATGGTGATCCGGACACAACCTTTGAAGCCATGCGTTGGAAAACGTACTTTATTCACGGCTTAGGACACTGGCTGGGACTCGACGTACACGACATGGGACGCTACAAAGACGACAACGGCAAACCCGTTGCTTTTGAACCGGGTATGGTGCTGACGGTCGAGCCGGGTATTTATATTCCGGAAGATGCCGATGTCGATGAGAAATGGCGTGGCATTGGCATTCGCATCGAAGATGATTTGGTGGTCACCGCCGAAGGTTATGAAAACCTGACCAGCGACGTGCCTAAAACCATAGAAGAGATAGAAGCATGGATGAACGGCAAATAACCTCTGCCGATGTCGCTATTGTTGGCGGCGGTCTGGTTGGTGCATTAACCGGCATGATGCTGGCGCAACAGCGTCCGGACTGGCGCATTGTTATTTGCGAACCCCGCAAAGAAGGCCCGCCCAACGACAAACGAATTATTGCACTGGCCGCTGCGTCGGCCCATCGTTTGTCAAAGCTGGGCGTGCTGAAGGATATTACCCACGAGCCCATAAAGCATATTCATATTTCCGATCGCGGTTTCATTGGCGGTACAGAACTTCATGCGGAGCACGAGGGCGTGGAAGCCTTGGGCAAAGTCGTGGCCGCGTCTGAGTTGGTAGAACGCTTATATAACAGCTGCCAGACGCTGAATAACGTTATCTGGTTAGGCGGCGTGCGTGCCGAGCGTATTGAGCAAGAACAATCACAGGTAAACGTGACACTGGACAACCAACAGCGGGTGAATTGTCGGCTGCTGATTGGCGCCGACGGCCAAAACTCGCTGGTGCGTGAGCAGTTACGACTGAAGTCAGACGTGACCGATTACGGACAGTACGGTTGTATTGCCACACTGACGCTTGAGCAGCCCCTCAATGGCTGGGCCTACGAACGTTTTACCGAAAATGGACCCATTGCCCTTTTACCTATGAAAGGAAACGACGCGTCGTTGGTGTGGAGCTTTACCGAAAAGCAGTTGGCCGAAGCGGAACAATGGACAGACTCAGAGTTTTTGGAGCGTTGTCAGAAAGCTTTTGGTTATCGAGCCGGGCGTTTTAAATCGGTGTCGCCGCGCGTGTTCTATCCGCTTATTCTGCGCCGGGCAAAACGCTCAACGCACCACCGCACGGTGATTATTGGTAATGCCTCCCACGCTTTGCACCCAATCGCCGGGCAAGGGTTTAATCTGGGGCTGCGTGACGTAGAGCAGCTTTGTGAGGCCTTGAACAATGCGACGGATCCGGGCGCATTCCAGCATCTGACCGACTACGAACAGCAACGCGAGCGCGACTACGAGTCTATTATCCGCTTAACCGATGGCTTAGTTAGAGGGTTCTCCAATCAGTTTTGGCCAACGATATTAGGACGGAACGGTGTACTCATGTTGTTGCAGCACTGTAGCCCTCTAAAATCGAGCTTTGCCCGACTGACCATGGGGATGAAACCATGACACGCAAATACACTGACATTGTTGTTGTTGGCGGCGGCATGATAGGCCTGAGTCTCGCTACTAAGCTGGCGCAGCAGGGGCGGCAAGTCATTGTCATAGAACGCCACGACCAGCCTGAACTCACTGAAGAGCTGGCATTGCGGGTCAGCGCGTTAAACGACCGCAGTCGCAGTGTGCTTGCCGATTGTGGTGCCTGGCAGAAAATACAAGCGCACCGCACCGGACCATACAACAGCATGCAAGTGTGGGACAAAGACAGTTCTGCCCATATTGAATTTTCTGCTGAAGAAATTAACGCGGAAGATATTGGCGCCATTGTCGAGAACAATGTGGCCGAGCATTTTCTATGGGAAAGCGCGGAGCAGGCTGGCGTTGAAATCATTAAAACAGACAGCTGGAAATTAATGAGCGCGGGCAATGACAGCAGCCTGGCAGAAATACAAGTGGGTGAGCAGTTACTTTCCGCCAGCCTTATTATTGGCGCGGACGGCGGGCGCTCGCAGGTACGTCATTTTGCTGAGTTACCCATTAGCTTCTGGGACTACGAGCAGCGCGGTATTGTCGCCAACATTCGTACTAAACAGCCTCATAATGGCGTGGCGCGACAAGTGTTTTTACCGACAGGACCGCTGGCGCTGCTACCCACGCCCGACCCACATACTGTTTCTATTGTCTGGTCAGCGGACGAGCCGTTAGCAGTGGCGTTACTGAATGAAAGCCCGGAACGATTCGCTAAACAGGTAGAAACTGAGTCAGGGCGAGTGTTGGGCGCGTGTGAGTGCGTGTCTGACGTAAAAGCTTTTCCCTTAAGAATGCAGTACGCACGGCAGTGGTTTCATCAGCGCATTGTGTTGGCTGGTGACGCCGCACATACCATACATCCGCTTGCCGGGCAGGGCGCTAACTTAGGCTTTGGTGACGTGAAAGAGCTGTGCGAACAGCTACAGGGCATAGACTTAAAAGCGCCTAATGATTTAACCAAACGCCTGGGGGCCTATCAGCGTTCCCGCAAAGCTGACACTCAAGTTATGATAGCTGCCATGGAGCTCTTCAAGCGCGGCTTTGGTACTGCCAATCCGGTGGTCAAAGGACTGCGCGCAATAGCCTTTGGTGTGGCGAATAAATTGACGCTCTTAAAAAGAAAACTCGCTGAAATCGCTGTCGCCTAAACCTTATAACCTGACGTAATAACGTCAGGCTACACGACTCAAATTCATAACCTGACGTAATAACGTCAGGCTACACGTGTCATGTAGCCTGATGCTATTGCATCAGGTGCGATCTTTAAATTCGCGCTTTCAGGTAATCGGCTAACTGCGAGGCCGCGCTGGAAGCGCCACCAGCCAGGCGCATAATGACGTTCACTGACCCGGGTGTTGGTAGGCTTTGCCCATTTGCTAAAGCATCAATGACTGAGACACTCTCGGGCACGGTACTTTTGGCTAAAACCGTTATACCCAGTCCACTATTCAACGCCGCGGTGAGTCCGGAGAAGTCTGTATTGGTATAAGTAATTCGATAGGGCTGCCGAATACGCTGTAAACTTTGCTCAGCCCGACGTCGGTAAATACAGCCATCCGGCGCGACGACTAACGGCAAGCTGGGTTGCTCAACCAATGCCGGGGAACCGACCCAAACCAGCTCCTCCCGTTGAATTAACACATCGCTTTTATTGGTCTGCTCGCGCAAAGCCAGAATAATATCGAATTGCTGTCCCAGCCGGGAAAGTAAGTCTTTACTCAGTCCCGAGGTTACCTGCAACGTAACCTGAGGGTATACCTGGGCAAACTGGCCCAGCACTTTCGGCAATAAGCTAGACGCAAATTCACTGGTAATGCCCAAGCGTACTTTACCGCTGACTTGCTGGGGCTCGAATTGAGCCCAGGCCTGATCGTTTAGTGCCAGCATACGCTGTGCGTAGTCAAACAGAACGTCGCCGTCAGGGGTCAACGTAAAGCCATTGCCCTGGCGAACAAGCAACTCGACGCCAAGCTGTTCTTCCAATTTTTTGAGTTGCAGGCTGATAGCGGGCTGGGAGCGCCCCATCCGTTCACCGGCCAGCGTCATGCTGCCTAACTCGACAACGGCGCTAAAACTGCGTAATGCCTCTAATGATAAATGTTTCATTGGTTTGCTTTATAAAGTGCTTACTTGGTATTTGAAAAATTAATAGCATTATAAGCATTATTGATTTTAAGTTTAAGTCAATCACGCCTATAATTTGCGCCCATAAACACGCACATAAAGTGAACAGATAAGGAACGCGTTATGGGTAGCAAAACGCCACTGTACGATGCACACGTAAAAGCTGGTGCCAAAATGGTCGACTTTCACGGCTGGGACATGCCGCTGAACTATGGCTCACAGATTGAAGAGCACCACGCGGTACGCCGTGATTGCGGTGTTTTCGATGTGTCTCACATGACCATTGTTGACGTTGAAGGCGCTCAGGCTCAGGCGTTTTTACGTTACTTGCTTGCTAATGACGTGGCTAAGCTTAAAACAGAAGGTAAAGCACAATACACCAGCATGCTGAACGAAAACGGCGGTGTTATTGATGACCTTATCGTGTATCACTTCTCTGAAACGTCTTATCGTATGGTCGTCAACTCAGCCACTCGTGACCGTGACTTAGCATGGATTGAAAAGGTTGCTGCGGATTTTGACGTAACAACGAAAGAGCGTGACGATATGGGCATGCTTGCGCTGCAAGGTCCTAACGCTGCCGATAAAATTCAGAAAGTACTTTCAAGCGAACAATACGCTGAAATTGACGGCATGAAACCATTCGTTGGCAAACAAGTAGGTGACTTTTTCATCGCGACCACGGGTTACACCGGCGAAAAAGGCTATGAAATTGTCGTACCGGCAAGTCAATTAGAAGCACTATGGAACCAGCTGTTAGAAGCGGACGTTGCTCCTTGTGGACTGGGCGCACGCGATACTCTGCGCTTAGAAGCCGGCATGAACCTGTACGGTCAGGACATGGACGAAAATATCACACCATTAGAAGCTAACATGGGCTGGGGTGTGGCATTTGAGCCAGCAGACAGAGATTTTATTGGCCGTAAAGCTTTAGAGCAGAAAAAAGCGGAAGGTCACGACAAGCTGGTAGGCTTGGTGATGGAAGAAAAAGGTGTGCTTCGTCACGGTCAAAAAGTGACCGTAGAGGGTGGCGAAGGTGTCATCACTTCTGGTACATTCTCGCCTACGCTTGGTTTCTCAGTCGCAATGGCGCGTGTACCTGCTTCAGTAGGTGATACTGCGGACGTTGAAATGCGTAAGAAACAAGTACCGGTGAAGGTCGTCAAACCGGGCTTCGTGCGAAACGGTCAATCTGTTTTATAATTCTGTTTCATCACAATAAACGATTTTGAACTACAGGAAGTCATTATGAGCAATATTCCAGCCGATCTGAAATACGCGTCAACTCACGAGTGGGTGCGCGACGAAGGTGATGGCACCTTTACCGTTGGTATCTCTGAGCACGCGCAAGAGCTGTTAGGAGACATGGTTTTCGTTGAGTTACCAGACGTTGGTGACAAAGTTGAAACAGGCGACGACATTGCTGTTGCTGAATCCGTAAAAGCGGCATCAGACATTTACGCACCAATGACAGGCGAAATTGTTGCAGTCAACGAAGACTTGGAAGATGCGCCAGAAACGGTTAATAACGACCCTTATGGCGATGGCTGGTTATTCCGTATTAAAGCGGATGACAGCAGTGAACTTGAAAATTTATTGGACGCGAACGCATACGAGGCTTCAATAGACGAAGACTAAGCCATTGGACTTTGTACCAATGACTAAGCGTCCTGAGCCCCGGAAATTAACCGGGGTTCGTTGTTTCTTACTATCGATAAATGTACGAGGCTGAGTTAAATGAGCAGTACTACCCTGACGCAATTAGAACACCACGATGAGTTCATCGGTCGCCACATTGGCCCAAGTGCTGAAGAGCAAAAAGCCATGTTGGCAGAGCTGGGTGTGGATTCTTTAGAAGCTTTAACCAAAGACACGGTGCCTGGCGCAATACTGCGCGAACCGTTCTTGCAAGTTGGTGAGCCGCAAACGGAACGTGAGGCGTTAGCTCGCCTGAAAACCATTGCTCAGAAAAACGAAATTTTCACCTCGTACATTGGTATGGGTTATTACGATACGGTCGTGCCAAACGTTATTTTACGTAACGTGTTGGAAAACCCGGGTTGGTACACAGCGTACACACCTTATCAGCCGGAAATTGCGCAAGGTCGTTTAGAAGCGCTGCTGAACTTCCAGCAAATGACCATGGACTTAACCGGCCTGGATTTAGCCAGCGCATCTTTGCTTGATGAAGCAACAGCAGCAGCGGAAGCCATGGCGATGGCCAAGCGCGTGTCTAAAAACAAGAAGTCTAACGCCTTCTTTATTGCCGACAATGTTTACCCACAGACCATCGACGTAGTGAAGACCCGAGCCGAGTACTATGGCTTTGACATTATTGTTGGTCCTGCACGTGAAGCGTCCGACCATGATGTATTCGGTGCGTTACTGCAATACCCGGACAAACAAGGTCAGCTGCACAACATCGAACAATTAATTGGTGAGTTGCAGGAGAAAAAAGCCATTGTTGCCGTCGCTTCTGACTTAATGAGCCTGTTAATGCTTAAGTCGCCGGGCGAAATGGGCGCTGATATGGTCTTCGGTAACGCTCAGCGTTTCGGTGTGCCGATGGGCTACGGTGGCCCTCACGCGGCGTTTTTTGCAACTCGCGACAAGTTTAAGCGTTCGTTGCCTGGTCGTATCATTGGCGTTTCTAAAGACTCTCGCGGCCGCCCGGCACTGCGTATGGCCATGCAAACGCGTGAGCAACACATACGCCGTGAGAAAGCGAACTCGAATATTTGTACCGCGCAGGTGCTGCTGGCGAACATGGCGTCTTTCTACGCTGTGTATCACGGTCCACAAGGCTTGCGCCGTATTGCCAACCGCATTCACCGCCTGACTGACATTGTTGCCTTAGGTATGCAGGACAAAGGCGTGAAGCTAGTGAACAGCCACTGGTTTGACACCTTAACCTTTGAAATGAAAGACAACGCAACCGACGTGTTAGCGCGTTCAAAAGCGGCGGGTATTAACCTGCGCGTTGATGGCGAAGGCGTATTTGGCGTTAGCTTAGATGAAGCGAAAACGCGTGACGATGTTGAAACGCTGTTTAATGTGGTGTTTGGTGAGAATCATGGTCTGGACGTTGACGTACTGGACAGCCGTGTTGCGGGCGGAGATGTTGAGTCGATTCCTGCTGCGTTGGTACGTCAGTCAGACTATTTACAGCACCCGGTATTCAACGAGTATCACTCAGAAACCGAAATGCTGCGTTACATTAAGAAACTGGAAAACAAAGACTTAGCGTTGAACCATTCCATGATTTCACTGGGCTCTTGCACCATGAAACTGAATGCGACCGCTGAAATGATTCCGGTTACCTGGCCTGAGTTTGGTCAGCTACACCCATTCTGCCCGGTAGAGCAGGCACAAGGCTACCAGGAGTTGGTCGGCACTTTGTCTGAATGGCTATTGGATATTACCGGTTACGACGCTATGTCGATGCAGCCGAACTCGGGTGCACAAGGTGAATACGCTGGCTTGCTGGCTATTCAGAAGTACCATGAGAGCCGCAACGAAGGGCACCGCAATATCTGCTTAATTCCAAGCTCTGCGCACGGTACTAACCCAGCGTCAGCGCAAATGATCAACATGAAAGTGGTGGTGGTCGACTGTGACAAACACGGCAACGTGGACATGGACGACTTAAAAGCCAAGGCCGAAGAAGCGGGCGATAACTTGTCGTGCATTATGGTGACTTACCCGTCAACGCACGGTGTTTACGAAGAAGGCATTAAAGACATTTGTGACCTGGTTCACAGCTACGGCGGTCAGGTATACATGGACGGTGCCAACATGAACGCACAGGTTGGCGTAACCTCACCGGGTTACATTGGCTCGGACGTATCGCACCTGAACCTGCACAAAACCTTCTGTATTCCGCACGGTGGCGGTGGCCCGGGTATGGGTCCTATTGGCGTGAAGCAGCACCTGGCTGAATTCCTGCCGAACCACTCGGTGATTAATATCGACGGCCCTAAAGCGGGCAATGGCGCGGTATCTGCTGCTCAGTTTGGTAGTGCCAGCATTCTGACCATTTCGTGGATGTACATTGCCATGATGGGCGGACGCGGCTTACGTGAAGCGTCAGAAACCGCTATTTTGAACGCCAACTACGTTGCTGAGAAGCTGAGTAAGCACTTCAAAATTCTGTACCGTGGCCGCAACAACCGAGTTGCGCACGAGTGCATTATCGACTTGCGTCCAATGAAAGACGCCGCCGGCATTGCCGAAATTGACGTGGCTAAGCGCCTGCAAGACTACGGTTTCCACTCGCCAACTATGAGCTTTCCGGTAGCCGGTACCATTATGGTTGAGCCGACCGAGTCTGAGTCTAAAGCCGAGCTGGACCGCTTTATTGAAGCCTTGGTCAGCATTAAAGCCGAAGCCGATAAAGTAGCATCTGGTGACTGGCCGAAAGACAACAACCCACTGGTGAATGCACCGCACACACTGGCGGACATTACCGATGCAGAATGGGACCGCCCATACGACCGTCAAACAGCAACCTACCCGGTTGAAGCCGTTGGTTACGACAAGTTCTGGCCAACCGTAAACCGTATTGATGACGTGTTCGGTGACCGTAACCTGATGTGCTCATGCCCGAGCATTGAAGAGTATAGGTAAGTTTTGTGATGTAGCCTGACGTTCCACGTCAGGTTCGATGTATCACTGACATGAATATGAAGCCCGCTTTTTAGCGGGCTTTTTACTCTTTTTAAAGGCCATACTTAAGTCTCAGTACTAACTGGAGATTAATCATGGCAGTTCAACAAGCATATCCGTGGAATAAAAATCGAATTATAGGACAGAAAAAGCCACTCCAGATATCCCATATCTGGGGCATTCGCATACGCCTTGAACTTGAAGGGAAAGCAAGAGATTTGGCTCTTTTCAATCTAGGGTTAGATAGCAAGCTTAGGGGTTGTGATTTAGTAAAACTGAAAGTATCGGATGTTTCGTGTGGCCGTTCGCTGCTTACCAGGACTCATGTTGTGCAGCAGAAGACAGGTTGTCCAGTACAGTTCGAGATAACTCAAGGAACTAGAGATTCGCTATCCGCTTGGATCAGGCAAGCGAATCTATCAGAATCAGATTATTTATTTAGATCGAGAGTTACTGATGCAGAACATATCTCGACCCGCCAGTACAACCGGATATTTCATGGCTGGATCGAGAAACTAGGATTGGACAGTTCGCTGTACAGCACTCATTCAATGCGAAGGACCAAGCCATATCTTATCTATAAGAAAACTAAGAACCTCAGAGTTATCCAACTTTTATTAGGCCACAAAAAGTTGGAAAGCACTGTACGCTACCTCGGAATTGAAGTGGATGACGCGCTTTATATTTCTGAGTCAATTGAGGTCTAACTGTTAGTGGGCTGCTACGGCAGCCCCGTGCCAAGAGCGGACGTTAGAATCTCATGATATTAATCGTTAGGGGGACCAACAGTAAAATACGCTCAATTCTCCAAAGTTTCACTTAGGTAACTCTATATGTACTTCAAGGCCTGTGGTGTAGGCATTGTTGAATGAAATTTTTCCATGGTGCAGTTGCACTATCTTATGTGTAATCGACAGGCCTAAACCAGATCCTGATACACCACTATGCTCTTGAAGTCGATAGAAACGCTCTCCCAAGCGCTCAAGTATTTCTTCAGGGACGCCCTTGCCTTCATCAGCAACCTTGATAATGACTCTATTAGCCGCCTCGGTCGCGACTATCTGTATTTTCGAATTTTTCGGCGAAAATTTCATTGCATTGGACAACAGGTTGGTTAAAGCGCTAACGATAAGAGTTTCGTCGCAAATTATTCGAATAGAGGAAACATCAATGTGCCACTGGTGATTTTCCACTTTATTAATTGGTAAGTTATTTAGCGCCAAAGAGACCAACTTACTGATTTCAACTTCCTCAAACTTTTCAGTAAAGTTTAGGCTATCAAGCCGGTTCAACAACAATAGTTGATTAACGAGGCGTGACATTCGCTCCACGGAGTAAAAAATTGACTTGCCAGAGTGCTTGGCATCGCCAAGTGAATCAGCTGAAATGACATTTTCGGCGTGTACTTGGATTGCGCTTAACGGTGTGCGCAGTTCGTGAGAAGCATCAGCGACAAACCGCTTTTCGCGTTCCGAAAACATTTTAATTTGATGCAACAACCGATTTAGTGCTTGCCGGATCGGAACCAACTCATTGGGTAGCTCGGACTCAACTGGCGACAAGTTATTTAACTCCCTAGCTCTTAGGTCGGCAGCAAAACGGTTTACGGGTTTTAGGACAATATAAACGATGAACAGTATTATTAGGCTTATTGGAACCCACATTAATAATAGTGGATAGAGTTGCTCTGAGGCTAAATAGCCACTCAGCTCACCTCGAACATCCTGACGCTGAAAAGTATGAACCCATATGTCTTTCGATTCCTCGAAGTAGCTAAAGATAAACCACGTGTTTTTGTCACTCTTTAATGTATGGTAACCGGCTTCTAAACCCTTAAGGCTCAATGATTGAGGCTGGTTTGTTGAAGCCAGCAAATTACCGTCAACACCATGAATTTGGTAGCCAATCTTAGACTCATATTTATGACCGCTGGGACCTTTCTCTTCAGTGGAGCTACCCTCACCGACATCATCATATGCGGATATCGGAATTATTTGAGTGACTGACAGTTTATTTTTGGGCGGCGCATAAAATGTCGCGAGTGACTTTGCGGTTTGAGCCAGTTGCGCATCAAAAACCTCATCCAGCTCATGCAAAATATCTCGGTAGCTAGCCCACGCGGTGGCGGCGAGTACAGTAACAACGGCTAAGTTGATGCCAACAACCAATGAACGACGAAGTGACCACAGGCTCATGATGATCCATCTTGTAAGCGATAACCTAGACCTCTTATAGTTGAGATAAGGCTACCATCGATTTTCTTGCGTAAATAGTGGATGTGCACTTCCAACGAATTACTCTCATGATCGCCTTCCCACCCATAGCACGCACTGGCTAATTGCTCTTTACTCACTATTTTTCCTTTATGCAGCGCTAACTGTTTCAGTAGCAGCCACTCAAGTCGAGTTAAATTAATCGTTTTGTCACGAAAACGGCATTCCTGTGATGATAGGTTAATAGTCAGCTGCCCACAGGTTATAATATCGTTTAAGTGCTGGTTTGCTTTGCGAACCTGCACTCGAATACGCGCTTCTAATTCGCGTAATTCAAAAGGCTTAACCACATAGTCGTTGGCGCCTTCGTTTAATGCCAGTACTTTAGTATCAATATCATCCCACGCTGTAAGTACGAGAATCGGGATTTCTTGGCCTGCTTTCCTTAACTTTTTAATCAGTGGTACGGCATTTCCATCGGGCAGTCCGAGATCAAATATTGCAAGATCAAATTTATCTGTCCTAAGGGCGCTCTCAGCTTGAGACAAGTTTGCCGCTAGTTCAACTAAGTATCCCATTCGGCTCAGACCCTTGATTATTCCTTCCGCCAAATGCCTATCATCTTCTAGTAGTAGCAAACGCATGTGCGTACCGTCCATCAGGTTTAGTCAAGTCAAGGTGTTCGTTGTAAACAGAGGCTTCAACATTAAAGTAGCCCAGGATCGTGTGCGAGAAATTATCATGGCTGATAGTAGCGCTCGTTTCGTGTTTACTTACACTGAATATGTCGGACGGCCATACTATCCAGGGTATGTGGCGCTGTTCTTCTGGAGCTATCCAGTTAGGCAAGCCATGCAGATAGATACCGTTATCACCGAGTGATTCACCATGGTCAGATACATACATCATACTGCTGTCTAGTTCAGTGTGGCTTTTCAATAACTTTATGACCTGACTTACCAGTTGGTCGGTCACGAGCAAACTGTTGTCATATGCATTAGTGATTTCATCCACAGAACAATTCGACAGCTCTTGGCTTTTACATTCGGGTAAAAACCGTTTCATTTCGTTAGGCGACCGTTCGTAATAGGCAGGCCCGTGACTTCCCATTTGATGAAGCACAATAATTGAGTCTTGATGCAAATTGCTTAACCAAGATTTGAGTTGTTCGAGCATATCTATATCATAGCATTGCGATTCTTCACATCGGGATTCGCTCATTTTGACGGTTTTAATTCGGTTACAGACATCTTTGCAGCCAGAGTTATTTTCTATCCATGTTGCATTAATACCAGCAGTTTCTAAAACATCTAATACATTACTCGAGTTTCTAGCAACATCCGAGTAATTATCAGCGGTTAAAAAACTGAACATGCACGGCACTGAAATAGCAGTTGCCGTTCCACAAGACGTAGCTTTTTTATAGCTGAATATTGGCTCTGATGTCATGAGCGCATTCAGTGAAGGCGTTGTCGGTCGAGCATAGTTATTGATTGCAAAATGATCCGCACGCGCTGTCTCACCCAAAACGATTACCATGACTCTCGGTTTTTCAGACGTACCTACCTGAACGGCATCTTGCCCTAGTCTTATAAATTGAGTTGGGGTTTCTAGTTTTCGTTTCAAAGCCGAGACGGTTGATGATATGACGTTGAAAGGAGCAACTCTGTACTTCACATCTCGATGGTTGCGAAATAAAGACGCGAAGTCGTCATAACTGGTGTAAGCGATACCGACCGCTAATATTGAAAAGCAAGTCGCCGCTGCAAGACCTTGTTTTATTTTTGTTGTCGCACTGGAAGTGGGGAGTTTTATATACGCCAGCAATAGCGATGGGATAACACCAAGTGTTATGAAGGTTTCAAAAAAACTTCCCGAGAGTTGTTCACGAGCCTCAGCCGTATCGGTCTCAATTGCATTAATTATCATATCTGCATCAATGATAATGCCATATTCCGACATGTAAAAAAGTGCAGGAGCAGCAAGAACAAACAACAATATTGCGAATGGCTTAAAAGCATTAACGCATCGACTGATGGCGAGCGCAACAGTATAGAAAAAAGCAATGAACACCATCAGTTTGACTTGCGTGAACCCATGAACCCCGTATTCACTCAACGCACTCACAAGAGGACCCGAGTATGCTAGAGCAAGCCAAGCCGCAACGAGTATTAATAGAACTGGAAAATTAAGCGTCAGTCGCTGCATATTGCTCACCTATATGAAAGATAAATAAAGAAACACTCCAACAGATGAATGCTGTTGTTATGTCATCAATAAAGAAGTGCGCGCCCCGCAGCTGTTGAACAGCTCCAAGTAAAAAGCCGGAAGAAAGTGCGAGAATTAGCGAAGCTTTCGCAAGAAGAGGCCTGTTTTTACGCCAGAAAAAGTACAGAGCAATCCAGGCAAAGCCAATACTTGAATGTCCCGAAGGAAAGCACCGACCCGAGCCAAAATGAGTGTCGTTGAACGACCATAAACTGATATATGGTTTGACTCCTCCGTATAACTGCAAATCCCAAGGACAGTCCATACCAAGCATCGCCTTGAGGTAATTCACTAAACCAAAAGACAACAAAACCGATAAGAGTAACAATACATACCGGCGCCGCTTGCTTTCCCCTTTGCTTGATAAGAACTGAGCCACGGTTAAGGCTAGGACAAGCACTACAAATGCGAGATTAAGCTTCCGTATACCGTCATGAAGAATCGTTTCAGTGATAAAGTGGTGCCTTAAAGACCACTGTCCCCCTTCAAGCTGGTATAACGCATTGGCGACTAAAAACTTAAGCTCTAGAAATTCTACGACCAGTAATATAGCGACAAAAACCGCCAAAACACTTGCCCAACGCCTCCAAACCGTCATGGACTTTAAAGCGGCCATAATACAGCTACCCAAACGACGATGAACTGACAGATAGCAATGAATACTGCAGCCGAGGCGATGTCCTTTGCTCGACCGCTGAGCTCGTGAAAGTCGGCGCCAATGCGGTCGACAACCGTTTCAATGGCGGAGTTTAGTAGCTCCGTAATAAGTAAACCAAGCAATGACATGAACATTAGCAACCGCTCTGAAAGCTCAAGCTCTGCTATCACTAAAACTGGCAACAACACCAACAATAAAAGTACCTCTTGTCGAAAAGCTGCTTCAAAACACCACGCCGCTCTGAGCCCTTTCATGGAATATTGCGTTGCATCGATGATTCGGGCTATGCCAGTTTTTCCTGGTTTCATAGTCACCTCTTGAGAAATAAAAACTGCATAGTAAACAGTCAATATTAAGTTCAGCTTAAGGTTCGTTCTTTAGTATCGCGTTCATTATCAGAGCTAAGTTGGGCTACTAATGAGCAATACACCTTTATTAAAAGAACTGAAGTCGTCGCTATTCCAATACCGGACGCTTATAGCGGGTTTTTCGCTGGGTCTAATTATCCTGAGTGTTAGTCGCTTACTATTATTTATATGGCAGTTTGAACGCGTAACTGAGGCAGGAGAGCTCAGTTACTTGATGTTAATGGGCCTCAGAGCAGACATCGTTCAGATGGGTTATCTGACGCTACCTTTATTGCTATTCGCGCCATTATTTTTAAATCGCTGGGGTGTGAGGGCTTGGCAAACAGTTCAAAGCGTTTGGTTGATTATTGCTATCACCTATATCACGTTTATGGAGGTCTCAACGCCCGCCTTTGTTATGCAATACGACTTGCGACCTAACCGTCTGTTTGTTGAGTATTTAGAGTACCCGAGGGAAGTGTTAAGCACCCTTTGGGGAGGGTTTAAAGTCTGGTTACTTTTGACCGCGGTAGTGTTGGGTATTTGCTTATTCGGACTCGGTAAGCTTGCTAAGCGACTGAACCAGACAACTTATGGTCATAAACAATACACTGGCAGGGCGCTTATTGTTTGGCCGCTTTTGATGGTAATTGTTTTTGCCGGTGTGCGGTCAACGTTAGCGCATCGCCCGGCGAACCCAGCATTTTTTGCGGTGACATCGGATGCTTTGGTGAATAGTTTAGTTATCAGTTCGGCCTATTCGCTTGAATACGCAATTTACAGCATGAGGCACGAGGAAAATGCCTCTCGTATATACGGTGATGCCAGTTTAGAGAAAATTCTTAACATAGTTAAAAGCCAGCCACACTTAGCAGGCAAGACATTTCCATCTGACGAATACCCCACAGTGCACTTTAATAAAGCTTCCCGGAGCTTCGACAAACCCAAAAATATTGTCGTTATCTTGGAGGAAAGTTTAGGTGCGACTTTTGTTGAAGATCTCGGTGGGATTAATGTCACACCAAACCTAAAGCGACTTAGTAAGGAAGGGTGGTGGTTTCAGCAGCTTTACGCAACTGGCACTCGGTCAGTTCGTGGTATTGAGGCGGTTATTTCAAGCTTCTTACCCACACCGGGAAGAAGTACCGTGAAACTTTCACTGTCTCAGCAAAATTTTTATACCGCTGCTGACCTGTTGTCGCGTGAGGGATACTTCACTGAGTTTATTTATGGTGGTGAAACCCACTTTGACAACATGGGAAGTTTTTTCGCAAGTAATGGTTTTCAGTCTATTCTTGGTCAGAGTGACATTGATAACCCCAAGTTTGTCGGTAGCTGGGGAGCGAGCGATGAGGACCTGTTTAATACCGCTCATAAAAGGTTTGAGATGCTAACTAAAAAGGGAGCTCCCTTCTTTAGCTTGGTGTTTACCTCATCAAACCACGAACCATTTGAGTTTCCAGACGATGAAGTCGAGCTCTATTCTGCGCCCAAGAACTCGGTAGAAAACGCTGTCAAATATGCTGACTTTGCGCTGGGTAAGTTTATCAACAAAGCAAAGGCGAGTGATTACTGGGAAAATACGATTTTTTTGATTGTCGCTGATCACGATACGCGCGTCTATGGAAACGAGTTAGTTCCGATCCAAAAGTTTCGTATTCCAGGACTCATTCTGGGTGGCTCTATTCAACCCAAAGAGATTGATGAAATTACCAGTCAGATTGACTTAATGCCTACGGTTATCTCGCTTGCAGGCGTTTCAGCTTGGACCCCGGCGATAGGCCAGGACATTTCGAATGATAACGTGCCACCGGCTAATCGTGCCATGATGCAATTTGGTAATAACTACGCATGGATGACACCCAAAGGAGTAGCGATTTTAACTCCTGGAGAGGATAAAACCGGTCACTATGACTTCGATGAGAGCGCCTTTGTGGCTGACCAAAACATCAGTCAGCAGTTGCGTAATGAGGCACTAGCTCATGCATTATTGCCTTCTTGGCTATATCAACACCGAGCATATTTTGTCCCAGAAAGTTTAACTAAGCTTTCTAACGAATAGATCCTAGCTAGAAATTAGTAATTGAGCGAATGCGCGGCTACTACTGGGGCTGTAGTTGGTCCGCTTCTCGCTCAGAGCGGACACTCCTAATATTATCTGGCAATTTATTCTTAGTCAGTGCAGTTAAAGTAAAGCCAGCAAACACGCTGGCTTATACTTAGTTACATTCTGAACCCATGACATGTTTTAGATGAGTCAAGACAGTATCCATTGTTTCTTTGTTATAACTGTAATGGTCTCCATCCAAATCGATATGCAGCACGGGGTTCTCATAGCTATTATCTGACAACCTTTGTTCAATTTTATTAGCCATTTCGAATGAAGGCCAAATTTGGTCTTGCCTTGCTGAGACCAGCGTAACCGAGCCTTTGATCTTCTCGACAGGAATTGCAGCATCGTTGAACTCTTTTGGGGAAGCTTCAGATAAAGCGTCAGTAAAGGCATTTCGGTACTCACCGGTAAAAATTCCGGATAGCATGTCAAAAGATAATAAAGGGGCCTCAATGTAAGGTAGTGGCTGTCCGTCGATGCTCCAGCTTGAATAGCTCATTGGTGTTTTCACTGCATTCCAGACAACATGACTCGGGTATGCAGCAACAATGTGATTAACCGTATTAAAATGGCTGCCAAGCAACAAAGATAATTCCGCACCTTTTGAGAAACCGAGAAGTGCAACACACTGACCTTTAATGCTCGAGTCTTCAGTTATTGCCTTAATACGCGCGTCAATTTCGTTTAAAGACAGCTCAATAGGGCTATCGGGCGTTCCCAACGTATCAAAGTAACCCATTGATGCAACAGAGAATCCATAATCGTGATATCTATCCATCAACGGCTTCATATTTGGATTGGCAAAGTAATTACCACCGTCACTTCCTCCTACCAAAATGACTAACGGGTGTGCTTCTCCGTCGCTAATGTAATTGGTGTATAAATCAGGTGCTGGTGCGTTTTCGCAGGACGCAAGAGCCCCCACCAGTAAAAATGGTGTTATTAATTTTTTCATTGTTTTTCCTTATTTTTTAGGGTTAAGCACTACATCGTTAAGTGCCTTTTTAGTTGGCGTGCGCCATTTCGGCTGGTTAATACTTCCAGCTCGGAGTGAATAAATCTTAAGAGCAAGCGCCCATTAAGCCAGCGCTCGGCTTCGCTCAATCGAAGCCGATTAATGATTGCGCCACGATGGACACGGAGAAAGTGTGCTGGCAGTTGTTGCTCCAGCTCAGTTAATGTCTTGTCTAAAGGGTAAGTCTGCGAACCGCAATGGGCGACTTGCGTCCCGTTGTCGATAATAATGGCATCGATATCCTCAATTCCTACGTTTCTCATACGTTGCCCCACCTGACTAATCAATGTTTGTGGCAGCGTTTGGGCTCGTTTTAGTCGCAGCCGCTCAGCGACTCGTTCAAGTGCGAGCTGAAGTCGTTGTAGGCTAATCGGTTTGAGAACGTAATCAGCGGCGGCACCGTTGAAGGCTTCAACGGCATAACGGCTGTGTGCCGTTGTGAAGATAACTTCGCTATTGCAGTGTTGCCGGTTTAATTGCGACAGCACATCGATTCCATTCAGTCCTGGCATATTAATGTCGAGTAAAATGACATCGGGTTGTGACTCTGAAAGATGCTGAAAAAGCTCCTCTCCGGACCTTAGCTCGGCTTCAATACGCCACTCGGGTAATGCACTTATAAGCTGATTCAGCTTCAGTCTACTTGCGTATTCATCGTCAACGATAAAAAGAGTATTAATCATGATTGGACTCCAAGCTGATGTTGACAACCGCTCCCTTAGACTCTGGGTCATTCGACAGCTGGATATTGGCATGGCGCATAAGGCCAATCCGTCGGATTGTCGTGCTCAAACCGAGTCCCGAATGCTTTAAGTTTTCAGGTTGAGTAGCCAGGACTATGTCAGGAAAACCGGGACCATTGTCGCGGATAATAACCTGCAAAGCACTGCCACGAGCTCTACACGCTAACGTTAATTCAATTGGAAGCCGCGTGGCATGTTTAATTGAGTTTTCCAGTATTGGTTGCAACAAAAATGGGGGAATCTGCACATCTAGAGTTGCTTCATCAATGTCTATATCGATTTTCAAATCATCACCGAGCCTAGCACGCTCTATATTCAGCCACTTTTGTAGGATCATTAATTCATGTTTGAGGCTGATGGTATCGACATTATTCGTATCTAGGATATGTCGCAACACGGATGCTAAATCGTGAGTCAGCAGCTCTGCCTTTTTTGGATTCGACGTAATGAAAGCCGTTAACGTATTAAGGCTGTTAAACAAGAAATGAGGATGCAAGGAGTGCTTGAGTTGATTCAACTCAGCATGCTGGCGCAGCAAACGTTCGGTTTGTAATGCTTTGTAGGCTCTGTAGGCACGATAAAGAATATACGTTCCAATAGCCCAGGGAATTGACATGAAAAAGACGTCAAGCCAACCAAATTCAACACCTGGATAAATGCCTGCTAGAGCAAAGCCCCAGATTCGATAGCCGATATAAAAGCAGCCAAACCATAGAAGCAGCTCATAGAAAATATTGTTGATGCCGAGCCTTTTGATAGCGAATACAGCCGAAGAAATAGGTACCCAAAATAGGAAGATAATCGCAACAGCTCCAGCTAACAGAGCGTCATTGGTTCCAACCTGTCCTCGCTGCCACCAGTCGAGAAAGGTAATCGTGGCACTGATAAAACTTAACCCGAGTAATGCAATAAACAGTTCTTTTTTAGTGATTTCTGGCATCGGTATGTCCGCTGCTTTTGGTTATGCAGACATTATTAAAGCCCTGAAGCTGAGTGTCACTGTGTTTCTGACTGAATGGTCAAATTAACGTGTTGAACTGTCGCTAGGGTTCGTCCGCTTTGAGCGAAAAACGGACATTGGATTTTAAATCCTTACAAGGTAGAGTCGCTTGTAAGGTTACCGACTTTACATGGTCGGCTTAAAGGCTGTTAAATTTCAGGACGAAAAATTGTGCTAGAAACGAGAAAAGTATTCATAGATACACAGTCATTCGTGAAAGCAGGACTTCACTTTGACGGTGCAGCATTTAGATCGTTTAGGAAATATTGCGAGGCGAATGAGTTCTTTCACGTATCTACAAGCGTTGTTGAGCGCGAAGTAAAATCTAAAATTGCGCTTTCAGTTAAAGATGCGATAAACGCTATCCAGACCTTCCGAAGAAAAGCCCGACTTCTTTCATCGCTGGATGACGAACAGATTAAGGGGTTGTTTGAAGAAATATCAGATGATGACATATACAAAAAGTCAGAGGATGTTTTTGAAGAGTTTATGAAGGCATGCTCGACTGAAGTAGTTGAAGCTGATCAAATTAATGCTGAAGAGCTACTGTCTTTATACTTCGAAACAAGGCCACCATTTGGTGAAGGAAAGAAGAAAGCTGAGTTTCCGGATGCGATTTCAATCCTGTCGCTAAAATCGTATCTTCAAAATGACGAGAAAATCTACATCGTCTCTGATGATGGCGACTTGAAGGCATTTTGTGATGAAGAGGCTAACTTCATTTCTGTGGAGTCGTTAGATAAGCTTCTGGATATTTACACGACTCATACGAGCGTCAGACACCAACAAGTAAAGCAATATTTTATTGATAATGAGGAATCAATTAAGCAGAAAATTACTGAATTTCTCGAAGACTGCGACGTTTATAACTCTTCGATGTGGGAGGATGCAGAGGTTGATGGTGGTCTTTCAGTTTTAAACCTTGGGAATATAGAGCCGTCAGTACTATACATTGATGACGAGGAAAGCCAAATTACCTTCGATATAGATGTAGAGTTTGAAGTGACAGTGATCGGCCCCGATTTCAATAATGGCATCTATGATCGCGAGGACGGCCGGATTTACACATTTGATAGCACTTTGAGAACTAGCATAATTTCAACAACTTATACTGTTGAGGTTTTCCTGCATTATGAGTTTATAGATGGTGAATTAGTAAATGCCAAAGCTGATGGTCTTTATATTGCAGGCACATCGGGTGGTATTGAAGTAGCTGTTGAAGAAAATGAGCCAGATTGGCGCTAAAAATTTAGCAAGCACTTCAATCAGAACGCTTGCACACAAGCGCCTATTACCCGGGCGCTATGTTTCTGAGGATGGATAATTGATACTTCATAAATACTATGGATTTTCAGCTGGGTTGTTGTCAACAACGGTATGGAGATACAAGTATGGCGTCTAAATTGGCACGAAGCGGACTATCAATTCATACTCAAATCAAGTGTTATTAACAATCCTATTCAAAATATTTTATAGTCCTTTTAAAGTATTTTAGTTTGAATTAAATACTTTATAACCCATATAGGGGCTTTTATATAAATATAATTGCGTGCCTTAAACAGTCTGCTACACTCTATTTATCAGTTTAAAGCCTATTTAAGGTTCGTTATATGAATTCAGAACGCGTTTCAACCATCATTGGTCAGCGAGTCAGGCAGTATCGGCTGAACCAGGATTTAACTCAGGAGGACGTAGCGACCTTAGCGAATGTCTCCCTTAATGCGGTTAAATCCGCCGAGGGTGGTAAAAGCACCTTACCCACCTATGTCGCAATTCTTCAGGCGTTAGGGCATATCGACAATTTATTGGCTGCATTCCCGGACGAGGGCGTTTCTCCTGTGCAACTACTCAAAAGTAGCACCAAACAGAAGAAACGAGCGAGCGGTAAAACGCGTGTGAAACCTGCTGACAATGAGGAGCTGGACTGGTGATTAATACCATTGAAGTTCGCTACAAAGGTGAGCCTGTCGGTGCCTTAAATTATAACAAAGGCGACACGGCGGCGCGGTTCGAGTACTTATCTGAATTTGTCGAAAAAAACATTCCGCTAGCGCCTTTAACCATGCCCGCCGAGAAGGGACGAATTTACTCCTTCCCTGGATTAAATTGGGATACCTTTAGAGGCCTGCCTGGCATGCTCGCGGACTCTTTGCCCGATGACTTTGGTAATGCGGTACTGAACCAGTGGGTTGCGCAACAGCCCGATCGCACAGAGCCTCTGAGTCCGCTTGAAAGGCTTCAGTATACCGGCGAGCGGGGCATGGGGGCGCTTGAATATCACCCTGCGCGTAAGAATCAAACCAACGCCAAAAACAAAGACATTGAGCTTGAGAGCTTAATGAAATTAGCGCAGGACGTGCTCGATGCTCGGACTGGTTTTCGCCAACGCACGCACTTTGACGACGCGGCAGACAAAGAAATGATGCAGGCCTTATTAGCGGTTGGCACCAGCGCCGGTGGCGCAAGACCAAAAGCGGTACTGGCGTTTAATAAAGACTTCAGTCAGGTTCGTTCAGGGCAGGGGCTTATGCCCGAAGGGTTTGAGCATTACCTGCTGAAGTTTGACGGCGTAAAAGAGCGCGACCCGTCTCAGCAAACCTTTGGCGACCCGTTAGGTTACGGCGCCATGGAGTATGTGTATTACTTAATGGCGACCCAAGCCGGCATTCATATGATGCCATGCCACCTGCTGGATGAAGGCGACCGACGCCATTTTGTGACCAAGCGCTTCGACAGAGTCGGCAACGAGAAAAAACATATTCAAACGCTGACCGCTATTAAGCACGTGAATTATCACGACATTGGCGCGTTTTCCTATGAAGAGATGTTTCAGGTTGCCCGCCAGCTGAGGCTGCCGCGGGCGGATGCTATGGATTTGTTCCGCCGCATGGTGTTCAACCACGTAGCCACCAACCACGACGACCACTCAAAGAACTTTGGTTTTATGCTGGAAGGCACACAGTGGCGATTGAGCCCGGCTTACGATGTGGCCTTTAGCTTTAAGCCCGGAAACCCCTGGGTAGAGCAGCACTGGATGTCGTTAAATGGCAAGCGCAGCGGCCATACTCGCGCCGACTTTTACGCGCTGGCAGACGTTCAGCTACCAAAGGTAGAGCGCAAAGAAATTGATGCGATTATTGATGATGTGATAAGCGCGGTGTCTAAGTGGCGGGAGTTAGCTAAAGCGCACGACGTACCGAAAACGCTGGCAGATTTCATTAGCAGCCATCTGAAGCTGAAAGACTTTGCCTGAGACGCGTTTATCGGGATAACAATGCGGATTATGTGTCGCAGTTTAATTATTCCGACCACACTGCGTATTCGTTGCCGCTAGGGCAAGTAAATTGAAAGCGTCGACCACCGGGAAAATCGAATATAGGCTTAATGATTTTACCGCCTGCGTCTTCAACGCTTTTTAAACTTTGTTCAAGGTCTTTGCTGTATAAAACCACCAACGCGCTGCCAGTCGATGTTTGAGCAACCAAATCAGATTGGTAAAAGCCGCCATCGAGCCCCGCATTTTGAATAGCAGAGTATTCTGGGCCATAGTCTACAAACTCCCAGCCAAAGGCCTGTTGAAAAAAGCGCTTGGTAGCTTCAAGACTCCGCGCCGGTAGTTCAATGTAATTAATTTTGGTTGAATTCATCATATGCCTCGCTTAGGGTTTTTATGCGGCAACGAGCTTCTTAACCTTGAGTTCTTTACGATGTTGCTCGGCATGCCAGAGTTCATACTGGGACTGCTGGTTTAGCCAGCTTTCCGCTGAAGTATTAAATGCGATTGATAGTCTGATAGCCATTTCAGGGCTAATACCAGCCTTGCCGTTCAGAACAGCACTTAACGTTTTCCGGCTTACGCCCAAAGCGTCCGCTGCAGCGGTTACAGATAAGCCAAGAGGCTCGAGACAAAGCTCTCGTACAACTTCGCCAGGGTGGGGGGGGTTGTGCATTAGCATACGAATACCTCAGTGATAATCTTCATAATTTACTATCTCTGCATCTCCATCCTCAAATCGGAAGGTCACGCGCCAGTTTCCACTGACCGTCACTGACCAAATTCCAGAGCGGTTACCGGAGAGCTCATGAAGTCGAAGACCTGGCAAATCCATATCTTTTGTGCCAGATGCCGCATTCAACCTACCGAGAATAAGCCGAAGCCTCTTTGCGTGGCTGGCCTGAATCCCTGCGGCGCTACCGAACCTGAAAAACTTAGCCAAACCTTTGTGCTTGAAGTTTCGGATCACGATTAAACTGTACCCTATAACGTATCGGGTGTCAATTTTTCTAGTTTCGGTATATTACGTATGGACATCCTGCTTGGAAAGTTATTCATCTTCGAGCTCCTCTCTAACTCGTAAAAAGCTGGCGAAGCGCGGTACGTCATTATTAGTGTAGCCATGGTACTTGTAGGTAATGATACCCCCGACAGGTGGCGGGTTAGCGCGTTCTGCATCTGTAAACCCAGTACCAATAGAAAATTCAATGCCTTGTTCATTTCGAACGCGTAGAGCCCCTAACATATTGGTGTATTTTCCTTTGCCTGGCAAATGGGCGATAACCTTGGCTTCTTCATCGAAATAAGGTTTCAACTTTAATAAAGCGTCGCTCCTGCCAGACTGATGAGGTGCCGTTGCCAAGTGTAGCATCAGGCCTTCTGCGCCCTTTTCAACCATAGCTTGCAGGTGTTTGCTTAACTCATCGTTGGAGGTAAACCTCTGTTGTTTAACCGCTTTGATATGCTTTTTGTTTATTCGCTCAATTAAGTTCGAATAGTTTTTGTATCGTTCTTCGAAAGGCAGCTGAGTGTCAGGCATATCAAACACCATATACTTCACTTGGCGCCAACGTTTTTCTTCTGGTATTTGCGTTCTGACAATAGAACTCAAGTCCTCAAAGTTCTGACGTTTTGTCCATAGTTCCCCATCAAGCCAGGCATCAGGTAATGGCGCAGTAAACCACTCAGGAGCTGATATTGGGCTCCCTTGCCGGGTTAACAGTTGATCGCCGGTCCAAATAGCTCGGATACCGTCATACTTTTCGCTGACTAAGTAGTCGCTAATAGGAATGTTCGTGTTTTCTTCATACACTTTTGCGAGTTGGGTTTGCGTTGCTGTCTGCAACGCGGCTGCGGGGAAGCTACAAAAGGCAGCGATAAAAAGTGCCGCTAAGTAAATGAAACGAACTTTAGAGAGTGTTGGCATCCTTGCCTCTTATTTTTGATTGAGTTGCAGCGCGTTTGCGCCAAGTGTCATACAGAGACTAGCATCGGTTGCTAAAGTTGGCAGCGTGGCGATGTCGTATTATGAGCTAAGCAAACTGATTTTCGCATTACGTTATAAGTCAAATGTGCGAAAACGGCGTATAAGAAAATGAAGTTTGCAAAAGGTGGTTCTAATGTCACAACAAAGTTCGAAACTTATTATTTTCTTTGATGGCGGATGTCCGCTATGCGTTAAGGAAATGCGGCATTTAAGGAAGCTTGATGAGAAACGACAAATAACGTTCGAGAATATTAATGAGCCGGACTTTAATCAACGATACCCTCAAGTTGACGTTGCTAAGGCTAACCAGTATTTACATGGGCAGACCCGTTCCGGTGACATGATCTACGGTCTGGATGTCACCTATGCCGCCTGGTCGCTAGTGGGTAAAGGCTGGATGATTGCCCCTCTGCGCTGGCCGGTTATTCGGTGGTTCGCTGACAAAACGTATTTATTTTTTGCACGTAACCGCAACCGTGTATCCAAGTTATTAACGGGTAAAGAGCGCTGCGCACAGTGTTCAATAGACTGATAAGCGCTAACCGAAAATTATAAGCAGAGTACTTTCAATATGAAAAAGATATCTTTGGCGTTATTGCTAGCACCAGTTTTCACAATGGCAGCCGAAAAGCCCCCTCAAGTCACTGCGCAGCAATTTGTGAACTTGCAGCAGGGCGAAACTGTTCACGAAGGGTTCCGAAGAGCCCACGCTAAGGGCATTTGCGTGACAGGGGAGTTTCGTTCTAATGGGCAGTTAGCTGATTACTCCGTAGCTTCTCTATTTGGGCGAGAGGTAACGCCTTTTGTTGGGCGGTTTTCGGTAGCGGGTAACAACCCAACCGCACCCGACTTAAAAGCACCTGTGCGCCGCTTCGCTTTAAGCTTTGCTATGAGCCCAACCCAGCAGTGGCGCATCGCGATGAATACGCCGCCGGTTATGCGGAGTCTTACCGACGCAGAGCAAAAGAAGTGTTAATGGGTGAGCTGGAGGAGCCGGGCGACCCATTGACGTATTTGGCTGGTTCCGCTTACCGGCTGCGCTGAATGTCGATATTGAGAACTATGCCGTATTTAGAGAATTGCACGGCTGGTTAGCAATATCCCTTATGGCACTGGTTGCTTTGCATGTCGCAGCTGCACTACATCATCACTTTATTCGCAAGGACAAGGTGCTGAGAAGCATGCTCTAGCTACTGTTTTTATTAATGGGGGAGTAAAGATCAGCAGGCGATCTTTTATTTAGGCTTATCTTTACTACACTTAACTATGAAGGTCACAAAATACATCGATACCTTTTGACGGTTAAGGAGTTTGTATGACTGGTCCAATGAAATCGAAAGTGAGTGAACACGATGAAAACCTGACTGAGGAAGAAAAGCGCAAGCTACAGTCACAGCAGGACAAAGAGAACCAGAGCCGCGAAGATCATCGTCGGCCAAACTCAACGCATGACACGCACTCTCAGAAAGACAAGCAAATTGCCCCTGAGCAGCGTGGCAAGGACTCTCGCTAAGGAGATAAGTGCTTATGCCTGACGTTTGGCGTGATAAAGACGAGCGCATGTATCAGCATATCAAGCAGACGCAGCTGGATGACGGCAAGAGTGAAGACGAAGCCGAGGAAATTGCCAGCCGCACCGTGAACAAGCAGCGGCGAGAGGAAGGGGTTACCGATAACACCACCACTCAAGGTACTGGTAACCCTAACACTCGGCTGGAAGAACGTACCAAGGAAGAACTTTATAACAGAGCCCAGCAGCTTGATATTGATAATCGTAGCCAAATGAGTAAAGACGAATTGATTGAGGCGATACGGCAAAAGCAGTAGCTGACGATTGGCGGCTTTGGTGGTTTAATAGGGTCATCAGTAATAAGGACAAGCAGTCAATTTGTCATGGCCGACACACGTTATATAACTCGGAATCGTCTCTCTCAGGAAGTGAATAAAGCCCGCATTTGGGTCGCTGTTATTGGCGCACCTATTGCGGGCTTTTTAATGTATAACTTGCCAAAATTTTGGTGGATTGTTGGGTTAATTTATCTGTTCAGTATTTTAGGTGCAGCATCCACTAAGCGTTCAGGTGCAAAGGGCGAATTAAAAACACTGAAGCTTTTAGAAAAACTCCCCGATAGCTATATTTTGTTTAACCAAATTGATGTACCTAACCCACGAACCAAACGCGGCTTTACTGAGCTGGATTTGATTGTGGTGGGTCCTAACGGTGTATTCGTAATAGAAGTGAAGAACAACAACTCTAAAGTAACGGGGGATGAGCAGGCGGCTAATTGGACAGCTCATAAAATAGGGCGTAAGGGTGGCTGTTATAAAACCAAAGTCCGCAACCCAATAAAGCAGTTAAAAAAACAGGTTCATGTTTTAGCTGAACACCTGAAGAAAAATCGCGCATCCACCTGGATAGAGGGGGCTGTTTTTTTCTCGCACCGTAACGCACGGATTAAATTGTCTTCACAACCCAGTGTACCCGTTTTCCAGCGCAAAGGGCTGGTTGAATATATTCTTAGCTATCAGCCGAAGCGGTCACCGAAGAACACGGAAAAGGTTATTCAACAATTGGTCAGTCTTAAGCGACGTTCTTGCTAGTTGCTATTTCGCTTATGTTAATCCAGTGTTATAAACTTTAATGTTGAGTCAGTAAGCTCGTGTAAGGGGATGAGTGTTATGAACCGTTTAAAGGATAAAGTCATATTAATTACAGGAGCTGCGAGAGGTATCGGTGAAGGTATCGCTCGAGAATTCCATGCCCAGGGCGCGACCGTTATTTTAACGGATACGCTTAAAAGCGATATTGAAGCAATAGCTAAAGAGTTAGGCGAGAACGCGTTCTTCCATCCCCTGGATGTGTCTGAGGAGCAGCAGTGGATAGAACTATTTGGCTGGATTGAAGACAAGCTGGGTCGTCTAAACGGCTTGGTTAATAATGCAGGTGTTACTGGTTTGGAGTCAGCTAACGAAGTACATAACCCAGAAAAAGCATCATTGGAAGCCTGGCGCAAAGTGCATGCGGTTAATTTGGATGGTACGTTTCTGGGGTGTAAACATGCCATTCAATTTATGCGTAAAACCCAAAGTGCAGGAAGTATCATTAATATGTCGTCGCGTTCGGGCCTGGTAGGCATTCCCGGAGCGGCTGCCTATGCCTCTTCGAAAGCTGCAATTCGGAATCACACGAAAACGGTAGCGCTTTATTGTGCTCAGGAAGGGCTGCCGATTCGATGCAACTCCGTCCATCCTGCCGCCATTATGACACCTATTTGGGATCCTATGCTGGGCTCAGGACCACAGCGTGAAGTTAACTTTAAGAAAATTGTTGATGCCTGCCCGATGCGACGGTTTGGGGATGTTAAGGAAGTTGCGCTACTTTGTGTCATGTTAGCTTCAGACGAGGCAAACTATATTAACGCGTCTGAACTCACAATAGACGGTGGCGTTTTAGCTGGAAGTTTTTCTGCAACAAGCGATTAATTGGTGAGTATGTGGTTAAGAAGAAAAGCCCGTTAGTGGCGCTGGTTTTATTTGTTATTGGACTTATTCCAGTCGTGTTTTTGTCGAGCTGGGTGACTAGCCTTTCGGCGGACAGGCTGCAGCAAAGCGCCAATGACGAAGCTTTAGAAGAACTGCTGCTCGCCAAGTCCACTTTGGAAGCTTCTTTATTTAGAGATGTCTTTCTATCAGACAGCTTAGCGACCGTATTTAGTATTGACCCTGAAATAGCTTATAAAAATTTTCACGCCATAGCCCGCAGAATGCTGGAAAAGTCCGAGAATGTAAGAAATATAGGGGTTGCTCCAGACGACATTATCGCTAAGAACTTTCCAGCAGAGGGAAATGAGAAGGCGATTGGCCTGGACTTTCGAACGGTTCCTTCGCAGTACGAAACCGTACTAGCTGCGAGACTATCAAAAGACGTTTATCTTGCAGGGCCATTGGAGCTAGTGCAGGGCGGGACGGCAATTATTGCCCGACTACCGATATTTGACGATTACCCACGAAGCGAAAATTACTGGGGCTCAATAAGCGTTGTTATTGACTACGAGAAGCTGATGAAAGCTTCTGGGTTATCGAACATGAGCAATGCGAAAATCGCTCTTCGGGGAGTCAATGGTCTTGGGCAACAGGGTGAGGTATTTGAAGGAGATGTAAGCTCTTTTAATAATGCAGATTACCAAGGAAAAATTGTTGTTCCTAATGGTGAGTGGTGGATTGCGGCGAACTTCGATACGACGCTGACCGATAGGCAGAAGTTAGCATTGACGGCTAGTTACTGGGGCATAATCGCACTCTACGCCATACTTTATGGGGGAGTTTACTTATTATGGCGGTACTATAGAGCAGAGAGGAAGCTGGCTAATCAAGATCCATTGACGGGCCTTTTTAACAGGCGCTTTGTTTTCAGCTACTTGGAAAAGCTCCTTAGTAAGCAACGAGATAGTGCACAGTTTTGTATATTGGCAATTGATTTAAATCGGTTCAAAGAAATTAACGATCTTCTTGGCCATGAAGTCGGTGACGACATGCTGAGGCTTGTTGCTGAGTCGCTTGAAGAATCAACGCGAGCGTCTGATATTGTTGCCCGCTTAGGTGGGGACGAGTTTCTGGTGATACTCAATCGGGTTGATAATAATAACGTTGCTGAGCAAAAGCTAAATCAGATAAAACAGTATGTCGAATCTAAAGCGCTCCAGACCGAAACAGGCTCTATCGCTCCTTCTTTAAGTATCGGCTTTTCTTTAAGCTCTGAAACGAATAATGGAATACCGAGCCTATTAAAAATAGCCGATGAAAGAATGTATAAAAATAAGCAGGATAAAACGTCATGAAATTCGTTGAAGCCGGCAAATTGAAAGATAACCTCGCGAACTATCTTCGTGATTTACCCAAGTGGCTTCAGTTTGTTTTGATTTTCGCTCCGTATGTGACTTTTTTCTATTTCGATCTAAGTCTTTGGGGGCAGCTGTATGGCGCGTTAATGGTTTTGTTTGCGTTTTATATCACTCCCGATGCCTTTTCTCGGTCTCATAATAGAAGTGAGGTGAAAAATATTATGGCATTGCTCGATGCTCAAGGTGATAAGCTTCGGGTCGGCCTTGAGCAGGTACCTTCAACTAAGTTAAAGCGCGTAGCGGTTGGTGAGTACAATAAAAGCTCGGCTATTCTGAGTTTTCCTTTTAACTATCAAATTAGCCACCATTATGTCTTTCCCATCCAACAGCTAGACTCGGTGCGAGAGTTCTTTAAAACCAACTATCCGCAAATAGATCTTATCACCTGATTCTTCACAGCTTTGCCATTATTAGTTAACAAAACTGCAACAAAAAGCTTTTAAAGTATCAAAGTGTGTGGTACTTATGAGTTGTGGTGTTTTTGTTAACAAGTGCGCTAACACCATCGCAAAAACCATAAGAATAAAGTCGTATAAAAAGCAGGAGGTCTTACCATGGATCATTCAGAAGAACTGCAAAAGGTAAATGACAAATCTGGCAAAGGTCGCGCCGCAAAACGTAAATGGCGTGAAATAGAGCAGCTGAAAGAAAAGTATCGGCTGCGGGAAGAACTCTCCGAAATGGATTACTCGCTAGACCTCGACTTAGAAGAAATCGAACTCTAAAAAGAAACGCCGCTTGATTCATTTCAAGCGGCGTTTTTGCTTTAGCGAATTTTTGCGAGCATTTGCTTGAGGGCTTTAGGGGCGCCCGCGGCAATGTTGCCTGACTGTACATAGTTATGGCCGCCCTGGAAGTCACTAACAATACCCCCGGCTTCGCGAACCAATAATTCACCGGCGAGTATGTCCCAGGGCTTTAAGCCCATTTCCCAGAATGCGTCGTGGCGTCCGGCTGCAACGTAGGCTAAGTCCAGTGCCGCTGCACCGGCTCTGCGTACATCCGCACAGTGCTCAAATAACTTATTAAACATTTCCAGGTATTCAGGCAATCGACTTTTCATTTTGAACGGGAAGCCTGTTGATAAAATGGCGCCTTTCAACTCAACTTTTGGAGAAATACGCAAGCGACGACCATTCAATTGCGCGCCCGCACCGCGTGAAGCAGTGAAGAGCTCTTCTCGAATGGGATCATAAACAACAGCTTGCTGCACAGAACCTTTGTGAAGCAATGCAATAGAAATACAGAAATGGGGGATACCGCGCATGTAATTGGTCGTACCGTCCAGCGGATCGATAACCCATTGGAAATCATTTTCTTTTCCAGCCTGAGTACCGCTTTCCTCTGCAATAATACCGTGATCGGGGTAAGACTTCTTAATTGTGTTGATAATAGCCTGTTCAGCGGCTTTATCCATGTCAGTGACCCAGTCGTTTAAGCCTTTAGATTCGGCTTCTACAGGGTTACCCTGATCGAAATTTTTAACTAAAATTTTGCCGGCCGCACGCGCTGCGCGCACCGCAATATTTAACATCGGATGCATACCAATTACCTGTGCTGTAAAAGAACAATTTTCGGTCGCGGATCATACCAGTGTTGGGGTATCATGCCAAACTTTTCGATAACCTCGCAGAATAGGCCGAGACGTTAACGCGCAAAGCAAAGGAAATACTCATGCTCGACAATATACGCATTGTGTTGGTGAACACTTCTCATACCGGAAATATCGGCTCAGTCGCCCGCGCTATGAAAACCATGGGGCTGTCTGACTTAGCCTTGGTTGACCCGGTGCAGGAGCCAGACAGTCATGCATCAGCACTCGCCGCTGGCGCAACAGATATTCTGGCGAACGCGACCATTGTTGATAACTTGCACGATGCAATTTCAGATTGTGGACTGGTGGTCGCGACAAGTGCTCGCAACCGTACTCTGGATTGGCCTTTACTCGGTCCTCGTGAGTCAGCTGCAAAAGTGTTGCAAGAGTCTAGTCAGCATAAGGTTGCGCTGGTTTTTGGTCGTGAGAGTAGTGGATTAACGAACGAAGAGCTTCAGCAAAGTCACTTTCACCTGCATATTCCGACCAACCCGGAATATGGTTCACTGAACTTAGCAATGGCCGTTCAGTCAGTCTGTTACGAAGTGCGCATGCAATGGCTTGAGGCGGAGGAGAAAGTCGAAGCCGAGATTCCTGAGTACCCGCGAGTGGATGATTTAGAGCGTTTTTATGACCATTTAGAAGCCACACTGACAAATACGGGCTTTATTAATCCGAAGCATCCGGGGCAGGTGATGACGAAATTGCGACGTCTTTATAATCGGGCGCGTCCGGAAGAGAGCGAGATCAATATTTTGCGAGGAATGCTCGCGTCTGTGGATAAATCGGTCGACAATACTTGACTAAAATAGTCGGGAATGTAGAATTTCAACTTACGAATAACACTTCCCGAGGAAATTGCTATGCGTCTGACATCAAAAGGCCGATACGCGGTAACCGCAATGCTTGATGTGGCTTTGTTTTCAGCAAAAGGTCCCATCCCATTGGCGGACATCTCAGAGCGTCAGGGCATTTCCTTGTCCTATTTAGAGCAGTTGTTTGCTCGTTTGCGCAAGCATGGATTAGTCGACAGTGTGCGGGGACCTGGTGGTGGTTACCGACTAGGACGTGAGCCCGCTGATATTTCGGTAGGCTCAGTGATTCATGCCGTCGATGAGTCAATTGATGCAACGCGGTGCCAGGGTAAAGCCAACTGCCAAGGTGGCGAGCGCTGTTTGACGCACTCATTGTGGGAAGGTTTGAGCGATCGAATTTCTGACTTTTTGGATGGCATTACGCTAGCCGAGTTGATGAAGAACTCTGATGTGGGTGATGTTATGCAACGCCAGCACTTACGCCATGCATCGGACGAAGACATAAAAGTTAACTGCCAACTGTAACGGCACTTTTCAGGAGGACTTTCGTGCCTAAACAACCCATCTACATGGATTATGCCGCAACCACACCAGTAGCGCCTGAAGCGGCAGAAAAAATGGCAACCTGCTTAACCATGGACGGGGTATTTGGAAACCCAGCGTCACGTTCTCATAAATACGGTTGGCAAGCTGAAGAGTTAGTTGATATTGCAAGGCACCAAGTTGCCGACTTAATTAATGCCGATGCCCGCGAAATTGTTTTCACCTCGGGTGCGACCGAGTCAGACAATCTCGCGTTAAAAGGTGTTGCGCACTACCACGCCGATAAAGGCAAGCACATTATTACTGTCAAAACCGAGCACAAAGCCGTGCTTGACCCCTGTGCTCAGCTTGAAAAGGAAGGCTTTGAAGTCACTTACTTAGACGTCAACAGTGACGGCCTTATTGACTTGGATGAGCTTCGTTCAGCTCTGCGTGAAGACACCATTTTGGCCAGTGTTATGTGGGTCAACAATGAAATTGGTGTTATTCAGGATATAGACACTATTGGCACTATCTGCCGTGAGAATGGCACCTTGTTTCATGTTGACGCAGCACAGGCCGCCGGTAAATTACCGATAGACGTGGCAAATGTACCTATCGATTTAATGTCGATTTCTGCCCACAAAATGTATGGTCCGAAAGGTATTGGTGCTTTATACGTGCGTCGTCAACCGCGTGTTCGCATTGCGGCTCAAATGCACGGCGGCGGTCATGAGCGCGGAATGCGCTCAGGAACACTGGCAACACACCAAATTGTTGGTATGGGTGTGGCGGCAGAGTTAGCTGCAGAAAAACTCAGTACCGACATTGAGCGCTTTGAAACTATGCGTCAGCATTTTCTGTCGCCGTTACTGGCTGAAGAGGGCATTCAGCTTAATGGCAGCGACACTCAGCGTGTGCCTCATATTGTGAATGTGCAATTCGCTAATGTTGAAGGTGAGCTTTTGCTCATGTCGCTTAAAGACTTGGCGGTGTCCTCTGGCTCGGCGTGTACCTCTGCCAGTGTAGAACCTTCCTATGTGCTAAGAGCCATTGGTGTCAACGATGAGTTGGCGCATGCTTCACTGAGGTTTAGTTTTGGTCGAGGCACAATCTCAGCCGATATTGAGCATGCGGTTGAGCATATTTTGAAGACCTATAAAACTCTGGCGCAACGCTAGTAAAAGCGCTGCGCCAAGCACTTAGTCTTTTAATAACCCTGAAAACGTTTTACGGAATTTTGCCAGTTTCGGTGAAATCACCGCCTGACAATAGGGGTTTTCCGGGTTTCTCGCATAGTAGTTCTCGTGGTAGTCCTCAGCCGGGTAAAAGGTCTCCAGCTCAGTCACTTCGGTGACTATTGGGTCAGCAAAGGCGCCGTCGTTTTCTAATTCCTTAATAATGCTTTCAGCTTCCTGCTTTTGCGCATCGTTATGGTAAAAAATAGAGGTACGGTATTGAGTACCAACATCGTTGCCTTGGCGATTCACCTGCGTCGGATCATGCAGCGTAAAAAAGATTTCTAAGATTTGGCGGTAAGAGATTTGCTCAGGATCATAGGTGAGTTGTGCAACTTCAGCATGACCTGTGTCGCCCGTACAAACTTGCTCATAGGTTGGGGTTTCGACGTGACCGCCCGTGTACCCCGACTTGACCGACTCGATGCCTTTGACTTGTAAGAATGCCGACTCCACACACCAAAAGCACCCACCGCCAAGTGTTGCTTGCTCTGTTTTGTTCGTTGCCATGATTTACTCCTCATATGTCTACTTAAGTTTAAATAGACGTCTATATGGCTAATTTGTTTTGCCATGCTAAATCAGAATGAACGAAAAAACAATCATTCTGGATTCGATCTCGAGCGTATTCTCACGTATAATCCGCGCGACTAATTTTTCCTATCTTTATTGGAGTGAATACACATGGCTTTAGAGCGCACTTTATCAATCATCAAGCCTGATGCGGTTGCTAAAAACCTTATCGGCGCTATCTACAACCGTTTTGAGTCTGCTGGTCTGCGCATTGTTGCATCAAAAATGATGCACTTAAGCAAAGAACAAGCAGAAGGCTTCTACGCTGAACACAAAGAGCGTCCTTTCTTTGGTGCATTGGTTGAGTTCATGACCTCAGGCCCTATCGTTGTTCAAGTACTTGAAGGCGAAAATGCGGTACTGAAAAACCGTGAAATCATGGGTGCAACGAACCCAGCAGAAGCACTGGCAGGAACTCTGCGTGCCGACTATGCTGAAACTATCGACGAAAATGCGGTACACGGTTCAGACGCAACTGAAACAGCTGCGCGCGAAATCGCTTACTTCTTCAGCGACGAAGAAATCTGCCCACGTACACGCTAAGAACGGAGCTTTATGACCAACGCAATTGATAAAAAAGTGAATTTACTCGACCTGAATCGCGAAGGAATGAGAGAGTTCTTCCGCGAGATGGGAGAGAAGCCATTTCGTGCCGATCAGGTTATGAAATGGTTGTATCATTTTTGTGTCGATGACTTCGACGAGATGTCGAATCTCAACAAGAAATTGCGTGAAAAGCTCAAGCAAGTTGCGGAAATACGCGCACCGGAAATTCGCGAACAACAACAGTCGTCAGACGGAACCATCAAGTTTGCAATGACGTTGTTTGACGGCCAGGACGTGGAAACGGTCTGGATTCCGGAGCGCGATCGCGCAACTCTATGTGTGTCCTCGCAGGTCGGCTGTGCGCTTGAGTGCACTTTCTGTTCAACAGGCGCGCAAGGCTTTAACCGTAACCTGACGGTTGCAGAAATTATTGGCCAGGTATGGAGAGTGAACCAGCTATTAGGCGCGTACGGTAAAACCGGCATTAAACCGGTGACCAACGTTGTTATGATGGGCATGGGTGAGCCTCTGTTAAACTTGAACAATGTCGTTCCGGCAATGGAGTTAATGCTGGATGACTTTGGTTTTGGTCTGTCAAAACGTCGCGTAACGTTAAGTACTTCGGGCGTGGTTCCTGCGCTTGAGAAACTGCGCGAACGCATAGACGTGATGTTGGCTATTTCGTTGCACGCTCCAAATGACGAATTGCGTAATGAAATAGTACCCATCAATAAGAAATACGATATTGAAGAATTTCTGGCGTCCAGCCGCCGTTATGTTGAACAGTCCAAAGCTCAGCATAAAGTCACGGTTGAATACGTCATGTTAGATCATGTGAATGACTCGACTGATCAAGCACATGAGCTGGCAAAAACACTAAAAGATACCCCGAGTAAAATAAACTTAATTCCATTTAATCCGTTCCCTGGGTCAGACTACGGGCGTTCAAGCAACTCGCGTATTGACCGCTTTGCTAAAGTCCTGATGGAATACGGTTTTACTGTTATGGTTCGTAAAACCCGCGGGGATGATATCGACGCAGCCTGCGGTCAGCTGGTTGGTGATGTTATTGACCGAACCAAGCGTATTCTTAAGCGCCAACAAATGCAGCGTGGTGGTGAAGGGATTGCTGTAAAGACTTCGTAAAACCAATGAATCGCAACCACAAGGAGTGTGATAATGCGAGCCGCTTTGCTATTGATAGCACTGGCGTTAATGGGTTGTACCGCCAGTTCCAATGACCCATTGCCTGTAAGTAAAGACGTACGGTTACAGCTTGGCGTTGCTTACCTTACTCAAGGTAAGTTGGCGTTGGCTAAACCGCATTTGCAAGCAGCGCTGGAAGATAGTCCTCACTCTTTAAATGCTGTAATCGCTATGGCGCAATGGCATTTGGCAGCAAATGAGACAGATTCTGCTTTGTCACTTTACCAACAGGCATTATCATGGCAACCTATGAGCGGTGCATTGTATAACAACTATGCGGTTGCATTGTGTATGGCTGGAAAATGGGACGATGCGCTCAGGTATTTCGATAAAGTTTCACTTGATGCCCAGTATCCCTATCATGCAAAGAGCCAGCAAAACAGAGCTCAGTGTGAGAAGAACAAAGGTCATTACGCAAGTCAGCCTTAACAGGGAACACCCTAACAATCATGACTGCTGAAAACGAACCAAATAAAGAGAACAATCCAGCGGACTCTGACGCGGCGCAAGAATCACAACAACAGCCAGTTCAGGGACCCGGTGATATTCTGCGACAAGCGCGTGAAGCTAAAGGGTTAAGTCAGCGAGAAGTTGCTGATGAGCTGCGTTTGCGAAAACAAATCATAGAATTACTAGAAGCGGACGATTACGAAACGTTTTCGACCCCGACCTTTATTAAAGGTTATTTGCGTGCTTATGCAAAGCTATTAGATGTTGACGAAAAAATGCTTTTTGAAGCCTATAAAGCAAAAGGCTACCAAGAAGTTCAAAGTACGCAAATGCAAAGCTTTTCGCGACGTAAGAAGCACCAGGAAAGTGACAATCGTCTAATGCTCATTACGTACGCGGTTATTATTATCGTGGTGGGTTTGGTGATTTGGTGGTGGCAGGATTCAGGCATGAGTTCTGAAGAACCTGCTCAGTCATCCGCGATTGATAGTCAGGTTGAAGAGACTGGTGATGTTGGTTCTATAGAAATCAGTTCAGAACCGCGACAACCGGATATTGAACCGAATACTGAAGAAGCGGTACTGGAATCAGAGGTGTCATCGTCTGACACTAATATATCGACAAATGAGTTGAGCTCTCAAAATAATACAGAGGCAGCGCCGGAGTCTTCAGAGCCAGAAGTTGAAGCTCAAACTGAGACAAACACAGACGCTGCGGACACTCGGACAGAACAGCCTGCTGAAGAAGATACGAATGTTGACCCGCAAACTGAATCGGCTGTGGTCGACGAGGAAGAGGCGTCGACAGCTCAAGATGAACCAGTGGTAGAAGAAGCCGTTGCGAGCCGCTTAATCTTCGAGTTTAACCAAGAGTGCTGGGTTAAAGTGGACGATGCAGAAGGCGAAACACAAGCTGTCGGTGTGAAGGCCGCGGGGTATACTATGGCGGTTCCGGGCGAACCTCCGTTCTCAATAACTATGTGTAAGCCGGAAGCTGCAACCATTACCTTTGATGGTGAAGACGTTGATATGAGTCAGTTCCGCCGTGAACGAGTTGCACGCTTTACTGTGCCAATGTCTGAGTAAAGACAAGTACATTAAAACCTAAATAGTCGTAGAGGTTAAGTAAGTAATATGATGCACGAAAGTCCAATTAAGCGCCGTCCGTCACGCCGTATATATGTAGGTAATGTGCCTATTGGTGATGGTGCGCCGATTGCCGTGCAATCTATGACCAATACGGAAACAACAGATGTTAATGCGACGGTTGCTCAAATCGATGCGCTAGCCAAGGCGGGTGCTGATATCGTTCGAGTATCTGTTCCCACGATGGACGCTGCGGAAGCTTTTAAAGAGATAAAGCAACGCAGTTCTGTGCCGTTGGTTACCGATATCCACTTTGATTACCGTATTGCACTTAAGGTTGCTGAATACGGCGCTGACTGCTTACGAATTAACCCAGGTAATATCGGTAAGGAAGATCGCATTCGTGCCGTGGTTGATGCGGCTCGTGACAAAAACATCCCTATTCGCATCGGCGTGAATGGTGGCTCTCTGGAAAAGGACATACAAGAAAAGTATGGCGAGCCGACTGCCGAAGCATTGGTCGAATCAGCAATGCGACACGTCGATATTCTTGACCGGCTCGATTTTCACGACTTTAAAGTCAGCGTCAAAGCATCTGACGTTTTCTTAGCGGTCGACTCCTACCGACTGTTGGCCAAGAAAATTGACCAGCCTCTGCATCTGGGCATTACTGAAGCAGGTGGTAAGCGAAGTGGCTCGGTTAAGTCGGCTGTTGGCTTAGGGATGCTACTTGCCGAAGGTATTGGTGACACTCTGCGGGTGTCGTTAGCAGCAGACCCGGTCGAAGAAATTAAAGTCGGATTCGATATTCTCAAATCTCTGCGGATTCGCTCGCGGGGAATCAACTTTATTGCCTGCCCGAGTTGTTCACGTCAGGAATTCGATGTGATTGATACGGTTAACCAGCTCGAGCAACGTCTGGAAGACATTACCACGCCGTTGGATGTTTCTGTTATCGGTTGTGTCGTAAATGGTCCGGGTGAAGCTTTAGTGTCAAAAGTCGGTTTGGCTGGTGCTAAAAATAAAAGTGGCTTGTACATAGATGGACAACGCCAAAAACAACGTCTAGATAACTCAAATTTGGTGGATGAGCTTGAAGCGCAAATTAGAGCGCAGGTGAAGGCGGCAGAAGCTAATAAAATCGACGTAAAAGAAATTAACGGTTAATTTTACCCGCACCCCGAAAATCCTTATAATACCCGCTTATTTTTGTAGCGATTACCAAACGAGAAGGTTCCGTGGCGAATACAATACAAGCAATTCGTGGCATGAACGACTTGTTGCCTGATCAAAGTCCAGCCTGGCAGCAAGTTGAGTCCATTATCCGTAAAGTCGCAGCCAGTTATGGCTACAGTGAAATTCGTATGCCGGTGCTGGAAAGCACTCAGCTATTCAAACGCTCTATCGGTGAAGTGACTGATATCGTTGAAAAAGAAATGTATACGTTTGACGACAGAAACGGAGAGAGCGTCACTCTGCGTCCTGAAGGTACAGCAAGTTGCGTTCGTGCCGGTAACCAGCATGGTTTGCTGTATAACCAAATTCAGCGACTGTGGTACATGGGACCGATGTTTCGTTACGAGCGTCCTCAGAAAGGGCGCTATCGTCAGTTTCATCAGTTTGGTATTGAAACTTTTGGTATTGATAGCGCTGACGCTGACGCGGAAGTGATTTTATTATCTGCGCGTTTATGGCAAGCCTTTGGTATCGCGGATCAAGTTGAGCTACAACTGAACTCTCTTGGCTCCAATGACGCGCGCGCAAATTACCGAGACGCCTTAAAGAGCTATTTGAGCGAATACGCAAGCGAACTGGACGAAGACAGCCAGCGCCGTTTGGAGACAAACCCGCTACGCATACTTGATAGTAAAGACGCGAACACGCAAAAGCTTCTCGAGAACGCACCAAAGTTATCGGACTATTGGGACGACGAGTCTCGTGAGCATTTCCAGCAGCTGACATCTCGATTAGAGAACGCAGGTGTGAAGTACACATTAAATGAACGTTTAGTTCGTGGACTTGATTATTACAACCGGACTGTATTTGAATGGGTCACGACAGCACTGGGAGCGCAGGGCACCGTATGTGCAGGTGGTCGTTATGATGGCTTGGTAGAGCAGCTTGGTGGCAAAGCGACACCGGCCGTTGGGTTTGCTATGGGCATGGAGCGATTGGTGCTCTTGCTTCAAGAGCAAAATAAGCTGACACCACGACGCACGGTCGATGCTTACTTAATGCCTCTGGGTGAAGATGCGGAACTTAATGCGCCACGCATTGCCGAACAGCTGAGAAATGAATTACCGGATTTAAGATTAGTTTCGCACTGTGGTGGCGGTGCGATGAAGAAACAAATGAAAAAAGCGGATAAATCCGGGGCTGAAGTTGCTCTGATTATCGGCGCAGATGAAATCGCTCAACAGCAAGTAACGGTTAAGCCATTACGTACTGACGAGCAGCAAGAAACTTTGAGCTGGCAAGCGCTGATAGAACGTTTGCAGCCACTGACAAGAGGGTAGTCTGGTGGACAATACAGAAGAACAACAAGTCGAACGAATTAAAGAGTTTTGGAAAGAGCACGGTAAGGGTATCGTCGCCGGTGCGGTTATCGGTTTCGGTCTGTTTTATGGCTGGCGCTTTTACGACCAACACACAATGGAACAGCAACAGCTGGCTTCATCAAAGTACGAGCAGTTAACTGCAGCACTGTCGGAAGGCAGTGATAATGCGCTTGTAGAAGCACAAAACTTTGTTTCAGAGAATACCGAAAACACATATGCGCACTTGGTCGCGTTGCAATTAGCCAAAGAAGCGGTCGATGAAAACGATCTGGCAACAGCGGTAACCTCGCTGCAGTTAGTGGTCGATAACACAGAGGACAATAACCTTAGAGCGCTGGCGAGTATTCGCCTTGCTCGTGTACTTGTTGCTCAGGAGCAAACGGATGCAGCGCTTGAATTAGTCCGTGGTACCTACCCGGATGCCTATCAAGGTTTTGCCGCTGAAATTGAAGGTGATATTTTGGCTGATAAAGGCCAAAACGAAGACGCACGGGCAGCGTATCAACGCGCGTTGGAAGCGGATGAGTCTTTGACTCCTGCGCTGCAAATGAAACTCAACAGTCTGGCTAAATCATAATGCAGTCTATTAAATCTCTGGTAAAAAGTGTCGCGCTAGTGTCGGCAGCGTTAATCGCCGTGGGCTGTTCAAGCTCAGACGACGAAGAGCCTAAATTCGCAACCCTTCAATCAATTAACGAAGAGGTGTCGCCGCGAGTACTTTGGAGTGAGTCTGTCGGTGATGGCATCGGCGAGTACTTTTCTCGTTTAAGCCCGGTGGTTGAGTATGGCAATGTCTATGCGGCTGACCGAGCTGGCATAGTGCGAGCTATGGACAAAACCAACGGTAAAAAGGTTTGGCAGACTGATTTACGTAACCTTATTACTTTTGACGAGGCACGTGATGAAGGTTGGTTCGATGGTCTTTTTGCCAGCCCCTTCCCGGCACGAATTTCTGGCGGCTTAGTTGCCCAGTATGACAGTGTGTTTCTTGGCACCGAGAATGGCGATGTTATTGCGCTAGATGCGCAGACCGGTGACTTGATTTGGCACACCGAGGTGGGTAACGAGGTCATGTCGGATCCGGCTGTCGGCGAAGGCCGAGTCGTCGTTCATACGGGTGGTGGCAAGGTGATTAGTCTTGATGCATCGACCGGTGAGCAGCAGTGGGAATATGAGTATCAAACACCTATGCTGTCGGTTCGTGGTGCTTCAGCGCCCGCTATTATCAGCGGCGGTGTCATTGTCGGTGACAGCAACGGCAACGGCATGGTACTGATTTCTGACAGCGGCCAGCAAGCGTGGACGCAGACGATTGGCGAAGCCAGCGGTGGTACTGAGCTTGAGCGCTTAGCCGACGTTGATGCGGCACCGGCGTCACAAGGAACCACTCTGTATATGGTTGCTTATAACGGTGAATTGGTCGCACTTGAATTGATGAGCGGCGAAGTTCGCTGGAAACGTGACTATAAATCCTTCGAAAATATGCTGGTAACCGCAAGTCGAATTTTCTTAACCGATGTAAATAGCCATGTTTATGCGTTAGACCAAAACGGTGGTATTGAACGTTGGAGCAATACTCGCCTGTTTGGCCGTGAACTATCCGCGCCGGCGAGACATCGAGGTCACATACTTGTAGGCGACTTTGAAGGTTATTTGCATTGGCTTGATGATGACACAGGCGAAATTAAAGGACGTTATCATGTCGGCGGCGACGGCGTTTACGTTGCTCCCGCTATTAGTGATAACGTTGCTTACGTGCAAACTCGTGACGGCGACATTATCGCTATTGATATAAACTCAGGAAATGAATAAATAATGCTACCAGTTGTTGCGCTCGTGGGGCGCCCAAACGTTGGGAAATCCACCTTGTTTAATCGGTTAACACGCACTCGCGATGCGTTGGTAGCGGACTTTCCCGGGCTGACCCGAGACCGAAAGTATGGACAAGCAAACTACGACGGTTATCAGTTTATCGTCGTCGATACCGGCGGTATTCACGGTGATGAAGAGGGTATCGATGAAGAGATGGCTAAGCAGTCATTGCTGGCAGTCGATGAAGCCGATGTGGTTTTGTTTCTGGTTGATGCGCGAGATGGTGTCACCGTCGGCGACCAAGCGATAGCGACTCACCTGCGCAAACAGAATAAAAAAGTGTATTTGGTCTGCAATAAAATTGATGGCATTGATGCAACCTCTGCAATGGCGGACTTTTACTCGCTGTCGCTGGGTGAGTTATATGGTATTGCGGCGGCGCACGGACGAGGTGTTGAACAGCTACTGACAACGTGCTTTAAGCCGTTGGCTGATGACTACCCTGATGTTATTGCGTCGACCAAAGAGGATTCTGAAGATCTCGAACATGACGAGATAGATTATGAAGCTCTGCCGCTTAAGCTCGCCATTGTCGGTCGACCTAATGTGGGTAAATCAACACTCACTAACCGCATTCTGGGTGAAGAGCGGGTTGTCGTTTACGATATGCCAGGCACTACCCGAGATTCGGTTTATATTCCGATGCAGCGTGACGAGCGCGAGTACATCTTAATTGATACTGCCGGGGTTCGTCGTCGAGGTCGTATTGGCGAAGCCATTGAGAAGTTTTCAGTGGTGAAGACGTTACAAGCCATTGAAGATGCCAATGTTGTTCTTGTCGTTATTGACGCACGAGAAACCATTACCGATCAGGATTTGAATCTTATCGGTTTCGCGCTGAATGCAGGGCGTTCCATTGTGATTGCCGTGAATAAGTGGGACGGCCTGGAAAGTGACCATAAAGAAGAAATTAAGCGTGAGCTCGATCGTCGCTTAGGTTTTGTTGACTTTGCCCGCTTGCATTTCATTTCTGCTTTGCATGGAACCGGTGTTGGTCATTTATTTGAGTCGGTTGAAGAAGCTTATGCTAGTGCAACACAGCGTATCGGTACGTCTAAATTGACCAAAATAATGGAAATGGCGCAAGATGAGCACCAACCGCCGTTGGTTAGTGGACGCCGGGTTAAACTCAAGTATGCGCATGCAGGCGGCTATAATCCGCCGAGAATCGTTATTCATGGTAACCAGGTGACTGACTTACCAGGCTCGTATAAGCGTTACCTAATGAACTACTTTAGAAAAGCATTAGGCATTATGGGAACGCCGATAAAGATTGAATTTAAAGAACCGAAGAACCCGTTTGCCGGCAAGAAAAACCAGCTGACCTTGTCGCAGCAACGCAAGCGAAAGCGGTTAATGAAGTTTTTGAAAAAGAAGAAGTAATGAAAAAAGCCCGATATCAACAAATATCGGGCTTTTTTGTTGCCAAGCGTCACTCAGTTAAAATCAGACGGCTTAAAAACATATTCGGTTAGGCAATAGTCACAAGTCATGACAATTTCGCCGTCTCTGTCCAATATCTCTTTTAGCTCTTCAGGCTTAACCGACGCTAATGCATCAAGAGTCTTGTCACGAGAACAGCCACACACAAAGCTGACGGGCTGAGCCGGGTACAAGTGCACGGTTTCTTCATGGTACAAACGGTGCAGCAGCTCTTCAGCCGGCACGGTGTAAAGCTCTTGAGCGGTGATGGTGTCAGTCAGGGTTGCTAAGTGTTCAAACCCTGTTAAATCCTGACCTGACGACGGCAATCGCTGCAATAACATGCCCGCTGCGTGCTCGCCGTCAGCATGAAGCCATACCTTGGTGTGTAATTGCTCGGACTGCTCAAAGTAATTTTCCAACATTTCAGCAATAGAGTCGGCGTCGCCACTAACGACGCCCTGATAACGCTCGCCTGTGTCCGGCGTCAATGTGATAATTAATTGACCTTTGCCAATCATTGAACGTAAGTCCGTGCCTTCCAGCTCTGCTCTTAAACGGGCAATACCGCGAAGCTCTTGCTTATGGTTACCGTTAACGGCAACGAAGTTGAGGGGACCGTCGCCTTGCAACTGAACCGCAATATGCCCTTCAAATTTCAATGTTGCGGTCAGTAGAGAAACCGCAGCCATCATGTGGCCTAACACTTCTTGTACGGCCGCCGGGTAGTTATGACCACGGATTAAGGTCTGGTAGCTGCTGGTCAGCTGAACCAGCTCGCCGCGAACATCATGGTCGTTAAAGGTATAACGCGATAGTTGGTCCGTTGGGTACTCCATGGTCACTCCTTTTTAAAACGAATTAGCTGACGTCGCTGCTTTTTGTCAGGACGTCTGTCAGGATGTGGATTATACAATGCATTAAGCTTTCTTGCTTCTGCGTTTTCTTCGCGTTTTGCGATGCTTTTTTCTGTTTCACGATACAGAAGCTGAGCTTCCGGAGCACCGCGGCGTTGCTCACTTAACTCAAGCACCTCAACCTCTTTGCTATCGAAGCCTTGACGCAATGTAATAATAGCACCCACCTGAACCACTTTAGATGGCTTGCTGCGTTGTCCGTCATAGTGGACTTTACCCGATTGAACCATCTCTCTGGCTAAAGCGCGGGTTTTGTAAAAGCGCGCCGCCCAAAGCCATTTATCCAGACGAACACCCGTGTCAGACGATGTACTCTTTTGCTTCTTTGTCATAAAACCGCAATCATTTCGTTATAAAGTTTGTGTTAAGCGATTGTTGACTCATGTTCGCTGCGCTAGAATGCATGAATCTCTTTTGTCAGTGTAACAAGAATAAGAATAAAGTGACTGCCAGACTTAAACAGTATTTTACGAATTCAGCCCATTGGCGCAGACTCATGCTCGCGTTAACCGCTTTTCTGTGGTTCTGCGTTGCGGTGCTGCTTGCCGAGTTCACCTGGTCGTTGCTGTCACCCAGTGAACCTCAGAACCTTCAGCCGACGGTACCGAAGTTTAACTCGACGTCACAGTCCGGCAATACCATCGATATTAACCGTATTCAGGCACTGAATCTTTTTGGTCAGTCAGAAGTGCAAGGTCCGAGAAACTCGCGCAATGCGCCGAAAACCACGCTAAATGTACGTCTTATTGGTGTATCGGCAAGCTCTAACCCTGAGCGCTCCGCGGCCATTATTCAGCAAGGCAGCCAGCAGCGAACTTATATTATCGGCGAAAGTATCGGCAGTTCTCGTGTAACGGTAGAAGAAATTTACGCAGACAGAGTCATTTTGGATAACAACGGACGACTTGAAACGCTAGTAATGGAAGATGTTGGTGAGGATCGTCCCGCATTATCGCTCACGGTGGATGAGGCTGCGGCAGAACAAAAAAGCACAGATGAGCCCGCCGAGAGTAGCCGCACCGAATTTGTTGAAACTCAGCTTGGCACGATAGCGAGTGATCCGTCGTCCATTATGGAGTACGTCAGTATCTCGCCGGCAATGGAAGGTGGTTCGCTAATCGGTTATCGCTTGAAGTCGGCTAAAAATCCTGAACTTTTTAAGCAGGCAGGGTTTCAAAATGGCGACCTGGCGGTCGCTATCAATGGCTACGATTTAACCGATATGGAACAAGCCATGTTAGCCAGCGAAGAGTTGGCTAATCAAACACAAGTATCAATTGAAATAGAGCGCGATGGTGAACGGATGGAGCTGTCGTTTGAGCTACCGGAACAACAGGAAAATTAATATGTCAGTGGCAAGAAGAGGCTTAAGAAATTGGCTCGGAGCCCTGGGGTTGGCAGTAACGGTCATGAGTACGCCATTAACGGCGGAAGAGTACGCAGCCAGCTTTAAAAATACCGACATCAACGAGTTTATTCAGGTGGTTGGTCGTAACCTTGGAAAAACCATCATTATTGACCCGAATGTGCGCGGAAAAATTGATGTGCGCAGTTACGATGTTATGAACGAAGAGCAGTACTATCAGTTTTTCCTGAATGTATTGGAAGTCTATGGCTTTGCCGTGGTTGAAATGGAGTCAGGGGTACTTAAAGTCATTCGCGACCGCGATGCGAAAACGTCTTCAATCCCTGTTATGGGCGCTGATAACCGAGGCTCCGGCGATGCGATGGTCACGCGTGTTGTGCCGGTTGAGAATGTGTCTGTACGTGAGTTAGCGCCGTTACTGCGTCAGCTGAACGATCAAAGTGGCGGTGGCATGGTGGTCAGTTATGATCCGTCTAATGTCATTATGATGACGGGCCGTTCTGAAACGGTGCAGCGTTTGGTTGAAATTATTGAGCGAGTGGACCGTGCTGGTGACCAGGACGTTGACATGATTCACCTTGAGTACGCATCGGCCAGTGAAATAGTACGCATTGCTCAGTCGCTTTATGAAAAAAGTAACAATGACGGTACGCCGCCGTTACTCATTCCTAAAATTGTCGCGGATGAGCGCAGTAACTCAGTGATTGTCAGTGGTGAGCCGCGGGCCAGAGCGCGTGTCGTTAAGCTAATTAAACAGCTCGATCAGGACTTAAAGTCGGAAGGTAATACCCGAGTTTTCTATCTGAAGTACGCAAAGGCGCCGGAAGTGGTCGAGGTTTTAAACGACGTGAGTCGCTCAATACAGGCTGAAAGTGAACAACAAACGTCAAATACCAACACAACTCGCCGACGCAATAATAACGACTCTGTGAGCATTAGTCCGCATGAACCGACGAACTCTGTTGTGATAACGGCTCAGCAAGACATGATGGCGTCCTTAGAGAAGGTCATTCATGACCTGGATATTCGCCGTGCGCAGGTCCAGGTTGAAGCGATTATTGTCGAAATTATGGAAGGCGATAACGTCGACTTTGGCGTGCAGTGGATAAGCGAAGATGGCGGTATGGTTCAGTACAATACCGGCAATCAGGTGCCTATTGGTAGCCTGGCTGCGGGTGCTTATCAGGCGCGAGAAAGACCGGGTACGACGACGACTCGAATTACTGATGGCGGTGTCGAGGTGACAACCACTGAACCCGACGAACCCGGCGACATCTCTTTACTAGCCAACTTGCTAGGCTCGGTTAACGGTATGATGTTTGGCACCATTCAAAATGACTGGGCTGCCGTCGTGCAAGCCGTAACTCAAGATACCAATTCCAATATTTTGGCAACGCCAAGTATTGTGACGGTTGATAACGAAGAAGCCAGCTTCTTAGTGGGGCAGGAAGTTCCCACCATTACCGGTTCAACCACGGGTGACAACAATGACAATCCATTCCAGACGGTCGATCGAACGGAAGTGGGTATAAAGTTAAAAGTCACACCGCAAATTAACGAAGGCGACGCCGTGCAAATGACCATTGAGCAGGAAGTATCCAGCTTAAGTGGCGCAACCTCTGTGGACGTTATTATTAATAAGCGCGAAATGAAAACCACTGTCATGGCAGACGATGGTGAAACCATTGTGTTGGGTGGGCTGATTGATGAAGACGTGCAAGAGTCGGTGTCTAAAATACCACTGTTAGGCGATATCCCGGTATTAGGACGACTGTTTAGCTCGACCTCAACGTCTAAGCAAAAGCGTAACTTAATGGTATTTATTCGCCCCACGATAGTTCGCGACGGCAAGCGCATGCGCGAAATCAGCTCGACCAAGTATAATTACATGCGGGCACTGCAGTTGGATGAACGTTCGCGCGGTATTTCCTTAATGCCAATGGAAGAGTCTCCGGTAATGAATGAGTGGGACAGCGAACTGACGCTGCCGCCGGGCTTTGAGGAGTACATGGATACCAAACAGCCAGAGACAGAGAATGACTGACGCGAGTGCTATTGCGACAACACGACTGCCTTTTGGTTTTGCCAAACGCTTCGGCGTTGTGGTGGAGTCGGGCGAACCTATGGTTGTGCATTGCCGAGCTGGCGTCTCTGCACAAGCGCTTAGGGAAGTGCGACGCAAACTGGGTCAACCATTTACCTTGCAAGAACACCCTGCCAACGACTTTGAAGCGCTGTTGACGCAAGCGTATCAGCGTGATTCGTCGGAAGCGAAACAGCTAATGGAAGACATTGGGAATGAGTCTGACTTGTTCTCACTCGCGGACGAATTACCGCAAACCGAAGATCTATTAGAAAGTGAAGACGATGCACCTATTATCAAACTCATTAACGCCATGTTAAGTGAGGCGATAAAAGAAGGCGCATCGGATATTCACATAGAGACGTTCGAAAAATCGTTGCTGATTCGCTTCCGTATTGACGGTGTCTTGCGTGAAGTATTACGGCCGAATCGAAAGCTCTCGTCGCTGCTGGTCTCGCGCATTAAAGTCATGGCGCAACTGGATATTGCAGAGAAACGGGTGCCTCAGGATGGTCGTATCTCTTTGCTGATAGCCGGTCGAGCGGTCGACGTGCGGGTATCGACAATGCCGTCGAACCACGGTGAGCGAGTCGTTCTGCGTTTGCTTGATAAAAATAATGCCCGCCTGAATTTAATGCAGCTGGGAATGACACAGACGAACCGCAATATCTTCCAACAGCTGATTCATAAGCCGCATGGCATTATTCTTGTGACGGGTCCTACCGGCTCGGGTAAAAGTACGACCTTGTATGCCGGACTGAGCGAGATTAACTCGAAAGATCGCAATATTCTGACGGTGGAAGACCCCATTGAATACGCCATTGACGGCATTGGCCAAACGCAGGTAAACCCGAGAGTTGATATGACGTTTGCGCGTGGTTTGCGGGCCATTCTCCGTCAGGATCCTGACGTGGTGATGGTGGGTGAGATTCGAGACGTAGAAACCGCCCAAATAGCGGTACAGGCGTCACTTACTGGGCATTTAGTGTTATCCACGCTGCATACTAACACCGCGGCTGGTGCTATTACTCGCCTGGAAGATATGGGGGTTGAACCATTCCTGTTGTCCTCAAGTCTACTGGCGGTGCTGTCTCAGCGCTTAGTTCGTACCTTGTGTAGTAGTTGTCGCCAACCACACACGCCTGATGCTGAAGAGCGTCAGATATTAGGGCTGAGTGATGACTCGGATGAAATTATTTACCGGGCGGGCAGTTGCGATGAATGTAACCATACCGGTTATAGAGGGCGTACCGGTATTCACGAGCTGCTTCAGATAGATGACCATGTGCGCGAATTGGTGCATAACGGGCATGGTGAACAGGCAATTGAAAAATACATTCGTCAGTCCACCCCCAGTATACGGCAGGATGGTTTGCAAAAAGTGCTGGAAGGCAAGACGACATTAGAGGAAGTCTTGCGAGTCACTCGCGAGGAGTAATACGTGGCAGCATTTGAGTATCAGGCAATAGCCAATAATGGGCGTAAGAAAAAGGGCGTGCTTGAAGCCGATACCGAGCGTCAGGTTCGGCAAATGCTCCGTGAACAAGGGTTGATGCCTGTTGCGATTGCAGCGGCTGCCGAAAAAGAAAAGAAACAAAGTGCACAAAACCGCTGGGGCTTTACACTGCGCAAGGTGAAGGCGCAGGATCTTGCCCTTATTACACGTCAACTGTCGACCTTAGTTGGTTCAGCACTCCCCATTGAACAGGCTTTACTGGCTGTTGCTGATCAAACCGAGAAGCCACGCATGAAAAAGCTGGTGATGTCTGTACGAAGTAAAGTGGTTGAAGGTTATGGTCTTGCTGAAGCAATGGCGGAATTCCCCGGGGTGTTTGACTCGCTGTATACGGCAATGGTTGCTGCCGGTGAAAAGTCAGGCCACTTAGACCAAGTACTTGAAGAGCTAGCCGATTACACAGAACAACGGCAACACATGAAAAGTCAGTTGACGCAGGCGCTTATTTATCCGCTGATGCTGACTCTGGTGGCTATTGGTATCGTCGTTTTCCTGTTGGTATCAATAGTACCTCAAATTGTCGAAAACTTTGCGACGATGGGGCAAGAGCTGCCTCCGACAACGCTGGCGATGATAGCTATTAGTGAGTTTTTGCAAAACTGGGGACTTTGGCTCGTAGTGGGGTTGGTGGTTGTATTATTACTGTTCGGTCAGTGGCTAAGAAAAGACACGAATCGTTTAAAATATCACTATCGTTTGCTGAAACTTCCCATGTTGGGGAAAGTCATACGAGGAGTCAGTACGGCACGCTTTGCCAGAACGCTAAGCATTTTAACCTCATCGGCGGTGCCATTACTGGATGGCTTACGCATTACCTCTTCGGTTATTGGTAACTTAGCCATAAGGGAAGCGGTTGACGAAGCCGCTGACCGAGTCAGAGAAGGTTCGTCATTGAGAGCGGCGCTTCAGGAAACCGGTCTGTTCCCACCCATGATGCTGCACATGATAGCCGCGGGTGAAAAGTCAGGTGAGCTTGAGCAGATGCTAAAGCGTTGTGCCGACAACCAGGACAAAGAATTTGAAAACTTAGTAACCGTCAGCTTAAAGGTGTTTGAGCCTGTGCTGATTGTCACCATGGCGGGCATCGTCTTCTTTATTGTATTGTCGATAATTCAGCCCATATTGCAGTTAAATAATAGTGTAGGACTTTAGTTATGAGACGTAATCAATCCGGTTTTTCACTCGTTGAAGTTATGGTGGTTATTGCCATTATTGGTATTTTGGCGACCATGGTTTTACCTAACGTGCTGGGTAACCAGGAAAAAGCGAACCAGCAAAAAGTCATTGCTGATATTGTGGCGTTGGAAAATGCCCTGGCTCAGTATCACTTGGATAACGGCATGTTCCCGACCACTGAGCAGGGGTTAGAGGCGCTTGTTAATGAACCAAACCTGGATCCACAGCCGCGCAGCTACCGCACGGGTGGGTACATTCGTCGCTTGCCCCAAGACCCTTATGGTAATGACTACTTGCTGTTGAACCCCGGGCAGTACGACGATATTGATATTTTCTCAGCGGGTCCAGATGGTCAACCAGGTACTGAAGACGACTTCGGTAGTTGGATGATTGGCAACAACGATCGTGACCAATAGGCCGCAGCAACAAGGATTCACACTGATTGAACTGATGCTGGTCATGGCCATTCTTGGTCTTATTGCCAGCTCAGTAATGCTGACGTTACCGGGCAGTAATCGTCAGCAAAACTCTGCTCAAGATTCAGCAATTGCACTGCAGCAACAACTTCAATACGCTCGAGAGTATGCCATGGTACGACAGCAGCCTCTTGCTATCGCCTTTAATGACAATGGCTACGAGTTCCTGGTATGGCAGGATGAAAGTTGGCAGACGTTTAGTGCGCGAGGACTGAAACCTCAACAGACTGAATGGCCGATAAGTTGGCAGTTGCTTAGCCAGGACATGGCCGAGCTGGCACAAAACGAAGAACTTAATGAAGGTGTCTTTGGTAACGGCGATGAGGCCGAGCAGGACGATGATTCTGAAACAAAGCAACCTGACGTGCTGATTTTACCAAGTGGTGAAATGACGGCTTTCAGCGTAAAAATTGAAAATGCGAATGATATGAGTGCAGAACGTTGGGTAAAAACCGAGAATAGCTGGCAACTGATGGTATTAAAAGAGGCGCCTGAGCAATGAGGGTAAAAGGTTTTACACTTATTGAAGTCATGGTTGCACTGTCAATTTTCGGATTGGCTGCTTTGGCTGCGCTACAGGCGGCGAGCAGTCATTTAACCAGCTTAAGCGACTTACAGAGCAAAACCTTTGCTCAGTATGTGGCGTCAAACCGAATCGCAGAATTGTCTCTGACCCAGGCTTGGCCGGTAAAGGACAATAAAAAAGGCACCGCAAAGCAAGCCGGCACGATATGGCATTGGCAGCAACAGGTGGTCGAAACGGTGACACCTAACGTGGTCGCTGTCACAGTGACGGTGTCAAAATCTGAAAATGGGCGAGAACATTACCGACTAACGCGCTATTTGCGAAAGCCTGACTCCGCTGGCAAAGGTGGTGGAAATGGGCGTTAACCCTAAGCAACAATCCGGCTTCACCTTGGTTGAAGTGTTGGTCACCATGGCGATTTTTGCGGTGATAGGTATAGCCAGTTATCAAGTGCTTAGCCAAATGGTGAGTACCGAGCAGCAGTCGAGCGATCGCCGTGAAGCGCTGGAGCAACTGCAATTCAGTCAGTTGCTAATGCAGCAGGACATTCGGCAAATAGTAGCAAAGCCGACTCGGCCTAACGATACCGAGGTGACGCATCAGTATTTAAGCAATGACGTGGGTTATTTTGATTCAGAACGTGGTGTGCTGGCTTTTGTACGCAGTGGTTTTGACAATCCGGGTGACGTACTGCCGCGAGCAGAGTTGCAGCCGGTTATTTATCGAGTTATGAACGGTCAGTTACAGCGAGTCAGTTATTCGTTTGTGAATGACAGGAGTAACGAGCCGACAATACAGACGTTATTGGATGGCGTGACTGATTTGTCGTTCCGCTTTTACAGGGACGCAGGCCAAAGTGACGGTAATAGAGGCCTGGACCAAGGTTGGAACGCGGAGTGGCGTAGCGAAGGCGACCTACCCAAAGCCATCGAAGTGACGCTGCAAACTGAGAAGTACGGCGAAATTAAACGGGTATTTCTGGTTGCCGGTGAAGGTTTGGCTGAACGACAAAGTGCGGGAGAGTCGAATGCGGACTAAAGTGTCTCGTAATAACGGTGCTGCGCTTATAACGGTCATGTTGGTGATTGCTCTGGTGTCGGTCATTGCGGTGAACCTTGGTAGCAAACTGCAAATGCAAATAACCCGGATGGGTAATTTGCAGCAGGCGGAACAAAGCTATTGGATGTGGTTAAGTGCCGAAGAGGTTCTAAAAGAAGCACTAAAACGCGAGCTCAATGAGAATGACGGCGTGGCTAATAACCAGCAGGGCTGGGCCAGTCGGACGGGGCCTTTTCCCGTGGAAGGTGGGCAGATTGCCGCTCGTGTGAGAGACTTATCCAGTTGTTTTAATGTAAACAGTCTGGTGACAGACGACGAAGACCCAGGCACGCTGGAGCGACGCAAACGTCAGTACAAAGCGTTATTACAAAGCGTAGAGCTTGACGAATACCAGGCAGAAAGTTTAACCGACAGCTTGGTTGACTGGCTTGACGAAGATACTCAACTTTCAGGCTCTAACGGAGCAGAAGACCCTGATTATCAAGGGTTGCCAAAGCCTTATTTAGCGGCAAACAGCTTACTGTTGGATATTAGTGAACTGCGCATGGTTAGAGGATACAGTCAGGAAATTGTCAGGAAGTTGAGACCTTATGTCTGCGCTATTCCGCATGAAACCGCCTTAGCGATTAATGTGAATACACTTAAAGAAGAACAGGCAGTTTTACTGACTGCTCTTACCGAAGGAAAAATGTCGTTTCAGGACGCACAGTCGCTCTTAGCAAACCGGCCGGAAGCGGGCTATGAGTCTAACGACGAGGTGAGTGAGCTTGAAGCGATAAGTACAGTTAAAGCCGAGCTTAACGCTGAACTGTCAGAGCTTGATGTTGAAAGTGAATACTTTCAGTTAACCGCATACATACAATGGGGCGAGGTTGAAATGAAAGCCCGTTCAGTACTGCATGTGAGTAACGGCGAAGTGACGACGTTATATCGTGCAATGGGAGAATAGAGAATGCAGGAAACGCTAATAATACGACTGCCTGCTTTTGGAACATCGGAAAGCATTCCCTGGTTGTTGTGGCATTCACAACAGCAGGAACTTATTGCAAGCGGCGAGCTGGAATCAACCGCTGAGCTGTCACAGTTAGCCGATAAAGCGGCCCGCAGTGAGGTGATAATTGCTATTCCGGGTCAAGACGTTTTCTTAACCCAGGTGACCCTACCAGCGGGTAGTAAAAAGCATTTGGATAAAGTCATCCCTTATGCTTTAGAAGAGGAGCTTGCGGCAGACATAGACACGTTGCATTTTGCCTGGCCTGAGACAAAAGCCTCGACCGTACCTGTAGCTGTTGTAGAGAAAGCCCATATGCAGCAGTGGTTGGGTGTTCTGTCAGAATCAGGAATTGAGTCTAACCGTTGGTTGCCTGATACTTTCCTACTGCCGACCCACGATAACGAATGGCACGCTATTGAGCTTGGTCACAGCGTGTTGGTCAGAACGTCGACCTGGCAAGGTTTCGCCGTGGAGCAAGCGGCGTTCTCTGAACTTGCGCCCATTCTAAGCAGTGAGTATGACTCGCCGGAAAAAATTGTTCACTATGGGCCGCTGGATTGGCCTCAGCCTCCTACCGTATTAGAGTCGGCCGACATTGAAGTTCCCATGACAATTGCTGTGGCAGCGCTGCAAAGCAACGCCGAAATTAACCTTCGGCAAGGCGCTTTCCGAGCTAAGAAGCAGCGGCAGTCATCAAGCCTGCCATGGAAGCCGCTGGCAATAGCTGCCAGCGTATTATTTGTGTTGGCCGTTGCGCTAAACGGCATAAAATACTGGCAACTGGAGCAGCAGCGCGCTTCGTTACAAGCAAAGTCTGAGCAGCTTTACCGTGATGCTTTTCCAAACGAAACCCGTATTGTCAATTTAAGAGCACAGTTGCAGCAAAAAATCGATAGAGCTGGCGGCTCTGGGGGCTCAGACCGTTCCGTTTTAGCTGCTCTCGACAGCTTGCAGCCTGCATTTCAGGCTGAGCCGTCGGTTAAGCTTGAATTGCTGCGTTTTCAGAATAATGAGTTAAGGCTACAAGCAACGGCGGACAGCTTTTCACAGTTAGAAGCCTTTCAGCGAGCGGCTCAAAATAACGGCGTGGCGATAGAAGCTGGCTCTATGAATAATCGCGGAGACCAGGTGTCGGGCGCATTGACCATTGAGCTTCAGGGGTAACGTTATGGACAAATTGAAAGCAACTTTTGAACCTTACCGACAGCTTGCTTATAACCGCTGGCAGCAATTTAACAGCCGTGAACAGCGTCTGCTAAGCGCTTTAGCAATTGTTGTGGGTGCGGCGTTTTTGTACTTCGTTATTTGGTTGCCGAGTGCGCAAGCGGTTGCTCAGGCCGAGACTCAGTTGGCAGCACAACAAAATCAGTATCAATGGGTACAGCAGGCTATCGCTCGTTATAAAAGCCTGGAGGGTAAAGCGTCAACCAACTCGACAGTGAAGGGGTCGTTAAGCCAACGTATTAATCAGGCAGCGGCACAATATGATATTGAGCTGGCGCGCATTCAGCCTCAGGGGGAAGAGTATTTGGTGACTGTTGATACCGTACCATTTAACCAGTTGCTTCAGTTTATGAATGCACTGGAAAGTGACTTTGGTTTGCAGCTAACTGGCGCTGATATTGCGCGTTTGGAGCAGCCCGGTAACGTCCGTTTAAGAAAACTATTGGTGAAAGACGTCTCATGAAATTAAAGCGCTGGTTGCCTTGGTTAATTTTGGTGTATTTAGTCACTTTGCTGGTGCTATTGCCCGCGCGCGTTGTTTATTGGCTGCCATTGCCTAATAACGTCCAGTTGTCACAAGTGTCCGGAACCCTATGGCAAGGAGCCGCCGGGCAAGTCGTGGTCGATGGTAATGTCATTAACGATCTTAGCTGGGACTGGCAAGTGTCATCGATTTTCCTCGGTGATCTGGTTGTTGATGTCAAAGTACCAAAACAGAATAATCCATTTTCGCTGCAGGGACGTTTATTAGCTAGTTCGACCCGTGTTGGGGCGCAGAATATCAAGGCGAGTGGCAGTTTAGCCGCGCTACTTGAAATGGCCCAAACCAGACTACCACTGCAAACAAAAGGTCGCTGGGAACTTGATGTGAGCGAGTATGTAGTGACCGCGCCGGGCCCTGTTCGTTGGTGCGACAATCTTGTTGGCAATGCCAGCGGGGACAATATACAGGTGCTGGTCAACGGACAGTGGCAGTCGCTGGGTAGCTTCCCGGTAGAGCTGGGTTGCCATGATAATAACTCTGTTGCGTTAATCATGAGAGGCGACAACGACTTGAGTTTGGAAGTGGATGCCAGTATTAACAGCCAGGATATTCAAGCGTCAGGTACGGTCAAGCCAACACCGCGAACGCCGGAAGGTCTGGCAAAGCTTATTCAATATATGGGGCAGCCAGATGAGCAGGGACGTTATTCGTTCCGCCTGTGAAGTTATTTGCGAGGCGTCGCAATAAGCGTTACTTTTAAAGAATACTCATTCAGCTTTTGTTAAATAAGGACGTGTTATGGACAGTATTGTTCAGTGGATAAATGACAATCAGAATATGCTTATCGAGTTTTCGATTAAGTTCATTATCGCGATTGCCATTTTAATTATTGGTAAATTAGTCGCGAATGGCGTGACACGAGTGATGTCGCGAGGCATGAAAAAGCGTGAAGTAGACGGCGCGGTTATCAGTTTTGTGAGCGCAATTGTAAAAGCGGTTATCTTCATTGCGGCTATAATGATGGCACTGTCACACGTCGGTGTTGAAACCACTTCCTTTATTGCGATTCTAGGTGCCGCCGGTTTGGCTATTGGCCTTGCGCTGCAGGGTTCACTATCAAATATTGCGTCGGGCGTATTGCTCATTATGTTTCGTCCGTTCCGTGCTGGCGAGTACGTTGATGCCGGTGGCGTATCCGGTACGGTCGAGCAAATTAATATTTTCCAAACCATTTTAAAAACACCGGATCGTAAAATTGTCTTCGTACCGAATTCGGAGATTATTGGCGGCCCCATTACTAACTATAACCGCGAAGAGTTGCGCCGTATCGATTTGGTTATTGGCGTGAGCTATAGCGCCAACTTGCAGAAAACCAAGCAAGTATTAATGGACGTTATTACCAATGACGAGCGAGTGCTAAAAGACCCAGAGCCCGTGGTTACGGTGACAAATTTGGGTAACTCTTCTGTCGACTTTAACGTGCGCCCGTGGGTCAAAAACGAAGATTACTGGCCAACCCGTTGGGATTTACTGGAGCGCATTAAAGATCGCTTAGACGAGGAAGGCATTGGTATTCCATTCCCACAAATGGATGTGCATTTGAAAAAAGACGACGCATAAGAGCACGCGTTGTTTTATTCGCTTTAAAAAGCCACCGGTCGGTGGCTTTTCTTTTTTCTGGGGGTTAAACCGCTAAAGCTTGTTCTATATCAGCAATAATATCGCTAATGTGTTCAATGCCGACACACAAGCGAATGGCTTCGGGTTTCACACCAACCGCCACTTGCTCTTGTTCTGACAGCTGTCTGTGAGTAGTAGACGCCGGATGACAGGCCAGAGACTTAGCGTCACCGATATTAACTAACCGTTTAAACAAGCCAAGCTTGTCGTAAAACCGAACCCCGGCCTCGTAGCTGCCTTTTATACCAAAGGTCAATAATGAAGCTGGCAGCCCTCCGGAGATGTATTTATTGGCAAGTTCATAATGTGGGTGCTGCGCCAGACCGGCATAGTTAACCCAGTCGACATTCGGATGTTGCAGCAGATAGTCGGCCACTGCTTTTGCGTTCTCGCAGTGTCGCTCAATACGCAAAGCCAGAGTTTCCAGCCCCTGTAACAATAAAAAGGCATTAAATGGCGACAAACAGGCACCGGTGTTGCGCAAAGCGACGGTTCTCACTCGCGCGATAAACGCAGCCGGCCCAAAGGCGTCAGTATAAATCACACCGTGATAAGCAGGCTCGGGGTGACTGAATTGAGGAAACCGTTCTTTGTGAGCCAGCCAGTCAAAGCGCCCGGAGTCAACAATAAGTCCACCGATGGAATTACCATGCCCGCCAATGTATTTCGTCAACGAGTGGATGACTATGTCTGCGCCGTGTTCAATGGGCTTGCATAGAATCGGCGTGGCGACAGTGTTATCGACAACCAGGGGGACACCATGACCATGCGCTATGCCTGCTAATGCTTCTAAGTCGGCAATGTTGCCCGCAGGGTTACCAATACTTTCGCAGTAAACGGCTTTGGTGTGCTCATCAATGAGTGCGTCAATGTCTTTCGCATTGTCTGATGCAGCAAAGCGTACTTCGATACCCAGCGACGGGAGCATATGACGAAACAGCGTATAGGTGCCTCCGTAAAGCTGCGGAGTGGTAACAATGTTGTCGCCCTGGCTGGCCAGAGTAATGAGCGTGTATTCAATAGCCGCCATGCCTGACGCGACCGCCAACCCGGCAACACCACCTTCAAGCGCGGCAACCCGCTTTTCGAGCACATCATTAGTCGGGTTCATAATGCGTGAATAGATATTGCCTTCTACCGCCAAGTCGAAGAGATCAGCCCCGTGCTGCGCGCTATCGAACTCGTAAGATGCCGTTTGATAAATGGGTGTGGCGACCGACTTGGTAGTGGGGTCGGTGTCGTAGCCATGATGGATGGATAACGTCTCGTCTTTCATGTGGTCTCCAAATGCGTTTCAAATAAAAAGTGTTTTAACGACGTGCCGTACTCAGGCACGTTTTTAATAAATCCGTCGTGGCCGTATTCACTTTCAACCGACACACGTGAAGTACAGTTAGGTAGCAAGGCTTCAAGTTCAGCCACTAAACTGGGTGGCGCAATGGCGTCGCTGGTGAAATCGACCAGATGCACGGGCGTCTCAATGAGCTCTGGGTTGATGGTGTACTCGTTTAATATGGGTGTTAAATGAGTGAACAAACTACGCGAGCTGTTACCGTTTTCTTTAAGCAGTTGCTCGCCCTTGTAAAGCAAGTATTCGAAAGCGTCATCACTGTTACGAAACCGCGACTCAAATTCTTCAGCGCTGCGATAGCTAAGCATGGCCAGTGCTCTGGCTAGAACCACACCCAACTGAGCATCATTGCAGCGCTGTATGAGCGCTTGTTGGAAATAACGCAATAACGATGAGTGCACCGATGGTTTATGAGCCGCGCCAACGACGCTTAGCCGGTCAATGGCGTCAGGGTGGTCCAGTGCGCACTGCAGGCCTAAAACACCACCAAATGATCCGCCTATCCAGCCGTGTAGTGATTCATCGGGTAATATTGATTGCACCGCATGATGAATGGCGTTGCTGTGCTCTTTTACAGACAACGGAGTGTCCGGGCAATCTGAACCGCCTAACCCACCAAAGTAGTCAAAGCTAATAAATTGGTAATCGTCTGTGTTTGCAAAAAGGCGATGCAGGGATTGCCACCACCCGTCGCCGGAAGGCGTCCAAAGCTTTCCGGTCGCGCTGATTCCACCCTGCACGACTATCGCTGGAGTGTCGGGAAAGCCATAACGGTAGCCTTTTAAACGACCATAAGGTGTTTGAGCATGAAATGAACGAGCGATAGGAAGAACCATAGCGGCCTCCGTTAATTCAAAAAAAAACAATACAGCGACAATAATAAACAGATATAAAGCCGTCAAGACATTTAGACGTCTAAATGTAAAATTATTATTTTGCATTCTGTGCTAGTATCAGCGCATTGAATGGAGGTCGAATATGTCGATGGTTTACTCGGTCAGTCAGTTAAATGGTGAGATTCGGCAATTACTTGAGCAGGGTTTCCGCCAAATAAGCCTGGTAGGCGAAATTTCAAATTTTGCGGCGCCGGGTTCTGGGCATTGGTATTTCACGCTGAAAGATGAACGTTCACAGGTGCGCTGTGCCATGTTTCGCGGGGCTAATCAGCGGGCGACTATGCGTCCACAAAATGGCTCTCAAGTTTTAGTGAAAGCAAAAGTGACCCTGTACGAGCCTCGCGGTGACTATCAGCTTATTGTCGAACACCTGGAAGACGCCGGACAGGGCTTACTGCAACAGCGTTACGAGCAGTTAAAAGCAAAGCTCGGTGCTGAAGGCCTGTTTGCGTCAGACCGCAAACGACCGTTACCTGAACACATTCGCAAAGTTGGGGTGCTGACCTCACCAACCGGGGCGGCAATAAAAGACATATTAGCGGTGATGAAACGGCGAGACCCCAGCGTCGAAGTGATTATCTACCCCACTTCGGTTCAGGGAGAAGCTGCCGTTGGTCAGCTGCAGTCTACGGCTCAAACGGCTTTTGAACGGAATGAAGTCGATGTGCTGCTGGTATCGCGAGGTGGTGGCTCTCTTGAAGACCTTTGGTGTTTTAATGATGAAGGCTTTGCTCGACTGCTTGCGACCGCGCCAATGCCAATTATTAGTGCGGTGGGTCACGAAATTGACTTTACCATAGCTGACTTTGTGGCAGATGTCCGTGCGCCAACACCATCTGCCGCAGCAGAGTTGGTCACACAAGATCAGCAACAACAGTTGCAGCGAGCGCAAACCCTGATGCAGCGGTTGCAACAGGCTCAGCTCAGGCATGTCCAGCGCCTTAAGAAGCAGTGGCAATTTCTGCAAACCCGATTGCAACAGCAGCACCCACAACGATTGTTGCAACAACAGTCGCAACTGGCAGACGAATTGCAGGCACGTGCGAGCCGGGCACTGACTCAGCAGCTGATGCGTCAGCGTCAGCAGCACACGCACCTCAGCGGGCGTTTAAAAGCGGTACACCCGGAAAAACGGTTGGCACAGCACCAACAGCAGCTGACAACGCTTCAGCAACGTTTGCCACAAGCCATGACACGATTATTAAAAGACAAAACGTCTCGGCAGGGGCAGTTGATGCAGGCACTGAATTTGGTGAGCCCACTGAATACGCTGGAACGGGGTTATGCCATTGTTCGTAAAGACAATGGCACGGTGGTGCGCCGGGCCGATGATGTTGCCAGCGGCGAGCAAGTGGATGTGCGCCTGGCCGACAGTTCATTTACGGCGAGGCGCAATTAAATTGCGGTTCGTTGTCATATCACTGACATTGAGTGCTTGATATAATCTTGCTCATAGTCTTATGAGTGTTACAGAACCAGACGGAGTTGTTGTATGAAAAAAACATTAACGGCCGCAGCTATCGGGCTTGCAATGAGTGCATCAGGCGCAGTAGCCGAAGAGCAGAAGCCCAATATTATTTATGTGATTGGCGACGGTATGGGCTTCGAGTTTATCAGTGCTTACCGCTATGCCACGTCAGATTTAGACACCAAAAAGATTGCAGAAACACAGTTTGATCACTATCTAACCGGAGCAGCAACGACCTATCCTGAAGACGATACCTGGGTAACCGATTCGGCGGCGGGCGCGACGGCATTAGCGACAGGCGAAAAGTCGTATAACGGCGCTATTGGCGTGGATAACGATAAAACGTCGTTAAAAACAGTCATGGAATACGCTAAAAATAGTGGTTATATGACAGGCTCTGTATCGACCTCACAAATTAATCATGCGACACCGGCGTCATTTTTCTCTCATCATCCGTCGCGCTATGAATACAATCAAATTGCTGACTTAATGGCGCAGCAGTACATAGAAGACGAAGCATCTTATGACGTCCTGCTCGGCGGCGGTCAGCAGTATTTTATTCGTGACGACAAGAACTGGGTCGAACTGCTTGAGCAACGTGGCCTGAAGGTAGTTCAGGACATGCAAATGTTAGATCAAGTGGAGCAGGCGCCGGTCATGGGCTTGTTCGCACCAAAAGGTCTGCCGCATGCAATTGATGAAGGTAAAGACTCGCTGGCTCAAATGACCAGCAATGCGTTACGTTTATTGTCAGGTGACGACAAGCCGTTCGCGCTCATGATTGAAGGCAGCCAAATTGACTGGTGCGGTCATGCTAACGACATTGCCTGTGCTGTGCATGAGATGGACTCGCTCAATAAAGCGTTATCGGTTGTCGCTGATTTTATGCAAGACAACCCTAATACGTTATTAGTGATGACGGCAGACCACTCAACTGGAGGGTTAACCCTTGGACGCGATGGTGAGTACGCATGGTATTCCGATCGGGTCATGTCCATTGAAAGCTCTATTGCGACAATGCGCAATGAACTGTTGAATATGGACGCCGAGCAGTGGCCTGAGTATGTGGCTGACAAAGTGAATTTTGAACTGACTCAAGACTATATCGACGAGCTGGCGCTGGCTGCTGAGCAAGAAGGTAAAGAGCGAGAAGACGCCATCCACGATGCGCTGGTTTATATTACGGGTGATATTACCGGTACAGGTTGGACAACAAGTGGCCATACGGCTGTTGATGTTCCTGTGTTTGCTAAAGGACCTTATGCGGAAGGTTTTCGTGGGTACATGAATAATACGGATATTGGCAAGCGGCTTATTGAGATTGTGAAGTAAACGCTGTCTGATTAGAGAGTATCCAAACAGAAAAAACGCCGGTAACCCATTGTGGTTACCGGCGTTTTTGGTTGGGTATATCGTTTAAAACTTGTACATCGCCATCAGTTGTAGACGGTTTAAGTCGCCGTCAACATTGGCTTCGGTTTCACGATTGGCTTGTGAAATTTCTGCGCCAAAGGTCAGGTTTGAAGCCGGTGAATACATGAGGTTAAACGCCAGGCGTTGTGTGTACTCAGTCATGTCGCCAGCAAGAGCCAGTAATTCTCCATCGTTGTCAGCCCAGCCTCGTGAATAAACAACATTTGAACGCAGTTTCTCAGTCCAGAAATGGCGGTACGCAAATGAGATACCGGTCGAGTCAATGGCTTCTAATTCGCCGTTAGCATCGATATAGGCGCCGTTCCAGGTGTTAAGACCTAAGTAGCGGCCTAAACCCGAGCCGGTGGTAATGGATGCACGAATGTCATCCATGCCAAAGGTGTATTTAGCACCAAAGCTCACACCGTAACCGAAAGTCGTTTCGTCATCACCGGTTTGCGTCACGTCATAAGTCAGCTGGCGCAACAGTGCAGAAGCCTGCCAGGTCAAGTTGTCAGACTTACCCGTGTATTTGAAGGTGACGTCTGGCATAAAGCCATCGCTGGAAACGATGCGACCGCCACCAGCGGGAGTTACTGTGGTTTCAGGGTTTTCAATTGAGGCGCTAAAACCACCAGAGGTATAACGAATTTGAGCCTGACGGTTAAAGACAATACCGTCAGTGATACCGATGAAGTCGACGGATTCTGCCAGAATGTTTAAGTCCTGGAAGTTTGACCAGGTTTGACCGAATGTCCAGTTACCGTATTTAAGAAAAGCGTGACGTAGGCGCGGGTTGTAGGAGTTAGAAATACGTTGGTCGCCGTCAGGCGTCAACATAAAGTCCATCTCTATATGACCAGTAATAGTTTCGCCATTATCAAGTTCTGTTTTATTGGTTATAAAAAAGCGAGACTGGCGGGCGTGAAAGTCAGTAGCCATGTCGTCACCTTCACTACCGACTGGAGTTAAGCTGGGTATATACTGTTGACGTGCGATGCTACCACTGCTTGGCGCAGAGCCATCCGCATAATCCGATACCATCATATCGAGCTTTACAAAACCACCAAAGTCAAACTCTGAACTTTGAGCTTGCGCACCAAAGCTTGCCACACCAAGTACAGCCGCTGCTGCCGCCGTATACTTAAACTTGTTTGTTTTACTTGAGGCCATCGTGTGTTCTCCCATGTCAGCCAAGTTTGTTATTAATTATAGAGAAGCCTTACGTCGTTATTATTTGATAATAACTAAGAAATATTGCCGTTAAGTGTCGTTAATTGGTCAATTTTTATCAATCTAGACTATGGTCTAATAGTGTTTAACGCGCGTAAAACGTACAACAGTTACCATCTTGCGAATAAGGAGGAAGAGGTAATGTCGCAACTGTATCCAGTTCCAGACCACATAAAATCAAAAGCTAAAGTCGACAATGACGGTTATAAAAAACTGTACCAGCAGTCCATTGATGATCCTGAAGGCTTTTGGAGTGAACACGGAAAGCGCATTACTTGGTTCACACCCTATAACAAAGTCAAAAATACAACGTTTGAGCCGGGTAAAGTCAGCATCAAATGGTACGAGGACGGCACTTTAAACGCTTGTTATAACTGTGTCGACCGCCACCTTGCCGATAAAGCGGATAAAACAGCGATTATCTGGGAAGGCGACGACCCTAGTGTAGACAAACACATCACCTACCGCGAGTTACATAAAGAGGTATCTCGTTTTGCTAATGGCTTGAAAAAATTAGGTATTGGTAAAGGTGACCGTGTCGCTATTTATATGCCGATGGTGCCGGAAGCGGCATACGCTATGTTAGCTTGTGCGCGTATTGGTGCGGTTCATTCAGTTATCTTTGGTGGCTTCTCGCCAAACGCCATTGCTGACCGTATCAACGACTGTCAGGCAAAGGCCATTATTACCGCTGATGAAGGTCGTCGCGGCGGCAGCACCATTGGACTTAAAGCGAATGTCGACAAAGCCTTGTCTGACGGTGCCTGTCCTTCATTAGAACACAGTATTGTGTGTCGTGTGACAGAGGGTAATGTGGACTGGACAGAGGGGCGCGATGTTTGGTGGCACGAGCTTATTGGCGATGTCAGTGACGAGTGTCAGGCGGAAGTGATGAGCGCCGAAGATCCCCTGTTTATTCTTTACACTTCTGGTTCTACCGGTAAGCCGAAAGGGGTAGTGCACACCACCGGCGGTTACATGGTATATGCGTCGATGACGCATGAATATGTCTTCGATTATCATGATGACGATGTTTACTGGTGTGCAGCCGATGTTGGTTGGATAACCGGACACTCTTATATTGTGTACGGGCCACTGGCCAACGGTGCAACCACATTGATGTTTGAAGGGGTGCCAACGTACCCGGGGGTTGGCCGTATCGGTGAAATAGTCGATAAACATAAGGTGAATATTCTTTATACCGCGCCAACCGCTATTCGCGCATTAATGGCAAAAGGTGATGAGGCGGCGAAAACATCGACCCGTGAAAGCCTGCGTATTTTAGGTAGTGTCGGTGAGCCGATAAACCCGGAAGCCTGGGAGTGGTATCACCGTGCTATTGGTAATGGTAAATGCCCAATCATGGATACCTGGTGGCAGACCGAAAACGGCGGTATTTTGATTACGCCGTTACCGGGCGCAACTGACCTGAAACCGGGCTCTGCCACACGCCCTTTCTTCGGTATTCAACCTGCATTAGTCGATAGTGAAGGCAATGTACAAGAGGGTGAAGCCGAAGGTGGCTTGGTGATTAATGACTCATGGCCGGGCCAAATGCGGACACTGTGGGGCGACCACGAGCGTTTTGAGCAAACCTACTTCTCAACGTTCAAAAACCGTTACTTCAGTGGCGACGGTGCTCGTCGTGATGCCGATGGTTACTACTGGATCACGGGTCGTATGGATGACGTCCTGAATGTGTCGGGACACCGTTTAGGTACGGCTGAAATTGAAAGTGCATTGGTCGCGCATAAGTCGGTGGCCGAAGCGGCGGTTGTTGGTTACCCGCATGACTTAAAAGGTCAGGGCATTTATGTCTATATTACGCCAGTTGAAGGTGTGGAAGTGACGGAAGAGCTGACCAAAGAGGTTCGTAACTGGGTACGCTCTGAGCTTAGCCCAATTGCAACGCCTGACCTGATTCACTGGACAACGGGCTTGCCGAAAACCCGTTCAGGTAAAATCATGCGTCGTATTCTGCGTAAGATTGCTGCCAACGAGTATGAGAATTTGGGGGACACCTCTACGCTTGCTGATCCAAGTGTGGTAGATTCATTGATAGAAAACAGAATGAATAAATAATGTCACTTAATTTGGAATCTCATGGCGAAATTTTTAATCGCAGATGACCACCCATTGTTTCGCGAGGCGCTGCAAGGCGCTCTCGCGAATCACTTTTCTGAACTTACCCTACGCGAAGCCGAAGATTTAGATTCGACATTAGCCGCGCTAAACAAGGATGATGACGTCGATTTATTGTTACTCGACTTACATATGCCGGGCAGTGGCGATTTATATGGTCTTATTCGGGTGCGCGAAGATTATCCGTTATTACCTGTTGCTATCATTTCCGGCAGTGAGGAGGCTTCCATTGTCGCTAAATGCATTGGTTTTGGGGCGCTTGGTTTTATTCCTAAGTCATTGCCGTCAGCGGAAATAGCCGAAGCAATAGACACCATATTGCAAGGTGAAACCTGGGTGCCTAAAGAGTCGCGTGAACGTTTGGACGTGATTTCTGACGAAGATCAGGAGCTGGCACGTAAAGTCTCTGAACTAACACCGCAGCAATATCGAGTACTTCACTTTTTACATGAAGGCCTTCTGAATAAACAAATCGCTTATCAGTTAAGTATTACTGAAGCGACGGTTAAAGCCCACATCACGGCTATATTCCGTAAACTCGGAGTGTACAGCCGTACTCAAGCTGTACTGGTTGCTGAACGCTTACAGTTATGACTTGGTTGCTGGTATTCGCCTCTCTGGCGTATGTCATTTTTCTGTTTGCCGTAGCGACCTGGGGCGACCGTTTAGGCTCCTGGGCAAATAAAATCAGCCACAAGCCAATGGTTTATTCCATGTCATTGGCTATTTACTGCACCTCCTGGACTTACTACGGAGCGGTTGGTAATGCCGCTACCGAAGGCTGGGCGTTTTTCCCTATTTTATTGGGACCCATATTACTGTTTCTGTTTGGCATTCGGGTGCTCGAAAAGCTGGTGTCTGTCAGTAAGCAACAGAACATCACTTCAATTGCCGACTTTATTTCTTCTCGCTTTGGTAAGCGTCGGCGCTTAGCCGTTGCCGTTACTGCCATAGCGGCTACCGCCATTATTCCTTATATTGCGCTGCAGTTGAAAGCGGTGGGTGTCAGCTTTTCGGTGCTAACGGAAAGCACCGGTGTGATGGATGAGTTTTCTATAAAAGAACTGGGTGCTGCGGCGTTGATGGCGATATTTGCCATGCTTTTTGGAACACGTCATGTGGAAGTGACTGAATATCGTAGTGGTATGATTTTAGCCATTGCGGTTGAGTCGATGATAAAACTGGTGGCGTTAATGGCAGCAGCGGTATTTGCCTGGTCGCTACTTGCAGAAAGCTCTGGTCCGTCGCTGCTGAGTCAATTCACTTCGGTAACAGCGCCACAATGGTCTTTTGCGAAGTTTGGTGAGTTTGAGTTTATTGTTCAAACCTTGATGGCAGCTGGCGCTATTTTGTGTCTGCCCAGACAGTTCCACGTAGCGGTGGTTGATAACGTTGACACTCGGCATTTAAAAACCGCCCGCTGGGGATTTCCTGTTTATTTAAGTTTAACCGCCGCAGCGATTATTCCTATTGCTATTGCCGGAAGTTTTTTCATAGGCAACGGCGGAGACGGTTCAACCTTTTCATTACAGTTGCCGCTGCTTAAAGACCAGCTGTGGTTGTCGCTTATTATCTTTATAGGCGGTATTTCAGCGGCTACCGCGATGGTGATTATCGCGTCGGTGACACTAAGTACCATGATAACCAATGACGTTATCATGCCGATATTACTGCAACGCGATTCTAAGCTGCCGTTGCAGCAGCGCAAGCGGGAATATGATCGGGCGCTGCTGTTAATTCGTCGGGTCGCCATCGCAGTCACGATGGTGCTGTCGTTCTTTTGTTATTACTTCTGGGCGGCGAAGACCAATTTAGTGAGTATCGGTTTGCTGGCGTTCTCACTGGTATTGCAGTTGCTGCCTGCGTTACTGGGGGCATTATACTGGCGTAAAGGTCACGCTCGTGGTGTTTATGCTGGACTTGGCGCGGGGTCTATTGGTTGGGTACTGGCAGTGTTAATTCCGTTGTATTCTTACCCTGAGCTCACCGACGTTGAAATTATAACCCGGGGCACGGTTGTTTCCCTGGCGCTCAACGCCTTTAGTTTCATTGCATTTTCACTGTTAGCACGGCCCAGGCTGGTTGACCGGATTCAGGCAACCGCCTTTGTTAAACCCAAAGCAAAACTCCCCGAACAGCAACATTTGCACAAAGACTACAATGCTACTAACGCCGACATGATGCTGTTGCTGAAGACCTTTTTAGGCGGCCAGCGTGCGCAACAGCTTATGCAGTATTTTCAGCAGCCGGAAGAGAAAGATTTAGTTCCTGAGGAGCTGGCTGATAAGTCGTTTATTGGCTTTGTCGAGCGCGCGATAGCTGGCGTGTTAGGATCTGCCACGGCGCGTTCATTGGTTGATGCGGCACTGCGGGACAAACAGCTTAACTTAGAAGAAGTGGTGCACTTTTTTGACGACACCACGCAAGCCCTGCAAACTCAGCAATCGATACTGTTCAGCTCACTTGAAAATTTAGCGCAGGGCATTAGCGTAGTCGATGCCGAGCTTCGTTTGGTTGCCTGGAATAAACGCTATTTAGACTTGTTTGAGTATCCGGAAGGCATGGTGAAACCGGGGCAGCCTATTGCCACTCTCATTCGCTACAACGCAGAACGGGGCGAATGTGGTCCGGGCGACGTCGATGAGCTTGTTAATAAGCGTTTGCGGTATATGCAAATGGGGTCAGCGCACCGATTCATTCGTCGACGAGCCGACGGTCGTGTCATCGAAATGGTCGGTAACCCATTACCCACCGGGGGCTTTGTCACCAGTTTTACCGATATTACTTCGCACGTAGAAACACAGCAGGCGTTGGAAGACGCTAATATCGATCTTGAGCAGCGGGTTGATGTTCGTACACAGGAAATTCGTGAGATAAACCAAGAGTTAACCGCAGAAATTGATCGCCGTCGCGAGGTAGAAGAAGAGCTTAAAAAGGCGAAAGCGGAAGCCGAGGCAGCTAACGCGTCAAAAACGCGTTTTCTGGCGCTGGCCAGTCACGATATTTTGCAGCCGTTGAATGCCGCACGCCTGTACTTGTCCGCCATACATGAAAAAGAGCTGTCCGATAAAAACCAGCAGTTATTGGGTAAACTGGATACCGCACTTGGCTCTACTGAACACTTGCTTTCTACGCTGCTGTCGATAGCTAAAATGGACCAAGGCGCTTTACAGCCGAAGTTCCGGCACGTGCAATTAAGCTCGGTTCTGAACCCATTAATCGAAGAATACGCCATGCTGGCCGATCAGAAGCATCTGGATTTTAGGGCATTTTATGTTGACCGACCGGTATTCACTGACCCGACGTATTTACGTCGTATTGTGCAGAACTTCTTGTCTAATGCTATTAAATACACTCCTAAGGGCAGTGTCTTGCTCGGGGTCCGTAAAAAAGGCGGTGAACTGGAAATCTCGGTATGGGATACAGGACCTGGCATAGCCGCTCAGCAGCAAGACAAAGTATTTGACGCCTTCTATCGCATTCAAAACCAGAACGTCGAAGGCGTTGGACTTGGATTGAGCGTCGCTCAGCGAATGGGCGAGCAGTTGGGCTGCGAGGTTGAGGTTACTTCTGTTGAGGGGAAAGGCTCGCGGTTTTCCGTTCGTGTGCCTCTGGGTAATAGCGCCCAAGTGGTGAACAAACCTAAGCGTCAGCAGGACGAAGGTCCGAATGCATCGTTGCGGTTGTTTGTGGTGGATGACGACCGTGAAAACCTGAATGCCGTCAGTGCTCTGTTGAATAAATGGGAGTGCGAGGCGGTGACCGTGAATAGCTTCGCCAAAGCGGTAGATTACGCGAAAAGCCACCCTGAAGAAGTGCCACACGGCATACTGGTCGATTATCAATTGGGTGATGGCGATGGTTTGTCACTTGCTGAAGCGCTATGGGAGCAATGGCAACATAAAGTGCCTACTGCCTTGGTAACGGCAATGAGTGACGACGCGGTGAAGCAGTCGGCACGACAATTAGGCCTGCAGTTTTTACCAAAACCCGTAAAACCGGCTGCGTTAAAAGCGTTTTTGAAATATATTAGCATGCGAAAATAACCAGCAATATTACGAGGCCTCGCTTGAGGGATTTATCGAATTTACACACATTTCGCTTACCGGCACAGTGCTTTGATTTTGTTGAGATTACGCACACGGATGATTTGACCACGCTACAACCGCGAGAGCCCTGGTATTTGCTGGGGGAAGGCAGCAACACAGCGTTTATTGAAGACTTTCAGGGAACCATCATTCATAACGCCCTGAAAGGCATTCAGGTTGATGAGTTGCCTGAGTTTTTCCGGGTGACCGTTGCCGGTGGCGAAAACTGGCATGCGTTGGTTAGCGAACTTCGCTCAAAAGACATTAACGGTTTGGAAAACCTGGCGCTGATCCCTGGCTCTGTCGGAGCCGCACCTGTGCAAAATATTGGCGCTTATGGTGTTGAAGTATCGCAGTTCATTGAGCTGGTGACCGCATGGGACGTTGAAAAACGTCACTGGGCGTATTTTACGCCGTTGGATTGCCAGTTCGGTTATCGCGACAGTATTTTCAAACAAACGCCGGGACGTTGGTTTATAACCGAAGTCAGCTTCCTTTTGCCTAAAAACTGGCAGCCGGTGACGCATTACGCGCCGTTAAATGACCTGTCCACGCCGGTGACTGCACAGGCTGTCTTTGACAAAGTGATTGAAACTCGCCAGCGGAAACTACCGGATCCGGCAGTGACACCTAATGCCGGCAGTTTCTTTAAAAACCCGGTGGTATCGGTGGAGCACTTAAAGGCGCTGGAGGCTAAATTGCCCGGATTAGTGTCATACCCTGTTTCCGACAGCTCTGTAAAGCTGGCGGCGGGTTGGCTTATCGACAAGCTGGGTTTGAAATCATTGTCGGTGGGGGATGTTGGGGTCAACCCTCAACAGGCTTTGGTCTTAATTAATAACGGACAAGCTCAGGGCTCTGATTTGGTGGCGTTAGCACAAGAAATTCAGGACAGAGTCTATGATGTAACGGGTGTCACACTTGAGCCGGAAGTTCGGCTGGTAGGCGCTCACGGACTAATTGATTTATGAACGCTTCAAAGAGCAAGGAACGAGCATAATGAAGCAGTCACAGCGACTTGATCAACTGATTCAGCAATTATCAGATGGCGAATTTCACTCCGGGCAGTCGCTGGGGGAGCAGCTGAGCATTTCCAGAGCGGCGGTGAACCAACATATTCATAAGTTAGAGGAGCTCGGCCTCGAACTGTTTTCGGTTAGCGGTAAAGGTTACAAACTGTCACAACAGCTGGAGTTGCTCGATAAAGAAAAGATAAAGCAGGCCACTGAACATTTTCATGAAGCACCTGATTTTGCGGTTTACTCGGTTGTTGACTCCAGTAATGATGAGCTTAAATTACTGGCGCAAAAGCAGCCTCTGGCCGCCGGCTATTCGGTATTTGCTGAGGCTCAAACAGCAGGTCGGGGGCGGCGGGGTAAACGCTGGATCTCGCCTTTTGGCAGTAATTTATATTTCAGTGTTTATTGGCCGTTGGCAGAGGGCATTCATGGGGCTATGGGGCTGAGCCTGGCGGTAGGTGTTGCCTTGGCCGAGTGTTTTGAGTCGTTGGGTATTGAAGGTGTTGGTCTAAAATGGCCGAATGATGTCTATATAAAAGGCAAAAAGGTGTCTGGTATTTTAGTCGACTTAGAAACGCTGGCAGATGGCTCTGCGCATAGCATTATTGGCATAGGTATTAATTTAAAAATGCCTGAACGTGTGGCTGAAAGCATTGATCAGGCATGGACGGATATCAGTAGTGAAGCGCCTGCTTTTATGTCGCGTAACCTGATAGCAGCGCGAGTCCGGGAGTTAGTTCTGGCGTGCCTGTCTGAATATGATTCAGCCGGTCTTAGTGCATTTCAGGCGCGCTGGCGTGCTTACGATCAGTTTCTTGATAAGCCGGTACGCTTAATAATGGGACAACGCGAATGTATAGGAACCTGTCGCGGCATTGATGAAAACGGTGCGTTGTTGGTTCAGGATGAAGCGGGCGTGAAACGCTATTTTGGCGGCGAAATTAGTTTACGTTTACAACATTAAGGTCATTAGATGCTACTCATTGATGCGGGTAACACGCGCTGTAAGTTTGCTTGGTGGGATAAGTCCACTGACTCTATTCAAGCCTTAGGTGCGATTGAACATCAACATTGGTTGAATGACTTGAGTCGTTCATTAAAGGACATTTTGCTTGGTGTGATTAACCGTGAGCAAATTAAAAAAACGACAGAAGCCCTAGGTGTCAGTGTGGCGTCCGTACAAGTGGTTGATATGCTTAATCAGTCATTGGCTGAGCTTGGTATTAGTGTACGTTGGCAACGCACTCGGGCGTCGCAGTTGGGCGTAGAGAATGCGTATAAAAACAAGCCGGAAGCCTTAGGCGCTGACCGTTGGTTGGTTCTATTGGGATGTCACAAAGCGGTCAAAGGGCATGCTGTTATCATCGATGCGGGGACAGCATTGACGGTGGACTGGCTGACTCGCGAAGGTCAGCATTTAGGTGGCTGGATAGTGCCCGGTCGACAGCTAATGCTCAATGCCCTTGGTCAGGGCACCGCACAGCTGGGGAATGTTCCTGTTGAGCATAGTGCTAAGGCAAAGCTGGAGCCGGGCGTCAGTACCCGAGAGGGAATGTTGCACGGTATTGAAGCAAGTTTAGTAGGTGTTGTGTATGAAGCCGCTAAACTGTCTCCTTCGTTATTTAACGATGAAGCCTTTACCGTAGTTGTGACCGGCGGTGATAGCGAGCAATTGGCCTCTCATTTAAGTGATAGTGTCTGTCGTATTGATGACTTAACGTTTAAGGGTTTGCGACTTTGTGCCGATAACGAACAGTAGTGATTGAATAAGCGAACTGGAGTCAAAAATGGCGTGGCATAAAGCAGCGTTAGTGGCAGCCGCAATAAGTGGTCTTTTATTAACTTTACCAGCGAAGTCTCAAGACATAGAAGCGGTTCAGCTGTATTCTGACGCAGAATTGGTCGAGATGTTTGCCACCAATGAGCACATTACTCAGGTTCGCGATATTGATCGTTGCCAGTTGGCACAAGACATTGAAGCTCAGGCAGAGCTGGAACGTCGACCAACGTATCAATTCTTATACGGTGATATGAAAGCCTGGGGGATTTGCTACGAGCGAGATGCTGAAATTGGCTTGCTGTATATGGAAAAGGCGGCAGAACAAGGTTTAGTCGAGGCTCTTGAGCAGCTAGGGCGATATTATCATGAGGGGCGGTTGGTACAGCAGGACATTGAACGCGCCATTTTATATTTGCGTGAGGCGGCGTCTCTCGGAAACCTCCGTGCCCAGCAGCGCTTTGCCAGTATCTTACTGAATGGTCATGGCAGTCCGTATGATTACGAAAACGCCTACCATTGGCTGCATAACTCGGTGACCGGCGATACGGCTAAACATCGGGAAATTCAGCAACAATTAGCGCAATTATCAGAGCGCATGCCGCCTTCTGTGGTAGAAGAAGCAAAACGGCCACTGGAATAGTGGCCGCTTACGTTTTTCGTCTCTAATAGACTATGAGAGACGGCTGCGGAAGTCCTCGTAACTAAACTCTCGTATGCAGTCAAAGCGTCCGTCTTCGCGCAATATACCAATAGCAGGATGCTGTACACCATTAAAAAACGATGTCTTCACCATGGTGTAATGCATCATATCTTCAAATATTAAGCGGTCACCCACAGCCAGTGCTTGATCAAAACTGTACTCACCAATGACATCGCCGGCTAAGCAGCTATTGCCGCCTAAGCGGTAGCTGAAGGCCTTTTCCCCTGGTAGAGCCGCACCGGTAATTACTGGTCGGTAAGGCATTTCCAGTACGTCAGGCATGTGCGCTGTCGCTGAAATATCAAGCAACGCGATAGAGCCATTGTTCTCGACAATATCCACCACTTCACAAACCAATGGTCCGGTTTGCCAGGCAACCGCAGACCCGGGCTCTAAAATCACCTGAAGGTCGTAAGTTTCGCGCAGCCGCTTAAGTTGGCTTATTAGGTGCTCGACATCATAACCTTTTCGGGTCATTAAGTGACCACCACCTAAATTAAGCCATTTAACCTGCTTAAGTTGTTCACCGAAGCGACTTTCTACCGCTTCCAGCGTACGCTCTAATGCGAAGGAGTCACACTCGCACAAGTTGTGCACGTGTAAGCCCTCAACGCCCGTTAAATCGTGCTGGCTTAACTCGCTGGCTCTAATGCCTAGTCGCGAGCCGGGAGCGCTCGGATCGTACAGCTCGGTGTCCGCCTCTTGGTGTTCCGGGTTTATGCGTAAACCAATAGAAACGCCAGCTTCTGCCACTTGATCGCGATAGCGCTGCCACTGGGTCACGCTATTAAACGACAAGTGATTTACCAGCGGCATTAGCTCATCAATATCGCTTTGTTTATAAGCCGGCGCGTAGGCATGAACTTCACGACCAAATTCGTAGGCGGCCAGTTTAGCTTCCCATACCGAGCTTGCGGTGCAGCCTTTTAAGTACTGTTTAATGAGCGGAAACGCTGACCACATAGAGTAGCCTTTCAGCGCAAGAATAATGTCTGCACCACTTTGCTCCTGGACGTATTGCATAAGCTCTAGGTTGCGGTGCAGTAGTTTTTCATCCAGCACGTAACATGGCGACGGAATATCCGGCGATAAATAATGGCTCATCGATGACTCACTTACTTCTCAAATGGCTTGTCGCACTCTTGTACGTGCCATGGCAAACCATACTGGTTCAAACGGTTCATGAACTCATCCGGGTCAAATTGTTCCATGTTCCATACACCGGGCTTCATCCACTCGCCCTGAAGCATGAGGGAAGCAGCTATCATGGCTGGAACACCGGTAGTGTATGACACGGCCTGCGCGCCAACTTCTTTGTTCGTTTCGGCGTGGTCACAGTTGTTGTAGATGAAAATGGTTTTCTCTTGGCCGTCTTTCATACCGGTGACATAAGTACCGATACAAGTTTTGCCGGTGTAACCTTCTGCCAGTGACCCCGGGTTAGGTAATACCGCTTTTAAGAACTCCAGAGGCACAATTTTTTTGCCTTCGAACTCTACCGGGTCAATAGAGGTCATGCCCACGTTTTCTAAAACACGCAGGTGAGTTAAGTATTGGTCGCCAAACGTCATCCAGAAGCGCGCACGCTTAATGGTTGGGAAGTGCTTAACCAGAGACTCCAACTCTTCGTGGAACAGCAGGTAAGACGGACGCACACCAACATTTGGATAGTCTAAGTCTTTACGAACACTGATAGGGTCGGTTTCATGCCACTCACCATTCTCCCAGTATTTGCCGCGCTGAGTAATTTCGCGGATATTAATTTCCGGGTTAAAGTTGGTTGCAAAGGCTTGGCCATGATCACCACCGTTGCAGTCAACAATGTCTAAGTAATGAACCTCGTCAAAGTAATGTTTAGCCGCGTAAGCAGTAAATACGTTGGTTACACCCGGGTCAAAGCCAGCACCTAAAAGCGCCATTAAGCCTTTTTCTTTAAACTTATCTTGGTACGCCCACTGCCACGAGTACTCGAATTTCGCTTCGTCTTTCGGCTCGTAGTTAGCGGTATCCAAGTAGTGAACGCCAGTTTCTAAACAAGCGTCCATAATTGGTAAATCCTGATAGGGTAGAGCGACATTGATAACCAGCGACGGGTTAATGCCACGAATAAGCTCGGCGACTTCTGCAGCGTCATCAGCATCAACCTGATACACGCCAACAACGCGCTCTTTGCCGGCTTTTTCTTGAAGTGCCTGACATTTAGATAAGGTACGGCTGGCTAAGTGTATTTCAGAGAATACTTCCGGCAAGCGCGCACATTTTTGAACAACAACACCGGCGACACCGCCAGCGCCAATAATAAGAACTTTAGACATGAATGCTATCCTTCACAGAAATCGTTAACGGACTTATTTTACGAATAAGATTGTCGCGAAAGATAGCACATTTTTTGAAAATCATCATTGAGAAGCCGAGCTTCTCTTCTCTTTGTTTACATTGAGTTCTTTGTGTAAAAATGCCCATTTCTCAGCTGCTGACTCAATTTTCATCCACGTTGGTGTGCCAGCACCATGACCGGCTCGAGTCTCGACATTCAACAGCACCGGGTTGTCGCAGCTTTGGTTGGCTTGCAGTGCTGCCGCAAACTTGTAGCTGTGCCAAGGCGCAACCCGGTTATCATTATTAGCAGTGGTGACGAGAGTGGCCGGGTAGCAAGTGCCCGCTTTGGTATTATGAACCGGAGAATATTCATATAAAGCAGCAAACTCATCGGCATTTTCACTTAATCCGAATTCACTGCCCCAGCCGCGGGCATTGGCGTTGGGTAAGTGGTAACGCAGCATATCCAATACACCAACCGTAGGAATTGCCGCAGCAAATAATTCTGGGCGTTGAGTCATGGTGGCTCCGACGAGCAAGCCACCATTACTGCGACCATGGATAGCGAGCTTGTCTCTGTTGGTATAGTTGTTTTTAATTAACCATTCGGCCGCGGCGATAAAGTCATCAAACACCGTTTGCTTGTTAGCTTTTGTACCAGCCTGATGCCATTGTTCACCAAATTCTCCGCCACCACGCAGGTTAGGTATTGCCAGAACACCACCCATTTCTAACCAGGCAATGCGGTCTGCTTTAAATTCAGGGGTTAAAGAGATATTAAAACCGCCATAGCCATACAATAGTGTTGGGTTGGTGCCATCTAATTCGACACTTTCTGAGTGCACCAGAAACATCGGTATCTCTGTACCGTCTTTGCTCTCATAGATGACTTGATGCGTTTCGTATGGCTCAAGTTCGGCGGGGAATTCGACCTCCTGCCATAACGTTGTGCGCTGCTGCTCCACTTGGTATCGGTAAATTTTTCCGGGTTCAGTAAAGCCTGAAAAATTAAAGAAGGTGTCGTCAGCAGACGGAGAGCCGTTAAAGCCGGATACTGTGCCTATTCCGGGTAAGGCTAACTCCTGTAGTAACTGCCCCTGTTGATTAAAAATACCAACGCGCGAGTGGGCGTTTTGCAGGTAGTGTGCGAACAGTTGCCCGTTAACAGCGGACACTGAAGTCAACGTATGAGTATTTTCAGGAATTATTTCCGACCAGTTGTTATCACCCGTGTCGCTCATATCAATGGCGATAACTCGTCCTCTGGGGGCCTGAGCTGTGGTTCGAAAGAGCAGCTTGCTATTGTGGCTCGTTACGTAATCGTACTGTCCGTCCCATTTGGTTAAGAGTCCGGTAAAAGGCGCGCCGTCTTCGGATAATGGACGGCTGAACACGGCGTTTGCATCGTAGCCGGATGAGACATTAATTAGTAGATACCGACCGTCGTGAGTGACTTCCGGGTAAGGATTCCAGCTTGGCTGCTCCGGCAATGCGAAGATCAGCTCATCGTCTTTTTGCGAGCGGCCGATGCGATGAAAGTAGACACTGACCGGCTCTGAGTCATCGTATTTTCCGTTGGCATGTTGCGGATAGCGGCTGTAATAAAAGCCGTTCTCGTTGGGAAGCCAAGCGACGTTCGAGAACTTAACGCCTTCAATACGCTCTGACAAAACGTCTCCCGATTCGATATTTTTAACGCGAATATGATTCCAGTCACTGCCTTTTTCTGAAACCGAGTAAGCGATGTACTTTGCGTTTGGGGAGACCTGTATTCTCGCCAGTGATAAAGTACCGTCTTCGCTGAGTTTATTCGGATCAATGACTATTTCCGGAGCACTGTCTAAGGCGGTCATTGTGTAGAGAATGTCCTGGCTTTGCAGGCCATCGTTGGCAAAATAAAAATACCGGTTTGCGTATTGAAACGGCGTGCCTATTTTTTTGTAATTCCAAAGCTCTGTAAGCCGCTGTTTCAACTCACTATAAGCAGGCAGTTGCTGCAAAGACGGGGTGGAAAATGTGTTTTGGCGATTGACCCATTGCTCAACTTCGTCTGAGTTAAGGTTCTCCAGCCAACGATAAGGGTCGGCAACGATAGTGCCATGATAGTTATCTGTTTGATTAACCGTTTTAGTTTCTGGGAACCCATAAGGCGATTTTTGTTGAGGCTCAGGTTGTGAACTGCACGCGCCAAGAATAATTGCCCCAGATATAACAGCCAGTAATGCTTTTAGCGATGAGTAACGAGTCATTGCCTTCCCCTTTGTTAAGACTGACTTGATCATAGAAAGTTGTTGAGAAAACAACAAGTCACATTAGACGAGCTGTGCGGTATCTTTACGGAGTTTTACATTGGCCTGTTGTTTTGATGAACAACCTAAGTAACTGGCTAGCTCTTTTAATGACAAAGTGGGCATTGCCAACAGTGTTGTCAGACGGTCAGTAGGGCGCTTATTTTTATAGAATACGGCTAGCGCAAAGTGTGCCGCATCAAATGGTATTCGCTCTTTTAAGTAAGCGTCGACCAGTAGCTGGGCTAAGTGGGGTTGGTTTAAGTCGTCCGGAATGCAGGCTTTCGATTCGCTAAGCCACTGGTGTTCAGCGTGCGCCCACTGATGAATATCGTGAATAGAAGCATTGTCGCTGGAGGCTGTTTTGACATAAATGGCGGCGGGGCGCGCAGACACACTGTCGAGACGATGACTGATGCGCCAAGGCACAAAACCATTGGTTTCCCAGAAGTTAGCAACGCCTGGTTCCCAAGCGAAACTAGTACCGAATTTGTCGATAGCGCTGTGCTTGGGATGTTGCGCAATAAAGTCGAGCAATTGGGAAGCATTGCCCTTATGACGCTCATGTTCGGGCACGGCAATACGGGCAACTCTTAGCCAACGCGCGCTAAGCGCCCAGGGTTGTTGAAGAAAGTAACCAATAGCTTGTGGTAGCAGGTTACCTTTGGGGCGTCGTCTGCCCTCTAAAATACCGGTATGCAGTTCTGGAGCCAGTGGCCCTTCCTGAATAAGCCAGGCGACAGCAATGATTTCCCCGTTTTTACGTGTATAGGCCAGGCGATGTAATGAATCGCTCAATAACAGGTTGAGATCATTTGGACTGCTTTGATAATGCGCATTGAGTAATAACTGAAAACATTGACGCAGCGTGCTTTCACTCATGTCAGCGGCATACTCTAGAAACTGGCCGTCAGCAAGTCCGGGATCGGGTAAAACGGGTGACTCATCCATAAGAAAACAGTCCGTTAACCACTGCTCTAGCGGGTCGTTTAGTGGCCAGCGCATTGGCGTATTGAGTTGATGACTTTTTACCCGGAGAAACTCTTGTTTTGCCCAATCCTGAAAATGAATTGCAAAGCCTCGGCCACAACCTTCGTAGCCCGACACCGTTGTCGCTAATAACCATGGCGTGAATTTTTCGCAAAGTTGCTCTGTTGCCCACAACGGTATGCCTGCGGCCTCATCAATAATCAGCCACTTTTCTTCTTTACTGGGCTGCTCTAATAACTTGTCCCATGCTTTGAAGGTGGTGTTGGGAGCGTTTTTTAGCAAAACCTGTGCGTTCGCTTTTCTCGGAGCCGTTACAACGAAATCGACATTGGGGGACGCATTACTGACCTGACTGAGTACTTTTCCCAACAAGGTGCTTTTTCCTCTGCCGCGCTCAGCGATAATAATGTGAGTGTGTATTGGGTTTTTAGAAAAGGCCTCATCAATCAGTTCTTTTTGTAACGTCTGAAGTCCAACTATGGCGTCATCAAATTCCTTTTGGGAGGTGCTTTTTTGCCGCTTTTGCAATTGATTTTGGGGGAAGTATTTATTGGCGAAATAATGCAGCCGCTCGCGCATGGCTGAAGGCTCATGGGGAAGGTAAATAATGAGTTGTCCGCCACCGATAACAGTGCCGCATAATGCACAAATCGCGTCGGCATTAATGCCGTTGTGGCAATCAAGAAAAACGCTCTCGAACTCATGACCTAAGTAGTCACGATACCGATTGAGTTGAGCGTCTGCGTGTACATCAGTTTGAGAAAGAAGAATGCTTTTAGAAGAGCGAGCCTGGCAGGCTTGCTGCCATTGGCTCGCTGTTTGCAGCAGTTTTAGCTGTCGAAAACCGCCACGACTCATTGATATGGCTCCGTCTTTAGAATATGGAGAATCCAACAAACTTAGTCAGTACTGTGTTGATAAACACAACCGCAAGAATTAACGGAATAAAGGTACTGATTGAAATACGAACATATTTAGCAAGTAACGTATTTCTATAATTTGGATTGCCTTCTGAAAGTTCATCTTCAAGCCCTTTACGACGCCAGTGTAGTGTAACAAACAAGCAGATAAGTAAACCGTTTAACGGCAATATGGTGTCATAAAATACGTCATAAATGACGTCGAATACTGACTTTGGCTGTCCGGCATACGCGGTAAATTCAGTAAACGCAGGCACAAAACCAAACGATGTCGCCGCTATCAATGTGAGTACGGTCACGGCAAAGCCCATAACCAAGAGCGTTTTCTTACGACTGAACTTCGCTTTTTCAATAATCGCTGCGGTTGGTACTTCGAGTATCGATACCAATGACGTTATAGCGGCGATGAACGTCAGCAGGAAGAAAACTGTTGCGGCGATACTGGCGCCAACGTAGCCAACAACACCTTCTAAAGCCACAAAGATTTGCGGGAAGAAAGAGAAAATCATACTCACCGAAGAGTCACTCAATGTGTCCGGGTTGGTATTCGGGTTGATGGCGAAGATAGCTGGCAGAGTCATTAAACCAGCGGTAAATGCGACGGCGGTATCGGTCAGGGCGACCAGCTTGCCGGAAGTAACAATGTCATCGCGACGGCTGAAATAAGAGCCGTAGGTAATCAAAATACCCATACCCAATGACAATGAGAAGAACGCTTGAGCAAGCGCACCGTTCACGACAGAACCGTCGATTTTTGAGAAGTCCGGCACTAAGTAAAACTCGACCCCTAATGCGGCGTTGTCTAGCGATAATACAAAAATAACCAGCAATACAAGCATAATGAAAAGCGCTGGCATAAGAAATTTAGCGGCCTTTTCAATGCCTTTCCTGACACCGCCAACAAGAATAACGTTGATAATGACGGTAACTGCGACGAGAAACCCAACAAAGCCGTAGTCATTGACGAACTGGCCAAAGTACTCAGCGTCAGCCAGCATGGCCAGATTTCCGGTGATTGAATGCCATAAATAACCGAATATCCAGACGGTAATCACCATGTAAAACACGGCAATCATAAAGGGAGTAATGACCGCCAGTAGTCCGGCAATATGCCAGCCCTTGTTGTCAGGAGAAAGTACCTGATAAGAGCCTAGCGGGCTTTTTTGTGCGCGGCGGCCCAGCCCCATTTCTGCCAGCATGACTGGCAGGCAGATAAAGGCAACGAACAAAGCATAAATAATAAGAAAGGCACCGCCACCGTTTTTTGTTGCGGCAACAGGGAAGCCAACTAAGTTTCCGATACCAACGGCAGAGCCTGCCGCGGCAAGTATAAATCCAATTTTAGAGCTGAATTGATCGCGTTGTTCGCTCATTCTGACCTTCTTGTTATCGTTATTATCTTGAGGTGCTTTGTAAGCATCAATTTTTAAATTCCAGCAATCCTAGCAAGGGGTAACGTTAACGGCAAGCAGCGGATGAGTGAATACGTCGTGAATATTGGCAAGTCCGACCTGAGTGCTAAAAAATTTATTAACATCCATTACAAATGCGATATTGGAAAATGTTAAAACTCATGTAACCTTTTTCTAACTCTGTTTTAACACGCTGGTAAATACAGGGAATTCTACTCTCTGGAACAGATTGGCGTCTTTTTACCAGCGTGTTTCCCATTACCAATGCTGCATTTCAAAAAGGCGGGACACACAGCGTCTAAATGGAAAGGCGAGTTGTTGTGCATGGTACAGTTTTTCAACATCCACTTCCGCGGTTATCAGTAATAGACAGCCCCGATCGTAGCATTCGTCGACGAGCGCGATAAAACGACGAGCTTCATTATCGAGCTTACTGATAAGCTTTGCGTCGTGTTCTCGCTGGTAGGTCTCTTCGACGCCATGCACCAACTCTTTGTCAGGAATGTAGGTAAAGGCCGGAACATTTTGTACGGCAATGGCTTTGTATTTGTCGGCAAGCTCCATGTAGTCACGCTGGCTCCGGGGGCCCGAACACAGGCTCATGAAGTCAAAACCGATAACCTCGCTGTTACGCCATAAGCAGGGAATCGTTCGATTCATTATCACGACATTATCGGTTTGCTCTAGCTTGCCAAAGCGACCTTCGGTCAGCGCTTTTAAGTCAGATGGCTGCCCCTGGGTTAGGTAAAGCGGCATATCTGTGCTGTTAATACGGCGATAATCGGTACCAAAACCCAAATCGATAAGCTCGCATTGACGGTTAAGTAACTCAATGGTCGGTTCAAAGCGATGCCGTGCCAAGCCATCTTTATACAACTCGACGGGAGGCGCGTTTGACGTAGTAATTAACGTCACGCCCGCGGCAAACAAACTTTCCCATAACCGAGCCAAAATCATGGCATCACCAATATCTTCAACAAAAAACTCATCCAGGCAGATAATAGAGTGCGCCTCGGCCCAGTCACTAGCCACTCGTTGCATCGGATTCTCTTCGCCTTGCAAGTTATTCAGTGCGTCGTGAACCTTCGACATAAAATGGTGGTAGTGCAGTCTGATAAACGATGAGTTGGCTGTTGAGAGTGAGCGTAGTTGCTCGGAAAACATGTCCATTAGCATAGTTTTCCCGCGGCCAACCGGACCGTATAAATATAAGCTCTTCATGGATGTTGAATCTTTATTGCTAATAGCATCAAGCCGCTGTTGAAGCGCAGCAACGGCGTTTCGTTGGAAACCGTCGTCGTTTAGCTTTCCTGAGTCAATCCAGTGTTGGTAAATTTGCTGCATGGCGTTACTGAGTTGGTGCCAAAAAAAGGGCCGGCTGAGGGAGCCGGCCAAGATCGTTGCTAGTGAACAGCCTAATACATCATGCTGTACAACTTTCTACGGTAGGTTGCTGCGAGCGGATCACCATCGGGTAACGAATTAATAATGTCGAGTGCGTATTTTTTTGCGCCCTCAAAATTGACGTCGTTCGTTAACACGGTAAATACCAGTTGCAGTGCTTCCTCGTCGCGGTGTGCTTCATGAAACTTTAAGGCCAACTGCAACTTTAAGGATAAATCATCAGGGTTTTGTTCGACTTGCTCCTGCAAGGCGCGAAGTTCAGGGGAGTCTGCCGCATCTTCGGCTAACTCTAACTTACCCTTAATACGCTGATAATCACTGTCTTGCTCGACCATTGGAATAGCGGCAACCAATTCCTTGGCCTGATCTAACCGACCAGCGTCTACGGCCGCTTCGGCCAGTAATTTAATGGCTGCCATATCAGAATTGTCGAGGTCATAGGCTTGCTTAGCCAGGGTATAAGCTTTGTTCGCATCGCCTTCACCCATGGCGACTTGTGCCTGTTGAATAAGATCGTCTGACGGGCTTGGCAAATGCTTACTCAACATTTCCCGAACTTCGCTTTCGGTTTTAACACCACCAAAATTATCAACTGGTTCACCGTTTTTGAAAAGAGCTACGGTTGGGAGACTGCGAATGCCAAACTGCATGGCTAACTCTTGTTGGTCATCGCAATTTATTTTCGCGAGAATAACCTGGTCGCTGTATTCGTTTGCCAGTTTTTCCAACACCGGCATGAGCTGTTTGCACGGCTCACACCAGTCAGCCCAAAAATCGATAATAACCAGTTTCTCTTTTGAGCCTTCTAAGAGCACCTGCTGAAAGTTCTGCAGCGTGACATCAATAATGTTGGACTGTTGTGACATTTGCGCCCGTTCTCCTGTGTCTTTTTGTTCGTGTCTTAAAACAGGATATGTTGACGCTAAACGCCAATTTCAAGGTTAACCGGCAAACCAGGACAAGACTTTGTCTTTTAATTTGCTGTACGGAGGGTAACGCAATGACACATCAAAGCGGAAGCTGCGGGTCATAACCGGTTTTAAATGACTAAAAGTATCAAAGCCCCACTTTCCGTGATAACGACCCATACCGCTTTGCCCGACGCCGCCAAACGGCAACTTGTCATTGAGCATAAACATCAGGGTGTCGTTGTAGCAAACATTGCCGGCGGACACTCGCTGAGTAAACTGCTTCAGCATTCGTGTATCTTTTGAAAACACATAAAGTGCCAAAGGCTTAGGTTTGGTGTTAATCAACTCAATAGCTTCAGAAGCTGACTTAACGGTCACTACCGGCAGTAGCGGACCAAATATCTCTTCCTGCATTAGCGGACTGTCGCCAGGTACTCCATCGATAACTGTTGGTGCGATATACCGCTCACGTTTGTCGAAGTCTCCACCAATGACAACATTGGCACCGTCGAGCATTCGGGTCAGTCGTTGCCAGTGCTGTTCGTGAATAATACGACCGTAGTCACTCGATTGCTGTGGATCATCCCCGTAAAATTGCGCAATTTGATCGTGCAATGCGTCAATCAAACGCTCTTTCATTGACTCTTCAACCAGTAAGTAGTCTGGCGCGATGCAGGTTTGCCCGGCATTAAGGTATTTACCCCAGACAATACGGCGAGCCGTTACGGTCATATCGGCGTCGTTCAACACGACTGCGGGGCTCTTGCCGCCCAGCTCGAGCGTCACAGGCGTCAGGTTTTTCGCCGCCGCTGCCATAATGGCTTTGGCTGCTTGCGGACCGCCGGTGTAAAAAATATGGTCGAACGGCAATTCAGTCAGCTGTTGGGAGACGTCAACGCCACCAGTAACGACTTTAAAGGCGGCGCTGTCCAGGTAATTAACCAAACATTTTTCAAAAACACCAGCGGTTGCCTGGGCATGCTCAGACGGCTTTATTACGGCACAGTTACCCGCGGAAATGGTCGCAATAAGCGGTGCCAGGGTTAGCTGAACAGGGTAATTCCAGGCGCCTAAGACTAATACGGTGCCTAAGGGCTCTGGCACTATCACGCTCTTGGCCGGCCAGGCCAGCATTGGATTACTGACTTTACGTGGCTTCACCCAGCCACGCAGAGCGTTAAGAGTATGTGTAATATCGGTTTTAAGGAACTGAATTTCAGTAAGTTGTGACTCGCTGGGGCACTTTCCTAAATCTTGCTGCAGTGCGTCCAGTAAGTCCTTTTCGTGGTCTTCTAAAAAACGGGAGAGCTGTTTTAACTGCTGCTGACGCCAAGACAGCGGACGTGTAAGCCCGCTGTCAAAGGTGTGTTGAAGTTGCTCTAACGTTTTGAGTTGTGGGTTCATTCAAGTCCGCCGAGGGTTACGGTTTTCAATTCTAAGTATTCATCAATACCGTATTTTGATCCTTCCCGTCCAATACCGGACTCTTTAATGCCGCCAAATGGGTTGTAAGCATGCGAAATACCGCCGGTATTCACGCCTACCATGCCGTATTCAAGTGCTTCACTCACTCGGAAAATGCGAGAGGTATCTTTTGCGGCAAAGTACGACGCCAGCCCAAATGGCGTGTCATTGGCTTTCTTAATGCCTTCTTCTTCCGTTTCGAAGGTATTAATGGCAACGACAGGACCAAAGATTTCTTCTTTGGTGATGTCCATATCGTCAGTAACGCCTGAAACCACGGTTGGTGCGTAGAATAAATCACCCAATTCGGTCATGACTGAACCGCCGGCTTCAATCGTAGCGCCATCTGATTTCGCTGACAGCACCAGACGCTGAACCTTGTCGACAGCATCCTGATCAATTAGAGGTCCTAAGTCGACGCCTTCTTCAGTCCCCGGCCCCACTTTTAATGCTTTTACCTTGCTGACAATCGCCTGAGTGAATTTTTCAGCAACCGTTTCCTGCACCAACACTCGGTTGGCAGAAACGCAGGTTTGTCCGCCATTACGGAATTTACAGGCAATAAGCTGCTCGGCAGCCTGCTCAATGTCGGCGTCGTCAAACACCAGGAACGGAGCATTACCGCCCAGCTCCAGCGACACTTTGGATACGTGCTCTGAGCATTGTTGCATAAGAATCTTGCCAACGCCGGTAGAGCCCGTGAATGACAACTTACGAACCTGTGATGACGTTGCAAGGCGTTTACCTACGGTTTTGGCATCGGTGGTTGGAATGATATTAATAACACCGTCCGGAATGCCGACTTCACTGGCAAGTTGCGCCAACGCTAAGCTTGAAAGGGGAGTTAACTGTGGTGGCTTAACAACGATGGTGCAGCCAGCGGCTAATGCCGGTGCAATTTTTCGAGTGATCATCGCATTCGGGAAGTTCCACGGGGTAATGGCTGCGCAGACGCCAACGGGTTCTTTGGTTACTAACACGCGTTTGCTGCTGTCGGTCAGCGGCAGAATATCACCGTTAATACGTTCGGCTTCGCCGGCAAACCAGTCGACAAAGCTGGCACCGTACTCGACCTCACCAACCGCTTCTGGAACCGGTTTGCCTTGTTCGGCGCTCATCAATTCGCCCAATGCCTGCTTGTTGTCCATCATGGACTGATACCACTTACGTAATAGCATCGCCCGCTCGCGAGCGGTCTTCTTACGCCATTTCGCCAGTGCCGTCTCGGCAACATTAATGGCGCGTTGCGTAAGTTCGTCATCGGCATCGGCAACTTCGGCCAACACCTCACCAGTTGCTGGGTTAGTCACACTGAAACGCTTCTCTGTGGGTACCCAGTGACCTTCGATGAAACAATCGCTTTTAGTAAGTGATGACATGGAATGTGCTGACATATAGCCTCCAACTGAATAAGTTTATCTATACTAATGTAGGCAATAAATGCGCAAATGGTTCAACTTTTTCAATGATTTCAGACTATATTTTGGTTTTTGTCGAAAAAGTATCCAGTTACATTGCTTTTATCGCACAAATGCGTATAATCCGCAGCTCCTTCAAGGAACACCGCATTACTGATGAGGCAGCGGTCACCCTTGATTCGCGGGGTTGCAGCGCCTGATTCCAGTCCAGACAGTTTAGAGACTGACCACTGATTCCTGTTGCCGGGCCATAACCCCATATTTGTTTTGTTTGCCATGAGGCAAACGGGAATATAGTGAGACACAATTTATGTCAAAGACTCAAACGAGCCTGTCGTTCAGCGACATGGCCCTACCTTCTGCTGTGCTTGAACAACTGAACGCAATGGGTTTTGAAACCCCAACTCCTATTCAGCAGCAGTCAATCCCTGCTCTGTTAGAGGGTAATGATGTGTTAGGTGAAGCGCAAACTGGTACCGGTAAAACAGCCGCATTTGGTTTACCCGCGCTGGCCAAAATAGACCCTTCGCTGAAACAGACACAAGTCTTGGTGGTTACACCAACGCGTGAGCTGGCTATTCAGGTTGCTGAAGCGTTAGAAGGCTTTTCTAAGCAGATGCGTGGCGTCGGTGTTGCTACTGTTTATGGGGGTGCAGCTTTCGGTCCGCAGGTAAAAGCGCTAAAACAAGGTACCTCAATTGTTGTTGGTACGCCGGGTCGTCTTATCGACTTACTGAATAAAAACGTATTGCAACTGGACGGTTTGAAGGTTGCGGTATTAGATGAAGCCGACGAAATGCTCAACATGGGCTTCATTGAAGACATCGAAACTATTTTGAAAGGCGTACCTGAAAACGCACAGCGAGCGTTGTTTTCAGCAACTATGCCAAATGCTATTCGCAAACTGGCAAAAACGTTCTTAACGAACCCGTTGAACATTCAGATTGAAGCGGTTGCTCGTGAAAAAGCGACCATTAAGCAGAAAGCGTGGAAAGTTCAGGGCATGACGAAAATGACCGCTCTGACTCGCTTATTAGAAGTGACTCCGTACCAGCGTGCATTGATTTTCGTGCGTACGCGTCAGGACACTATGGATGTCGCTGAGTTATTACAACGTTCAGGATTCAAAGCGTCACCTTTAAGCGGCGACTTAAACCAGGCTCAACGTGAGCAAACGGTCAGTCAGTTGCGCAGTGGTCATATCGAAATTCTGGTTGCTACAGACGTTGTAGCACGTGGTTTGGATGTACCTGAAATTACCCACGTTATTAACTACGATTTACCGAGTGACACCGAGTCTTATGTTCACCGTATTGGTCGTACTGGTCGCGCGGGGCGTTCAGGTGAGGCTATCTTATTCTTCCGAGCAAAAGAGCGTCATTTATTGCGTCACTACGAGCGTTTAACCAACGCACCAGTAGAGTTCTTCGAAGTTCCAAATGCGAACCAGTTGAGCCAGCATCGCCAACAGCAATTACTGGAAAAGCTTCAGGCATCAATGCAAGCTGACAGCGCCCATGCTGATAGCGATAAACTGAAAAAATTATTGGGTCAGTGGCTGGAAAGTGGTGAGTTGTCAGCGGAAGATATTGCCTTGGCATTATTAACTGAACAGCACAAACAACGTCCATTGTTCCTGAAAGAAGACCGTCCAGTGCGTGAAATGCGCAGTGAACGTCCTGGCCGTAATGAACGTGGTGATAAGCGTAAACCTCGTGCGGAGCGTGGCGGACGTGCAGCCGATATCGACTTTGATACCTATAAAATTCAAGTGGGTAAAGAGCATGGTGCTCGTCCCGGAGACATCGTTGGCGCGATTGCAAACGAAGCCTCTATGGACAGCAAATACATCGGTCAAATTCAGTTGTTCGATAACCACTCGCTGGTTCAGTTGCCAAAAGGTATGCCGAAAGATGTTATGCACGTACTGAAAAAAGCGCGTGTTCGTCAGCAGCCAATGGGCCTTGAGCTAAGTGATGAGCAAGTGAAACGAGCGCCACGTCCACCGCGTGATCGTGACGCCCGTGGTCCTAAACGCCGTCAGGCAGGAAAGGGCGCAGCACGTCGTTTTAACTAATTAGAATGATTCACACCGGCCGGATGATCGACAATGATCATCTGGTCGATGTCATACCCCCATTCATTGGCTTTAGCGAGCGCATAATCTAAGTCCGGCTGAGAAACATTCGGTGTCCGCGACAAAAACCAGAAATACTCATGTGAATCGCTGGTGACTATTGCCTGTTGGTAATTATCATCTAACCAGCTTACGTAATAACCTCCATAAAACGGCCAGAAAAACGTTACTTGATAGGCCGCTTTCATGTTTTCAACTGGTTCTGCTTTGCCTATGGCTGTTTGCCATTCCTGGTTTTTCACATGAAAGCCGCGATTGGTAACTTCTAATGTGCCGTCACCATTTAAACGGTATTCAGCTGTAACGCCTTGCAAACCTTCCTCGAAGCTGTGTGGCATTCGGGCAATTTCGTACCACTTACCTAGATAACGGTCAGCGTCGAATTCGTCGACAACTTCAGCTACAGGAGTTGGTTGTGACTTGCAGGCACTCAGTAGCAAAGTGAGTAAAACTGCGGATAACCATTTGTTCATTGTGCGTCCTTGTTATAACTCGTTAATTGTATGCAAATAATGCTCGGCTTGTTTAATGAGCGCATTTTGCTCGTCATCAGACTTTTTGCTCCATACTTGATACATCATGCCCATTCTGGGGTTATTTTCAAAATGTTCTTTATGACGGTTAATAAAATGCCAGTATAGACTATTAAACGGGCAGGCTTTGTCACCGGTTTTTTTATTCGGGTTGTAGTGACACTGACCGCAATAGTGTCCCATTTTCTTCATATAATTTGCACTTGAGATGTAGGGCTTAGTTGCAATGAGCCCATTGTCAGCGTATTGGCTCATGCCCCGTGTGTTGGGCAGTTCCACCCATTCAATAGCGTCAATGTATATGCCGAGATACCAGTCATCGAGAGCGTCTGGAGAGACGCCCGCCAGAAGTGCGAAGTTGCCGGTTACCATTAATCTCTGTATGTGATGAGCGTAAGCGTAATCGAGTGACTGTCGGATAGAGTGATGCATACATGCCATTTTTGTTTCCGCATTCCAATAATATTCCGGAAGCGCTCGAGTATGGTTTAACGCATTGGTGTTTTTGTAGTTGGGCATAAATTTCCAGTAAATAGCTCTGACAAACTCTCGCCAACCAATAATTTGACGGACAAATCCTTCTATTTGCGAGAGGCTTATCGTGTCTTTGTTGTTGGACCAATGCTCAACGGCTGAGTGAACTACTTCTAATGGATGCAGCATTTTGGTGTTCAACGCGAAGGACAGACGGGAGTGGAAGAGACTCCAATGTGCCCCGGGCGTTATATTGTCAGTTGTCATTGTGTCCTGGTAACGGCCGAAATTCGGTAAGCCAAACTCACAGAAGTACGATAATAATTGTTGCGCTTGCTTTCTGTTTACCGGCCAAATAAGTTGCTTTGGATTAACGTTTCCCATTGTTTTGATATTCTGCTTCGAGAGCATGTTGTCGATATCCGAAACGTCATTAGCAAATACAAGAGGCTCGGGAACGTGTTGGTTTTTCGGCAGTTTTTTTTGGTTTTCTTTATCGAAGTTCCAGCGCCCGCCGATTGGTTTCCCACCCTCCATTAAAATCTCGTGTTCACTACGCACCTTGCGGTAGAAGGTTTCCATCAGATAATTGTCGGTATCTGGAAAGTAGTCTTTTAAAGCGTTTCGGCCAGTAAGGAAGTGCTCAGTATCAAACCACTTAATGACGATATTGTTGGCGCCTGCCCAGCTCTTTAGTTGATGGTCGAGTCGGTATTCGTCAGGTTGCTGGCACTCAATATGTTTTGCGCGAGTTTCTTCAAGCAACCAAAGCAGGTTCTTCGTGAGGCTTTGTTGGTTACGGGCATCGTCCAGTCTGAGATAAAAGATGCGATGGCCCGCTGATTCTAATGCGTTAGAAAAGTTACGCATGGCTTTAAAAAACGCCAATACCTTTTGCCGGTGATGCAACACGTAATCGGCTTCCTGCCCCAGCTCCATCATTACGTAAAGCGTTTCTGAGTTTTTTGTTTTAAACCAACGGTGGCGAGCATTTAATTGGTCACCTAATATCAGTCTTATTGTCTTCGCCTTCATTACGAGTCCATAACCAGAGTTAACTAAGGCCTAATACGCTGCTTGAGTTAATTCAGATTGGCGTACCGAAATTCGCTAAAATATGGCATTATGCGCGTTAGTTTAAGAGTCAGGAGTTTTTATGAGCCAGGTTGGAAATGCGGAGAATCAATCTCAGCAAAAGCCCGTTAATGTCATTTGTATAAAGTGGGGCAAAAAATACGGTCCCGATTATGTAAACACGTTGCACTCAATGGTGAGCCGCCATTTGAGCCGACCGTTTCGTTTTGTGTGCTTTACGGACGACTTCGATGGTATTAATGATGAGATTGAAGTAAAAGCTATTCCGAAAATTGGCTTTGAAGACTTCGACAAGCAAGTCCCTTGGACAAAAGCGCATGGCTGGTTGAAATTAACCTGCTTTGCAAACCCTCTTTATGACTTAGAGGGACCGACACTTTTTCTAGATCTCGACATCATCATTGTTGGCAGCTTGGACGAGTTTTTCGAGCCTGAAGGTGACTTCATGGTTATCAAGGAATGGGATAAGTCCGATGCAACAGGTAATACATCGGTATTTCGTTTTAATGTTGGTGCGCACGATGATGCGCTTGAGCACTTGAAGAAAGATCCTGACGCCGCTACCGCCGATGTTCGCAATGAGCAAGAGTACATTACGCACTTTGTTGACCGTCAGAACAAGTTGAAATACTGGCCGGAAAAATGGTGCCGTAGCTTTAAGCGACATTGCTTGCGTCCATTCCCTTTGAGCTTCTTCCAGGAGCCGCGTATTCCGGAAGAAGCAAAAGTGATTATTTTCCACGGAAAACCTCACCCGGACGACGCTTTAGAGGGCCGCAGCGGTAAATGGTATCGCAAGGTGTTGCCAACTAAGTGGATAGCTGAGTATTGGCGCTAACTGGCATGATGCTTTGGCTTTACGGATTAACATTACGGCTGGTCACTCCAGCCGTTTTTGTCTGGCTGTGGTTGCGCGGAAAAAAAGACCGTCGCTACCGCTCGCATTGGTCAGAGCGGCTGGCGCTGGATACTGTCAGTAGCACACTTGAGGGCTGTACGGTTATTCATAGTGTGTCGGTTGGCGAAACCCTGGCAGCAAAACGCTTAATTGAGCAATTTATCGCTCAATTTCCCGACCAAAAAGTGGTTATAACCTGCATGACGCCGACGGCACGGGCGCTTATTGAGAAGCATTTTGGCAATACTGTGAATTGCCGGTATTGGCCATTAGATACACCTGGCGCTGCAAAACGTTTTGTGACTAAACTAAAGCCGAAAGCCGTCTGGATTATGGAAACTGAGTTGTGGCCTCAAATGCTTAACCGACTGGCCATGAAAAACACGCCGGTGTGTTTGCTTAATGCTCGGCTTTCAGAGCGTTCCGCTGCAGGGTATAGACGTTTCCATTGTTTAATGAAGTCAGTTTGGCAACAGCTAGCCTTAGTTTCGGTACAAAATAGAGAAACGGCGCGTCGAATGAATGTACTGGGTGTGCCGAAAGAGCGTTTATTTGTCGATGGAAACCTCAAATACGATATTGAACTTAGTCAGACTGACAAATTAAAAGCGGATTCATGGAAAGAGAGTTCTGAAGGGCGCTTGGTTTGGCTGGGCAGCAGTACTCATCCCGGCGAGCACGAGCAGTTACTTGCGGCCCATAAAGCCATTCTTAATGAAGAGCCGGAAGCCTGTCTCATTATCGCGCCCAGACATCCTGAACAGTTTGAGGCGGTTGCAAAACTGGTCGAAGAAAGCTCAATGACACTGGCCAGGCGCAGTCAGTGTGAAACGATACCGAGTGACTGCGAGGTGTTTTTAGCGGACAGCATGGGCGAAATGATGCTCTGGGGGCAGTTAGCACCTGTGAGCTTTATTGGCGGCAGTTTAATTGAACGAGGAGGACATAACCCCCTTGAAGTTATTGCCGCTGGCTCCAATGTTATGTCTGGTAAACATGTTTTTAATTTCCCACAGGTTTATGGGGAGCTGGCAAAAGCCAGCGCGGTAAACTGGGTAGAAAGCATTGACGATATTGTCAAAACAATCAATAAGCTGCAGCAGCCAGCTGTCATGAAACAACAACATGATGCTGCTAAAGGTGTCTTAAAGACGCATCAGGGTGCAACGCAACGCGTGTTAGCGAGAGCACTGGAATATACTCTGACAGGAAGCGGTATGATAAAAACAGAGCAGAGTCCCCGCGGGCTTATTCGCTACGATAGCGACATTATTGAAGCAATTGAAGATAAGCACTTCACAGCACAGTACTGGCAACAGCAGAAAGCCATTGCGGGTAATTCAACCGGCCGGGCAACGGTTTGGTTTATTCAGCAGGGTGACTTGGGCTTGTTGCTACGTCACTATTACCGCGGTGGTTTAGTTGGGAAGATTAATAAAGACCGATTTTTAAGAGAGCCCGCTGAGAAAAGCAGGGCAATTTATGAGTTTGATTTGTTATTGAAGCTGCGTGAGAAAGGGCTTCCGGTTCCGAGACCGGTTGCGGCACGCATGGAAAAAACCGGTGTATTTAGTTACAAAGCCGATATCCTTGTCGAAGTCATTCCCGGAGCAGTGGATGTCTTTCGCTTACTGCGTGAAAAACAGTTGTCGGCAGAGCTTTGGCAAAAGCTTGGTGCGGTCATAAAGGAGCTGCACGATGCTGGTGTCTATCACTCAGACCTGAACTGCCATAACTTGATGTTAGATGACAACGACAAAGCGTGGATAGTGGACTTTGATAAATGTGACTTTCGTGAAGAGGGTGACTGGAAAGAAGCTAACATTCAGCGTTTATTGCGCTCTCTGAGAAAAGAAAAAGAGAAGAACGAAACTTTTTACTGGAAAGAATCTCGAGACTGGCCTGAGTTATTGACGGGATACCGTCGTTAAAACTGGCTTGTAATAAACAGACACAAAAAAGCCCCGGCGTTTTGGCGCCGGGGCTTTTATTATTACAGAAAGTCTGTCGCTATTATTCGCGAATTTGACCGTTACCGGTAACCACGAATTTTTCAGTCGTCAGCGCTTGTAAGCCCATTGGGCCATAAGCGTGCAGCTTACTGGTAGAAATACCAATTTCAGCACCTAAACCAAGCTGGCCACCGTCAGAAAAGCGTGATGATGCATTCGCCATGGTGACTGCTGAGTCAACTTCACGGATGAAACGCTTCGCTGTGTCATCGTTCTCAGTAACGATAACTTCAGTGTGACCACTGCCAAATTGCTGAATGTGCTCTAATGCTGCGTCGAAATCATCGACGGTGCGCACGGCAATTTCCAGTGCCAGGTATTCTTCACCGAACTGGTCATCGGCAATTTCATCAGCACCATCAAAATAACCGACTGAGCGTTTGTCCGCGTGAATAGTGACGTCTTTCTCACCGAGTGCTTTAGCGGCCATAGGCAGGAATTTATCGGCGACGTCTTGATGCACCAACAGACCCTCAAGCGCGTTGCAAACACCAGTGCGCTGAGTCTTGCCATTAAGCAAAATAGCCAGTGCCTTGTCAAGATCAGCGTCCTTATCGACATACAAGTGGCAAACACCTTTGTAATGCTGAATGACTGGAATTTTACTGGTGTCACTCACGTAGTGGATAAGACCTTCACCACCGCGAGGAATGACCAGATCAATGTAGTCTTTTTGCTGCAACAGCTCGGTCATTAATTCGCGATCGGGTGTTGGCACCACGGTAATAACATCTTTTGGCAAACCACTTTGCTCTAAAGCTTCATGTAATGCTTCGGCAATGGCTTTACTGCTTTCAATGGCTTCGCGACCACAACGCAGAATGACAGCATTACCAGACTTAAAGCACAGTGCACCCGCGTCTGCGGTTACATTAGGACGCGCTTCGTAAATCATGGCAATAACGCCAAGTGGAATACGCATCTTTTCAATCTTAAGACCGTTAGGACGCTCTTCCAGTATATAGCTGTCACCGACTGGATCTTTCAGGTTGATAATTTCTTCAATAGCAGACGCCATGCCTTCGACACGCTCTGGTATTAATTCCAGACGATCCATCATGGCATCGCTTAGGCCTTTTTCTTTGCCCGCTACCAAGTCTTTCTTATTCACTTCAATAATCTTGTCCTGGTGTGCGCGAATAGCGTCAGCCATTTTTTGCAGAACTTTGTTTTTGTTTGCTTCTGATAGCGTTGCTACGGCACGTGCCGCTTTGGCAGCGCGTTGTGAAATTTCTTTAGCTAATTGCTGGCTCATGAATCCTCCAAAATCATTAAATCGTCGCGATGAATCACTTCTGTGATTGGGCTATAGCCAAATTGCTCAGCAATGTCTTCCGTCTGCTGTCCTTTAATATGCATAAGCTCGTGAGAGCTATACTGGCAGATGCCCTTCGCTATAGCGTCTGTGTCATTTGCACTGCGCACCAACACAGCGTCGCCGCGATCAAAGTCACCTTGTACATCAACGATGCCTGAACTGAGTAACGATGCACCGTTTTCAATCAGCGCTTTTTCTGCGCCTTCGTCTACTAATATTTCGCCCTGTGCAACCAGGGTGTGTCTTAACCAATGCTTTTTATTGCTAATTGGATCAGATTGGCGACGGAAAAGTGTTCCCGGAATTTCGCCTTGTAGTAAAGATTCGAAGGTTTCGCCTTTACCACCATTAACAATGTAAGTGTCGATACCATGCGACGTTGCTTTCTCAGCAGCTTCAATCTTCGTGCGCATACCACCGGTGCCCACATCGCTCACTGAGCCGCCCGCTAATGAATAGATGCTTTCATCTATTTGCTCAACCACTGGTATTTTCTTCGCGTCAGGGTTGAGGTTCGGGTCGGCGTCGTATAACCCATCAATGTCTGAGCAAATAAAGAGCGCATCAGCGTCGACAAGTGTAGCGACCATTGCAGACAGGTTGTCGTTGTCGCCAACTTTCATTTCGTCAGTAGCAAGCGCATCGTTTTCATTCACAACAGGCAAAATGTTGTGTTCTAACAATCTATTGAGTGTGTTTTTGATGCTGACATAACGAGCTCTGTCGCGTAAGTCACTATGCGTCATGAGTAGCTGAGCGCAGGGGAAATCGAAAAAGCGCGACCAGTATCCCATCATTTCATTTTGGCCAACTGCCGACATTGCTTTACGAACAGCGACAGGTACTTTTTTATGTTCGAAATGAATATGCTTGCGGCCGGCAGCAACGCTACCAGAAGAAACTAAAACTACTTCTTGTCCGCGTTCATGACACTCGTTAATGAAACGAGCTATGGGTAGTAAAAATTTGGTGCTAACCCCAGTTTCATCTGGCGCGATGAGCGCACTCCCCACTTTCAGTACGGCTCTTCGCCAGGATGGCGCTTTCATAAAGACTCCCTTTTGTTGAATTCGTTAGTAGTCTAACAGATTGCCCGAATGAGCTCCAGTAACGCCCATAAGTTATAACTATTGTCAATATATTAGAGAATCATAGAAATTGACAAGAAAAATAAAAAAGCCCCTTTAAATAAGGGGCTCTGGCATAGGTAAAGGGCGGTTAGATGCTAGCTTTCAGGCGGTGTATAGCCTTCAATATGGACGTCCTTATGCTCGAACAAAAAGTCAGTCATTTGTTTCTCTAAAAACTCTCTGTCGTTTGGATCCATCATATTCAAGCGCTTTTCATTAATCAGCATGGTTTGCTTTTTTTGCCACTCGGCCCAGGCTTCCTTTGAAATATGGTTGAAAATGCGCTCACCCAGCTCGCCGGGGTATAACTGAAAGTCCAGGCCCTCGGCGTCTTTTTGTAAATATTCGCAAAATACAGTACGGCTCATAATTCGCTCGCTTATTTGTTCAGTTCTTTAAGTAGTTTAACGGTTGGAGCGGCAAAGCCCAACTGCTGTTCCGAATCCAGACTAAACCACATCGACTGGCCAGACTCACTAGCCCAACTTACTTTCTCAGAGAGATTAATGATGACTGGAAGACAGTCTAAATGAAAGTGGCTGAATGTGTGTCTAAATTCAGTCAGTGGTTTGCTCGATTCAGCAGTAACCCCCAGTTTGTCGAGAAGACGTTCTACGTCGTTACTTGTTTGCGCCTGAGGGAAGCCCCAGAGTCCACCCCAAATACCTTGTTGCGGATTTTTTTGTAGCAAGACTTCGTTGCCGCATTTAATCATTAACAGCTGAGTCGTCTTTACCGGTTTTGCTTTTTTCGGCTTTTTGCCCGGGTAAAGCTCAATAGTATTGTTGGCAAATGCTTCGCAAGTTGCTGAGATAGGACAGCGGTGACACTCAGGTCTTGTTCGAGTACAGACAGTAGCCCCAATATCCATCATAGCTTGGTTATAGTTGTCGCACTCTTCCTCGGGGGTTAATTCATCACTGAATTCCCATAGACGTTTTTGCACCGATGCTTTTCCCGGCCAGCCGTCAATGGCAAAGTGTCTGGTCAGAACACGTTTAACGTTACCGTCGAGAATGGGGGCGTATAGTCCGTGCCCCAAAGACAAAATAGCACCCGCTGTGGAGCGGCCTATTCCGGGTAATTCTTCGAGAGCTTCAACAGTAGTTGGAAACTGGCCGTTCAAGTCCTGACTGATAATTTGTGCGGCTTTATGCAAATTTCGGGCTCTGGCGTAGTAGCCAAGCCCGGTCCAGAGGCTTAGTATGTGATCCTGCTCGGCCTTTGCCAACGTATGAATGTTCGGAAAGTCATTCATAAATCGTTGAAAGTAAGGGATGACGGTCGTGACTTGAGTTTGCTGTAGCATAATTTCCGACACCCAAACCTTATAAGGCGTCTTACTTTGCTGCCATGGCAAATGCTTACGACCAAATTGGTGATACCACTTAAGGACTTTGCTACTAAATGACTGAGTCAACTGTAAATCTCTGCAAATGGAAATGACTTATAAAAAAATTGTACTACGCTTTACATCATAAACAGTCTCTCATATTTAGAGCTGATTTGTTATTGCATCGAAAAGGAGATTTGCAATGAAAGCAGTAAACTTAATTACCCTATCTTTAATTGCTGCGGGCTTAACAGCACCAGTTTTTGCACAACAAACGCAAGCCGAAAAAGATGACTTCTATTTAGGCGCACGCTTAGGCGTATTCTCGGCAGACGATGATCGCGTTGCAGTCGACAATAACCAGTTATTCTTCGTTGATGACGGCTTTAAAACCTTTACGTCAGGCATTGAAGCCGGCTACATGATGACTGAGGCCTGGGAAGCTCGTATTTATTATGACTACATGGAAGCCGACTTAGTAGGCGGCGGTGATGCCTATGGTGATAGTTATGGTGTGGACGCTCTTTATCATTTTAATGACAGCGTTTATGCGGGTTTAGGTGTTAATAATACCGAGATAGGCGAGGTAACGGATGTTGCGGCTCGTGCCACGGTGGGTCATCGGAGCTTCATTAACGACAACTTAGCATGGCGTATTGAAGGTGGTGTTCAGCGCGGCTGGGAAGAAGACTACACAGAGATGTTTGCCAACATTGGCTTACAATGGTTCTTTGGTGGTCGTGACGCAAGCCCTGAACCGCGTCCAAGACCAGAGCCGCAGAAGGCTGCACCGGCACCAGAACCTAAGCCAGAGCCAAAACCTGTAGACTCGGACGGTGATGGTGTTATTGATGCGAATGATAAATGTGCGAATACGCCAAAAGATTACTCTGTAGATGAAGATGGCTGCATTTTGTATGAAAACGAAACCATCACTGAAGAGCTGTTGGTTGAGTTCGACCTGAACTCGTCAAAAATTCGTGATAATGCCTATGACGATATTGAAGAAATGGCAGAGTTCATGAAAGAGCATCCGCAGCTAGATATCACTATTCATGGCCACACTGACAGTACTGGTGAAGCTGACTACAACCAGTGGTTGTCTGAAAAGCGTGCACAGTCGGTAGCTACTGCGTTAGTAAATCGTTACGGTATTGAGAAAAGCCGAGTGAAGTCGAAAGGCCATGGCGAGTCTCAACCAAAAGTACGTGAAAACAGTGCAGCTGATCGCCAAGCCAACCGCCGTATTGAAGCGACTTTAAAAGTAGTCAACCGCGTACCGAAAGAGCGTAAATAGTACGTTGTATTGATAGGTTGAAACAGCGATAATATCGCACGAGATATAAACAGGCCTGATTATTCAGGCCTGTTTTTTTGGTGTTAGCTGTTATCAATGGTTTAGGTACTGATGAGTCATTTTAAAAGTGCGGAAGAAGCTGCTGCGGCAGGGAAGTATGTAAGGACTGTGCGTAGCTTTGTTAAGCGCGAAGGGCGTTTAACTAAAGGTCAGGCGGGAGCCATAGAGCGACAGTGGCCTAAAATGGGTCTGTCATTGGCTGACGAAATGCTGAGTTTTAAAGACGTTTTTAACCGCGAAGCCCCTGTTACTCTGGAAATAGGTTTTGGCATGGGTCACTCGTTAGTTGCAATGGCTGAGACTGATCCTGAGCGCAACTTTATTGGCATCGAAGTCCACGAACCTGGCGTTGGCGCGTGTTTAATGGCTGCTGAAGAAGCGGGATTGAGTAATTTGCGTGTTTTTCATGAAGACGCCGTAGAGGTTCTCAAGCAGTGTGTGCCTGACAAAAGCCTTAACTGTGTGCAGGTGTTCTTTCCTGACCCATGGCACAAGAAACGCCATCACAAACGCCGAATCATACAACCAGAGTTTGTTGAACTGCTTGTTCAGAAGCTAGAGTCTGGTGGCATTATTCATTTAGCAACAGATTGGGAAAACTACGCAGAACACATGCTTGAAGTGCTGAATGGTAGCAGTGCACTGACTAACTTATCCGCATCGGGTGACTACATACCAAGACCTGATAGCCGGCCAAAAACTAAATTTGAACGTCGCGGTGAAGGCAAAGGGCATGGCGTTTGGGATCTACAGTTTAAGGTCGCTGAATAATAAGAGAAAACGCTTCTCGAATTAGTCGAGAAGCGTATCTAAAACCGAGTTTAAAAAACGGTGGCCTTTGGGTGTTAGTTCCCAGGCCGCCCCGTGTTCTGTTAAAAGCTCCAACCCCAGGGCTTTATCCAGTTGCTTCGATGCATGTGACGAAGGTAAGCCTGTCGTGTCCTCAAAACGTTGCTTAGAAACCGGCTCCATCAAGCGAAACTGGTTCATAAAGAACTCAAAGGTTACATCCTCTTTAGCCACTTCATTAAGTTTGTAGCGCAGTGGTTTGGTTAAATCGAGATAGCCTTTGGGGTGTTTAATTTTTTCGCAGCGAATGATGCGCTGTTGCTGTTCCAGCGTGATCTTACTATGCGCGCCGCAGCCAATACCCAGGTAGTCGCCGAACTGCCAGTAATTGCGGTTATGGCGACTCTGGTGGCTGGGTTTAGAATAAGCACTCACTTCATACTGCCGATAACCCGCCGCTTCCAGAAGTTCATGCCCCCTTTGATAAATCGCCCAGAGCGTCTCTTCATCCGGGAGCTGAGGAGGCGAGCTTGCAAACAAGGTATTAGGTTCAATGGTGAGCTGATACCAGGAAATATGCGGCGGGTTCAGGGCAATCACTTGTTTTAAGTCATCCATAGCGGCCTCTACGGATTGATCGGGAAGGCCGTGCATTAAGTCTAAATTGAAGCTTTTTAACGGTAATCGTGAGGCATGAGCTGCAGCCTCCTTCGCTTGTGCAGGGTCGTGTATCCGCCCCAGTCGTAACAGCTGCTCTGATTGCAGGCTTTGTACCCCTATGGACAGACGAGTGATGCCCGCTTTTACAAAATCAGCAAACTTTTCGGTTTCAAAAGTTCCCGGATTGGCTTCCATGGTAACTTCGCAATCATCCGTCAAGACAAGTAATTGCCGAATGCCATCCATGAGTGACTGCATGGCTGCCGCACTGAACACACTGGGTGTGCCGCCACCAATAAATATCGACGTAATCTCTCTTCCCTGTACCCAACCTAAATCGGCTCGTAAGTCATCGAGTAGTCGGGCTACGTACTCTCGCTCGGGAATTTCCCCCGACAGCTTGTGCGAATTGAAATCGCAATACGGACACTTTTGTATGCACCACGGGATATGAACGTAGAGGGACAGAGGCGGTAACTGGAGTTTAGGTGTGGACATTAACTGAATTGACTCAATAGCTGTTTTAACGCTTGACCACGATGGCTGAGCTTCTGCTTTACTAACGGCTCTAACTCTGCCGCTGAACACTTGTGCTGCTCAACCCAAAATATCGGGTCGTACCCGAAACCGTTGGTACCCTGTGGTGAGGTTAAAATGGAGCCGTGCCACATGCCATGGCAAATGAGCGGCGTCGGGTCTTCTGCGCTTTTCATATAAACCAACACACAATGGAATTGCGCTTGCCGGCCTTCGCTCGGTACGTTCGACAATGCCTGTAATAGCTTTTCGATGTTGTCACTATCCGATGCGTCTGCACCAGCGTATCGGGCAGAGTAAACGCCCGGGGCGCCGTTCAAAGCATCAACTGCCAGACCGGAGTCATCAGCTATGGCTGGAAGGCCAGTCTTATCACACGCATGTCGAGCCTTAATGATGGCATTTTCGACAAAAGTAGTGCCGGTTTCTTCGGCCTCTTCAAACGACCAGTTCGACTGAGGCAATACTTGCCAGTCTGAGGTGTTCGCATTGCCAGCCAGCATTGCCTGTAATTCTTTGACTTTGCCTGGGTTTCCCGTTGCTAGTACGATTTCTTTTGCCGTTGCCATAATTAATACCTCATACCTATTCGGCGCACAGGATATCGGTTTTTACCGTATTTTGAAATCTTCACAAAGAAAATGCGCAAAGCTGTTATGATGAAATGAGAAAAGCAATAAAAAAGGAGCGGTTAGTTGGACTCTGCGAATACTCTAATTCTGCTGTGCGGTTTATTGTTGGTTGTTAGCATTTTGGCCGCGGTTTTATCGAATCGTTTAGGCGCTCCGGTACTTCTGACCTTCTTGTTGGTTGGAATGCTAGCCGGTGAGCAGGGTATTTTAGGTGTCGAATTCAATAATCCCGACATTGCCTTTTTTATTGGCTCGGCGGCATTGGTTATTATTCTCTTCGATGGCGGTATGCGAACTCACCCTGAGCGTTTTCGTGTGGCGCTCTGGCCGGCAATCAGTCTGGCAACCATAGGTGTGGCATTAACCTGTACTATTGTTGCTACGTCGGCCGTTTACTTCTTTAATCTGCCTTGGCCTGCTGCTTTATTGATGGGGGCCATTCTCAGTTCTACCGATGCCGCTGCAGTATTTGGTATTTTCCAGTCTCGAGGTCTGCAAATTAAAGAACGTGTTGCTTCAACACTTGAAATAGAATCGGGCAGTAACGACCCAATGGCTGTTATTTTGACTCTCACTATGACGGCAGCGGTTGCCAGTGGCACGATGACTGAATGGCATTGGATGGCGTTAGATATAATCTGGCAGCTTACCGGAGGCTTGGCAATTGGCTGGTTAGGGGGGCGCCTGTTTATTATCGCCGCTCGAAAGCTTCCTTTGAGTTTTAGTTTTTTCCCGCTGCTTGCTGTTGCCTGCGCAATCACTATCTATGCATTAACCGCTAAGCTGCACGCGAGTGGTTTTTTAGCGGTTTATCTAATGGGATTTGTCATTGGCAATGGGCGGTTACCCCAGCTTGTTCATATTCTGCAAGTTCAGGATGGCCTGGCCTGGTTAAGTCAAATGGCCATGTTCCTTATTCTGGGTCTATTAGTTGTACCGTCCCACTTAGTGGCGAACGCGCCTATTGCGATAGGTATTGCGGTGGCACTTATTTTCGTCGCCAGACCGCTGGCGGTGATTATCAGCTTATTGCCCTTTAGTTTCCCCTGGCGAGAGCAAATGTTTATAAGCTGGGTAGGGTTAAGAGGGGCGGTACCTATTATTCTTGCGCTGTTTCCATGGTTAAGTGGTGTGCCGAATCAACAGCTCTATTTCGATATTGCTTTTGTGGTGGTTATGATATCGCTCATTATTCAAGGCTGGACGATTGCTCCCGTGGCTCGCTGGCTTGGGCTTGAAGTGCCTTTAAAGGCACAGCCGCAGCAGCGTATGCCTCTATCGTCGGTGCCAAGCTCTGAGTCGCTTGAAGTATGGCTATATCGTATTGATAAAACATCACCGGCCTGCGACCGAACATGGAAAGATCTTAAACTAACGGCCCCAGCGACCTTTGTTGGAATTATACGGGAAGGAGAGTGGTTACAGCCGGAAACCCAACCGATGGTGCAGGAGGGTGATGGCTTGCTTGTCGCCGCTACTGTAAAAGATATTGATGAAGTCAGTCGAATTCTTGCGTCAGGCGGTAAAGGACTGAAAGTGAACGAAAAAGAGTTCTTCGGTGACTTTACTCTTAAAGGAGACTTAACCCTGGCTGATGTCGGTAGTTTCTACCCACTGGGCGATTTGGACGAGGGCTTGCTAAGTACCACTATTGCGGACTACTTCTCGCAGAAATTCCACCGGCGGGTGGTTATTGGTGACAAGGTCAGGTTGGGGGATGTTGTGTTAACGGTACGAAACGTTAGCGAAACCGGCGATATCCAGTCTATTGGTGTTAAACCGGTGAGTAACTAGGTCAAAAGTCAGTCGTTCAACCAGAATTCCTGGTTGAATTTTAAGGTTTGCTCGTCGCCAATATTAATGGTGAAACGCAAGGTTTCGGCGTTGGTGTAGTCAAACTGAGTAATGTAGTACACCGCTTCTGCCTCAGTAATTTTCTGAAACTCCAACGATTGAACCTGACCAAGGGGATTCACAACCTGGCCCGTAACTTCCAGCTCTTGCGGCGCTTGTGTATTTTTATCAAGCACGGATATGTTCAGCACACCTTTAGAAGCACTTCGGGTAATACCGTAGGTAGCTGCAACTTTAGGTGCTAAAAAAGTGGAAGTAAAAGCACTGTAGTGAACATCCCAGTTGCCTAAAGTCTGTTTTTGTTCTGCGTATGTTGCGCTCGAAAAAACGGCAACAAAGGCAACACTTAACGCAAACAGGGTACTTTTCAACATAACTTTTACTCCCACCTTATGTTTTATTAACTGAGCTTATACGCCAATTAAAATACGCAAAAATTGCAACGCAATAATGGCGACAAGCACCGACAAGTCGAGGCCGCCTAGTGGCGGTATAACCTTGCGGATAGGTGCTAAAACTGGCTCAGTTATTTGGTGCAGCATGGCTTCAACGGGGTTATACCCTTGTGAGAACCAGCTTAGAATCGCCCGTATAATCAGCACCCAGAACAACATCGACAAGAAGCTGCTAATGGTTGCCAGTACGCCTTGAATGACAATAACCAAAGCGCCTGCAGCGAGACCGTTCAGCCACACCAAGGCGGCGACTTTGAGGATTCCTAGCGCCAAAGCGAGCAGCAGGCTTGCCGTGTCGAGTGAACCGACACTGGGCATAAAGCTTCTAAGCGGACCAACAATAGGTTGTGTCGCCTTATAAACGAACTGACTGACCGGATTATAAAAATCCGCTTTGGTCAGCTGCATCCAAAGTCGTAACAAAACAATGATCAGGTAAAGATCAATGAGTGTGGCGACTAAAAACGTAAGCGCGTTATTCATTACTGGCTCCTAGAAGAGTTTCGCCATTTCCTGATTACGGTTAACAGCGGCTTTGACCGCTTTGTCTGAAATGCCGTGCAAGTCAGCCTCTTGGTAGGCTTCCACTCCTTTTGCAGTAGAGCCTCCTTTGCTGGTTACCTGTTTGCGCAAGTCTTCCAGCGACAAGTCGCTTTCTTTCGCCATTTGTGCGGCACCTAAACAGGTTTGTTGTACCATTTCGCGAGCTTTGGCGGCATCAAAGCCAAGTGCCGTGGCTGCTTTTGCCAAGCTATCCATAAACTCGAAGAAATACGCTGGACCACTACCGGCAACCGCACCCAGAATATCGAGCTGATCTTCGTCGGAAACCCACAAGGTTTCACCCACACCGTTGAACGCTTCAGTGACAAAGTCTTTGTCTGCCTGATCGACTGAGTCGTCAGTGACTAAGCCTGACATACCCTGACCAACTAGCGATGGCGTATTTGGCATGACGCGAATAATGCGAATGCGCTCGCCTAAATACTCGCGATACTTCGGAATACGGATACCTGCCGCAATAGTAATAATAAGTTTATCACTCAAATTGCTGACGTTTTCACGTAAGTGTGTGCACACTTCAGACATCAGCTGAGGTTTCACTGCAAGCACGATAGCGTCCGCTTTTTCGACCACTTCCAGGTTGTCATTGCTGGTATTAACACCCAGCTCCGATTTCATTTTCTCAAGCTTTGCGTCACTTGGGTTACTGACCCAGACTTTGTCAGCAGGGTAACCACTTTTACACATACCACCGACAATACTTTGTGTCATATTACCGGCACCAATAAACGCAATGTTGCGAATGTCTTTCATTATGACTCCCGTTGTCCAAAAATTGCTGTTCCAATACGTACCATATTAGCACCCTCGAGCACGGCTTGTCGCATATCGCCGCTCATTCCCATCGAGAGGGTGTCAATTTGCTCACCATACACCGCTTGCAGCTGCTGATAGAGCTGGCGCATTTTGGCGAAACTGCCTTTGCGCTCCTGCTCTGATGTCCCTGCTTTTAAAATGGTCATTAGACCCCTCAGCTTCAGGTTTTCGCAGTTACTGACGAAGCGAGCCAGGGCTTCTACATCATTTGGTGATAACCCTGACTTATTGTCGTCGTCATCAATATTCACTTGCAACAACACGTTCAACGGATCGCTATCGACCGGTCGCTGATCGTTCAGGCGACGCGCAATTTTTTCTCTTTCAATGCTTTGCACCCAGTCAAAATGCTCGGCAACGTCTTTTGTTTTATTGGACTGTAATGGACCAATAAAATGCCATTGCAAGTGGTTAAAACCTTCAGCCTGCAATTGCTGAATCTTAGCGACACCTTCCTGTACGTAGTTTTCACCAAAGTGTATTTGCCCCGCGTCAGCTGCGGCTTTAATGGCATCAATGGAATGCTTTTTGCTGACAGCCAGCAATTGGACTGGTTGTTGGTCGTCAGATTCCTCGCTTAATATCTTTAATTGCTGACGGAGGTTAACAAGGTTATTTTGTATTTTTTCTGATACCTTAATAGTCATAGCAATCGTCATCTCATTGATTCAGGGACAGGATATGAATGTTAGCGAATTACTCGCCTTTAGTGTGAAACAAAACGCTTCCGACTTACATTTGTCGTCAGGAAGTCCGCCTATGATAAGAGTGGATGGGGACATTCGCCCTTTAAATCAACCCAAGCATTCGGCTGAAGAGTTGAAAAGCGATTTATTTGCGATAATGACCGAGTCGCAGCAGGATGAGTTTAATTCGCGCTTTGAATGTGACTTTTCTTTTGAAATAGATGGCGTTGCACGTTTCCGTGCCAATGTTTTTACGCAGCGAAAAGGCATTGCTGCCGCGTTTCGAATGATTCCAAATGAAGTCACAACGCTGGATGAGTTGGAAGCTCCGGCAAGCTTTACGGACATTATTGATGCGCCCCGAGGCTTAGTTTTAGTGACCGGCCCGACGGGCTCTGGTAAGTCTACGACTTTAGCGGCGATGGTGAATCATATTAACCAGACCCGTTCGCAGCATATTTTAACCATTGAAGACCCTATTGAGTTTGTGCATGACAACCAGAAAAGTTTGGTGAGTCAGCGAGAAGTGCATCGCGATACCCGAAGCTTTAGTGCGGCGTTGCGCTCGGCTTTACGGGAAGACCCGGATGTAATTCTGGTGGGTGAAATGCGTGACCTGGAGACCATTCGGTTGGCGATGACTGCCGCTGAAACCGGACACCTAGTGTTAGGCACGCTGCATACAACGTCAGCACCAAAAACTATAGACCGCATTATTGATGTGTTCCCGGGCGACGACAAACCGATGATTCGCTCAATGTTGTCGGAGTCTTTGCGGGCGGTTATCTCACAAACCTTGTTGAAACGCGTTGGCGGTGGGCGAGTCGCAGCGCATGAAATTATGGTATCGACGCCAGCCATTAAAAACCTGATTCGCGAAGACAAAGTGGCGCAAATGTACTCAGCCATCCAAACCGGTGCTGAAAAGGGGATGCAAACTTTGGATCAAGCCCTCAAGAAATTGGTGTCACGTGGCGATATAGACGCAGAGGAGGCGCGTCGCTGCGCTGCAAATAAAGAGGACTTCTGATGCGTTGTTGCCGACTGTTGAGCACTCAATCGATGATTACCCAGCTAATACTGGGCGTTTCACTGTTGTTCTTTGTCGCAGCCAGCCAAGCTCAGCAGAGCACTCGGGTGGCTTTTGGTTGTTGCATGGACCACAGCAGTCGGCAAGAGGTTTGGGATGCGGTAAATCATGCGCAGCCAGAGGTTTTCGTGTTTCTCGGTAATACATTAGATGTTGAAGCGGATGACATGGATGACTTGCTTGACGCTTATGACGTCTTTAACCGCTTCCGTGGGCCTCGAGTGCTGCGGCGCGGTTCAGCAGTGATGTCGGTTTGGAATAAAACCGACTACAGCATTGATGGGAATGGAGGTAAGAACAATCCTCAACGTTACGCCGTGCGCAACCACTTTTTGACCTTTTGGCGGGAGCCGGCAACCTCTGAGCGACTGTTTCAGGAACATGGTATTGCGAAAAGCGTTATTTTTGGCAATGAGCCGCAGCGGGTGCAGGTTATTGTACTCGATGGTCGCTGGAACCGTGACGAGTTAGAGCAAGTCGGCTGGATGGAACGACAAACGCGTCGCTTTAACGCTGATTTAGGACCTTATCAACCGAACCGAGCGGGCGACTTGCTTGGCAATAAGCAGTGGCAATGGCTGAAAGAGCAGCTGCAAAAGCCTGCTGAAGTGAGAGTTTTATTCAGCGCGACGCCAATATTGGCACCGGCTAACGGCTATGATAGCTGGTCAATGTTTCCTAAAGAGCAGGACAGATTGAAGTCTGTTCTGCAAGAGTTGGAGCCGTCGGGACTCATCCTCGGTGTTGGTGATCGCTTGTTTGGCGAGTTTTCAAAAGCTGATGATTATTTGCCGTACCCGCTTTGGCAGGTCACCGCAGGCAGCATTAATTTAGGGAGCGACACCCCTTATTCGTCCGTATACAGAGACGGACAAGCTTATGAAGATAGTCGTTATGGTCAAATAGAGGTGATTTGGAAAGAGCAGCCGGAACTGGTTTTAACGCTCCGTGACGTTGATGGTCGGCCGCTCGATAGCCGTCGCTTACCCCTTAGTGAACTGCAGGCAAACTAGGGAGTAAAGTGGCATAACTTTTTGACTCTGGCGAGTCACAGCCGCAAAAATCAGGTAAAATAGCGGTAATTGTCGGTAAAAAGCATCATCGGTGAGCAGTATGCGGGTATTAGGTATAGAAACGTCTTGTGATGAAACAGGTATTGCGGTGTATGACACTGAAAAAGGGCTGCTGGCTCATCAGTTGTATTCGCAAGTCAAACTGCATGCTGACTACGGTGGTGTGGTGCCTGAGCTGGCGTCGCGAGATCACGTACGTAAAACGTTGCCGTTGGTGAAAGCCGCACTGCAAGAAGCAGGGTTAACACCGAAAGACTTGGATGGCGTGGCTTATACTAAAGGACCCGGTCTAGTCGGTGCGTTGTTAGTCGGCTCCTGCATAGGCCGAAGCCTGGCATTTGGATGGGGGCTTCCGGCGGTTGGTGTACACCATATGGAAGGCCATTTGTTGGCGCCTATGTTGGAAGACGATCAACCCGAATTTCCGTTTGTCGCCTTATTAGTGTCGGGCGGACACACGCAACTGGTTCAGGTCAAAGGTATTGGTGATTATGAGTTGCTGGGCGAGTCTGTCGATGACGCTGCTGGAGAAGCCTTTGATAAAACTGCCAAACTGATGGGTCTTGATTACCCTGGCGGACCCAGACTTGCAGCACTGGCTGAAAAAGGTGAGAGTGATCGCTTCACGTTCCCAAGACCGATGACAGACCGTCCCGGTTTAAACTTTTCATTCAGTGGCTTAAAAACCTTTGCTGCCAATACATTAGCGGCGAATGACAACAGCGAACAAACACTGGCGGATATTGCCCGGGCGTTCGAGGATGCGGTTGTTGATACCTTACTTATTAAATGCCGTCGTGCGTTAAAGCAAACGGGCTATAAGCGACTGGTCATAGCTGGTGGAGTAAGTGCTAACAAACACTTGCGAGCCGAACTCGAAAAGTTAATGAAAAAACTAAACGGTCGCGTGTTTTATCCTCGCACTGAATTTTGTACTGACAATGGTGCCATGATTGCGCTTGCCGGCGCTTTACGTTTGCAGGCGGGAGAGCGCGAAGCATTGAGCATTAAGACACATCCGCGCTGGCCAATGACTAACTTAGAACCGATGCAGGTGACCAAACCAACAGCGGCTACTGACGGCGTTTAAAACCTTTTTCCTGACCGGAAGTCAGGCGCACGATATTTGATTGATGTCGCCACAAAATTAACAGAGAAATCATAATAACCGGCACAGTGTATTGCGGTTTTATCCAATACGCATAAAAAGGCGCCAGACAGACAGTCACTAATGCAGCAAGCGAAGAGACTTTGCTTATTTTGAAGACCACTAGCCAGGTCGCAATAAGCAGCAGTGCCATTTCCCAGGCAACCGGAAACATGGCGCCTAATGCCGTAGCGACAGCTTTGCCACCGCGAAAGTGAAAATACAACGGGAAAATATGGCCCAGACAGGCTGCCACCGCTATTAGTCCCAAGAAAAAGGGCTCTATACCTAAAAAGTATGAGCCCCAAACCGGCACCATGCCTTTTAATACATCAAACCAGAGTGTGAGCAAGGCAGGAATTTTTCCACCAACCCGATAAACATTAGTCGCTCCCGGGTTTCCGGAACCTTCTTTACGAGGATCAGGCAAACCCCATAGTTTACAGATAAGCACAGCGCTACTGATAGAGCCTAAGAGGTAGGCTGTTAGAATCATCAGTATGGTTAACGCTGTCATAGGGTACGAATCCCTCTTTTGTTAGGGTAGACTGCGGTTTAAAATTCAGGTTTATAGAATAAGCGGTTTTTTCCGCAATTACTATGGGGTGAGTGAAAATGGAACAAGCGGATATCGATGTGGTTAGCATTGAAGGCCTCAGCGTCGACACCATTATAGGTGTGTATGACTGGGAGAAAGAGAAGAAGCAAACACTCACTTTAGATATTCAAATGAGCTGGGATAACCAAACCGCCGCGAAGTCCGATGACTTGAACGACGCTCTGGATTACGCCTTAGTCAGTGAAAAAGTGACTCAATGGGTTGCTGAAAAGCCGCGTCAGTTAATTGAAACGGTAGCCGAAGGCGTTGCCAGCTTAATTCTCAATGAATTTGGCGTGCAGAATGTCGAAGTAAAAGTGTCGAAGCCCGGTGCTGTTCCTAACGCTGCGAATGTTGCAGTGACGGTTCGTCGCAGTGTTTTCGACAGTCCGTTCGGATAAGGGGTTAGTGTGGCAGTTGTCTTTTTGGGACTCGGCTCTAATATCGATAAAGAGCAGCATATTTTGTCCGGTTTAAGGGCATTAGCCGATAGCTTTACTTATCAACGGCGCTCTCGTGTTTTTTTGAGCGAGGCGGTAGGTTTTAAGGGTAGTGACTTTTACAACCTTGTCGTGGAAGTCACGACCCAGCTGCCGGTAGAAAAGGTATTAGAGCACTGCAAGCGCATTGAGCAAGAGAATGGGCGCAAGCCCGATAGCGCGAAGTACAGCCCGCGATCGTTAGACATTGACGTGTTACTTTACGATGACATGGTGCGAGAAAAAGCACCACAGCTGCCCCGCCACGAAATAACTGAGAATGCGTTTGTGCTTTGGCCTTTGGCGGAAATAGCCGAAAACAGACAGCACCCGGTTTTGAAGAAAACTTACGGCGCAATGTGGCGCCAATATTGCGAACAGTCTGAACAGCAAAATTTAACTCCGCTGGAAAATACGGACTGGCTTAAAGAGTTTGCCTAAGTTCGTTAGCCAGTGTTTCCAGTCGCTTTTCTTTAATGGCAAGCCCAAGCTGCTTACCTGTATAACCTTTTTCAATCAGTGACTGCGGGCTTACTTCAGCAGCTTTTAACGCGGCTTGTGTTAGCTGACGGCTTTGATCAGCTATGTTTTCAGAAAACTCTGTGTGTTCATGTTCTAACTCACGCAATAACAGCAACTGTTGCAGCTTTTCCGGGCGGCGCCAGTAGTCAATAGACTGCAATGTTTCAGCAAATTGCCCGGCGGTTGGCAACGTCTTTGAAAGAATGACGTCACTATTTCGCTCGGCAAGTAAAGCGGCATCACGGTATTCATTCGGTATCGCCAGGACCTTACAAAAGTGGGGGATATCCTCAACAGGCGAGTCGGCAATAAACAAACTCGCAAAAACAAGCGGTTTAGTCAGCTTAGGTTCAGCAATGCGGAATTGAGCGGCATTGCGCAGGCGATCCAAATTACTGCTCTTAGCATTGAACTGTTTAAGTACCTGTTTTAGCCCGTCAATATCAGCCAGGGTACTCAGAAATACGTCCGGGTTACCTGTGCCTAATGACTTTTCCCACTCCAGCCAGACGCGCTCTGGTGTCAATGCTTCGAGCTCGCCAGAGTGAGCTATCTTGGTCAGTAGCTCATGGGTTTCATCGGCAATGGTGAAGCCTAAATGCTTAAAACGCGCAGCAAAGCGGGCAACGCGAAGTACTCTTAACGGATCTTCCTCGAACGCTGGTGACACGTGGCGCAGCGTTTTCTGTTCAATATCATGCTGACCGCCATAGGGATCGATCAGCTGGCCTTGCTCGTCTTCGGCTATGGCATTGATAGTAAGGTCGCGGCGCACCAAATCGTCTTCTAAAGTGACATCCGGTGAAGCGAATACATCAAAGCCTTTGTAGCCTTTGCCATTTTTACGCTCAGTGCGGGCGAGAGCGTACTCTTCTCGGGTCAGTGGGTGCAAAAATACCGGGAAGTCTTTTCCCACTTGCTGGAAGCCCTGGTCGAGCATTTGTTGTGGCGTTGCGCCAACAACGACCCAGTCGCGCTCGTGAACGTCCAGTCCCAGTAATTTATCGCGAACGGCACCGCCGACTAAATAGGTCTGCACTCATGACTCCCGGTTAAACTTAATTCTTAGTGAAAGTGATCATCGCTAATCACTGGTGGATGTGCAAGCAAGTCGTTACACTGTTGGTTAAATAATAATAAATTGCGTACAACGCTTATGTATCAGAACTATTTTGGCTTGCAGGCAGAGCCTTTCTCTATAGCGCCGGATCCTAATTACCTTTACCTGAGTGAACGTCATCAGGAGGCGTTAGCGCATTTAACCCAAGGCTTGCAGGGCAGTGGTGGCTTTATTCTTTTAACGGGTGAGGTCGGCACGGGCAAAACAACGGTGTCACGGGCGCTTATTGAGCAGTTACCGGAGTCAACGGAAACCGCTTTTATTCTGAATCCGATGCTGAATGAGGACGAACTGCTGGCCAGCTTGTGTGACGAGTTTGGGATTCGTTACCAAAAGCGCTCAGCAACACGAAAAGTTCTGACGGATAAGCTCAGCCAGTTTTTGTTAAAAGCCAATGAAGACGGTCGGCAATGTGTGGTGCTTATTGACGAGGCGCAGCACTTAAGACCGCAGGTGTTAGAACAATTGCGGCTGCTAACCAACCTGGAAACACATAATAAAAAGCTATTACGCGTTATTCTCATTGGGCAGCCTGAGCTTCAGGATTTGTTGCGTCGTCAGGAGTTAAGGCAATTAGCGCAGAGAATTACGGCTCGTTATCACTTATTGCCTCTTACTGAACAAGATACACAGCGTTATATTGCTTATCGGCTGCAAGTCGCAGGCGCAAACCGGCCATTGTTTACGGCGGCCGCAGCAAAAAGGGCACATCAGCTGACACAAGGTATTCCACGGCTTCTAAACCTTTATTGTGACCGGGCTTTGCTGGCTGCATACACCGACTCGTCACCAGAGGTAAAGCCGACGCATTTAAATCAGGCAGCGGTCGAGCTTGACGGTCCTTCTCGAAAAGTCAGTAGGAATAATACAAAAGGGCTCTCAATTATGGGGAGTATTTTGCTTTTCGCCGTGGCTGCGTTAGCAACCTTCTGGTATTCAACACCCTCGAATGAGCCGTTGAAAGTAAAGAATGACTATCTTTCTGCAAAGGCGCTAGCTGCAACTTGGGGGCTTCCTGAGCCGTCGCTGTCAGAGCCGTTTTGCCAGTGGGTTGAGCAGTATGACTTAGCTTGCGCAAAACTGAACCAGACCCTTCAACAGCTACAAGCCATTAACTATCCGGCGCTGTTGTATCGGAAGAACGCCGCGCCTTTGCTGATGGAAAGTCGAACATCCGCAACAATCGCGGGTTGGACTGGTGAGTTTTTGCTGTTGTATCAGCAAGTGCCTGTGTCTAACGAGAACGATTTGGAAGATTGGGTCAAACAACAGCTAAAAAGGCATTTACCAGAGGAGCTTCACAAGGAAAGTTCGACTCGGCAACTAAGAGCACTTCAGGTGAATAACGGTTTAAGAGTCACGGGAGAGTTAGACGCCGCAACGATGGCATGGCTTTCGTCCAGATCGAGCGACTTTGGCCCAAGACTGACGGGAGGTGAATAGGTATGTCCTCATTACTAAAAGCGTTAAAGCAACAACAGTCACCTCTGCTTAAAAATCGTAGTGTGCTGGACAGCTCCCTCATTGCGCAGGACCGTCCAGCTAAAAACAATCTATGGTTAGTCTGGCCGCTGGCGCTGATTTTGGGGAGTGCGTTGGGGTATGGTATTGCTTATTGGTCGGGTGCTGAGGTGGTGGATGAAGTGACTGTTAATCCAGACTTTGCATGGGGTGAAACGGCCGTGGTGCCGGCAATCAGCTGGGAAGCGATAGACGACTCGCCCGCAGAGCCGCAGGTTACAACCAGTACAAACGAGCCTGTTCAGCCCCAACAATCGTCAGAACTGGATCAGCAAAGGCAGCGTCAGCGTGAAGCCTTAGATTTGTCCAGTGTCTCACCTGAACTTCTGAACCGCTTTCAGGAGGCAGTCGAGCAAACGGGAGGTGAGACAGAGCAACGTATCAGCGTGGTGCCGTCATTGTCTGACTTATCTCCGACATTTCAGCAGCGAGTACCGGAATTTAGCTACGACAGCCACATGTATCGAAGCAGCTCGAGCCAGCGCTGGATTGAGCTGAATGGTCAGCGACTGTACGAAGGTGACAGCTATCAAAGTTTGAACGTGATTCGTATTGAGCCGCATCAGGTGGTGTTGGCATTAGATTCAAACGCCTTTTCTCACCCGGCTTTAGAAGACTGGAAACGATAGAAATTATTGACATCCCGCAATGGGATTCATACTCTTGTGCGATACAGTTTAAACAGGTGTTTAAATTAGTGGTTTAAATTTCCTGTTTGTGGGAACAAGAGGTAAATAATATGGCAGATTACAGAGCACCGCGTGATGATATGGATTTTGTCCTGCATGACGTATTTAACGTAGCCGCTGACTGGGAGAAAGCTCCTGAACTGGCGGAAATGATGGATGTAGAAACGGCCGGAGCCATTCTTGATGAAGGTGCTAAAGTTGCTGAAAACTTAGTCGCTCCGCTGGCACGTGAAGCTGACGAAGAAGGCGTTAAGTTTGAAGACGGCGTAGTGACAACTCCGAAAGGTTACAAAGAGAACTTTCGTCAGCTGGCTGAAGGTGGCTGGGTTGGTGTTACTGCAAACCCTGAATTTGGCGGTATGGGCTTGCCTAAGTCGTTATCGGCGCAGTATGAAGAAATGCTGTGCAGTGCGGATATTGCGTTTTCTTTGTATCCGGGCCTGACTTCAGGCGCCATTATGGCGATTGACTCTCACGGCAGTGACGAGCTGAAAAACCATTACTTACCCCGCATGGTGTCAGGAGAGTGGACTGGCACTATGTGTCTAACTGAGCCACACGCCGGAACGGATCTCGGTATTATTAAAAGCAAAGCAATTCCATCCGAAGATGGCAGCTTTGAGATTAGCGGTACGAAAATCTTTATCACCGGTGGTGAGCATGACCTGGTGGACAATATCGTTCATTTGGTTTTGGCGAAGTTGCCTGACGCGCCTGCTGGCACGAAAGGTATTTCACTGTTTGTGGTGCCTAAATTCTTGTCTGATAGCGAAGGCAATTTAACCGAGCGCAATGCGGTTAGTTGTGGCTCTATTGAGCACAAAATGGGGATTCACGGTTCAGCAACCTGTGTAATGAACTTTGATGGCGCGAAAGGCTGGTTGGTTGGTGAACCGCATCGTGGTTTGCCCGCCATGTTTACGATGATGAATTACGAACGTCTGGGCGTTGGTATTCAGGGGCTGGGTGCGGCGGAACGCTCGTATCAAAATGCGTTGGAGTACGCGAAAGATCGTATTCAGGGACGCGGCGCTAAAGCAACTCGCAATGACAATGCAGAAGCGGATTCTATTTTAGTCCACGGTGATGTACGCCGTATGCTGCTGACTATGAAAGCCTTGACCGAAGGTGGGCGTGCGTTTTCGACTTGGGTTGGCCAGCAGTTAGACCGTTCAAAATACTCTCAAGACGACTCCGTTCGCCAAAAAGCCGATGACATGGTGGCATTACTGACGCCGGTTGCTAAAGCGTTTTTAACCGATACCGGTCTTGAGTCGACTATTCATGGTCAGCAGGTGTTTGGCGGTCACGGCTATGTGCGCGAATGGGGACAAGAACAGTTGGTTCGCGATACCCGTATTGCACAAATTTATGAAGGCACTAACGGCATTCAGGCACTGGATTTGTTAGGTCGCAAAGTTGGTGGTTCGCGTGGTGAGTTGCTGAAACCGTTTGTCGAGGAAATAGCAACGTTCTTGCAAGGTATTTCAGGTAACAGTAACTGGAGCGGAGAGGTAAGCACACTGCAACAGTCGCTTCAGGATTTGACCAACATCAGCGAAGAGTTACTTCAAAAAGCGGCTACCGATGAGAACTTAGTAAACAGTGTAGCGGTAGAATATTTGCACTTGGTGGGATATATTTCCTACGGTTATATGTGGTTACGAATGGCCGTTGCAGCTGAAGAAAAACAAGCGGAAAAGCCGTATTTGGCATCGAAAATTAAGACAGCTCGTTTTTACTTTGCTCGCATTATGCCTCGTACTCACGCATTATTGGGTGCAATTAAGGACGGTAGCGAGAGTTTATATTTACATGACGACGAACAATTCTGAAACGCTTCAGTTTTATCGTGATAGCCGCCGCCCCCAAGCCTGGGGCGGCTTTTTTTTGGCATTGTGGATGGCCATTTATATTGGTGGCGTGGTGCCGATATGGGTTATTGCGGTTGGCGCCTTACTGACGATGGCGTTAATGGCGGCGATAGTGATTAAGTTTCGACCAAAGCAGTTGGCTGCTAGCTGGAATGGCAAGCAGCTTGAAGAAAGACGTTTAATTTTACCGCCGAGAACACACAACTTAAGTAATCCACCAAAGCTGCTGCGTTATGAAGATGATATAGCAGCTCTGCAGTTTAGAGACGAGTCGAACACCCTTCATGAAGTTTATGTGGTGTTTGATGAGGACTTACAGGGAAGCGTCAACGGAACCGATGTCGAGCTTGTTGATAAGCGCTAAACTTACCCACTAACTACCAAAAAACGCCGCAACGTTTAACGTTAGCGGCGTTTTTGCTATGCCAATACAGGCTAGCGTTTTAGTCGTCGAGCGATAACAGCGTAGCGTTACCACCCACCGCTGTAATGTTGTCACTGCGCGTTTTTTCGGTGATAAAACGAGTAAGGTAGTGAGGACCACCGGCTTTCGGCCCTGTACCAGACATACCGCGACCACCGAATGGTTGCACACCAACAATAGCACCAATTTGGTTACGGTTAATGTACACGTTACCCACATCAATTTTGCTGGCAACATCATAGGCGAAGGTTTCGTTACGGCTGTGAATACCGAAGGTTAAACCAAAGCCGGTGTTATTGATGCTCTCAATAACCTCTTCAATGTTGTCGGTTGAGTAGCGAATAACGTGCAGAATTGGACCGAAGTTTTCTTTAACCAACTGACTAATACTGTCAATTTCGATAGCCGTTGGCGCAACAAAAGTACCGCCCATGGTGTAGTCCGGCATTGGCGCACGGGCAATTAAACGACCCGCTTGCTGAATGTCGGTAATGTGTTGTTCAAGGTTTGTCTTGGCAATGCCGTCAATCACTGGACCAACATCGGTTTCATGCAGTAGCGGGTCACCGACTTGCAATTCTTCCATGGCACCACGTAGCAGGTCGATAACACGGTCAGCCACGTCTTCCTGAACGAACAAGACACGAAGTGCAGAACAGCGCTGACCGGCACTTTGGAACGCACTGGCAACAACGTCAGTGACAACCTGCTCAGGCAGCGCCGTTGAGTCGACCATCATGGCGTTTTGGCCACCGGTTTCGGCAACCAACGGCACGATAGGTCCTGTGCGAGCCGCAAGCGCACGGTTAATAGCTTGTGCTGTGTAAGTAGAGCCAGTAAAACAGACACCGCCAATATCTTCTTGTGATGTCAGGTAACTACCAACTTCCGCACCGCTACCCGGCATGTAATGCAAGACATTACCCGGAATACCCGCTTCTAGTGCAAGTTGCACTGCGCGGTAAGCGATAAGACCAGTTTGCTCGGCTGGTTTGGCGATAACTGAGTTACCGGTCACCAATGCTGCGGCAACCTGACCAACGAAAATAGCCAGCGGGAAGTTCCATGGACTAATACAGATGAAGGTGCCACGACCTTCCACGAATAGCTCATTGTCTTCGCCAGTTGGCCCCGGTAGCTGAATAGGCGAGCCCATCAACTCACGCGCTTGGTTAGCGTAGTAACGGCAGAAGTCGACTGCCTCCCGAACCTCATCAATACCGTCCTGCAAGCCTTTACCGGCTTCAACAGAACACAATGCAATTAGCTCGTTGCGGTTGGCTTCCATTAAGTCAGCAAACTTCTCAAGGCACTTCGCTCGCTCTTCAGTCGGAACGTCACGCCATTGTTTGTAAGCTTTGTTAGCACTTTCAAGCGCTTGCTCTGCGAGTTTCTTATCGCCCCAGTAAATACTACCGACCTGTTTTGCGGTTTCCTGTGGGCTGGTAATGCTGACATGGTGATCAGTTTCAACGGTCTTGCCATCGACAATAGGACCGCCTTGCCATTGTTTGTCACGATATTGCTGAACCGCTGCAATAAAATCATCTGCTTGTGAGTGAATATTCATATTCAATCCTAATGAATTTGTGCGATCCCCATAAATTTGAGGAGGAAGTGGAATCTTGCTATTAGCGTACTTCTCGTAACCCGATGCTGTTTTCATCGGATGCTCCACCAGGTCGTTAACCGGCGTGTCGGCGTCTAATAGCTTATGAACGAAAGACGAGTTGGCGCCGTTTTCTAAGAGCCGGCGAACCAAGTACGGTAGTAAGTCTCTGTGTGGACCCACTGGCGCATAGATGCGTACGACCATGCCCGGGTTTTGTTCCATAAGCGTGTCGTACAGACTGTCACCCATACCGTGCAAACGCTGATATTCAATACGGCGTTTGTGAGTTTCGTTCATGTGCTGGATGCTCATAATGGTCTGAGCATTATGCGTCGCAAACTGCGGATAAATCGCGCCGTCGGTATCATCGCTGACTAAATAGCGAGCGCAGGCGAGATAGGAAATATCACTGTGCGATTTCCGGGTAAAGACTGGGTACCCGGGCAGACCATTTTCCTGAGTCCACTTAATTTCGTTATCCCAGTAAGCACCTTTTACCAGGCGTACCGGAATTTCATCACCGCACTCTTTAGCCAGTGCAGTAATCCAGCATAAGGTTGGTAAAGCACGTTTCGAGTAGGCTTGAACGACCAGACCAAAACGTGGCCAGCCTTTACAGACACCACTGCGATAGACTTTCTCAAACAGCTCTAACGATAACTCATGACGGTCTGCTTCTTCGGCATCAATAGTAACGCCGACGTCTGCTTCTTTGGCCAGCTTGACCAGCTCCGTCAGAGTGGTTGCTAATTCGGTTAGCACACGCTCATGGTTAGAGGCTTCATAACGCGGATGCAATGCCGACAGTTTAATTGAAATAGTCGGCCTTGGAGCGTCCGGGTTATTGAACTTCTCTTTGGTAATGGTCTTGATGGAATTGACGTATTGCTGTTTGTAGTAATTCGCATCTTTCGCGGTAAGCGCAGCCTCGCCAAGCATGTCGTAGGCGTGGGTGTAACCTTTGTCACGGTTATCACGGCTCTCTTTAAGCGCTTCTTCAATGGTGCGCCCTAATACGAACTGCTTACCCATAATTTGCATGGCGGCATAAGTCGCTTTGCGAATGACAGGTTTACCCATTTTGCGAACCAGGCGCCTGAAAGCACCTCTTGGGGTTTCCATCGCTTTACCGGTAGGGTTAGTCACGCTATTGGTTAGCGCTAATGCCCAGGTACCGGAATTCACTAGCCAGGACGCACTTTGCCCCATGTGTTTCTGCCAGTCACCGCCGGACAGTTTATCCTGGATAAGTGCATCGGCAGTGTAGCCATCGGGAATTCTTAGCAAGGCCTCGGCGAGACACATGAGGATAATGCCCTCTTTAGTGTCTAAGCTGTACTCTTGCAGGAAAGCATCGACAACACCGTTGTCGGCTTGCTCTCGAACTTGCTCAACTAACTTAGCTGCGCGTTCGGTTACTGCGCTAACCGTCTCTTCATCGGCAGGAACAAGCGGCAATAACTCGCGCATATATTGATCTTCATCGACAATATAGTTGTCGGTTATCGCTTGTTGCAGAGACTTTAAGTCTTCTGCCTGATGCTGTTTGGATAGCACCTCACTCGCTTTGAACATAGCATCTCCTGTATAGCCAGGCCGAAGCTCGGCGTGCTTCCCCAACGTCGGGAATCGGCGCAAGTATAAGCTTATTTTTGCGCGGGTAAAGACCCTAAAAAAGGCCTGTCGTCACGTTGCTATTTTTTCGGGATACTGTCAAGCCAACAAAATGCCTATGTTTGTTGACCCTAAGCCGCCAAGCCAGTACCTTTACTTTAACTTTCACCCGCTTCGGAATGCGTCAATGTCACAAGAACTTGAGTTAAAATTACTGATTGCTCCTGAAAAACGAGATCAAGCTTTAAAAGTGTGTCAATCACTGGCTGATGTCCGTTCAGGAACCACGCAAAAAACACAGTTTGAACTCAGAAACAGTTATTTCGACACATCCGATTTGCGTTTGCGTCAGTTTGATATGGGATTACGCATACGCAGCCATAAAGATCAAAAAGAACAAACGATTAAGTTAGCCGGTCGAGTTATGGGCGGTATGCATCAACGGCCGGAGTACAATGTAAATGTTGATAGCGAAAAGCCCGATTTAACATTGTTTGATAGTGAGATTTGGCCTGACGACTTTCCGGTTTACGACATTCAGCGTGACTTAGAAACTATTTTTGTGACTGACTTTACGCGTACCCGCTGGCGCCTGCCTAGCGGTGATGGCGTGATTGAAATGGTGCTGGATGAGGGGCAAATCCAGGCCGGTGAAAACTCAGAAACTATTTCTGAAATTGAGCTGGAGTTACAGGGTGGCTCGATAGATGATGCCTATCATTTAGCGCATCAGTTGGTGACTAAAGTGGAAGCGAAAGTGGGCTCGCTGAGTAAAGCGGCCCGTGGCTATATGCTGGCCGGTAAGAGTCTGCTAGAGCCGTTTACGCAGATGCATTACGTCCCTTTGGAAAATGACTTCACCATCGGTCAGGCATTATACCGAGCGGTTGAGTATGGATTAAGGCACTGGCAGCACAATGAGTCCTGTTTGCTTTTTAATCCGAGTGTTCGCGCGGTTCAAGGACTTGCTGATGGTATTCAATTAGTGCGAGTTGCTCTGGAACAATTGATTGAACTGGGTGTTGGCGAGCGTCAACTGTTAACTAACTTGGCTAAAATCACTGAGCAGTTACAGTGGCTGAAAAACTTTGAAGGGCTTGATGAGCTAACGGCAGAAGATGGAGCCTACCATAGAGCCTTAAAGCGTTATGAAAAGCTCTATGAAAGCTTACAGAACAGCCAGGAAGATGTGATTCGGTTAAATGAAGTTGCAGAGGTGGTGGCGTCTGCGCGTTATCAAACAACAGTCCTGAAACTGTCACAATTTTTAATTGAACAGGAAATGACAGAAGAGTTATCGCAGCCAGTATCGCCTTGGTGCAGTCAATTACTTAAAAGCGACTGGCAACTCGTGCAAACGGCTTTTTCTGAGCATGAGAAACTGAATGAAGAAGGCTACTTAAAGTTATTGAAGCCATTGCAAAATAGTCTGCTGATGGGAACTTGTTTTGGTGAGCTGTTCGATGATGACATACGCGAGAAATTCCGTTTACCCTGGCAGGATTTAGCGCGCGGTATTCGAGAGATTACCGCCCTGCATATTTTGCATGAACGCATTAAAGAGCGTGATGACGATGACTTGGACCGTTTGCTGGAGTGGCAAAAAATGCAACGAGAGTCTTTGTTGAAGGCATTGGAATACTCAAGAAAGGCAGCGTTAAAGCGTGATCCGTATTGGTTTGCCTAATGCTTAAGCTTAACTCCTATTTAGAAACACACAGTGAGCCTGCCTGGGAGCGCTTCCGGGAAGCTCGTGAGGTGTCGCTCACTGAGTCTCAGCAGCAAGTTTTGCGCGCACTTTTTGCGGTAAGCCCTTTTATTGCGCGTGTCGCTGAGCGCTATCCCCATCAGTTCCTCGCTGACTTTTTTGCCAATGACGGTGCTATTGCTATAGATGATAGCAGCGTATATGAAAGCAAGCTCAACAAACTACTCAGAGAATGCGACGACGACCGCCGTGCCAAATATAAACTGCGAGAGTATCGTCATTGTGTCATGGCGAAGCTAGCGGCAGCAGATATTCTTGGTCAATTATCTATTACTGAAGCGTTAAAACATTTCAGTATTTTTGCCGATGCCGCTATTGAGCAAAGCCTGAGCTGGGCCTTTAAACGATTAGTAGCCAAGCACGGTACGCCCCGGGACAGCAATGGGGAGGCCATGCCTATGTTGGTTATTGGCATGGGAAAACTTGGCGGACGTGAGCTTAATTTCTCTTCAGATATTGATCTTATCTTTGCGTACCCTGAGCAGGGAGAAACCGAGGGACCCGGTCGTAATTTAGAGCACAGCGTGTTTTACAAGCGATTATCGCAGCTGTTTATTGCCTTGCTCGATGAAACAACCGCCGATGGTCAGGTCTTTCGGGTCGATATGCGTTTACGGCCTTTCGGTCAGTCTGGCCCGCTGGTTACCAGTATTAACGCGCTAGAGCATTATTATCAGGAGCAAGGGCGCGACTGGGAGCGCTACGCAATGGTAAAAGCCCGCCTTATTGGCGCAAGTGCCGCGGACGAGAAAACGTTCTATGATTTGATACGACCTTTTGTTTACCGCCGTTACATAGACTTTGGTGCCATAGAAGCGCTGCGCAAAATGAAGTTGCTTATTACCCAGGAGACTCGGCGACGAGGGGTCAAGAACAATATCAAGCTGGGCGCCGGCGGTATCCGCGAGGTGGAGTTTATTGTTCAGGCGCACCAGCTTATTCGGGGCGGTCAGGAAAAAAGTTTACAAACACGGTCGTTGTATAAGGCAATTAATGGTCTGGTTGAGCTAGAGCTCATAGAGAAAGAACGAGCGGACAAGCTGATTGAGAACTATGAGTTTTTACGCACTATAGAGCATCGTTTGCAGCAAATCGATGATGCACAAACGCAGCAGTTACCCGACGACGAACTGGGTCAGGAGCGGTTGCGGTGTATGTTGGGCGAAGCCGACTGGGCATCAGTGCAAGCGCGTGTGGATGACTGCATGGCGAGCATTCACGAAGAGTTTCAACAAGTCGTTGGTGAACAGTCCGAAGACGATGAAGAAGAGCAGTCGCTGCAAGTGCTTTGGCAGGATATGCTGGAAGACGACGCGGCTATCGAGATTCTGGAAGCAGAAGGGGTTGATGAACCGGAACGTTTATGGCGGCTGATTAATGACTTTCGGCAGGAGAGTCGGCGTCGAAGTTCCGGGCCAAGAGGACGTGCGGCAATGGCACGCCTAATGCCGATGATGCTCAGGCATGCGGTTCAGCATCAGCACCCCGAACGACTTCTTGAGCGGCTGCTGTCTATTATTAAAGCCATAATGAGCCGCACTGCCTACATAGAGCTGCTGGCAGAAAACCCTGGGGCACGGGCGCAGCTTTGTAAGTTATGTATGGCCAGCCCCTGGATTTCCAACCAGCTGGCACAACACCCTTTGTTACTCGATGAGCTCATCGATCCGCAGCAACTTTATACGTTGCCGGAGTCGAAAAACTACGATGCGTTACTGCGTGAATACTTAATTCGCATTCCAGAGCAGGACTTAGAAACGCAAATGGATGCTCTCAGGCAGGCAAAGCAGGCGCTACAGCTTAAAATTGCTGCGGCTGATATTAGTAATGTTTTGGAGCTTATGAATGTCAGTGATCATCTGAGTGCTCTGGCAGAAGCCATTATTCATGAAGTGATTGGCCTGGCCTGGTACCAGTTAACCCAGAAGCACGGCAAGCCCGAGGGAACCAGTGTGGAGAATACCGGCTTTGGGGTTATGGCTTACGGCAAACTGGGTGGCGAAGAGCTTGGCTATGGGTCCGATCTCGACTTGGTGTTTGTTACAGACTCGACCTACGAGGGGGTTACTGACGGCAATAAGCCTATTGAGGTTCAGCAGTTCTACTTGCGTTTGGCGCAGCGCGTACTGCATCTATTTACGACGCGAACGACTGCAGGGGTGTTATACGATGTTGACCTTCGTTTACGACCGTCCGGGCAGTCAGGGCTGTTAGTCACAAGGGTGAAGTCTTACGCGCGCTACCTACATGACGACGCATGGACATGGGAGTTACAGGCATTGGTGCGAGCTCGCCCCGTGTATGGAAGTAACAGCATAAGAGATACGTTAATGGATATCCGGCGAGCCGCATTAATGCAGCCGCGAGATGACGAGCCGTTAAAAAAAGATATTGTGTCCATGCGACGCAAAATGAAACATCACTTGTCGGCCAGTCGCATGGATGCGTTTGACTTGAAGCAGGACGATGGTGGTATTGCAGACATTGAGTTTATTACTCAGTACCTTGTGCTTAAATATGCGCATACACACCCCAGCTTGTGTCGCTACAGCGATAATATTCGACTGTTAACCGAGGCTCAGCAAGAACATTTGCTAGACGATGTTGATGCCCAGAATTTGGTGAATGCGTTTCAGATATTTCGTTGTGAGAGTCACGCCCTGGCGTTGCAGGGAGAGCAGCTTTTAGAAAAGCACAACTTAGACACAGAGCGCCAAGCTGTTATTCGTTGCTGGAATAAGCTGCTTGGCGACACTGAGATAGAACCTACTGATAATAACTAGGCATATCGGGGTCAGGTCGCGTTTTAAACCGGCGATGAACCCACAGGTATTGCTCGGGGGCTTTTTTCACGGCCTCTTCGACTAGGGTATTGACGTAGCGAGCGTCCGCTTTGTCGTCGCCTGTCGGGAAGTTTTGAAGCTCAGGTTCGTAATATAAGTCATAGCCCGTACCGTCTTTGCGGCGAACACAGCGAGATACCAACACTTTGCAATTAGGTGCGTTGGCGAACAACATAGTGCCAGTGGTGGTTGAGGCGTCAGGGACCTCAAAGAATTTAACGAACTCAGTACGGCGGCGGCCGTAATCCTGGTCAGGTAAGTAACCGGCAATATCGCCTTGAGACAGAGCTTTAAGCATGCCTTTAACGTCTTTCCGCTGAATCATGTATTTATTGGAGCGAGCACGTCCGCGAGTTTGCAGAAACTCCATTACTGCGTTGTTATGAGGGCGATACAAACCAACAGCAGGCTCTACAAACCCGTGCAAGCGAGCATGCACTTCCAGGCTGAGAAAATGAAACAGCAATAACAACACGCCACTGCCGTCTTCCTGGGCTTTGCGCAAGTTCTCCTCACCGTGAATATGAAGCTTGCGACGAATGCGCCAGTCCGGCCACCACCAAGCCATACCGACTTCAAAATAAGCGATACCGGTGTTCTTCATATTCTCTGTAACCAGCGACTCGATCTTCTCGTCACTATAGTCAGGAAAACAGAGCTTTAAATTAGTGCGGGCAATATTAACGCGCCGGGGCATAAGCTTTTTAAACAGTAAGCCAAGACCACGCCCCATAGCCAGCTGTACACGATAAGGCAGCCAGGAAACGGTATAAAGGATAAGAACGCCAAGCCAGGTAAGCCAGAACTTTGGGTGCAAAAAATAGAATTTAAATTTGGGTTGTTCAATCACAACAAGAACCGTTGTTGTTTATTAAATTGGAGCGGATAGTAACATAGAATTAAGGGAGGCAGGCACCACTAACGGGACGTGGTGCCTGTGGTCAGCGGAGTTAGTCTGCCGCAGTTCCTTCGACGTCTTCAGACAAACTGCTGTTAATTGCCAGTAGGTCGTTTTCCTGAAGCTGTCCTGCCGCTTGCTCTAAACGTAGCATTTGGCGAATATAGCCATAGCGAGCTTCTGATAAGTTACGCTTAGCGTTATACAGGTTTTGAGTGCTATTCAGTACGTCAACGATAGTACGGGTACCGACTTCAAAACCTGCCTCTGTTGCTTTTAAGGCACTTTCTGCTGAAACTACAGACTGCTGGAATGCGCTAATACTGGCAATTGACGCAGATACTTCGTAGTAAGCGTTACGCACTTCACGCTCAATTTGACGACGGGTCTGAACCATTTGCTGGCTACTTGCTACGTAGTTGTCACGCGCCTGAGACACTTCAGCTGAGGTGCGGAAGCCTGAGAAAATAGGTACGCTGACGTTTAGACCAATTGAACGGCTATCAAGACGGCCCGTATCTGGGGATGGCTCACCTTGTATTGTTCTATCGATATCATTGGCTGAATAGTTCGCTGATAATGACACGGTCGGGTAGTGACCCGCTTGCTGAAGCTTAATTTGCTGTTCAGCAATCTCAACCTGCACCATGCTCTCTAATAAGCTTAGATTACTATTTTCCGCTTTCTTTACCCATTTCATGACATCTTCCGGTGCAGGGTCACTGGGTGAAAAGGTTTCGGTGTCTAATGCAGCGAGTGTCTGCGGGTATTGTCCAGTGATTTCACGAATGCTTTCGTAGGCAATTTCTACTGCATTACGAGCCTGAATTTCACGAGCGACGGCACTGTCATATTGTGCTTGTGCTTCGTGCACGTCAGTAATGGCGGTTAAACCAACGGAGAAACGTTGTTTGGTTTGCTCAAGCTGACGTTTAATGGCTTTTTTCTCGGCTTCAGCAAATGACAGGTCGTCTTTTGCCTGAAGCGCCTGGAAGTAAGCATTGACGACTCGAAGCATTAATTCTTGTTGCGCGTTGTTATAAGAAATTTCTGCTTGATAGGCTTGCTTCTCGGCGATATCCGCATTTTTCCAAACGCTCCAGTCAAAAAGACTTTGATTCAGAGAAACGCCTGCTTGCCAACCATCAGTGTCGATATCGTATGAACCGATGCCTGGTTGAAACGACTCTGAACTGCTATCACTGTAGCCTGCTTGACCAGTCACCTGTGGTAAGAAACCGGACTTAGCAATATCAACACCCTTTTGAATGGCGTTGCGCTCGGCTGCGGCTCTTAATAAGGTCGGATCGTTATCAACCGCTAAGCGGTAAATCTGAGCTAAATCTTCGGCATTTGATGTAAAAGAGACTGTAGTTAATGCAATTCCTACAGCCGCTGACAAGAGGTGCTTTTTCATGGTAGTCAGTGTCCCGTTACTTGACATGCAATAGTCTTAAAATGATTGCGCGTTAGTTTACATACAGTGTTGAATGATTACCAGTGTAATTGATTCACGCTGATAATTTAAGCAAAACATGGTTTCAGAATCTGCTCAAGTGTAACAGAATGTTTGCTGTATAGTAGATCAGAAAGCAGGCTTTACTCTCATATCAAAAAAAGTTGAAGCGAGAAGGTGAAATGGCGTCAAGATTGACTCGAAAAGATGTTGAACTCGATAAAAAACAGCCGCTTTATGAAGGCTTTTTGTCGGTTTATAAATACAAACTCAAACACCGTTTGTTTCAAGGCGGCTGGAGTCAGCCTGTTGAGCGTGAATTGATGGAGCGTGGCCACGCTGTCGTGGTGATACCTTATGACCCTGTTCGCGACGAGTTAGTCGTGCTGGAACAATTTCGGGTAGGTGCATTAGATGACCCCAACGGGCCTTGGCTATTTGAATTCGTCGCAGGCATGTTTGACGCTGATGAAAGTGCTGAAGAGGTCGCAACAAGAGAATTAAAAGAAGAAGCAGGCCTGGAAGCCAAACAGTTGATTTACGCAACCAGCTACTACTCGAGCCCGGGCGGAACCGATGAGAAACTGACAATTTATATTGCGGAAGTCGACACGAGTTTAGCGGCTGATTTTGGCGGTCTTCCTGAAGAAGATGAAGACATTAAAGTGCATGTGTTACCGCGTAAAGATGCTATTGGTATGTTAGAGCGTGAGGAAATTAATAATGCCGCCAGTGTAATTGGGTTACAATGGTTGCTATTGCATCGAGATAATGTGTTTAGAAATAAGCTGAGCTTGTAAGGGGTGATATGCAGCAGCGTTACGTTGTCGACGTGGCAGAGTTACACCGGTTGAATGAGCTGAACTATGCCGCTTTGTTACCTTTTGTGCCGGATGAAGATGACTCGACTCAAGCTGAGGTCATTATTCAAGCCGGCGAAGGCTTGGTGTTTGTGGTAAAACGTGTCGACAATTCGCGTTACACAACGGATATTTCGATCGAGCAACTAAAGCCTAGCTGGGCGGATTATTTGCGCGCCAAAATGACGGTGCGCCTATACCATGACGTGCGTATGGCGGAAGTCTTAAAAACGCAGGGTATTACAAAGCTAGAAGTGCATTATCGTCAGCCGAATAAAGATATGCGACACCGCGATGAAAAGTACCAAGCAAATCAATTTTTGTCGGACTGGTTGCAACTGTGTCGTAAGCAAGGTCGAATCCAACCAGAGCTGAGCGAGTCAGTGCAGAAATTTATGCCTTACTACTTCAAATAGACGACGGTTAGCGGTAAATTGTCAGTCAACTTTGCGGAGCGAGCTACAACAAAAAACAGGGACTCATGACAGACTACAAATCCGATTCTATAGAGGTGCTGAATGGCCTGGAGCCGGTTCAGCGCCGCCCCGGTATGTACACCGATACCACACGGCCCAACCATTTAGGTCAGGAAGTTATTGATAACAGTGTGGATGAGGCGCTTGCCGGTCACGCTAAAAGCTTAGTGGTTATTCTACACACCGACCAATCCTTAGAAGTCATGGATGACGGTCGTGGTATGCCCGTGGATATTCACCCTGAAGAAGGGGTTCCGGGTGTCGAGCTTATTATGAGCAAATTGCATGCGGGCGGTAAGTTCTCGAATAAAAATTACCAGTTTTCCGGTGGTCTGCATGGTGTTGGTATCTCTGTTGTTAACGCGCTGTCGAAGCGTGTTGAGCTCACCATTAAGCGAGATGGTCAGGTTTACGAAATGGCCTTCGAAAATGGCGATAAAGTCTCTGAGTTAGAAGTCACCGGCACTGTTGGGAAGCGCAATACCGGAACCAAAGTCCATTTTTGGCCAGACGCTCAGTATTTTGATTCCTCAAAGTTTTCTGTTACCAAGTTGAAGCACTTGCTCCGGGCGAAAGCGGTGCTGTGTCCCGGGTTAAGCATTACCTTCAAAAATAAGGTCGATGACACCGAAGAAACTTGGTTTTACGAGGATGGTCTGACCGATTACCTGATTGAAGCGGTAAAAGAGGTTCCTACTTTACCGGAAGACCCATTTAATGGCTCTTTTAGCTCGCAAACCGAAGGGGTTGAATGGGCGGTAACCTGGTTACCGGAAGGTGGTGAGGGCCTATCTGAGAGTTATGTAAACCTGATTCCAACGCCATTAGGTGGTACGCATGTTAACGGCTTGCGACAAGGCCTGTTAGAGGCTATGCGTGAGTTTTGTGAGTTCCGCAATCTACTACCGCGAGGTGTGAAGCTGACACCTGATGATGTGTGGGAACGCTGCTCCTATATTTTGTCGACTAAGATGCAAGATCCGCAGTTTGCCGGGCAAACCAAAGAGCGTTTGTCGTCGAGACAATCTGCCAGCTTTGTTTCCGGCGTCGTCAAAGACGCATTCAGCTTATGGTTGAATGAGCACACCGAGCAAGCTGAATTATTGGCTGATGTTTGTATCAGTAACGCTCAGCGTCGTTTGCGAGCAAGCAAAAAGGTTGTCCGTAAGAAAGTCACTCAGGGACCTGCGTTACCGGGTAAGTTAACCGATTGCTCTAGTCAGGATCCATCCAATAGCGAATTGTTTTTGGTTGAGGGTGACTCGGCCGGTGGTTCAGCGAAACAGGCTCGCGACCGAGAGTTTCAGGCCGTCATGCCACTGCGCGGAAAAATTTTGAATACCTGGGAAGTGGATCCGGAGCAAATTCTGGGATCACAGGAAATCCATGATATATCCGTTGCTGTCGGCGTCGATCCAAACAGTGTTGATTTGGACAAGTTGCGTTACGGTAAAGTTTGTATTCTTGCGGATGCCGACTCTGATGGGCTTCACATTGCGACTTTGCTGTGTGCACTGTTTGTGAAACATTTCCGGCCACTGGTTGAAAATGGCCATATTTTTGTTGCCATGCCGCCACTTTATCGAATTGATGTCGGTAAAGAGGTGTTTTACGCCCTTGATGAAGATGAAAAGCAGGGCATTTTGGATCGTATTGAAGCCGAGAAGAAAAAAGGCAAAATCAATGTTCAACGTTTCAAAGGCTTGGGCGAGATGAACCCATTGACGCTTCGTGAAACGACGATGGATCCGAATACACGTCGATTGGTGCAGCTGACAATAGATGACGCTGAAATGATGGAAGAACTGATGGACATGTTGCTGGCGAAGAAACGTGCGAGTGATCGCCGTACTTGGCTGGAAAGCAAAGGTAACATGGCCGATTTGGCTGAACTGTAGGCTGCTAAGCAAGGAGAAGTGAGAATGTCGACGGAGATTACCGAAACACGCCCCCTCAGCCGCTTTACTGAAGAGGCCTACTTAAATTACTCCATGTACGTCATTATGGACCGGGCATTGCCACATATTGGTGATGGTTTAAAACCGGTTCAGCGACGTATTGTTTATGCGATGTCAGAGCTGGGCTTATCGGCTTTAGCGAAATATAAAAAGTCCGCCCGTACAGTGGGTGATGTGCTGGGTAAGTTTCACCCTCACGGTGACAGCGCGTGTTACGAAGCGATGGTGCTCATGGCGCAGCCATTTTCGTACCGACATCCGCTAGTGGATGGGCAGGGTAACTGGGGCTCTCCCGATGACCCTAAGTCGTTTGCGGCGATGCGTTATACCGAAGCGAGACTGTCTAAGTTTAGTGAAGTTCTGTTGAGTGAGTTAGGACAGGGCACCGCTGACTGGATACCGAACTTTGATGGCACCATGAAGGAGCCGAAAGTTCTACCGGCGCGACTTCCCCATATTTTACTGAACGGCGTGACAGGCATTGCGGTCGGTATGGCGACGGATATCCCGCCACATAATGCTCGCGAAGTAGCCAACGCTTGTGCCATGTTACTGGAAAAGCCAAGTAGCACACTTGAAGACATCATGGATGTGCTAAAAGGGCCAGACTACCCGACCGACGCAGAAGTCATTACGCCTGCCGAAGACATTAAGAAAATGTACGAAACCGGTCGCGGTAGTATAAAAATGCGGGCGTCTTATGAAGTAGACGACGGTGAAATTGTGGTTACTGCGCTACCACATCAGGCTTCCGGCGCAAAAGTGCTGGAACAAATTGCGCAACAAATGCAGGCGAAGAAGTTACCGTTGGTGTCTGATTTACGTGATGAGTCGGATCATGAAAACCCGACACGCTTAGTGATTGTTCCCCGCTCCAATCGCGTTGACACGGAACAACTGATGAATCACTTGTTCGCAACCACTGACTTAGAAAAACAATACCGCGTTAACTTGAATATTCTGGGGCTGGACGGCCGTCCGCAAGTTAGGCCGTTGGTGGGACTTTTAAAAGAATGGCTCGAGTTCCGTCAGCAGACGGTCACCCGCCGCTTGCAATACCGTTTAGATAAAGTACTGGCGCGTCTTCATATTTTGGAAGGCTTGCTCATTGCGTATCTAAACTTAGACGAAGTTATTGAAATTATCCGTACGGAAGACAAGCCTAAAGAGGTTCTGATGTCGCGCTTTGCGCTGTCAGACAAGCAGGCAGAAGCCATTCTTGAGCTGAAATTACGGCACTTAGCGAAGCTGGAAGAGCAGAAACTGAAAGGTGAACAAGACGAGCTGAGCAAGGAACGTGAGCAACTTGAAAAAATTCTGGGCTCAGACCGTCGCCTGAAAACGTTGATTCGCAAGGAACTGCTTGCCGATGCCGAAACTTATGGTGATGAACGTCGCTCGCCGTTGGTTGAGCGTAATGAAGCAAAGGCATTAAGTGAGCGCGATCTCACGCCGGCAGAGGCAGTTACCGTTGTACTGTCTAAGAAAGGCTGGGTGCGTAGCGCGAAAGGCCATGATATTGACGGTGAGAAGCTGAGTTATAAATCGGGTGACAGCTTCCTTGGGTCAGCCGAAGGGAAAAGCAACCAGCCAGTTGTATTCATTGATAGCTCAGGCCGGAGCTTTTCGTGCGAAGCTCATTTGTTGCCATCGGCGAGAAGCCAGGGCGAACCACTAACCGGGCGCTTCAGTCTGGTGTCAGGTGAAACGGTAGAGCATGTACTGATGGGGAAAGACGACAGCTGCCTGCTGCTTGCATCGGATGCTGGTTACGGTTTTGTCTGCCAGTTTAGTGATTTAGTCAGTCGTAACAAAAATGGCAAGGCGATTATTACCTTACCAACCGGTTCAAAAATACTCTCTCCGACATCGGTTAACAGCATTGAAAATGACCGTGTTATCGCTGTATCAAATGAAGGTCGTATGTTGGTTTTCCCGGTAGCTGATTTACCGCAGCTCAGTAAAGGGAAAGGGAACAAAATTATTAATATCCCAGCGTTAAGAGCTCAGTCGCGGGAGGAGTATGTGGTGGCCCTGGCGACAGCCGCACCGGACAAGGCGGTAACGTTAATGGCCGGAAAACGCAAACTGACCTTGAAGCCGGCTGATCTCGAGCACTACCTGGGCGAGCGAGGGCGCCGGGGTAACAAACTGCCCAGAGGCCTTCAACGAGTCGACGATATTGTCGTTGAAGATGAGTAAGGCTGAGGGTTTGTTATGTTAGCGGTACTGAGGTGGTTGTTTTTAGGTGGATTTATCGTTGTTTTTGGTGTCGTTGGCTGCCTGTTTTGCATTATTCGACCCTTTCACCGAAACAACACGTATCGGTTCGCTCACATTTTTGGGTGGGCGACTCGAGTGCTTGGGTTGAAAATTGAAGTAACTCGGCACCCCGATATTGAGCACGGTGGCCCCTATGTTTTTGTCTGTAACCACCAGAACAGCTGGGAAATCTTCACGATTGCGGCGATGCTGCCAAAAAATACGGTCACTTTGGGTAAGAAAAGTCTGCGTTGGATACCGTTTTTTGGCTGGTTGTACTGGTTGGCCGGTAATATTTTGATTGACCGTAAAAACGCGGGTAAAGCACACGGTACAATTGCTCAAACAGCGAACGCGATAAATCAGCGAGATATCTCGGTATGGATGTTTCCGGAAGGCACACGAAGCTATGGCAGAGGACTATTGCCGTTTAAAAATGGTGCTTTCCATACAGCGTTTCGTGCTCAAGTCGATATTGTTCCTGTTTGCGTGTCAGAGCTGCATGGGAAAATTAAAATGAACCGTTGGAACAATGGTGTATTAAAAGTCGCCTTTCTTGAGCCTATTCGCATCGCAAACTACCAGAAAGAGAGCTTGCGCGACTTAAGCCGCCACTGCCATGACATTATGGACAGCAAAATTAATCAGTTAAACGAACAAGTGAAGAAGGAAAGCGAATGAGCCAGTCTCTGAATGAGCTACTTGAGCAAAGCGAACAAACGATTAACGCACTCATCAGTGACGGTGCTGAGCCTGACGTTCTTTATGAGATTGAACACCACCTTGCTTCTACAGACTTTACCAAGCTAGAGAAGGCCGCAGTGGAGTTGGTGAAGCTGGGATATCATGTGGATGATGCCGATGAGTTTGACGACGAACAGGGTAAGCGCTGGTTTGCGTTCATCGCTGCGACGGATGCTGAACTCGATAATAATGTGTTAGCGCGTCAGGTGAGAGAAATAGCGGCTGTCGCTGACGAGTGTGACGTCGAGTATGACGGCTGGGGAACCATGCTGGATGACGATGAACTGGATGAAGAATACGATGATGGAGAGGAGTGATCCTCTCCACCGTCAATTTGTTACAGCCCTTTTTCTTTCATCATTTCTCGATACTCTTTACCTAAAGACTGCTTTTCAGAGTCCTCTAAAACCTTTCCAGCTTTCTGGAAGAACCCTTGTTCCTCGTCTTCCAAATGATGCAGTACTTTATGCTTTAGGTTTTTAAGGTGTTGCAGCCAACCGGGAGACGACATATCCGTTTTTTCTAAGGCCTCAATAAGCTCGTCAATTTCATGGTGTTCAGCAATGCCGTGGCGAGACATATCAATGGTCGTATCGTCTTCAATTAGCGGGTTATAAAAATAACGTTCCTCCGCAGCCGCATGCTGCTCCAACTGTACTTTTAATTGCTGGTAATACTGTTCACGCTCAGGTTCATTGCCTGACGTGTCGAGTAAAAGATCCAATAATTGACGCTGCTTGTCATGATCAACTCGTAATTCTTCAAAAATAGTCATGGCTTTCTCCCTAGCTATGGTATTCGTCGATATAAAGGTTGTTACGAGCCAATGACAAAAATAGATTAAATGCAGACAAAAACGCCCAGCCAATTGGCCGGGCGTTAACTATCAGTCAAACTCTATTAAAGAGCGTTGATTTTCTCCTGTTGCTCTTTAAGCTGTTTTAAAGTTGCTTCAGCCTCAGCAAGCTTTTCACGCTCTTTTGCTATAACGGCTTCAGGCGCTTTACTCACAAAGTTTTCGTTGCTGAGTTTACCATTAAGGCGCTGCCATTCTTTCTCAGCCTTTTCAATAGCCTTCTGCAAGCGTTGTAGCTCAGCGTCCTTGTCGATTAAACCAGCCATTGGAATGTGCAACTTCAAGCTATCAACCAGTGCCGTCATGCTGGCAGGTGCGCCATCATCGCTGTCAATAAACTCAATAGATTCAAGCTTGGCCAGACTGCTCAGGAAGCTCTCATTATTCTCGATACGCCCCCTGGCCATCGTATCCGCGTTCGACAGCAGTAATGGTAATGGCTTATTCGGCGATAAGTCCATTTCACCACGAATGTTACGAACAGCCAGAATTACCCGTTTCAACCACTCCATATCAAGCATGGCTTGCTCGTTAACGGAGCTTTGTATCTGTGGAAATGGCTGCAACATAATGGTATCGCCTTCAACGCCCGCCAATGGTTTAACACGCAGCCAAATGGTTTCGGTGATATACGGCATAATAGGATGCAGTAACCGCAGTAACTGTTCAAGAATGCTAACCAGCGTGTGTCGAGTCCCTCGTTGCTGAACATCGGTGCCGTTTTGCAATACTGGTTTGGTTAGCTCCAAATACCAGTCGCAGAATTGGTTCCAGGTAAATTCGTAAGCAATGGCTGCGGCTTGGTCGAAACGGTAACTATCGAGCGCTTGTCGGAACTCTTTCACGGTGCTGTTAAAGCGCGCAATAATCCATTCGTCGGCCAGAGACAATGTCATGTCATCACCGCTTTGGCCACAGTCGTGCTCTTCGGTGTTCATAAGTACAAAACGGCTGGCGTTCCAAAGCTTGTTGCAGAAGTTGCGATAGCCTTCCAGGCGTTTCATGTCCCAGTTGATATCACGACCCGTTGAGGCCAGTGCCGTCAACGTAAAGCGCAGCGCGTCGGTACCGTGTGCTGTAATGCCTTCCGGGAATTCAGCGCGAGTACGTTTTTCAATTTTTTCGCGCATTTTCGGTTGCATCATATTAGCGGTGCGCTTGGCGACTAGTTCGTCAGCGCTAATACCGTCAATCATGTCCAGAGGATCCAGTACGTTCCCCTTAGACTTAGACATTTTCTGACCTTCTTCGTCACGAATAAGGCCAGTAACATACACCTTCTTGAAAGGTACCTGAGGTTTGCCCTCATCGTCCTTCATAAAGTGCATGGTCATCATGATCATACGGGCAACCCAGAAGAAAATAATATCAAAGCCCGTCACCAACACATCGGTAGGGTGGAAGGTCTTTAAATCGTCAGTATTTTTTGGCCAGCCCAATGTCGAAAATGTCCACAACGCTGAAGAGAACCAGGTGTCCAAAACGTCTTCGTCTTGCTGCAATGCGGTGTCGCCAAGGTTATGTTTTTGACGAACTTCCTCTTCGGTGCGCCCGACGTAAACATTGCCTTTATCATCGTACCACGCCGGTATCCGGTGCCCCCACCAGAGCTGACGTGAAATACACCAGTCCTGAATGTCTCGCATCCAGCTGAAGTACATGTTCTCGTACTGCTTTGGAACAAACTCGATACGACCGTCTTCTACGGCTTCGGTGGCTTGTTTCGCCAATGGTTCAACACGCACATACCATTGGTCAGTTAGGTGAGGCTCAATAGGCACACCACCACGGTCGCCATAAGGAACTTTGTTGGTGTGCTTTTCAATCTTTTCCAGTAGTCCAAGCTCTTCGAACTCGTCAATCAGCTGTTTGCGCGCCTCAAAACGTTCTTTTCCGGCGTACTGACTCGGCAAGGTTCCGTCAAAACCGTCAAGTTCTTCCATGGCTTCGCCGGTACTGGTGTATAAGCCTGCTTTTGCCATGACATGTGCGGTGTCATCAAAAATAGAGATCATGCCGGTTTGGTGGCGTTTACCAATCTCGTAATCGTTAAAGTCATGCGCTGGCGTTACTTTCACGCAACCAGTACCAAACTCACTATCTACATGGTGATCGGCCACGATAGGAATTCGGCGGTTTACGATAGGCAGGTTAATGTGCTTTCCGACTAAATGTCCGAAGCGCTCATCGTCTGGGTGTACGGCAACGCAAACATCGCCTAACATGGTTTCCGGGCGCGTAGTCGCAACAACAAGGTGGTCTTTGCCGTCTTCTGTCGTAGCGTCATCAGCGAGCGGATAGCGTAAGTACCAGATGGAGCCCTGTTGTTCTTTGTTTTCGACTTCCAAATCTGAAATCGCGGTTTGCAATGCCGGATCCCAATTCACCAGGCGCTTGCCCCGATAAATTAAGTTTTCTTCGTGCAGTTTTACAAACACTTCGCGAACGGCGTCAGACAAGCCTTCGTCCATGGTAAAACGCTCGCGGTCCCAGTCTACCGAGTCGCCCAGGCGACGCATCTGCTGAGTGATGGTACCGCCGGACTGATGCTTCCATTCCCAAATTTTGTCAATGAAGGCGTCACGTCCTAACTCTTGGCGTGTTTGGTTTTGAGCGGCTAACTGACGCTCCACGACCATTTGTGTTGCAATGCCGGCGTGGTCTGAGCCCACCTGCCAGAGAGTGTTTTTACCATCCATACGCTGATAGCGAATGAGCGTGTCCATAATGGTGTGCTGGAATGCGTGCCCCATGTGCAGACTGCCCGTAACATTGGGTGGGGGAATCATAATGGAGTAAGAGTCGCCTTGACCGCTTGGTTTAAAGTACCCTTTTTCTTCCCATTGTTGGTAAAGGTTTTGCTCTATGTCTGCGGGGGAATATGTTTTATCCATAATGACCTTACTTCTGTTCGGATATCAGGGGTACGGTGTGCATTTGGCAACCGCGAGCCCGGTAATGTTTGTAACGTTCTCTGGCAACTGCTTTGCCATCATCTGAAGCAGGCACAATGTCATACAGTTGCTGACTTTGCTGTGCCTGTACAGGTACTTCATTGGCTAAGTTGAATAGCGCGTAGCCTGGTCGTGTTGATCCAGGCTCGCTCTGCGGCCAGCCAATTTCCACCGGTGAGCCGGTCGCGGCGCCTTCACCTACTAGATTATGAGGAATAAAGGCATCTGCAGGCCGCTGCCATAATAACTCATCTAACGCTTCAGCCTGAGCCTGGTTTTGAGCCCAGACCCGTAGCCGTTTATGTTTTCTGTAAAGTTCAGCGATCTTATCGCAAATTAACGCAGTTTGCTCATCCTCTGACGCTTCCGGCATCAGAAAAAACGTAGCTGAGGGCATATTATTCGACCGCCTCGTTCGAGCATCGGTTAATTAAGAACTGGGTCAATAACGGCACCGGGCGCCCGGTAGAACCTTTTTCTTTGCCGCCTTGCCAAGCTGTGCCGGCGATATCCATGTGCGCCCAGTTGTACTTTTTGGTGAAACGAGACAAGAAGCAGGCCGCTGTTATTGTGCCTGCCTCACGACCACCAATGTTGGCCATATCAGCAAATGGGCTGTCGAGCATCGGCTGATATTCGTCCCATAACGGCATCCGCCATGCTTTATCGCCACTTTGCTGGGCGGCATTCAGAATTTCGTGAGCAAGCGGGTTGTGTTGACTCAGTACCGCTGAAGCGTGACTTCCCAGAGCAATAACGCAGGCACCGGTGAGTGTCGCCAAATCAATAACTGAGTCGGGCTCGAAACGCTCTACGTAGGTGAGTGTATCGCATAGTACCAGACGACCTTCTGCGTCAGTATTCAGGACTTCTACCGTTTGCCCACTCATCGTGGTTAGAATGTCACCCGGGCGATACGCTTTGCCGTCGGGCATATTTTCACAGCCGGCGACAGCGCCAATGACATTTACTGGAAGCTGCAATTCAGCCAGTGCCTGCATCGCGCCTAATACACCGGCGGCGCCGCCCATGTCGTACTTCATCTCATCCATATTGGCGGATGGTTTTATTGAAATACCGCCGGAGTCAAATGTTAGACCTTTACCGACCAATACTATTGGTGCTTGATCATCAGGAGCGCCTTTATAATGCATTAAAGTGAGCACTGACTCATGTTCTGAACCTCTGCCAACCGCTAAGTAGGCGTTCATGCCCAGCTTTTCCATCTCAGCTTCTTCAACCGTTGTGACGCTTAAATTATCGTAGTTTTCGGCCATTGCTTTGGCTTGCTCAGCGAGATAGCGGGGCGTACAAATGTTCGGTGGCATGTTAGCAACGTTACGGCACACGTCCATACCAGTAGAGACGGCCAGACCATGTTGCACGGCTTGCTCACCTAACGTGAGTTCTTTTCGGCTGGGCACATTAAAGACTAATTTGCGCAGCGGACGGCGCGGCTCTTCTTTCTTACTTTTTAATTCATTGAAGTTATACAAGGCCCCACGCGCAGCTTCCACAGCTTGTCTGACTTTCCAGTATGTATCGCGACCTTTTACGTGCAGTTCACTTAAAAAGCAGACCGCTTCCATGGAGCCGGTTTCGTTTAATGTATTTATGGTACGTGCGATAATTTGACGATACTGTCGCTCATCGAGCTCGCGCTCTTTACCACAGCCAACCAAAAGTACTCGCTCAGCTAAAATATTGGGAACATGATGCAATAACAGAACTTGCCCCGATTTACCTTCTAAGTCACCGCGGCGCAACAAGTTGCTTAAATAGCCATCACTGACCTTGTCCAGCTGTTCTGCCACACCCGATAACCGACGGGGTTCAAAGACACCTACGACAATACACGCAGAACGTTGTTTTTCCGGATTACCACTTTTGACGCTGAACTCCATGACAGTGCTCCTGTTTCAGGTGGCTTTAATGCCTGCTATAGTTTAGCTCTTTAGACATTTTGTTGTTAAAATAACAAGTTTACTTAAAAATCGCAGCTATTCCAGTAAAAACCTAAGTTACATGAGTGAATGTTAGTGCGCATATTTCGGTATTTAATCAGTGAAACACTAAAGTCGCAGCTTGCTGTGCTTTTTATTCTGATGGCTATTTTTGTCAGTCAGAAGTTTGTACGTGTCTTGTCGGATGCTTCTGAGGGCGATATTCCCGGCAGTGTCATTTTTCAATTGTTATCGCTGAATTTACCAGCATTACTGGCGTTAATTCTTCCGCTCAGTTTATTTCTGGGTATTTTGCTGGCTCATGGGCGCATATACGCTGACAATGAAATGACAATCTTGCATGCTTGTGGTGTCAGCGAATGGTATGTGACTCGGGTGACATTGGTTCTATCGTTGATTCTGGCATTGGTGACCGGCGCATTGACTTTATGGTTAGTACCCTGGGCGCTAGAGCAGGAACAACAAGTTGAAGAAAAAGCCCGTTCGGAGAGTGGTCTGACGGCGCTAATGCCCGGACGCTTCCAACAAGCCAGTAACCAAAAAGCGGTTATTTTTGTGCAAGACGTTAACGAAGACGGTCAGCTTGAGGAAATCTTTGTTGCTCAACATAGCCACGAAGGGGATGAGTTACGCTCAGGCAGTGTCGTGATGGCTAAAACGGGGAATGTGATCAGTGAAGACAGTGGCTCTCAATGGCTAGAGTTGGGTGAGGGGCATCGTTACTCCGGCGATCAGAACAGCTATCAGACCATGACTTTTGACAACTATCGCTTGCAAATAAAGGAACAGGAAACGGATAGCCAGGCCCGAAAACTGGAGAACTACTCAACACTGGAGTTATTGGAAACACCGGGTAATGCAGCGGTCGCAGAATTCCAATGGCGAATCGCAATACCTTTGGCTATGCCGTTATTAACGCTGATAGCGGTTCCCTTAAGCCGAGTAAATCCAAGGCAAGGAAAATTTGCCCGTATGGCGCCTGCGTTTTTAATTTATCTTGGTTACTTCCTTGTGCTTATGGCCGCGAAAGCTGCAGTAAGAGATGGTGTTATTCCGTCGTTGATAGGACTTTGGTGGATTCATTTCATTTTGTTGATTTTTGGCTTTATTTTAATTGGTAAAGGTCGGCCGTTGGGCTTAAAGCTCTTGTCACGTTTCAGTGTCCGGAATAAGCGAGGTTAACGATGTTGAGCATTCTGGATAAGTACATTGGCCTGACGGTATTAAAAACTTCCTTAATGAGTCTTGCTGTTCTAACAGGACTGTCTGCACTGATAAGGTTTGTGGAGCAGTTAAAGGCAGTAGGGCGGGGGAGTTACGACACTCTCGATGCAGCATTATTCGTGTTTTATAGTTTACCTCGTGACGTCGAATTGTTTTTTCCTATGGCGGCGTTGCTTGGCGGGTTAATTGGTGTTGGCTTGTTGGCCAGCAACTCTGAATTAGTGGTGATGTTGGCGGCAGGCCGCTCCCGGCTCAATATCATAGCGGCGGTAATGAAAGTCGCCATTATTATGATGGTCGCTGTCATGGCTATTGGTGAATGGGTGGCTCCTCCTATGGAATCGACAGGCCGGGCCATTCGTTCGCAGGAGATTTCCGGAGGCAGTCTAATTTCAGCTCAGCAAGGTGTCTGGGCAAAGGATGGGTCAGACTTTATCAATATCGGTGAAGTTGAAGATACGGGGCGCCTTAATAACGTTATTATTTATGATTTTGACGAAAGTCGTAAATTGCAGAAAGCGACCTATGCGCAAACCGCGCTGTTTATAAATGGTGCCTGGCGTATGCAAGATGTAGTGATTACCGAGCTAGGTGAAAGTCGAGTCAATTCAACCAGAAAAAGTAGTGTTCAATGGCAGTCAACGTTAACGCCCGATAAATTAGGTGTGGTTACCATAAAGCCTGAGTCGCTCTCGATTTCCGGGCTATTAGATTATTTGAACTATCTGGAATTAAATCAGCAGTCCGCAAAACGTTATGAGCTTGCGTTATGGCGTAAATTGCTAGCCCCCATAACCGTTGCTGTCATGCTGCTGGTCGCGCTTTCGTTTATCTTTGGACCACTCCGCTCCACTACCATGGGAGCTCGTATTTTACTTGGGGTTATTACTGGTTTTGGCTTCCACGTTAGTAATGAGATATTTGGCCCGCTAGCGCAGGTCTACCAAATACCGGCATTTCTTGGGGCATTGCTACCGAGTATTGTCTTTGCCGGCTTGGCAGTTTACTTCATGCAGAAAAAAACGGGATAAAACATACAATGGAACGAGGGTTAGAGCTCGTTCCAGTAAAATAATTGATTCGCTTCTTTGGATAAGGTTACAACCTCTGTACCAGCTGCATAATCATGCCAGGCTCGGCGATTTTTAAAGTCGACCAAAATCCACAGGTTTCCAAGCCCTGCACAGCAAGTCAGTAGACGAATAATGGTCTGTTTTAATGTTAAGCGGCTGCCATCGCGGTTTTGTAATTTAAGACGCCAGGCTCTCATACCAATGGTTTGGCCTGAGCGTCTCCAGAACCAACCAAAGAAGATAGTTAATACACTGATTAGGTAAATGCTGTACCACGGTCCCTGAGCAAGCCATCCGGCATGATCCATTCCTTCTGTCAGCTGAACCCAATCTAACGCGGTTAAGGCGGCGGCCAAGCCTAACGCCAGCGCTGACGCGAGCATGATAATAGCGACAGCCACCAAAAAGTCGTATACCCAGGCCGCTAAGCGACGGAGGAAACCTGCGCTTGGAAAACTGGCGTGTAATTCTTGAGCGTTTGATGTCATTGTTGAGTGTTAGCTGTTTTTGATGGGTACTATACTAACACGGTAGATGGCGGGTGACATTAAGTGCCGTTTCAACGCAATGTGGTTAATGAATCATCAGTCAGAAGGGAGAAAGACACTTTTCGATAATTTTCGCTTGATTAGCTAAGTATCGCGGGTATAATCCCGACCCGTTACCTTCCTTGGTAACTCACCCCGCAAAATTGGCGCTGTGGTGGAATTGGTAGACACGCCTGATTCAAAATCAGGTTCCTTCGGGAGTGACGGTTCAAGTCCGTCCAGCGCCACCATATATAAATCCTTTATTTACGTTAATAGCTTTCAGTCATTCGAGAGCCGATTTCTCGATCCTGTTTTAAAAAAAATTTAAAAATTGATTGATCCTTCTTAACGCTTTCTTTACATTTGGCTTATATAGCTTTAATAAGGAGTGTGAAATCTTGAGTTTCTCGCTCTAAACTTAAACGAGATGTGATAGTGCACGTTATACAGTTTTCTTCAACTCATTTGGTAACAACCTTTATACTTGCGATAGTACTCGGTGGGTCCCTTTTATCTGCTTCCAATGCTCAAGAAATTAATTACTCCGATTGCGCCTACATAGAGTTTGACGACGTAGACCCCAGCACGCTGACTTTGCAGGAACGAATTGCGCTTGAAGAGGCCGCATTGTTTGCCTCTTTAGATAACTCGGCAGAGTGTATGGAAGAGGCCACGGCGTCGGCTTCCGGCAGCCTTGCTGACGCTGCCAGCGATAGCGGCTCTGGTGCTGCAGGTGGTGCTTCGGGCTCTGATGGCAGCTCGGGTAATAGCGGCGCAAACTCGAGTGAGCAGCAACAGCAATCTACATCTACGGCATCGGAAAGTTCGGTGGACACCAAAGATCATCAGCGTGGCAATACGGGCAGTGGCAGTTCGGCTGTGTGCGACGCTGTGAAAGAAGGCATGGCTTCGGCAACAACAGAAGCTGAGAAAGAGCATTTTAAAGGCTTAATGGCCGAGTATGGATGTTAATAATTAACGGAAGAAGAACCATGAATACACTAGCTCAACTAAAAAAACTAAAACGATTTTCAGTCGTTATGACGCTTTCAGCAATGTTTACATTAGCCGGCTGCCAGTCAACCCAAACTAATGTTACCAGCGTTGGTCCAAGCATGAATGGTCCGTCAGACTCTAAAGCCCTGGGCAAAGAAGAGCGTAGCTATAGTTACAACTCTGATATTTACCTTAATGTGGCTATTCCGGTGTTTGACCCGGGCTTGCCGAAAGACAGTTCCGGCAATATTGATGATGAAGCCATAGTTGAAGAAGACATTTGGCCACAGGTACGCCGTTTAGAAGCGAACCGCTTTGCCGTAAATACCCGCGAAGCGCTTTCTGACACAAAAGCTTTTGGTGCTGTGAATGTCACTCCTAATGCTAACGTCAGTGCCGATGTTTATGTACTGGGCAAAATTAATTACTCAGACACTGAGACTGTTGAAATTGGTGTTCGTGTTATGGACGCCAGTAACCAAATTTGGGGCGAGGAAGAGTTTGAGTATCAGGTAGGCGCAGGCTTTTACCGTGACGCGTTAAGAAAGGGCGAGAACCCTTACGGCCCGATTTTTAAAAGTGTTGCGGGTTATGTTTATGACTTGTTAATGAAAAAGTCTGAAGAAGAGAAGAAAACCATTCAGGCGGTTTCAGATATGCGTTATGCCGCAATGTACAGTCCGGAAGCCTTTGGTGGGTACCTGGGTGAGTCCAGCAGCTTCTTCTCGAATCGCTCAACTATTACGCTGAATGGAGCTCCGGCTGAGTCGGACCCAATGTATCAGCGGGTTAATGTGATTAAAGCGAAAGACCAACAGTTTATTGACTCTTTGCAGGACAGTTACGACACCTTCTATGCAACGACCCATGATGCATACCGTACTTATCAGGAAGAGACTCTGCCGGTTGCTATTGATATTCGACAGAAGAAAGCAGAGAGAACCCGCGCGCAGGTTGGCGCTGGTATTTTAGCTACGGCTGCTATTTTGCTTGGAAAAAATTCAGGCTCTACTGCGGGTCAGGTGGCAAGTGCAGCGGCAGGTTTAGGTGCGGTATACAGCTTAAGTGAAGCAATAAAAACAAACCGCGAGTTAGGCACTCAGCGTGAGTTGCTTGATGAAATGGGTCAAAACTTAGATATTAAGGTAACCCCACAAATTGTTGAGCTTAATGACCAGAATATTGAGCTAACGGGCACTGCTGGTGAGCAATACGCTCAACTACGCGAAAAGCTGAAAGAGATTTATGAGCTCGAATCAACGCCGTTAACTCAGCTTTAATTCATCCAGGGAAAGGTAACGATGTCGTCTGTTGATCAGCAAATAGCAGAAAACCGTGCTAAAAAGAAAAAAATGATAGTAACCGGCGTAATTGTCTCTGTTTTTGCCTGTTTGTTGATTGGCGTTGTCGTTACTTTGCTCGCTTATTTTCCGGTTTCGGGTAACACGCGGGTAGCCGAGGAAAAGCAAGAGAAAAGTGAGCCGCAGATAAATTCTGCTAACCAGGCAATAGACAGAAAGGAGCTGCAAACGGTCTTAAATGAGACTAGTCAGCGCGTTTCTGAAATTGTTGCCACCCCGTATTTGTCAAAGTGGAAGCCAAGCAAAGTTGAAGGTTTTCAGACCAGCATAGATCAGGCTTTTAATGACTATGGCGCCAGTAATTACAGCCAGGCGCAAACCACTATTGAGCAACTCAATACGGATATTACAGAGTACCAAAGCGCGTTTGAAAAGGCTTATAAACAACCTTATGCAGACGCAGCAAAAGCCTTTGCTGCCGACGACATTGATGACGCCGCTCAGTTGAATGCGCAGGCTTTAAAGGTAAAAGGCGACTATAGCGACGCGCTGGCGTTGCAGAAACGCATCGACACCTACCATGAAGTAGCCGACTTGTATGAACAGGCCAGAGTAGGCGGTGTAGAAGGCAACATAGAGAAGCAGCGTGCTGCTTATCAACAAATTCTTAAGCTTGATCCGCAACAGCAGGAAGCAAAGGCAGCCTTGGCGAAAGTGGAACAGCAAATTAAACAACAACGTTTTGCCCGTGTCCTGGCAACGGCGGTCAAAGCCATTGATAACAAGGACTTTGATCGTGCCCAGGAGGCATTAGCCAAAGCTTCGGCTATAGACAACAACCGGTCGGAACTGGCAACCCTACAGGCGCAAATTGACGCTGAGTTAAAAAGTCAGGGTGTGAAGTCGTTAGAAAAGCGGATTCAGGTATTTGCCGGCGCCGACGAATGGCAGACGGTACAAATGCTGGCAGAAAAGGGGCTGGTTGATTATCCGGACAGCCGGGTTGTGCAGCAGGCTAAAAAAAGCGCGGGAGAAATATTAGCCGCCAGCAGTGCGCTGGATGTGTATATTGAAAGACCAGGCCGCCTTGCTGACAATAATATTCGTCAGAATGCCATAAATGCGGTGTCTAAATACAGCGGACTCACGCAATTGAGCGCAAAACTGGGCGAGAAAATAAATCAGGTTGAGCAACTCATTGAAAAGGAAAATCAGCCTATCGATGTGACCATTCGCTCCGACAACCGGACCTATATAAAAGTATTGGGTGTTGGCGTGGTGGGTGAAGTCAGAGAGAAAGTCATTCAGTTAAAGCCGGGTAAATACCAGTTAGAGGGCCGCCGCGAAGGCTACCGCTCAGTCATTGTCGACGTTGTGGTAGAGAAGTCAGGCACGCCAATTGTGATTAACGTTCAATGTAACGAACGAGTCTAGAATAATAAAAAACAGGAGAGACTTCGTGGCCACACTTGACGAAGCCATTGAGAAAGGACGACGTAAACGACGGTTAATGGCTATTGGCTTCTCGGTCAGTATTCTTGCATTGCTGATTATTTACTTTGGCTGGTTGTTTCTGACCAAAGGCTACAGTTTTACAGTAAAGCCAACAGAAGCGGCGCAAACTCAGCGCTTTGCGGTTAAATCTGGTATTGGTTTTTTCATTGACAATAAATATTACGCGGTAGGTTCTGGTGGCCTCGTGGCGGTGTCGGCCGACAAATACCAAACCAAAGAAGTGCAGGTAAATGACAACAGCCCTTCAACCATTGAAGTTGAGCTGGAGCCTAAACCGGCAAAAGTGACGATAACAACAGAGCCGGGCGCAAATGATATTGTCTGGTCAGTTAACGGTGAGCAGCGAGAAACGGCTTCTACCTTTGAGGGTGAATTTACTCCCGGAACTTATACGGTATCGGCCTCGCATCCGGCTTACGAGCCTGCTTCAGTGGCAATTGAGGCGTTAATAGACGGTAAGGTTGAAGAGCAGATTCGGTTAACACCTATTAGTGGCACTATCTTTATTAGCTCCAGCCCGGCTGGCGCGTCGGTTACCCTTGACGGCAAAGAGGTTGGGTCAACGCCGGTAACCGTTGCTAAAGTGGGCGGCGACTACCCTGTGGTGGTGAATTACCCGGGGTATGAACCGGTAACGGACACTGTGTCTTTAACCGTGCGCAATAAAGAACAGAAGCGTAATTATCGACTGCAGCCAGTGCAGGCCACTATTAATGTCTCAGTGAATCCTAAAGGCGGGGCGTTGTTGGTTAACGGCGCGCCGGCAAAAAATCCAATTAGCGTTGATGCCAATAAAGAACATGTTATTCGTTACGAAAAGGCCGGCTACATTAAGCAGAGCCGGACCATTAAACTGGAGCCAGCCGAAAACCAGCAGCTGACTTTTAACTTAGCCCCGGAAATGGGGGACGTAGCTTTTACCGCTAACGAACCCAGCGACCTGTACATTAACGGACAAAAGCAGGGCACGACGCCGCTTCGTACCACTTTGCAAGCTCTGCCTTCTGAAGTTGAGTTTCGTAAAACCGGTTACCGTACGGTTAAGCAAGAGTTTCAGCCAAGCAGCGATCGGCTGGTGAACGTAAAAGCCGAGATGCTACGTGAGTTTGATGCCAGAAGAAAAGAAGGCAGACCGTTGTTTGTCAGTACTTTAGGCATTGAAATGAACCGTCTGTCGCCGAAAAAATTCACTATGGGCTCGCCGGTTAATGAACCAGGCCGAGGACGTAATGAGCACCAGGTAAAAGTGGATTTCTCGCGTGATGTATGGATATCGCGCCATGAAATTACCGAAGCGCAGTTCGCCGCGTTTAAAGGCTCTGACAGCAAAACAAAAATGCCGGTTACGAATGTGTCCTGGGACGAGGCTGCGCTATTTACCAACTGGTTGAGCGAACAGGAAGGCCTGCAGCCTTTTTATAAAGTCAGTAACGGTAAAGTGGTGGGAACCGATGCGAGCTCGCGTGGTTACCGCTTGCCGACCGAAGCCGAGTGGGAATACATTGCCAAAATTAATCGCAGAGCTGACTCTACTATTTACGTATGGGGCAGTCAGGAACACCTGCGTGACAAGCAGGGCAACTTTGCCGATGAGTCTGCAAAAGGTCAGCAAACTTTCATTTTACGCGGCTACAATGACGGTTTTGCCGGTAAAGCACCGGTAGGCAGTTTTAAAGCAGAGCGCGGCGGCTTTTTTGATTTAGACGGTAACGTCAAAGAATGGGTGCACGACAGTTATACTTTGAACCCGCCCGATCTTGACCGGGTTTACACCGATTACCTGGGCGCGGCTCGGGGCAATGGAAATGTGGTAAAAGGTGCGTCTTATAAAACCGGGCGGTTGAAAAATATTCGTGCCAGCGTTCGCGACGGTGAAAGCGCTTCGGCAGAGGATATCGGCTTTAGAATAGCCCGGTATCATCAGTGATGAGGAGAAACATCATGAAAAAACGCGTGATTTTGGGCGTCATACTGCTGGCTCTGGCCGGCAGCGCGACTGCTTACTTTGTGTCTTTGGATGCACCACAAGATTTCCCCACCAACATTTAACGCCCGGAATGCATAATGTCTAAAAATAATACGCTTTCAATGAGCCCTAACTTTTTTGTCAGTGGTGGTGTGCTACTGGCTATTTTTACCCTTATACACTTGCTGTATGCAGGACTTATTCGCCCGGCGGCCGAAGTGGCAATGGCAGAGCAAGGAACAGAAGCTTTAACTGCATTTTCGGTTATCTTCAAAGATGTTGAACAGCAGGTGTGTATTTCGCTTATGTTTTTCTGCCTGTTTCTTATGCTGTATAAGCTGTGGCGGTTAATTGACGAAGAAGAAATTTACTCGCGAGACTTACTGGAAAGCTACGATAAGTCGGAAGCGCTGGACGTTGATGCGGCATTAAATGATTTAGAAAGTTCGGCTTATAAAGAAACCCCGGCATACAGCACCTGGATTAACTGTATTCGTCGTTTTAAGAACACCAAAAACGTTCAGCATGCGGCTGATACTATCGAGTCGTCGGTAGACAATATTGCCATTCAGTTAGAAAGCGGTAACAACATGATCCGCTACATTATCTGGGCTATTCCGTCTATTGGTTTCGTGGGTACGGTTCGCGGTATCGGCGCTGCGCTGGCGCAGGCCGACAAAGCTCTTGAGGGAGACATTGCCGGTATGACTGCATCACTGGGTGTGGCTTTTAACTCAACTCTGGTGGCACTGTTTATTTCTTTAATTCTGATGTTGTTTATGCACTTGTTGAACAGTCGTCAGGACAAGATGGTGATCCGCACGCAAGAGTCCTGCGAGAAGCATTTGCTGTCTCATTTACACAGTTAATTGAGCGACTCAGATGCGACGAACACGCCAGGCTGGCGACGGATTTAATCTATCTTTTCTGGATGTCATGGCATGCGGCCTGGGTGCCGTTATTCTTATTTTCATCCTGGTAGACTTTAAAGCCTTTACGCCTGACCCTTCAGAAGAAAAAGAAAAGCTCGAGCAGGAGCTGGCGGCGTCAATGGACGAGCAGCAGCGGCTGAAAAAATCCATTGACGAAATTAATGACAAAATTGCGCTGGAGTCGGCTAAGCAGGAAGATTCCGAAGAAGCGAAAAACGACACCACCCAGGATCAAACCAAAGCTTTGCAGGACTTGTCGACTCAGTTGGCCGTAGTTGCCGACCTGGAAAACCAGTTAGCGGCGTTGTCCAAAGAAGTTGAGAAGTCAGCCAACGTTGAAGTTTCAGGCACTGGTGAGCAAAACTTTATCACCGGCATGAAGGTGGAAGGCGAACAAATAGGCATTCTGATCGATAAAAGTGCTTCTATGATGGGCGACAACTTAATTGATGTGTTGAGCAAGTTGGCTTTAAGCGATGGCGACAAAGTGTCTACCGCTAAGTGGATAAGAACACGCCGGGTTGCTCAGTGGTTATTGGCAAGGCTTCCGCAAACCTCGAAAGTGAGTTTGGTGACGTTTTCCGATACCGCCAAACGGCTGGGCATGCGTAATGTGAGTACGGCGTCAGTCAGCGGCTCTATGAATTCTATTGTGAAGGACTTAGGCGCGGTTGTGCCAGAGGGCGGAACCAACCTTCAGCTGGGTATTAGCAAGTTATTTGAGACGAACCCGGATATTACCGACGTGTATATTGTCACTGACGGTCTGCCGACACTAGGCGACGGTCTGCCGCTTTCGTGTCGTAACTTTATTTCGACGAAAAAGTCCATTTCCTCAGACTGCCGTCAGGCATTGATGGTAGAGACCATCAAGCGCGCTCCTAAAGGCGTTCGTTACAATATTATTCTTCTGCCGATAGAAGGTGACCCCTACGCTTCCCCGCTTTACTGGAACTGGTCGCGGGTTAGTGGTGGCACATTCTTATCACCAGCTCCGGAGTGGCCATAATGAAAAAAATTCAGCGTGCGCCAGTAGAGGTTTTTAACCTTGCCTTTCTGGATATTATTTCCTGTGCTTTTGGTGCGGTGATTATGCTGGTGTTGTTAGCGAAAAACGGTACTGAAGACACCGAGCGCGGGCCAGCTAACCTCAGTACCTTAGTTGCAGAAGTTTTGCAGGCGCAGCAGTCGGTGGAGGAATTAAAAGGAGCTTTGTCCGACAAACAGGATGAGCTGTCTGCCGCAGAGCAAAAGACCGCATCAGTTACTGAGCAGGAAAAGAATTTAGAAAGCTCTATTCCGCGGGCACAGAAAACCCTACAACAGTTGCAGGATAAAGCCTCGTCGTTAAGGGCTGAAATACGCCAAGCGACCGCAATGCTAAACACGCCGAACAGCACTGACACGCCGGATGATGACGTAGGCGGTATTCCAACCGACGCGGAGTACGTAGTTTTTGTTATTGATAATTCCGGGTCTATGTCGGGAGGCAGGGGCTGGAGCCGGGTCATTAGTGTAGTTAACGACATTATAGAAAGTCACCCGAAAATGAAGGGCTTCCAGATTATGGCCGCCGACGGTGACTTTATGTTCAGCAGTAAAGCGGGTGACTGGTTACCTGACAGTAAACGGTTCAGACAAATGGCCATGCAACAAATGCCAAACTTTACCGGCGGTAAAAGTGCGCCTGAACTGGGTATTCTGAAAGCCATTAACCTTTATAAAAAAACCAAGGGCACAACCAGCTTGTATGTTTTTGGTGACGATTATCGGGTAAATAATCTGGATGCGATAGTTCGGCAGATCACCAGTCAAAATCAGGGCGCGGACGGCAAGCCTGTAATGCGCATTCATGGTATTGGCTTTAGCCGCGCAAGTGGTAACGCAGAAACCTTCGCTGCCTTTATGCAGGCGGTCGCTAAACGCAACCGCGGAGCCTTTGTTGGACTGAACTTTTAGTTAGCCCCCTAAAAAGGGGGCGATTGTATTTTAAATGACTAGTCAATAAGCTCTTTGTGAGTCACCGCAGAGATGATCTCAGCAAAAGTAGAAGGTAAGTGAAAGACATTGACTGATTCGCCGGTTAACTCGGCTATCTTTAATGAAGAAATGATTCCGTACACTTCCCCATCACTGATGACGACAATAAAGTCTCTCCCGCTAGATTTTAATGTCGCTGCGGCGTCACCGATTCGAGACTTCTGAACATCTTTGAGACTGACTTGTGGTAAAGCTGACAAAGGTGTCATTAAATCCTTTGCGGTTAACTCTTCCCAGAAAGTCTGAGTGCTTGTTGTCGTTTGGGTCGCTTTTCTCCCGTGAAGTTCTCTAAGGGCTAAAACCCCTATTATTTGAGAGTTGCGGTTATGGATACAGGCATAGCGCTGAGACTGCTTACGCATACTCTTTTCCGCGTCCATAAGTGTTGTGCTTTCCGATAATTGCACTGGTGATGACAAATCAAAGTCATCCATTACACGAAGTGCGTTGTCTGTCCAGCTTGCAGTCTCGTTATCTTGCGAGCGGCTATGAAGCATCGCTTTATCTTCATCTGAAGACCATTGAATCTCTTTAAATTCATTCATTGTGTTACTCCTTTAAAAAATAGGTTTTGTCTTTTTTAAAGGAGAAAAGGAGGCTCTCTCGGTCTATACCATCTTTTAGCTTCGACTGATGATACTAGGCGTAGTGATAAGGTTATTGCCGTGGGAAGATGTAAATGATTGTATGTCGGTGTGTCGACCAGTGCTTTGTCATACTCATCGCCGTCTTGCGCTGATCCCGCTTCAAGTGATAGCTGGATTGGTACTGTAACGGTCAGCGTGTCTTTATGGGAGGAGACCCCAGGCGCATCAATCGACGACGGCAACGAATAGGTAACCAGGCTGAAGACAATGATTAACAAGCACGCACAGAGTCTGCCTAGTGCACAGACTGGCGATGATGTTCTGTTGTTTGGCGCGATTTGCTTCATATCATTAAGTACAGCCTTACTTCTATATTGATCCAAGTTAAAACATCTTGTGTCACTCAACAATCTATTTTTTGAATTAATTTAGGGGGCAAACGCTCAAAATACAAGCAAACACTGACAATGCCTTCCACAGCACGTATACTGTTGAGCATCGGTACTTTAACCGAACAACATTAAATAGGATTCTATGTCAGATAATAAAACAATGCCCGAATACGAAGTCGAAATTCCAAGTCGCGAGCAGCTACTGCAGTTAGTGAAAGATAACCAGAAGCCTGTGCCTTTTGATGAGTTTATTCGCGTTTTTAAACTTGATGACGAGCGCCAGTCGATTGGTCTTAAGAGACGTTTGCGAGCGATGGAACGTGACGGGCAACTGATATACAGTAAAGCCAATGCGTATGGCCTACCTGAGCGTATGGATCTCATTAAAGGTCGTATTATTGGTCACAAGGACGGCTTTGGATTCTGCCAGCCAGACGAAGGTGGTCCGGATTTATTTATTCCTCACCATCAAATGTATTCTGTCCTTCATGGTGACCGCGTATTAGTCAAAAAAAGTGGTAAAGACAGTCGCGGTAAGACAGAAGGGCGAATTGTTCGGGTGACTGAGCCGCGTGACAGTAATATCGTTGGGCGTTATTTTATCGAACATGATCTTGGCATTGTCGTGCCGGATGATAATCGAATTAGCCAAGACATTTTAATTCCCGACGCCGACAAGAATGGCGCCCGCCATGGACAGCTTGTTGTCGTTGAAATTACACGTCGTCCCAGCCGCCGTACCAGCCCTATCGGGCGTGTTACTGAGGTATTGGGTGAGCACATGGCACCGGGCATGGAAATTGAAGTCGCCATTCGCGAGCATGACATTCCTAACGAGTGGCCTCAAGGGATTGATAACGAGCTGTCGAAGTACAGTGAAGAAGTGCCCAAAGAAGCTTATGAAGGCCGCGTGGACTTACGAGAACTGCCATTAATTACCATCGATGGTGCGGATTCGCGTGACTTTGATGACGCGGTCTGCTGTATGCCTGAAGAAAAGGGCTGGCGTCTGTGGGTTGCGATAGCAGACGTGTCTTATTATGTGCGTCCTGATACGGCTTTGGACAAGTCAGCGACAGAGCGCGGTAATTCGGTTTATTTCCCGAATAATGTGATTCCGATGCTACCGGAGAAACTCTCAAACGGTCTTTGTTCACTCAACCCGGATGTTGACCGGTTATGCATGGTTGCAGAGATGGAACTAGGCCCGAGAGGTAAGCTAAAAGCGTCACAGTTTTATCCTGCGGTTATGAAAAGCCATGCAAGATTAACGTATGACAAAGTGAAAGATATTCTTGACGGTGACAAAGAGCTAAGAGAACAGTATGAACCGGTTCTTGGCAACATAGAAGAATTGCGAAAGCTGTATAATGCGTTAAGTGCGGCACGAAAACGTCGTTCAGCTATTGAGTTTGACACTCAAGAAACGCGTTTTATATTTAATGCTCAACGCAAGATTGAGCGCATTGAGCCGGTTAAGCGTCACGTTGCACATAAAATAATTGAAGAATGCATGATTATGGCAAATGTGGCGGCCGCTCAGCTAATAGAGTCGGATAAAGAAGTGGGGGCCTTATTCCGCGTTCACGAAACGCCGAGCGATGAACGTCTGACTAGCTTCAGAACGTTTCTTGGCGAGCTTGGCCTGAATTTAGGCGGAGGCGAAGAACCGACTCCCAGAGACTACGCGAAGCTACTGGATGAAGTAAAAGACCGCCAGGATCACGAATTGATTGAAACTATGTTGTTACGCTCTATGCAGCAAGCGGTCTACCAACCAGATAACAAAGGCCATTTCGGCCTGGCGCTGAAATCCTACGCGCATTTCACATCACCGATTCGCCGTTATCCAGACCTCATTTTGCACCGTGCGATTAAGTCCATATTGCGTAAGCAAAGCGGCAGTGAAGGTGGTCTAGTGGGGGCTTGGACCTACTCAGAGACACAGTTAGATGAGCTCGGTGTGCATACATCGATGACTGAGCGCCGCGCGGATGATGCGACACGACAAGTTGATGAGTGGTTGAAGTGTGAATTTATGCTTGACCATATTGGTATGGAGTTTGACGGTGTCATATCGTCGGTGACGAACTTTGGCTTGTTTATCCGGTTGAGCGACTATCAAATTGACGGTCTGGTCCACATTAGTAATTTAGACAATGACTATTACCATTTTGACCAACAGAAGGGAATGTTGATTGGCGAGAACAGCCGCAGTGTGTTCCGTCTGGGTGACAGCGTAAAAGTCAAAGTTAAAGATGTGAACCTGGATGATCGTAAAATTGACTTAACCTTGCTGGAGGCAACTAGTCCGAGTGGCAAAAAACGCGATATGCCAAAGAAAGGTTCGGGCAAACCGAAAGGTAATCGGTCGTCGAAAAATAAGCGGGGAGGCCAGCGCAAAAAGACCTCTCACAACAAGAACCGGAAATAATCAATGAGTCAGAAAGTTACTGTTTTTGGTTTGCATGCCGTTAAAGCAATTCTAAAGAATCATCCTGACCGTTTGGTTGAGCTTTATGTTTCAAAAGAACGTCAGGACGATGCGGTGAAAGAGATCGTCAACGAGTGTTATGCCACTGGTACTCGACCACAATGGGTGCCAAAGCAGGCACTTGAGAAGCGGTCTGAGGGAGGCAATCATCAAGGGGTTGTGGCGACAGTGCACTCTCCGCCTACATTGACAGAGCATGACTTACCGCAGTTAATTGATAGTTCAGAAACATCGTCGCTGTTTTTAGTGCTTGATGGTGTGACTGACCCGCATAATCTTGGCGCTTGCTTGAGAACGGCCGACGCAGCAGGCGTAACTGGCGTTATCGTGCCGAAAGACAAGTCCGCTCAAATCACACCAACGGTGCGAAAAGTTGCGTCTGGCGCTGCTGAGCATGTGCCTTTAATTGTGGTGACTAACTTAGCCAGAACTCTGCGCGACCTGCAAGAGCAAGGCGTTTGGGTGTACGGCACTGCCGGAGAGGCGACAAAGTCAGTTTACGATATCGACTTCAGAGGTCCGGTGGCTATAGTGATGGGCGCTGAAGGCAAAGGCATGCGCCGTATTACCCGTGAAACTTGTGATGAGTTGATAGCTATTCCGCTGAGCGGTAGTGTCAGTAGTCTGAATGTGTCAGTTGCCAGCGGTGTTTGTCTGTTTGAAGTGGTGAGGCAGCGCAGTGGATCTTAAACGAAAGCTGATTCCTGTTGGCATTGCACTGGCGATGGTTGCGGTGTTGTTTATTAGTTGGACGCCTAATTGGGATAGCCCGGAATGGATGCGTTCGACGAAGCCTTTTGTTTCTTTTGATTTTAATTTAGACAACGCCGATAGCCGAGCCGCAAAAGAATTGGTTATTGATATAAAAAACCGTTTACAAGTGCGGCACGAGTGGCATGTTGTTAAAGAAAAAGAGTCACAGTGGCAAGTACAAACAACAGTAACCGAAGATGCGGCTAGTGTTCAGTTAGACGCGTCAGTCTTCAAAGAAGGAAAACCGGTTGATCACCTAATTGTTCGTGGCGAAAAAGCCGTTGCTAACGAATTAGCTGACCGGCTTGTTTCTCTTCTGAGTTCCCGCATAGAAAAAGCCCATAAAGACGCCGACTAAGTTGCAGTTGACGTTTTTTTTTGATAGTATCGCGCGGCTTAAATCAGCCATTGTATAAACTACTAGTTGAGTTCCTTGCTTCTACGTCAGTGCGGCTGAGCTGAACCGAGGCTATACGAACCAAAAGGAAACTGTAATGCGTCATTACGAAATCGTATTTATGGTCCACCCGGACCAAAGCGAGCAAGTACCTGGCATGATCGAACGCTACAGCGAAACGATCAAGCAAGGTGGTGGTCAAATCCATCGTTTAGAAGACTGGGGCCGTCGTCAATTGGCTTACCCAATCAACAAGCTGCACAAAGCGCACTATGTTCTTTTGAACATTGAAGCGTCAGCAGACGTTGTGGAAGAGCTTGAAACTGCATTCCGTTTTAACGATGCAGTCTTACGCAACATGATCATGCGTAAGAAAGAAGCGATTACTGAACCTTCGCCGCTGACTAAGCCGAAGGAAGATCGCAAAGGTGACAGTGAAGCTGCGTAAAGCAAGCTGACCATACACTATGAATCGACTGCATTTAACCGGAACTTTAAGCAAGGCTGCCAAGCTGGAAACTAGCCCATCGGGTATAGAACATTTGCAGTTAGTGATTGAGCATCGGTCGATGCAACCCGAAGCGGGTATGAATCGCCAGTCTTATGTGCGAATTCAAGTCGTTTTAAGTGGTGAAGGTTTACAACACTGGTTACAAAAATTGACGGTGGGTTGTGAAGTTCTGGCAGAAGGATTTCTGCACAGACACGAAGACAATAGCGGTACGCCGCGCTTGGTACTTCACGCTCAGCATCTAGAATTGATTTAAGGAGACCATCATGGCTCGTTTTTTCCGTCGCCGTAAGTTCTGCCGCTTTAAAGCAGACGGCGTAAAAGAAATTGATTACAAAGATATCGCTACGCTTAAGAACTACATTACCGAAACCGGTAAAATCGTTCCTAGCCGTATTACTGGAACATCTGCTAAGTATCAGCGTCAGTTAGCGCGCGCAATTAAGCGTGCCCGTTATTTGTCACTGCTGCCTTATACTGATTCACATCAGTAAGCTAGCGCGGTTCGATTACCAAAAGTAGAGGTAGCGAGAAAATGAACATCATTTTATTAGACAAAATTGCTAACTTGGGAAGCCTTGGCGATCAAGTAAGCGTGAAATCTGGTTATGCACGTAACTTCCTTTTCCCTCAAGGAAAAGCAGTACCTGCAACTAAAAGCAACATCGAGCTGTTCGAACAACGCCGTGCTGAGTACGAAGCAAAATTAGCTGACGACTTAGCCGCAGCAGAAGCGCGCGCTGAAAAAGTTAACGCGTTAGATGCGGTTGTTATCGAATCTAAAGCGGGTGATGAAGGTAAATTATTTGGCTCAATCGGTACTCGCGACATTGCTGATGCAGTAACTGCTGCTGGCGTTGAAGTGAAGAAGAGCGAAGTATTAATGCCGCACGGAACTATCCGTGAAGTAGGCGAATTTGACATCGAATTGCACTTGCATGCTGATGTATTCGCAAATATCACTCTGAAAGTTGTTGCTGCTGAGTAATATCAGCCAATAAACGACTTGAAAAGCTGCCTTCGGGCAGCTTTTTTTTTGCAAATGAAAAATCTCATGTAAACCTTTCTGGTTCGGCAAACGTCTAAACCCTAAATAATAACAGAAGCGACGGAGACAACAGTGCAATCAGACCCCGATGAGCAAGACATCATTGAGGCTATAAATGGTGATGTTAGGGCGTTCAAGCGACTGTATGAGCGACATTTAAACCATGTTTATGGGCTGGTCTTCCGTTTGTGTGGTGACCGCGCAATGGCTGATGACTTAACTCAGGATGTATTTGTACAGTTGTGGGAGAAGCTGAGCAGCTTCCGCTTTGAATCGAAATTCAGCACATGGTTATACAGTGTTACGAGTCATATTTGCCTGAGTGAGTTGCGTCGGCAAAAACGGTGGTTTCAACGCTTTAAGAACTCGCCAAAAGACGGCGTAGAGCTAGCGGATAAAGGAGGTGCCGACTTGAGTAGATTGGATACTCTGTTATTCCGGTTGCCGGAGCAGGCTCGTCAGGTGTTTGTGTTACACGCGTTAGAAGGTGCGCCGCATCAACAAATTGCGAATGTTCTGGGAATTGCAGTTGGGACGAGTAAGGCCCAGTTTCACCGCGCCAGAAAGAGTCTTGAGGAGTGGCTGGAAAATGACTAACAACAACCAGAAAACTGCGTTAGAAAGCTTAATAGAGCAAATGAATGATAAGGCTCCGGGACCACAGAAAGACTTATGGCCAGGTGTTGAGTCGCGCATTCAATTAAAAAGGAATGTGACGAAGCCCGTGCGAGCATTCTGGTATGGAGCCGTTGCTGCAAGCTTAGTCATTCTGACTTTTCTGGGTGGCTGGCAATTGAGTGTTAATGAGCTTAATCAACCGACATCGGCATTGTATAAAATTGCGCAGAAGATAAACAATGACCAGAAACAGCAGGTAGCACAACTTAGAACAGGCTATCAGCAAGCCGGTTATCAGTATGACGCCAGTCAACTGCTAAGTGAGCTAGACGAGTTGGAAATGGCCCGAGAGGAAATAACACGCGCTTTAAAAAACAGTCCTTCTGAGCCAGAGTTGCTGGATCTCCTTATTTGGGTCAATCAACAGGAACTGAACTTGATAAATCAGTCGTATCAAACGAAAACAAAACGACTTCAGGAAATTTAACCAGGAGAATCTCATGAAAACGTTTATTACTTTACTGAGCAGTGCTTTGCTTTTAATAACCTCATCGGTTTTAGCGCAAGATAAAGTCGATAAGGAGTTGGCGGTGTCACCAACTAGCCGGCTGTCTATCGATAACATGCGCGGAAAGCTGGAATTGGTCACCTCTGACAGCGATAACGTCAGAGTGGTTGGAACTCTTGATGAAGACGCCGAAGACTTCATTTTCGAACAGCGTGGTAACACCGTTTATATTGAAGTAAAAACGCCTCAAAATAAGGGGTTCAGTTTTTCTTCGTCAGACTCTGAAGGCTCAGATTTAAAAGTTTATGCGCCGGAGTCAATGGACATTGATATTAAAGGCGTTTCTATGGATGTTACCGCGGCAGGTTTTACAAATGACTTTGACGTACGCTTGGTGAGTGGCAACATTGTTATTCATAACATTAGCGGGCCAGCCCATCTAAAAACGGTCAGCGGTGATATTACCGCAAAAAATATGAGTGGCAATGGCAGTTTTGAAACGGTTAGCGGCGACATTACCGACACTGACAATAAATCGACTGAAGGTTCATACCAAGCAGTTAGCGGCGATATAACGGTGGAGTCGAACCGTCTTTCTGAGGTGACGTTGCAGACCGTGTCCGGGGATATTAATGCCACCTTAGGCGTCTTGAATAAGACGAAAATGACGACAGTCAGTGGCGATGCTCAGTTAATTGCTGAACTGGCTGAATCAGCTCGGGTTGAGGCGAAATCTGTCAGTGGCGACGTTGATTTTGGTTGGAGAGGTGATTTGCATGCTAACTTCTCAATTAAGTCGAATGCGGGCGGAAAGATCACAAACCGTCTAACGGATGACAAAGTAGAAAAGGCTGAGTGGGGGCCGTCTTCGACATTAGAGTTTAAAGTTGGTAATGCGACCTCGGACGTTTCGGCAACGACTGTTAGCGGAGAAATAACATTAAGCAAAGAGTAGCTTAGAGCGCAAACGAGCTTTCTAATTAAGAGGGGATTTTGTATAGTACTCCCCTCTTTTTTATTTCCTATCTTAGGTTTTTCGATGGCAGAGACAGCAAAGAAACGAGACGTATCCGTTGAAGCATTGCGCTCAGCGCCGCATTCAATTGAGGCGGAGCAGTCGGTTTTAGGCGGGCTTATGCTCGACAACGACGCATGGGATCGTGTTTCCGGAAGTATTATTGCTGATGATTTCTACCATCGTGCTCACCGGCTAATATTTAAAGCGATGAACGAATTGGCTCAGCGCAGCCAACCAATGGACTTGGTCACGGTCTCTGAGCTATTGGAAAGCGGCGGCGAACTAGAACAGATTGGTGGCTTTGCCTATCTTGGTGAAATTGCCAAAAACACGCCTAGTGCCGCAAATATATTAGCTTACGCAAATATTGTGAGAGAGCGGGCCATTGTCCGGGACATGATAGGCGCCGCTAATGAAATCGTGGAAGCGGGCTATGATAACCAGGGTCGAACTAGCGCACAGTTATTAGACGAAGCTGAGACCAAAGTTTTACAGATTGCTGAAAAACGTGTCAGCTCCAGTGAAGGGCCCCAGGGTATTAATCAAATTCTGGAGCGAACCGTTAGCAAAATAGAGCAGCTGAGTAAGCTTAAGAATAACAATGGCGTTACCGGTGTATCGACTGGCTTCACAGATCTAGATCAAATGACAGCCGGTTTGCAGCCTTCAGACTTAGTCATTGTTGCTGCGCGCCCATCAATGGGTAAAACCACCTTTGCGATGAACTTGGCTGAAAACATAGCGCTTAATGATGACAAACCGGTCTTAGTTTTTAGCTTAGAAATGCCGGCTGAACAGTTGATGATGCGTATGCTGGCGTCATTAAGCCGTGTCGATCAGAATAAGGTTCGTACTGGCAAACTAGAAGATGATGATTGGGCTCGAATCGCATCCGTGATGAACATGCTAAACGACAGAAACAATATCTATATCGATGACTCGTCAGGCCTTACGCCGAACGAGGTTCGTTCTCGTGCGAGACGGGTTTATCGAGAGCACAAAGGTATTTCGATGATTATGGTGGATTACCTTCAGTTAATGACGGTGCCCGGGATGTCTGAAAACCGAACGTTGGAAATTGCGGAGATATCACGCTCATTAAAGTCGCTTGCTAAAGAACTTAAGGTTCCGGTTGTTGCGCTATCGCAGCTAAACCGCTCACTTGAGCAACGCTCAGATAAACGCCCTGTGAACTCGGACTTGCGTGAATCCGGCTCAATAGAGCAGGACGCGGACGTGATCATGTTTATTTACCGGGACGAAGTTTACCACCCGGATTCAGCTGAAAAAGGAATGGCCGAGATTATTATCGGTAAACAACGTAATGGGCCTATTGGTAAGGTAGACTTGAAGTTCCACGGGCACTTATCCAGGTTCGATAATTATGCCCGTGCAGCAGACGACCGTTACTAGCCGCCGGTTTCAATCATTTGATTTTGTCGAAGCAAATCTCGATGTAGGCTTTGCCCGCAACATGGTTGAACGGCATTATAAGTTTAGAGCCTTCTGACTTATGTGAAATGGTATGGTCTTTCCCTGATACAACGATTGGGGTGGCCATATCAAAGTCGTAGCCATTTTCACCTAACGTCTTCTTGGCGCCCCCTGTAACCATATTGGTAATTTCACCAACCATGTCACAGACATCTTCGTTAATGCTATCAGGTAATTCACCAAGCATTTTATTCATAATTTCACAAGCAAGGTTCTCTTCAAAAGAAATAGAAAATGACCCTTTTATTTGAGGACCTACCATGCCGATAATCCCGGATACATCGCCACGAGCATACTCGTCCTTCTTTAACTGAGCTTTGCCTGGTTTCAATTCCATTTGTGCCATCATCGACAAGACATTTTGCAACGCTTGAAGAAATGGGTTTACAAACTCGGCATTCATTATTTAATCCTTACTCTCTTTCTGGCAGTTGATAATATCAGTTCTGTTTTCATCCGTTAATATCAGACTGCGGTTTCCGTATTCATCAACAATGTTGATAGTATTGACTTGTGCGGAAAAAGTGTCGAATAACAGGGTATTAGAAACCTCCCAACCGCATAAATTTTTTTGTTCAGGAAGCTCTTGGTAGACCCATATTTTCTGATAGTCAGCCTCAAAACCAACCCATGTCAGGTTCACCTTTTCGCCATCAACATTTTTGATTGAAAAATTATCGGTAACCCAGCGCTTTAAAACCGCTTCCGCATTGTCTTTATCAAGGCTAAAGCGTTCGCCCGCAAGCTTGCTTAACGCGTGTTGAACATCATGTAACGTATACTGGTGAATAAACTCTACAGCACCTGTATTTTGGTTACTGCTTATTTCAGTCAGTCCGAAAAAATAACGGTGTGCCAACGCCGGAAGCGTCAGCACAACACCTAGTAAAGCAATAAAGACTTTAGCTTTCATCGTCAGACTTCAACTTTTCGTCGTAACGCTCCATCAAACTGTCTTTACGGTCATCGCGCTTAAACAGTTCAATTCTTGACGGAATGGCACGTGCAGGCCAGTAGTTATTCGTTGTATCAACGTCAGCAGTTTCCCAGTTAGGGTCAACGACAACCTGAGTTAAGGTTTTATCGCGTATTAATAACTTGCTTACTTGCTCTGGTGAACGTCGCCATATTTCTGCTGGAATGCGAACATGCTCTTTGCTGCCGTCCTCATAGTGTAGATCGAGCAAAATAGGCATGACTAAACCACCTTGGTTTGAAAAGTCGAGAACATAGAAATTACTGCCATTTTTTAGCATTTCTTTTTGTTCGTCACTTAACCCTTTTAATAGCTCACTGTATTCATTTCTGTCGGCATTAGTGACGGTAAACTCGTCGTGCTCATTATAGAAATCGGCTAAGTGAGGTTGCTGATGTATTTTATAATTAACATCGGCGTTGCGCTTAGTGGTTAACGACGTCGGCTCCTGTTCTTTTTGCTCTTGCTGCCAAGCTTTCTCTATTTCCGGATCTTGCGTGTTGATGGTTAGCAAGTGAACGTTGTCTAAGGCTATATCAACATGATCGGTTGAGTAGAACCAGCCTCTCCAGAACCAGTCCAGATCAACACCAGATGCATCTTCAAGTGTGCGGAATAAATCTTCTGGTGTAGGACGTTTAAACTTCCAGCGGTAGGCATATTCACGGAAAGCGAAGTCGAACAATTCTCGTCCAACAATGGTTTCACGTAAAATATTAAGTGCCGTCGCAGGTTTACCATAGGCGTTGTTGCCAAACTGGAGGATAGACTCTGAGTTCGTCATAATCGGCATTTGGTTAGCGCTTGCCATATAACTCGTTATGTTACGAGGTTCACCGCGCCACGAAGGATAATCTTTTTCCCATTTTTGCTCGGCTAAGAACTGTAGGTAGGTATTAATTCCTTCGTCCATCCAGGTCCACTGACGCTCGTCAGTGTTAACGATCATTGGGAAATAAATATGGCCAATCTCGTGGATGATGACTGAAATCAGACCGTACTTTGTGCGCTCCGAGTAGTACTTATTGCCAGTGTCTTCATCCACGTAAGGGCGAGGTCCATTGAAGGTGATCATTGGGTATTCCATACCACCAACAGGCCCGTTCACAGAAATAGCGACTGGGTATGGATAGTCGAAGCTATAGTCGTTGTAGTGCTCAATGGTGTGAATAATTGAGGCCGTTGAATAGCGCTCCCAAAGTGGATTACCTTCTGCCGGATAAAATGACATTGCTAAAACATCAGTGTCATTTTTCTTATAGCCTTGCGCATCCCAAATGAATTTGCGAGAAGAGGCCCAGGCAAAGTCACGCACTTTGTCCGCTTCGAAGATCCAGGTTTTGGTATCGTTCGTGCCTTCCTTTTCATTTTCCAGCGCTTCGTCTTGAGTAACGATTTTTACTGGCTCATCGGAACTGCGAGCAACTTCCAGGCGCTGCCGTTGCGTTGATGTCAATACATCTTTGGGGTTTTGCAGTACGCCTGTTGAAGCAACGATATGGTCAGCAGGAACGGTGATTTCGACGCGGTAGTCGCCAAACTCTAATGCGAATTCACCATTGCCAATGAACTGCTTATTCTGCCAGCCCTCAACATCGTAGTAAGCGGCCATGCGAGGGAACCACTGTGCCATTTCATACAGGTAATTACCATCGTCCTCGAAGTATTCGTAACCGCCACGACCGCCGAGTACGTCCGCTTCAATAATGTTAAAAGCCCAATTAATATTAAAAGTAACGCTTTCACCACTTTCTAGTGGCTCATCTAAGTCCAAACGGAGCATAGTGTCGTTGACGTAATGGGCCAGCGGATCGCCGTTGTCATAGCTAATTTCTGTCAACTCGTAACCAGCCGGGAAGCTCTCTTGTGTCATCATACTTTCCATACGGGAAAAGCTGATGCGCTCCGGTTTACTGGTACTGTCTGATTGCGGACCTATAGAGTCTTTGCGGAATCGGTTTTGATCCAGTTGAACCCACAAATAGCGCAAAGTATCAGGTGAGTTATTGGTGTAAGTGATAGTACTTTGTGCGGTAATGCTTTGGTTTTCATCATCAAGCTGCACCTTGATATGATAGTCAGCTTCTTGCTGCCAGTATTCATGTCCAGGAGCGCCTGAAGCGGTTCGGTAAACATTAGGGCTGCGAAACTTGTCGTCATTGAGTTGACGAAACTTGTCTTCAAATGCCTGGGCATGGCTTGCTTGGCTGGTAGCCAATAAAACCGTTGCTGTTAACGCATAATTATATAACTTCATAGTAAAGACCTGTTTAGTTTTTATTCTAATGGCATTTCGTGCACAAGCCATGTGCTTCAATGGTTTGTTGTTCAACTTTAAAGCCTTGAGCTTCAGCTTGGTGCTTTAGCTCGTCGTAAACTCCTTCCGATTGAATCTCCTGAACATCGCCGCAGGAATCACAAATAAGCATTTGTACGGGGTGTTGATGATCGAAATGAGTACACAGCACAAAGCTGTTAGAAGAGGTTATTTTATGAACAAAGCCTTGTTCCTGGAGAAAGTCCAGTGCCCTGTAAATAGTAGGCGGCTTAGCGTTTGGCATCACTTCCCGAAGCTCATCGAGTAGGTCATAAGCGCCAATTGATCCGGAGTGCTCAGCTAAAATAGCGAAAACCTCACGTCGGGCGGTGGTTAGCCTTGCTCCTCGTTTTTGACAAAGAACTTCAGCTTTTCGAATTAGTCGTTGTGCTTCTTGACGAGTCATTAGCCTGAATATTTAAAAAAAGTTAACGCCATTGTAGTGAGTTTTGACGTTAAGTGAAAGGCTTTTGCTATAAGCCGCAAGAGGCTTGAGACATCTCAATTTCGATGCTGATAAACACACATCTTTACGGTAGAATATTGCGCTTCGTAAAGTAGTGACAAATAAGGAATACAGGCAGTGGCAAAAACATACAATTACCAATTATCCGTAGCCCCGATGCTGGATTGGACCGATCGCCACTGCCGGTACTTTCATCGTCTGCTGACGAAGGAAACGCTGCTTTATACCGAAATGGTTACGACCGGTGCCATTATCCATGGTAGTCAAGACTTTCTGGAGTATAACGAAGAGGAGCATCCGGTCGCTTTGCAATTAGGCGGCTCTCGGCCTGCAGACATGGCAAAGTGCGCGGCATTAGCCCAGGAACGCGGTTATGACGAAATTAATATCAATGTCGGATGTCCGTCGGACCGTGTTCAAAATGGTAGCTTTGGGGCTTGTTTAATGGCCGAGCCGAAGATCGTTGCAGAATGCGTGAAAGCAATGAAGCAAGTGGTCGACATTCCGGTAACTGTCAAAACTCGCTTAGGTATTGATGAGCATGACAGCGATGACTTTCTATATGCGTTTACGGACACGGTTGTAGAAGCCGGAGCAGATCAACTCACCTTGCATGCCCGAAAAGCCTGGCTTCAGGGGTTAAGTCCCAAAGAGAATAGGGACATTCCTGAGCTACAATATGATCGGGTGTATAAAGCACAGGAACGCTATAAAAACTTACCGGTGGCAATTAATGGCGGTATCACAACCGCCGAAGCGATAACCCAACATTTGCAACAAGTGCATGGCGTTATGGTAGGTAGGGCCGCCTATCAGAACCCTTGGTTGCTAACGACGTTCGACGCGCTTATCGGTAAACAAGCGCATTCATTGACGCGAGAAGACGTCGTCGACACGATGATCCCATATGTGAATCAACACATAGCCAATGGCGGTAGAGCATGGCATGTGGTTAGACACATGCTGGGTCTGTTTCAGGGGCTTCCGGGTGGTAAACGCTGGCGTCAGTATTTGAGCGTTAAAGGGCCTAAAGCGCAAAGTGGAGAATCACTTTTAAACGGCGCGTTAGATTTCAAAAATGATCATAGAAAGACGATGAGCGAGTTAATGACGTAAATCGCTCACACCTTTATAAAAAACTCACCAAAAAGTGGTCTATTTCACCACCGGAGATTAACGTTACTTGCATGGAAATGTAATAAATCTAAATTTTTCATAGTGTTATGGTTTTGGCATAACCTTTGAATTACTTATAGCGACTTAACTAACGCAATGACTAATTCAAAGGAGAAAATCATGAAAGCGTTAATTATCGGTGCAGTCAGCGGTGTTATGTTGTTCAGTTCATCTGCTTTTGCTTCAGACAAGCAAGAAACATCTCTTTCGGAAGAGATACAAGCCCAAGTCACGCAAATGACAATTGAAGGTCTTCAGTTGATTAAGGAAACCGCAGTGTCATCTATGCAAGACTGGGCCTCAGAAGCGCTTTCTTTCGAAGTAGCAGCTGCAGAGCCAGCTAAAAGCGAGCAATTAAAAGATACTAAAGCTAAGCAAGTCCAGTAAGGTGACATATGATTATCTTTGAGCCTTGGTGGGTTGGCTGGCTAGCAGCTCCAGTAATAGGGACGTTAGTTATCGGAGCTGCAATGGGATTGAGCGCATCAATGATGCGACAAGGATAGACTTTTGCTAATCTGCGTATATCTCTAAAAACAATAATGAGGAATACGCATGTTAAAGTCATTACTTGCTGCATCCGTTTTGGTTGCTGTAACGGGTTGTGCAACCGCCAGCCAATCATCATCTAACGAACAAGAAACGCAATATCAGGCTTCTGAAAAAGCGATTGATTTGGCACATGAGTATTTGCTTATTGATACTCATATTGATGTTCCGTATCGCATCCGTGACAAATGGGACGATGTATCCGTTGCGACCGAAGACGGTGATTTCGATTACCCACGAGCGGTAGAAGGGGGACTCGATGCGCCATTTATGTCCATTTATATACCGGCATCTTATGAAGAGAGTGGTGGCAGTATTCAGTTGGCGCATGAACTAATAGACGGTATGGAAGCTTTGGTCGCTCGTGCGCCGGACAAGTTTGCGATGGCATACAGCACAGAAGATATTCGTGAAAACAAAGAAAAAGGTCTAATGTCGATAGCGCTCGGGATGGAGAACGGAACCCCTATCGAAGGTGAGCTCGATAACCTGCACATGTTCTACGAGCGCGGTATTCGCTATATTACTCTAGCGCACTCGTTATCAAATCATATTTCTGACTCCTCCTATGATATTCGTCGTAAATGGAACGGTCTCAGCCCTTTCGGCAAAAAGCTGGTAAAGGAAATGAATAAAGTCGGCGTCATGGTCGATGTGTCTCACATTTCTGATGAAGCATTCTATCAGGCAGTTGAAATTAGTGATGTACCAGTCATTGCTTCTCATTCATCGTTACGTAAGTACACGCCTGGCTTCGAACGAAATATGAGCGATGATATGCTAAAAGCTTTGGCAGAGAACGAAGGGGTCATTCAAATTAACTTTGGCTCGTCATTTTTGGCGAAGCAGGCTAATCGTTACCGCGACATGATGAAAAAGCGTATCAACGCAGTAAAAGAGCAATTCGGAGAAGACAGTGAGGAAGCGAAGCGTCGCATCGCCGAGATTGAAGCAAATAACCCGTATCCGTATGCAACACTGGAAACTGTCTTAGACCATATCGATCATGTAAAAGAGCTGATCGGCGTCGAGCATATTGGTATTGGTTCAGATTATGACGGCGTTGGAGATTCATTACCGGTTGGGCTAAAGGATGTTTCCGATTACCCAAACCTGGTTCAGGGATTGCTCGACCGAGGTTACTCTGAAAAAGAAATTCAGATGATTCTGGGCGAAAACTTAATGCGTGTCTGGAAGTCTGTCGAAGACTACGCCGAGGCGCACTAATTAAGAGCTTTTAAGCCTTGACAAAAGGCCGCGAATCCGTATAATTCGCGGCCACTCCATGAATTTTAAGCGCAAGCTTATTATTTATTGGGGTTCGACAACAGTCCCGATTGGGGACTGAACGGTTGACGTAGAATATCGCACCCCCGGTATGTGCCAGGGAGGTTGCGATTTTCTGTGCTCTTTTTTAAATGCTCTTTTTATTGAGGCTTTGATTTATTTATGGCTAATCAAAGAATTCGGATTCGTTTGAAAGCGTTCGATCACCGTCTGATCGACCAGTCAACTGCAGAGATCGTAGAAACTGCAAAACGCACTGGTGCTCAGGTACGTGGTCCTATCCCACTGCCAACACGGAAAGAACGCTTCACCGTGCTGATTTCTCCACACGTGAATAAAGACGCGCGTGACCAGTACGAAATCCGCACCCACAAGCGTCTGATTGACATCATGGACCCAACTGACAAAACCGTAGACGCGCTTATGCGTTTAGATTTGGCAGCTGGTGTTGATGTACAAATCAGCTTGGGTTAAGTGGGCAGTAATAGGATTACACACGAGAGGTTTTAACAATGGCTATAGGTCTAGTCGGTCGTAAAGTAGGAATGACGCGTGTCTTCCAGGAAGACGGCGCTTCTGTTCCTGTTACTGTGATCGAAGTGCTGGCGAACCGTGTGACTCAGGTTAAATCTGAGGACACAGACGGTTATCGTGCCCTTCAAGTGACCACAGGCGAGAAGAAAGCAAGCCGTGTAACCAAGCCTTTAGCAGGTCATTACGCTAAAGCTGGTACAGAGGCAGGTCGTGGTCTTTGGGAATTCCGCCTGGAAAATGGCGAAGGCGAAGACTACGCAGTTGGTGCAGAGCTGACTGTTGAAGTTTTGGCAGAAGTTAAGAAAGTAGACGTTACTGGTACCTCTAAAGGTAAAGGTTTTGCTGGTGCTGTTAAGCGCTGGAATTTCCGTACGCAAGACGCTACTCACGGTAACTCATTGGCTCACCGTGCGCCGGGTTCAATCGGTCAAAACCAGTCGCCTGGTAAAGTATTCAAAGGCAAGAAAATGGCTGGCCAAATGGGTAATGAACAAGTCACTACGCAATCACTTGAACTTGTTCGAGTCGATGCCGAGCGCAACCTTTTATTAATCAAAGGTGCGGTACCGGGAGCTACCGGTGGTGATGTTATCGTTAAACCTGCGGTCAAGGCATAACGTCTGAGGAGAATAGTGATGGAATTAACATTGAAAGACGCAAAAGGCGCTCTTGAGGTTTCCGAAGCTACCTTTGGACGTGAGTTTAATGAAGCCCTTGTCCATCAAGTAGTTGTAGCATACGCTGCAGGTGCTCGTCAGGGCACTAAAGCTCAGAAAACTCGTTCTGAAGTAGCAGGCGGCGGTAAGAAACCTTGGCGTCAAAAAGGCACGGGTCGTGCTCGTGCGGGTACTATTCGTAGTCCAATTTGGCGTTCTGGTGGTGCAACGTTTGCGGCTAAACCGCAAAACCACAGCCAGAAAGTTAACAAGAAAATGTACCGTGGTGCGATTAAAAGCATCCTTTCTGAACTCATTCGCCAAGAGCGTTTGATTGTTGTTGAAAAATTTGGTGTTGAAGAGCCAAAGACTAAACAACTGGCTGCAAAGCTAAAAGAAATGGATATGAACGATGTGTTAATCGTAACCAAAGAAGTTGATGAGAACCTATTTTTAGCGTCTCGCAACTTGCATAAAGTAGACGTGCGTGACGTTCAGGGTATTGACCCTGTCAGTCTGATTGCTTTCGAAAAAGTATTGATGACTGCAGACGCCGTCAAGCAGCTTGAGGAGGTGTTATCATGATGCGCGAAGAACGTTTGCTTAATGTGATTGTAGCACCTCACGTTTCGGAAAAGTCGACAATGACTGCTGAAGACAACAACACGGTTGTATTCAAAGTGGCTGTTGATGCGACAAAAGCCGAAATCAAAGCAGCTGTCGAAAAACTTTTTGAAGTTGAAGTCAAAAACGTACGTACCGTCAACGTGAAGGGTAAAACCAAGCGTACCGGTTTCCGTTTCGGAAAACGTAGCGACTGGAAAAAAGCGTATGTTGCCTTGAAAGAAGGTGCTGACATTGACTTCGCTGGCGGCGCTGAGTAACAGGAGGAATAAACATGGCTGTAGTTAAAAGTAAGCCTACGTCTCCGGGTCAACGCCACAAGATAAAAGTCGTTGGTCAGGAACTGTATAAAGGCAAGCCTTACGCACCATTGCTGGAAAAGAACAGCAAATCTGGTGGTCGTAACAATAACGGTCGTATTACGGTTCGTCACATCGGCGGTGGTCATAAACACCACTACCGTATTGTCGACTTCAAACGTAATAAAGACGGCATTCCTGCAAAAGTGGAACGTATTGAATACGATCCGAACCGTTCAGCAAACATTGCTTTGGTTCTGTATGCAGACGGTGAACGCCGTTACATTTTAGCGCCTAAGAACTTGAACGTGGGTGACCGCATTCAATCTGGTTCAGATGCGCCTATCAAACCAGGTAACACTTTGCCAATGCGTAATATCCCAGTGGGTAGTGTTGTGCATGCTGTTGAGTTACAGCCTGGTAAAGGTGCGCAGATGGCTCGTTCAGCTGGTGCATATTGCCAAATTTTGGCGCGTGATGGTGCTTATGTAACCATTCGCCTGCGCTCTGGTGAAATGCGTCGTGTTCAAGCTGAAGGCCGCGCTACTCTTGGTGAAGTTGGTAACGCAGAACACATGCTGCGTCAATTGGGTAAAGCCGGTGCAAACCGCTGGCGTGGTATTCGTCCTACCGTACGTGGTGTGGCGATGAACCCAGTTGATCACCCACATGGTGGTGGTGAAGGCCGTACTTCTGGTGGTCGTCACCCTGTAAGTCCATGGGGCACGCCGACCAAGGGCTACAAAACCCGTAAGAACAAGCGTACTGATAAATTCATCGTACGTCGTCGCAACAAATAAGAGTTGAGGATTAAACATGCCACGTTCTCTTAAAAAAGGTCCATTTATTGACCTTCACCTGCTAAATAAGGTGGAGAAAGCGTTGGAAGCCGGGGATAAAAAGCCAATTAAAACTTGGTCCCGTCGTTCAATGATCATCCCTGATATGATCGGTTTGACTATCGCTGTTCACAACGGTCGTCAACACGTTCCGGTTTTCGTCTCAGACGAAATGATCGGTCATAAACTGGGCGAATTCGCACCAACCCGTACTTATCGCGGCCATGCTGCTGATAAGAAAGCGAAGAAACGGTAAGAGGTAGAGAGTGATGGAAGCAATTGCTAAACACCAGTTTGCCCGCGTTTCTGCTCAAAAGGGCCGTTTGGTCGCAGACCAAATCCGTGGACTTCCAGTAGAAAAAGCGCTGGATATCCTGGCATACAGCCCGAAAGCAGCTGCTGGCTTAATTAAGAAAGTTTTAGAGTCAGCAATCGCGAACGCGGAGCACAACGAAGGTGCGGACATCGATGAGCTGAAAGTTGCTAAGATCTTCTTAGACGAAGGTCCAACAATGAAGCGCATCAAGCCACGTGCGAAAGGCCGTGCCGATCGTATCTTTAAGCGCACCAGCCACATTACTGTGGTCGTGTCGGATAGCTAGGAGATAAATTATGGGTCAGAAAGTACATCCTAATGGTATTCGCCTAGGTATCTCCAGACCATGGAATGCAACCTGGTATGCGAATACAAATGAGTTTGCTGATAACCTACACAGTGACCATCAGGTACGTAAGTTCCTGACAAAAGAACTGCGTAACGCATCAGTATCTCGTATCGTAATTGAACGCCCAGCTAAGAGTGTTCGTGTGACTATTCACACTGCGCGTCCTGGCGTTGTTATCGGTAAGAAAGGTGAAGACGTAGAAAAGCTGCGTAAAGAAGTTCAGAAATTGACAGGCGCTCCGTCGCAAATCAATATCTCTGAAGTACGCAAGCCTGAACTGGATTCACAGCTTGTTGCTGACAACATTGCTGGTCAGTTAGAGCGTCGAGTTATGTTCCGTCGTGCAATGAAGCGTGCTGTACAGAACGCTATTCGCTTAGGTGCTAAAGGTATCAAAGTTGAAGTTAGCGGTCGTTTAGGCGGCGCAGAAATCGCACGTACTGAGTGGTATCGTGAAGGTCGTGTACCTCTGCATACATTACGTGCAGATATTGATTACTCGACTTCAGAAGCGAACACCACTTACGGTATCATCGGTGTGAAGGTCTGGATTTTCCGTGGCGAGGTTTTAGGTGGCCTGCCAACAGAAGAAAAGCCAGCTCCTAAGCGCGGCAAAAACCGTAAGTAAGGAGAGACGATATGTTACAACCTAAGCGTACAAAATTCCGTAAGGTTCACACAGGCCGCAACCGTGGTCTGGCGCAGTCTGGTAACAAAGTCAGCTTCGGTTCATACGGTTTAAAAGCAACTGACCGTGGTCGTATGACTGCACGTCAAATCGAAGCCGGCCGTCGTGCAATGACTCGTCACGTTAAGCGTCAGGGTAAAATCTGGATCCGCGTATTCCCAGACAAACCTATTACCAAAAAGCCTTTAGAAGTTCGTATGGGTAAAGGTAAAGGTAACGTTGAATACTGGGTTGCTCAGATTCAACCAGGTCGCGTTCTGTATGAAATGGACGGCGTTCCTGAAGAGTTGGCACGTGAAGCGTTCCGCCTGGCGGCACGTAAACTGCCTTTCAAAACAACCTTTGTGACTCGGACGGTAATGTGATGAAAGCAAGTGAACTGAAAGAAAAAACCGTTGAGCAGCTGCAAGAAGAATTGCTGAACCTACGTCGTGAGCAGTTTAATCTGCGCATGCAGGCGGCAACTGGTCAGCTGAATCAGACTCACATGATGAAACAAGTGCGTCGCAATATCGCACGTGTTAAAACCATCTTAAATGAGAAGGCAGGTGCGTAATGGCTGAAGAAAAACGTGTTCGTACTCTGCAGGGCAAAGTTGTCAGCGATAAGATGGATAAAACCATCACTGTAGCTGTTGAACGTCGTGTAAAACACCCTGTTTATGGGAAGTACATCACGCGTACAACTAAGGTACACGCGCATGACGAAGACAACCAAGTTAAACAGGGCGATACCGTGATTGTTCGCGAATGTCGTCCTCTGTCTAAGAATAAATCTTGGACATTGGTTGAAATTGTAGAGCGTGCAACTGTTGTCTAAACGCAGATAACGAAGTAGAAAATAAAAAGGCCTCCCTTGCGGAGGCCTTTTTTTTGATCTAAACCTTTACTTAGTAAGTACAAATATCTGAATTTAAAATAGAATTATTTCAGATAAATAGCGTAGTCATTACGCCTTACCTGTAAGGAGACATGTATGTCTAAAAGTCTTTTCTTAGCCGCAACTATGCTTGCTGCGTCTCCGGTGCTTGCAGCTCCGCAAGATGGAGGCTCCGTCAAAGATGAAATTCAAGCACTAAAAGAGCGCCTCGCTGAGCTTGAAAAGCGTTTGGCAGAAAAGGAGCAGGAGGAAAAAGAAAAACTCGTTGTTGTTGAAAAACGCGAAGTGAATAAAGATACAGCAGCAAAAGAAACAACAAGGACTCGTACCGTCGCCTATGATACAGGCGTTCAAGCTCGCTTAGATAAACTTGAGAAAAAAACGGAAGAGAATGAAAACTGGCCGATTAAAATTCATGGTGCGGTACGTTTCCAATATGAATATAACGACTATAACTCGGGCAATGAAAATCGTGGCGGTGACTTAGATTTTGATATCTTCCGTCTTAACTTCGACGGCGAAATTGGTGACGTGATTCTATCTGCTGAGTACCGCTGGTTCCATTATATGGATGTGGTTAAGCATGCGTGGTTCGGTTACAACTTCACTGACAACTGGCAAGGCCAGGTGGGTGTGGTGAAAGTGCCTTTTGGCAATATGCCTTATAACTCCCACAGCTATTTCTTTAATTCTACCTTTTACGTTGGTTTAGAAGACGAACACGACAACGGTGTTCGTTTACGCTACCGTAGCGACGACTGGCACTTTGATATTGCTTATCACAAGTCAGACGAGCAAGGTGGTGTTGATGGTTCTACCAGCGACCGTACAGCTCGTTATAACTATGACACGGTAGGTATTCGCGCACCCGGACAAGGAGCTTATGACACGCCGGCGTTGCCAATCGGTGAGAGTAATAGTTATGCATTGCGTGGCGCACATATCTTCACCTTTAGTGATGACCATAATTTAGAACTTGGTTTATCAGCGCAAGGTAACAATTATTACTCCGGAAGTGCGGCGGATGGCTTCTCTGCTTTACAGCAATTCGAAAACCAAAATGTGGGTAATCGTTTCGCGTGGGGAGCGCACGGTAACTACAATAACGGTCCGTGGAATGTACAGCTCCAGTATGCAGATTATGAGTATGACTTAGATGTTGAGAACACAGGCGTTTATATGGGGGCTTACGCCTATTACGACGCAATTCCAACTGAGGCGAAGATCTACACTGGTAACGTTGCGTACACATTACCGGTAGAAATAGGACCAATTACCAGCCTGACATTCTACAATGACCATAGCATTATTACTGATAAAGCAGGTTATCAAGAAGATACTTGGATGAATGTATTAGGCGTAGCTGTTGCAGCCGGCGGTGGTTTCTATACGTATGTAGACTTCGTTAGAGCAAAAAACCAACCATTTATTGGCGGCAATATAGCTACAGATAGCGGTGAGGTTAATAACCGATTCAATATCAACTTTGGTTATTACTTCTAAGAGAAACCAACGTTAAGAAACAAAAACCGACTCTCAGGAGTCGGTTTTTTCATGCTCGTAGGCATCACCTTCTTTGCGAAGGTCTCTGGTTTTATGGAACATTCTAAGCTCAGTATGTAAAGCTGCCTTGGCCATTATATGAGCACTAATAGGTGCCGTTAAGAATAGAAAAATCGCAATGAGTAGTTCACTCAAAGACAGTCCATTTTGCAGGCTCATTACAATAATTGTGGCGATAACAATACCACCGATACCGAGGGTCGTATTTTTGGTTGGTGCATGAAGTCGCGTAAAAAAGTCGGGCAGAATCGCGAGTCCTAAAGAGCCGATAAACGCAAAAACAGCGCCCAGTAGAATAAAGAAGCCGACTAGCCATTGACTCCATACAGGTAATTCGTTTAACGCATCCATAATATGAATCCTTTATTCTATAAGGTCACCGCGTAAGAGAAACTTACCCGCGGCAATAGTCCCAACAAAGCCGAACATCGCAATGAGCAATGCGGCTTCGAAATAGGTTTGAGTGTTTTGATACAGACCCAGCAATAAAAGCAACGCCAGAGAATTTATGTAGATAGTATCTAACGCTAAAATCCGATCAGGAAGATCAGGACCTTTAATGAGGCGCCAGAAATTCATCAGTATTGCCAGGCTAAACAGCAAAAACGCAATTTGCAGTAAGGTACCTAACATTGGAATATCTCCTTTAATCGGCGTTCGTAGCGGTGACGAATTATTTTAATTACCTCGTTGGGATCCTCCTCCGAGAAAGCGTGTATCAAAATACCTTTTCTCCCGCGAGTGATTTCACAAGAAACGGTACCCGGCGTCAGCGTTATGGTACTTGCCAGAATGGTTACCGGAAGTTCTTCTTTCATATCCAGCGGGAAAACGAAAAATGCCGGTGTAATAGAACGTCTTTTGCCGACAATTAGCGCAGCAACTTTAAAGTTCGCAATGATAATGTCGTAAAGCAAAATGAAGAAATAGATAACGGCTAGGTGCGGCTTCTTTACTCTAGCAAAGCTTGGCCAAGCTGGCTTGAACAAAATAGGAATAAGTAGGGCGAAGATAAGCCCCAACAAGACCACCCCAGCACTGACTGAATTAAACAATAAAAGCCAAATAACCAGCAAAAACAGGCTTAACATGGGCGCCGGTAACAGTTTATTCATCTGACACCTCCGGTGCTTCTAAAACCCAGTTTGGATAGTCTTCAGTACGCTCAAGCTGCTCAGCTACTGACTGAGTGTACTGTTGTATTGGGTTTGCAAATACAGTCATCAATAATGACAGCAGTAATAGACTTGCGATTGAAATTCGTTTACCCAAAGCCGCCGATTGATCGGATGGTTTTCCCGATAGTGTGTGCCAAATCATTTTACTGCCTGCCCGAGTAACGGCCACCAGCATAATGAAAGTGGCGCCTATAATGGCAGCCCATAACCAAAAGTTATGGCCGTTAGCACTAGCCGACTCCAGAATCATCAATTTACTCACAAAACCAGAGAGGGGGGGGAGTCCAATTATGGCGACGGCCGACACGAGGAACATGACTGCATAGGTCGAGTGGTTCGCCATCTTTTTGCCCGAGACGATGCGGGAAGCGGTCTTCCCCCTTTCAAAGGCCATAACATCTGCAAGAAGGAACAGTGCCCCTGTTATAAATGTTGAATGAATCAAATAAAACAGTGCAGCGCCGGTTGTCTGAGTGGAGAACAGGCTGTAAGCGGTCAATATGGTTCCCACAGAAATAACAACCAAGTAGGCAACCATTAAGCGGAGGTCACGAGCGGCCAATATACCAACGGCGCCTGCAAGCATAGTCAATAAGCCCATTACCCACAACCAGTCGTGGGCGACAAGAGCGAGTTCGTTGGCGTCGGCACCGAATATCAAGGTGTAGACACGAATGATTGAGTAAATCCCAACTTTAGTCATTATTGCGAATAGAGCCGCAACGACGCCGCTGGTTGTCGAGTACGCTTGCGGTAGCCAAAAATGAAGTGGCAGTAATGCAGCTTTCAACCCAAATACGATGAGTAACATAAGCGCGCCGGCTTTTGCGAGCACTGCTTGATCGCCACTTAACGCCTGTATTTTAACGGCCATATCAGCCATGTTTAAAGTGCCGGTGACACCGTATAAGGTTCCTACGCTTATCAAGAAAAGAGCGGAACCCAATAGGTTCAATAAGACATAGTGAAGGGTCGCCCTTACTCTAAACTTACCGCCACCGTGCATAAGCAGAGCGTAAGAAGATATGAGCAGCACCTCAAAGAAAACAAATAGGTTAAATAAGTCACCTGTGGCGAAAGCCCCCATTATGCCCATTATCTGAAACTGAAAGAGTGCATGAAAGTGAGAGCCAAGATTGTCTTCAGAGTAACAGCCATATACAAGTACCGGAAGCGCAAGTATGGCAGTGAGCAGCATCATCATGGCGCTAAGCTTATCAACCATAAGAACAATGCCGAAAGGTGCCTCCCAATTACCCAATAAGTAGACCAGCATCTCTTGAGAGTTAACCTCAATAACCAAAAATGCGCTCGCCACCAGTGTCAGAATACTTGCACCAAGGCCAATTGCCCGTCTTTTGGGCTGCGGTCGATCACCCCAAGGCAACAACTGCAATAACGCCGTAAATAGCGGAATAAGAATTGGGAGTATCGCTAGGTGTTGATGCCACATCAGCGGTTGTCCTCCGAGTTACTGTCACTGACTTCATCTGTGCCGACTTCGCCCCGAGTTCTAACGGCCAGAATGATGGAATAAGCGGTCATTGCGAAACCTATTACGATGGCTGTTAGTACTAGCGCTTGTGGCAAAGGGTCCGCATAACTGTCACTGGTGCCAAGTATTGGTGCACCATCTATCGTTAATCGACCAGTTGAAAATAAGAATAAATTGACCGCATAAGACAGCATCGTGATTCCAACGACAACGGGAAAAGAGCGCCCTCTGAGAATAAGAAATACGCTACAGGCTGTAAGGATACCGACGGTGACTGAATATAATGTTTCCATTAGTTGCCCTCGTGAGTTGGACGGTGGCGTGTCGTCATTTTGCCGAAATTACTTAAAATCATCATGGTGGCGCCAATAACTGTAAGGAATACGCCTAAATCGAACAGGAGTGCGGTAGCAAATTCCCATTTACCGACAACAGGCCAGTCCAAGTATGTAAACCAGCTAGTGAGGAACGGTTTATTAAACAGCCAACTTCCCAGGCCGGTGAGTGCTGCTGTCATGACCCCAATAGACATGAGCGATTGATAATTAATATTGAATCTTTCTTTAACCCAATCAACGCCATTTGCAACATACTGAAGAATCATTGCAGATGCGGCAATAAGCCCAGCAATAAACCCTCCTCCGGGTAAGTTATGGCCACGCAGGAATATATAGACAGCAACGACCATTGCCATCGGTAAGATTAAGTTGGCGACGTTCGTTAGCATTAATGGATGTTTAATACGGTGCCATGGTCGGCCGTCAACATCACTTGAAGGCATAAACGGCTTAAGTTTGTTAAGCAGTTTGTGTATGCCGGCTGCAGCGATAGCTAAGACGGTTATCTCACCAAGCGTATCAAAGCCACGAAAGTCGACGAGAATAACGTTGACAACATTAGTGCCACCGCCGCCGGTTTTTGCGTTAGCAATAAAGAAGTCGGAAATTGACTCTGCTGGAGATGTTAAAATTGCGAAGTTTAACGTGGCAACAATACCGCCGATAAAGCTAGCAATGATGATATCGCGAAAAACCCGGTGACCGCTTGATGCTCTATTCGTTTTTTGTGGCATAAAAAAGAGTGCCAGTATCATCAGAATGATGCTCACAACCTCAACGACTAACTGGGTCATAGCCAGATCGGGCGCTGAGAAGTGAGCGAATGCTAAGGAAACCATTAACCCCACAACAGAGAGCATCATAAGCATAACAAAACGGTTGCGATGCAGTGTAGCCGTTCCGAAAGCGGCTCCGATTAACACGATGGCGCCAACCATCGAAACGGTATCTATCGGTTGTTGAGGTGAGCTTCCCGTAAGGGCACTAATATCAATAAGCGAAGGCAGTAATATGACAATGACGCTGATTAAAACAAACGCCATATATCGTTGCAGAGAGCCCGTATCCAATTTGTCAAACAGTTGCGATGAAGCATCACTGGCTTTTTGAACGATTCGTTCAAAGTTATGTTTTGCGTCCTGACCATCAAACTGTCTATTGAAAGTAAATAACTGGTCTCTGGCAATGTAAATTAGTATCCCTGCAACAACCGCTATTGCACTCATTAGCAGAGGAATATTAAAGCCATGCCATAATGAGAGCTTGACGTTTGTTTGAGTGTTTGTAACAGCGGTCACTGCGGAATTTAGCAGCTCCGACACTATTGGCATTGGCGCGAGGCCTATAGCAATGCAAAGCAGCGCTAATAATGCAACCGGTGCAGACATCATGCGTGGCGGGTCATGTGGCTTTTTAGGCAGTTCCTTATATTCACCGTTAAAAAACACATCGTGAATAAAGCGAATTGAATAGGCTACGGAAAGGGCAGCCCCCACAGTGGCAAGCATCGGTACAAACCAGGATAAGCCCCCAAACAAGTGCTGTTGGGCAGCTTGATCAAGGAAAAGCTCTTTCGACATAAAGCCGTTAAAGGGTGGGATACCAGCCATCGACGCCGCCACAACCATAGCCAGGGTTGCAGTAATTGGCATCAGGCCCATCAACCCCTGAAGCTTGCGCATATCACGTGTGCCTGATTCATGGTCAATAATACCGGCCGTCATAAACAGTGCGGCTTTAAAGCACGCGTGATTAATGATATGGAACATAGCGGCTATAACTGCTGCTTGTGAACCGACGCCTAACAGCATGCAAATCAAACCGAGGTGACTGACTGTTGAAAATGCTAATAGCCCTTTCAAATCATGCTTCAATAGAGCGAAGTAAGCACCGACTAACATGGTGATTAAGCCGGTGACCGTCACAATGGTCAACCAAAGCTCTGTTCCTGCCATGACCGGATGGAACCGGGCCAATAGGAATATTCCCGCCTTTACCATGGTAGCAGAGTGTAAGTACGCACTGACCGGTGTAGGCGCTGCCATTGCGTGTGGCAACCAGAACTGGAATGGAAACTGCGCTGACTTGGTGAAAGCCCCAAGCAATAAAAGGACAAGCGCTGCGGTGTAATACTCGTGGTTCTTTATAACGTCTGCCGATGCAACGATATCGTCAAATTGATAACTTCCCGCGATGTTCCCGATAATCAGTAAACCAGCTAGCAAGGCCAGCCCGCCTGCGCCTGTTGTTGCTAATGCCATACGAGCCCCGCGCCGGGCATCGCTGCTGTGAAACCAGTAGCCGATAAGGAGAAATGAAGAAATACTGGTCAGCTCCCAAAACGCCCACATAAGCAAAATATTGTCTGCCATGACAATGCCGAGCATTGAAGCCATAAAAAGGAGTAAACAGGCATAGAACCTTGAGTCGTCGTCTTCGTAAGATAGGTAATAGTGGGCATAACCAATAATAAGGACACCGATACCTAGTATCAACGAACAAAATAAAAGAGAGAGACCGTCGAGGCGAATAGCAAAGTCGAGACCAATAGACGGTAGCCACTCAATAAAATGTTTAGGAATGTTGCCGGAAAGTGTTTGTGGCGCATAGCTTAATAAAATCGCTATGCCAGTTAGCGGTATCAGGAGTGTGACGCCGGTTTTTATCAGTCGTGGCGTTTGTTTTAGTAATAAAGGTAATAACGCACCAAACAGTGGCGCCATGATGATAATGAGTAAATTCATAGGCTCATCCGTTGTCTCATTGCTAACGCTTTTGTAGCCACTAACTAAATGAAAATTAACTGTAAACGATGTACGAATTTACCATTGTAACGGATGACTGCCAATATAATCTCAACTGTTATAATCCGTTATTCATCCTGTCTCACGAAAAAAAGTGAGATTGCCCTACCACATCCAAATTTTATCTGTTACAATTCGCCGCCCTTTTTATAAGGGAAAAACCAAAGGCAGCACGACCCGAGAGGGTCTGTTTTTTTAACTAAGCGGGGCACTGAAATGATCCAAATGCAAACTACCCTGGACGTTGCCGATAACTCCGGCGCGCGCAGCGTACAATGTATTAAGGTTCTAGGTGGTTCGCACCGTCGCTACGCAAACATCGGCGATATCATCAAAGTTACTGTTAAGGAAGCAATTCCGCGCGGTAAGGTGAAAAAAGGTGATGTTGTGAATGCGGTGGTCGTTCGCACCAGAAAAGGCGTCCGTCGTCAAGACGGGTCGGTCATCCGTTTTGACCGCAACGCGGCTGTGTTGTTGAACAGCAACCAACAGCCCATTGGCACTCGTATCTTCGGTCCGGTAACTCGTGAGCTGCGTTCAGAGCAGTTTATGAAGATTATCTCGCTGGCACCAGAAGTACTATAAGGAGTCAATTATGGCGGCAAAAATTAAACGTGATGACGAAGTAGTCGTCCTGGCAGGTAAGGACAAGGGCAAGCAAGGCAAAGTCCTGAAAGTTCTTACTGATAAAGATCGCGTTATCGTCGAAGGCGTTAACGTAGTCAAGAAACATCAGAAGCCAAATCCGGCTTTAGGTGAGTCTGGCGGCATCGTAGAACAAGAAGCACCAATTCATGTTTCTAACGTTGCGATCTTTAATCCAGAGACAGGTAAAGCAGATCGTGTTGGTTTTCGTGTTGAAGACGGCAAAAAAGTCCGTTTCTTCAAATCGAACAACGCAATCATTTAATTTAAACTTGGAGTTTTACGATGGCGAAACTGCATGATTTTTATAGAGAATCGGTAGTTCCTGGACTGATGAAAGAGTTCAGCTACAACAGCGTCATGCAAGTCCCTCGGATTGAAAAAATCACCCTTAACATGGGTGTTGGTGAAGCTCTGGCTGACAAAAAAGTACTTGATAATGCAGTCGCAGACTTAGAGGCCATTTCTGGTCAAAAGCCTGTTCGTACTGTTGCACGCAAGTCTGTCGCCGGTTTCAAAATCCGTGAAGGCTTCCCGATTGGCTGTAAAGTAACTCTGCGCGGCGAGCGCATGTGGGACTTTTTGCAACGTTTAATCTCGATTGCAATCCCACGTATCCGTGACTTCCGTGGCCTCAACCCTAAATCGTTTGACGGTCGTGGTAACTACAGCATGGGTGTTCGTGAGCAGATCATCTTTCCGGAAATCGACTATGACAAAGTCGACAAGGTACGTGGTCTGGATATCACCATTACCACTAATGCTGGCACAGATGACGAAGCTCGTGCTTTGCTAGCTGCCTTTAACTTCCCGTTCAGAAAGTAAGGTGTAGAGTTATGGCAAAACAGTCAATGAAAGCGCGTGACGTGAAGCGAGCTAAAATCGCTTCAAAATACGCAGAAAAACGCAACGCACTGAAAGCGGTCATTAATGACGTAAATGCATCAGACGAAGAGCGTTGGGAAGCAGTTCTGAAATTGCAGAAGCTCCCACGTGATGCCAGTCCGTCACGTCAACGTAACCGTTGTCGTATTACTGGTCGTCCTCATGGTTTCCTTCGTAAATTCGGCATGAGCCGTATTAAGGTCCGTGAGATGGCGATGCGCGGTGAAATTCCTGGCTTGAAAAAAGCTAGCTGGTAAGCCACGAATCACGGGAGAAAGCAAATATGAGCATGCAAGATCCAATTGCGGATATGTTCACACGCATTCGCAACGCTCAAGGTGCTAATAAAGTAACGGTTAAAATGCCGTCTTCTAAGCAGAAAGTGGCGATTGCTCAAGTTCTGAAAGAAGAAGGTTTTATTACGGGTTACAGCGCTGAGAGCACTGCTAAACCTGAGCTTGAAATCGAATTGAAGTATTTCGAAGGCAAGCCAGTAATTGAATCAATCGAGCGCGTTAGTCGCCCTGGTTTGCGTATCTATAAGAAGCGCAACGAGCTGCCTAACGTAATGGGTGGCCTTGGCATCGCAGTTGTTTCGACGTCTAAAGGCCTGATGACCGATCGTGCCGCTCGCCAAGCTGGTCTTGGTGGCGAGATCATTGGTTACGTAGCGTAATTAGGAGGTAGGAAATGTCACGTGTTGCTAAAGCACCTATTGAAATTCCTGCTGGCGTTGAAGTTACGCTAAATGGCCAGGAAGTCACGATTAAAGGTGCTCAAGGCTCACTGAGTCGTGTTGTAAACGATGCAGTTGAACTGGTAAAAGAAGACAGCGAATTACGCACAAACCCTCGTGAGGGTGTCGCTAATTCAACGGCTCAAGCTGGTACAGCTCGCGCATTGTTACAAAACATGGTGGTCGGAGTCACTAAAGGATTCGAACGTAAGTTACAGTTGATGGGTGTTGGTTACCGTGCGCAAGCACAAGGTAAAAAACTGAACCTAACTCTGGGCTTCTCGCATCCTGTGGAGTTCGAAATTCCAGAAGGAATTACTATCGAAACTCCGACTCAGACTGAAGTCGTCGTTAAAGGTGCAGATAAGCAGTTAGTCGGTCAAGTTGCCGCTAACATTCGCGCATACCGTAAGCCAGAGCCTTACAAAGGTAAAGGTGTACGTTATGCTGACGAGCAAGTGCGCCGTAAAGAAGCCAAGAAAAAGTAGGGTAATACGATGGACAAGAAAGCAGCTCGCTTACGTCGTGCTACTCGCGCACGTAAACAAATTGAAGAGTTGGGTGCAAATCGCCTGGTCGTTCACCGTACACCACGGCACATTTACGCACAGTTGATCGCACCTAACGGTTCTGAAGTGCTGGCAGCCGCATCGACTGCAGAGAAAAGTGTTCGCGAAGGGCTTAAATCTACGGGTAACGTAGACGCAGCTAAAGTCGTGGGCAAAACTATCGCTGAACGAGCGATTGAAAAAGGCGTTAAAAGCGTTTCTTTCGATCGTAGTGGTTTCAAATACCACGGTCGCGTAGCAGCTTTGGCTGACGCAGCTCGTGAAGCCGGACTTCAGTTCTAGGAGACGAACATGGCAAATGTAGAAGCTCAAAATGGTGAACTGATTGAAAAGTTGATTACAGTTAATCGTGTAGCAAAAGTTGTTAAAGGTGGTCGTATCTTTAGCTTTACTGCACTGACTGTAGTTGGCGACGGTAAAGGTAAAGTCGGTTTTGGTTATGGTAAAGCGCGTGAAGTTCCTGCCGCTATTCAAAAAGCAATGGAAAAAGCACGTCGCAACATGGTTACCGTTCAACTGAAAGGCGAAACTTTACAGCATCCTGTTAAAGGACGTCACTCAGGTTCACAGGTATACATGCAGCCTGCGTCAGAAGGTACAGGTATCATCGCCGGTGGTGCGATGCGTGCGGTACTAGAAGTTGCAGGTGTTCATAACGTGCTGTCAAAAGCATATGGTTCAACCAACCCAATCAACGTTGTTCGTGCCACTATTAAGGCGCTGAACGACATGAAGTCGCCTGAACAAGTAGCGGCTAAGCGTGGATTGCGCGTTGAAGAGATACTGGGGTAGTGAACAATGGCGAAAAAGACAATCAAAGTAACACAGACGCGTAGCTCTATCGGTCGTTTACCGAAGCATAAAGCTACACTACGTGGCTTGGGTCTCCGCCGCATTGGTCACACAGTAGAGTTGGAAGACACTGCTGCAGTCCGCGGTATGGTGAACCAAGTAAATTATATGATTAAGGTGGAGGGATAAATGATGGAATTAAATAATCTTTCTCCCGCACCTGGTGCAAAAAGCAGCAAGAAGCGCGTTGGACGCGGTATTGGATCAGGTCTGGGTAAAACCGGTGGTCGTGGTCACAAAGGGCAGAAATCTCGCTCTGGTGGCAGCGTGAAGCCAGGTTTCGAAGGCGGTCAAATGCCAATCCAGCGTCGTCTGCCTAAATTTGGTTTCACTTCTCGCAAGGCTATGACCACTGCGGAATTGAACTTGGCAGAGATCGCGAAAGTCGAAGGTGACGTTGTTGATTTAGCAACGTTAAAAGCTGCAGGCTTGATTCGTAAGAACATTTTGGCTGCTAAAGTCATTAAGTCTGGCGAAATCAGTCGTAAAGTGACTGTTAAAGGTCTGAAAGTCACCAAAGGCGCTCGCGAAGCTATTGAAGCTGCTGGCGGAAAAATCGAAGGATAGAGCAAATGGCTAAACCAGGATTGGAATCAAATCGAGCGCAAGGTGGCTTGTCGGAACTTAAGCGTCGCCTGTTGTTTGTGTTAGGAGCGATTATCGTTTTCCGAGCGGGCTCCTTTGTGCCTATTCCTGGTATTGATGCCGCTGTACTCGCTCAGTTGTTCGAACAGCAAAAAGACACCATCGTTGCCATGTTTAACATGTTCAGCGGTGGTGCTTTAGAACGTGCGTCAGTATTCGCATTGGGTATCATGCCGTATATTTCGGCCTCTATTATTATGCAGCTGGCTAGTGTGGTTCACCCGCGCTTAGCTGAAATTAAGAAAGAGGGCGAGTCTGGTCGTCGTAAGATTAACCAATATACGCGTTGGGGTACTTTGATACTGGCAACGTTTCAGTCGATAGGTATAGCCACTGGCTTACCTAATTTAATGCCTGGGTTAGTTATCGACCCTGGCTTCGGCTTTTACTTTACTGCTGTTGTTAGCTTGGTTACAGGGACAATGTTCTTAATGTGGCTAGGTGAACAAATCACTGAGAGAGGTATTGGTAACGGTATCTCTATCCTGATATTTGTGGGTATTGTAGCAGGGTTGCCCTCGGCTATTGGTCAAACATTTGAGCAAGCACGCCAAGGCGATTTGCACTTGCTATTATTGCTATTGATTGGGGTTGTTGTTGTTGCAGTCACTTACTTTGTTGTTTTCGTAGAACGTGGTCAACGTCGTATCGTTGTTAACTACGCAAAGCGTCAACAAGGTCGTAAAGTATTTGCTGCACAAAGCACGCACTTGCCTTTGAAAGTAAATATGGCTGGTGTTATTCCTCCAATCTTTGCATCGAGTATTATTTTGTTTCCGGGAACTATCGCTACCTGGTTCGGTTCAGGTGAAGGTGTTGTCGCCGACTTTTTACAACAAGTGTCGATGACATTGTCTCCCGGTCAGCCGCTTTATGTGTTATTGTACGCGGCTGCAATTATTTTCTTCTGTTTCTTCTATACTGCGTTGGTATTTAACCCGCGCGAAACAGCTGACAACTTGAAGAAATCCGGCGCTTTCATCCCAGGCATACGCCCGGGTGAGCAAACGTCGCGTTACATTGACAAAGTAATGACTCGTTTGACCTTAGCAGGTGCTCTGTACATTACCTTTGTCTGTTTGGTTCCTGAGTTTATGATGATTGCTTGGAACGTTCAGTTCTACTTCGGCGGTACATCGTTATTGATTATCGTGGTTGTCATCATGGACTTTATGGCACAGGTACAGACTCATATGATGTCTCATCAATATGATTCTGTGCTTAAAAAAGCTAATCTTAAAGGCTACGGTCGGTAAGGTTAGGTAGAACGGAGAGTAGCAATGAAAGTTCGTGCTTCCGTGAAGAAAATCTGTCGTAATTGTAAAATCATCAAGCGTAACGGTGTAGTTCGCGTTATTTGCTCTGATGCGAAACACAAACAACGACAAGGTTGATTCGAAGGAAAGGTCGGCGGCTTAATAGTCGCCGCCTTGAAGTATTTGCAATTCGGCAATCGGTTGAGTATCCTAACGGGCTTTTCAACTGATGCCTACAAATTAAAGGAGACGTGTTAGTGGCCCGTATCGCTGGCATTAACGTTCCTGACAATAAACATGCAGTTATTGCCTTAACTGCTATCTATGGTATTGGGCGTACTCGCTCGCAGCAAATTTTAGCTGCAACGGGAATCGCTGAAGATACTACGATTGGTTCATTGTCAGAAGACAAACTGGACGCGCTTCGTGACGCAGTGTCGAAATTCGCAGTCGAAGGTGACTTGCGTCGTGAAGTATCTATGAACATTAAACGTTTGATGGACCTCGGATGTTTCCGTGGACTTCGTCATCGTCGCAGCCTTCCTCTACGTGGACAGCGCACTAAAACAAATGCGCGCACCCGTAAAGGACCGCGCAAACCAATTAAGAAATAGGGGGATTGAGTAATGGCTAAAACACCAACTCGTTCTCGCAAGCGCGTTAAAAAGCAAGTCGCCGATGGCATGGCTCACGTGCATGCATCTTTCAACAACACCATCATCACCATTACTGATCGCCAGGGTAACGCACTAGCGTGGGCTACCGCAGGTGGATCAGGCTTCCGTGGTTCACGGAAATCAACGCCGTTCGCAGCACAGGTTGCAGCAGAACGAGCAGGTGAAATGGCGAAGGAATACGGACTGAAAAACCTGGAAGTATTTGTGAATGGTCCAGGCCCAGGTCGTGAATCATCGATTCGTGCCCTGAACGCCGTTGGTTACAAAATCACAAATATTACCGATGTGACACCGATTCCTCACAACGGTTGTCGTCCGCCTAAGAAACGTCGCGTTTAAGGCGTGAATCGATAGTTGGAGAAAGATCATGGCAAGATATTTGGGTCCTAAGCTCAAGCTGAGCCGTCGCGAAGGAACAGACTTGTTCCTTAAAAGCGGCGTTCGCGCAATCGATTCTAAATGTAAGATCGAAACTGCACCAGGACAACACGGCGCGCGTCGCGGCCGTTTGTCAGACTACGGTGTTCAGTTGCGTGAGAAACAGAAAGTTCGTCGTATGTACGGCGTTCTGGAAAAGCAATTTCGTAACTACTATAAAGAAGCAGCTCGACTTAAAGGCAATACTGGTGAGAACCTGTTGCAATTGCTAGAACAGCGCTTAGATAACGTAGTTTATCGTATGGGTTTCGCGTCAACACGCGCTGAAGCTCGTCAATTGGTTAGTCACAAAGCAGTTGTTGTGAATGGCCAGGTAGTGAATATTCCATCGTTCAAGGTTCGTCCTGAAGATGTCGTTTCTGTTCGCGAAAAAGCGAAAAAGCAGGCACGTATCGGAGCAGCACTGGAACTTGCAGAACAACGTGAGAAGCCAGTCTGGATAGAAGTAGACAACAACAAAATGGAAGGTCAATTTAAACGTCTTCCAGAACGTAGTGACTTGTCTGCTGAAATAAACGAACAGTTGATCGTAGAGCTTTACTCTAAGTAAGGCTTAAGCATAGAGAGAGGACACAATGCAGGGTTCTGTTACCGAATTCCTAAAGCCGAGGTTAGTCGACATCGAGCAAATTAGCCCGACTCATGCCAAGGTTACACTGGAGCCTCTGGAACGCGGCTTTGGTTATACACTGGGTAATGCGTTACGTCGCATTTTACTATCGTCAATGCCAGGTTGCGCAGTGACTGAAGTTGAAATCGACGGCGTGCTGCATGAATACAGCAGTAAAGAGGGTGTTCAAGAAGATGTCATCGAAATTTTGTTGAACCTGAAGGGGCTGGCTGTCAGCGTTGAAGGTAAAGACGAAGCTACGTTGACCTTGAATAAATCCGGAGCAGGTCCTGTAACAGCAGGCGATTTCACTCACGATGGTGATGTAGAAATTGTTAATCCAGAGCACGTTATTTGTCACTTAACCGGTGACTATGAGCTTAACATGCGTGTTAAGGTCGAGCGTGGTCGCGGATACGTTCCTGCGGCATCACGTCAGTCAGCTGACGATGATGAGCGTCCAATCGGTCGTCTATTAGTTGACGCTTCGTTCAGCCCAGTAGAGCGCATCGCATATTCTGTTGACGCAGCTCGGGTTGAACAGCGTACTGACTTAGACAAGCTGGTTATCGAAATGGAAACCAATGGTACGTTGGATCCAGAAGAAGCGATTAGACGTTCTGCCACAATTTTAGCAGAGCAGCTAGACGCTTTCGTTGAACTTCGAGACATCAGCGAGCCGGAACAAAAAGAAGAGAAGCCGGAGTTTGATCCGATTCTTCTTCGTCCGGTCGACGACTTGGAATTGACTGTTCGGTCTGCGAACTGCTTGAAGGCAGAAGCGATTCAGTACATTGGTGACTTAGTACAACGTACCGAGGTTGAGTTGTTGAAAACACCTAACCTAGGTAAGAAGTCGTTAACTGAGATTAAAGATGTGTTGGCATCACGTGGCTTGTCTCTGGGTATGCGCCTGGAGAATTGGCCACCAGCTAGCTTAATTGAGAACGACTAAGGTCACCTTAGTAATAGATTTACTGAGAAGGGTATAGGTATGCGCCATCGTAAGAGTGGTCGTCAACTAAATCGAAACAGTAGCCATCGTCAGGCGATGTTCCGTAACATGGCAAGTTCGCTAGTTCGCCATGAAATTATCAAAACGACGTTGCCAAAAGCTAAAGAGCTACGTCGCGTGGTAGAGCCATTGATTACATTGGCAAAACAAGACAGCGTCGCTAATCGTCGATTAGCTTTCGCTCGTACACGTGACAAAGAAATCGTTGGTAAACTGTTTAATGAATTAGGCCCGCGTTATGAAGAGCGCGCTGGTGGTTACACTCGCATTATGAAGTGTGGCTTCCGAGCGGGTGATAACGCACCTATGGCTTACATTGAGTTAGTTGATAGACCAGAAGTGGAAGAAGTTGAAGAAGTAGTTGAAGAAACTGCCGAGTAAACTTTTAAAAAAGGCCAGCTTAAAGCTGGCCTTTTTATTTTTAATTCGTTTTAAAAAGCTTGTAGCTACTTATTATTATAGATTGCGGTTAATTCCCCTTTATCCAGGTGTCCTTTTTCAACAAGCCATTGTAACTTTTCTTGTTCTAGCCCAGAGCTTTTCGCTTCCAAAGCAAGTAATCGCCATTGTTCCTTAGAGATAGACGTTTTATCGTCATTATTTCCTAAGCTGTTAAAAAAGTTCTTAATACCTTCCAGGACATAGTCAGCAGATTCAGGTAATAATCTCAATGTACCTATAACCGATGAGAGTAAGTTTTCTGATGAACTCTCGTGAGCCGTTCTTATTATTGATTCTGAATAGGAAGGATAATTTTGGAGAGTTAGGGTTATTAAACTGTCGGCTTTTTCCGGTGAATGCTTCATAGCCAAGGGTAGAATGTCATCAATATAAGCCGGTTCTGTTTCGATCGCGGTTTGAACTATCATTTCCACATTCTCAGGAAAATATTCCAATGCTGTTTCGACTACGATATAGGTGACAGCCGGTTCAGCTTGAATAGCAGCTTTTATAATAGCCTTTTTCCGGTTTGGCTCAGTATCAAATGCAGCTGACACAATATAGGCGGCGTGTTCCGGGTAGTTATTAATGAGTATTCGCACCGTCCGCATTATCGATAAATTTTTACTAAGGTGGTTTTCAATTATCGACGAATAGGTTTTTAAAAGCTTGGCTTCTTTTATTGTCGAAGACTGTTCTGAATTAGGTTCGGCAATTGATAATGACGGAAAGCCGGTTAGGGATATCCCCATAATACTTAGCGCAAGAATATAGTTATAGTAGTTACGGCGCATAGCTAGTTATTCCCCTCCTAATCCACTAACACGTCTATCATTTGAATCATAAACGTAGCGATAGTTCAAATAATCATACACTAACTTAACATAAGAGGTTAAAAAAACACCATTTATATCTTTTTTCCGGTTCATGTGAAAAAGATCTTGAAAGGTCCAAAAAGATCTCTATAATTCGCCGCCGTTGTCACGAGATACTCACTGAGTTGAGTCGGATAACGGCGGTTGAGTCAGCCGGGCAAAAAGTCCAGAAAAAGAGGTTGACGAAATCATCGGGAAGTGTAGAATACGCCTCCCTGCTTCGTAAGAAGC